>CAYORK010000058.1:0-1738 GCA_964406345.1 uncultured Actinomycetes bacterium | reverse complement strand
TTGCCCATCCACTCCCAGCCATAGCCGGCGGGTTGCGCCAAGGTGCGCATCGATTCGAAACCGTGTGAACCAACCGAGATCGCCTCGATCTGAGTCTGAAGCCGGACTCGTTGTTGAGTCGTCGATGTTCCGTGGATGTCGGCGTAGTGCTTCTGTTCCTTCACATACATACACATCGCAGAGGCGTGGTTGACCGCGCTATGAGCGAGAAGTCTTCGCGAGAGGTCACCGAGACGTTCGATCTTCTCGCCATCAGAGACGGTGAAGGGATCGATCTCATAGGAGGAGACCCAGCTCCTATTCGCATATGTCGGCTCTGCGGCGAGTGAGACTGTCTCTGTCGAAAGCGGCGCCGACGTCTTCGCCATCGCCACTGCAGTGAGTGCCAACTCACGAGCCTTCTCTACCGAGATCTCTGGTGAGGATGCGAAACCCCACGTTCCATTGACGATCACTCGGACGCCGACTCCGGATGTGGTGTCATCAGTCTGAGTCTCAGGTTTTCCATCGCGGAGATTGAGCAAGCCGGTACGAACGCGCTCGATACGTACATCGACATGGGAAGCACCGGCGGACTTGCCACTCTGGATGGCGGCGTCGCTTACGGGTGTGAGGGGGAGGGCAAGGAAGTCAGCATCGACGGGATGAGTCATATTTGGAGCCTACGCGAGGATCAACGAATGCGCGAGAAGAAAGCGAGAAGAAGGCGAGGGCAAGGTTTTCAGAAGAGCCCGTATCCGGCACTCAGCATGGCCCGCCGCACGTTGTTCCACTTGACCATGAGGAATATCGGTAGCGCGATGTCGGTGATGACGAAGACCGGATAGTTGAAGAGGTAATCGATGTAGGCGACTCCGGTCTCGGCATAGACCGTGCTCTGGGCGATGATGATCGATAGCGGCCAGAGCAGCACGAAATAGGGCATGAGGCGCAGTGCGATCACGTTCCCGTTGGCGATCGCCCAGATAGATAGTGGAGAAAGGAATGTCGCGCTGACCCATCCAGCGAAACAGATCCATAGCGAGATGTCCCTTGCGAGGCTGTCGCCTGATGAGGGATTGAAGAGGAAGAAGTCGTTGTAGGTCAAGATCATGAAGAGATAGATCACGAAGATCATGATCGAGGTGCCACGCATATGAAAGCGATGAGCAGCGACGACCTCTGCATCATGACGATCCTGATTCACATATTCTCCTCAAACTTAGGTTGATACGACGTTGACGAATGAAGTCGCACCACGAGTCTATTTCCCGAAAGAGACCAATGTGCCAATGTCTTGGAAGTCGTGTGGTTGTTGTGATTGTCATGTGTCTTTCAAGAGGGAGAATCACGAGGTGCTCTCGCGTGCTCTGAGAATCGCCTTACTCTCTTCGACACTTCTCTTCTCTGTAACGCTCTTCTCCGTCTTGACATCGGTCGCGCTGGGAAAGACCGCGTGGTTACCTGATCAGATAGTCAGCTTCTTTGAAGAAGAGAAGAGTGATGCGGATTCTTTTGATCGCATTGGCCCAGCTGGACCACAAGGGGAGTCTGGTGAGAGAGGCGAACCAGGTGAGATCGGACCTGTCGGACCAACTGGTCGGCGAGGTGCGACTGGAGCGCAAGGAGAACGCGGAGAAGTTGGTCCACAAGGACCAGTCGGATCACAAGGTTTACAAGGAATACCAGGTGTATCGGGTGCACCCGGACCAACCGGAGCGCAAGGAGAACGCGGAGAAGTTGGACCACAAGGACCAAC
>CAYORK010000057.1:0-1794 GCA_964406345.1 uncultured Actinomycetes bacterium | reverse complement strand
GGCGATACCTACGACCTGACGATCTTCCCGCAGGACTATACGAAGCAAATCGACACTTATGACGTTCGAATGGATCACGTCCTTTGGACCGACTCCAACCGTGTCATCACTGAGTCGAAGAAGGACATCGAAGATATCGTCGAGGAATTGGAGCAGGGACTCTCCTCCTCAGTCTTTACGGTCCAACGTTCGGATTCGACGAAGGTCCTTGCCTTCATCATCATGATCTTGATGCTCTCTGCGCTTGTCTCTGTCGGAACCATGACCTATATGGTCGCGATGCATAAGCGACCTCCGACGCTCTCCTCGCTGACGTGGAGCGCCGCGCTCACCTTCTCGCTCATCTCTCTAAGGGGTATCTATCCAGGGAGCCCACCAATCGGGATCCTGATGGACAAAGTGGTCTATTTCCCAGCACTTTTGATGACACTGGTTTGCTCGCTTTGGGTCTTGATCATGTGGTCGAAGCGCGAGGACTACCTCAACTAGCGGGCTTATCGCTAACCTTCGCTTTGATGAAGCGAAGTGATCAGGTCGAGTTCGCGACCTGGCTCCAAGAACGTCAAGGGGCCCTACTCCGTGCTGCGAAGGTGATCTGCTTCGACACCCAGAATGCAGAGGATGTCCTTCAAGAGGCGCTCGCCGATGTCTGTATGAGATGGGCGAAAGTGAAGAAGCACTCCAATCCCGAGGCCTATGTGATGCGCGTTATGGTGAGTAAGCATGCAGATATGCGCAGGAAGTGGCTTCGAAAGCGCGAGGAGAACGAGACCTCGTGGGAACTCGCTGAGAACATACGAGAGATCGCGGATCAATCGGACGATGTCACACAACGACTTCTGGTCCAAGCGGCACTCAAATCCCTCAGTGCACAGCAACGTGCTGTTCTCGTACTTGTCTATGAACATGGTCTTGTACTTCGCGAAGTTTCAGAGATTCTTGAGATTCCGTTAGGCACGGTCGCTTCGCATCTCGCTCGCGGTAAGGCGGCCGTTGCGGCCTATATTGATCTCGTCCCAGAGTTAGAGAAGTCGTTGAAGAAGTCACTGCCATCACCGCAGCGATCCTCGACGAGTTCGAGTGATGAGATCGGTGGCATAGTCTTAGGAGAGGTGGTGGAGTAGATGAGCGATGTTGATCCTCTGATCAAGCGAGAGCTACAGTGGATGGCCCTTGGCGTCCTTGAGAATCGCGATCTCACCACAATGGTCTTTCAGCGTGTGAGACGACGAAGGATTCGTCGAGCTCTCCTCACCTTCATCACTCTCTTTTCGCTCCTTGGTGTCTCTCTCGGTGGTTATGCATACATGACCCGCGAATCAACCTCAGAGATGACAAGTGGTGACATCTCCATTGACAGTGGAGCCACGGGCTCTACCGATGAGAATGCGATCGATCGCGAAGAGGTGATGGGATTGCGTTCGGATTATCCGATCACCTGGGCGCAGAGCGTCGGTGACTATGCGGCAATCAGCAAAGCTGCAGGAATCGGTGACACCTTGGGAGGTCTCACCGCCCTAGGCCTCAAGGTCTCGTGGGAGCGATGCGGCGAGAATCTTTGTCCGACCCAATGGGTCCTCTCACTCATGAATCAGACCAATGACATCGTCACGATCGCACCATCAATCTCGGTCTTCATCGACTACAACCCGCTCTCATCGGTGACGAGACCCGTGACCGTGGTGCCAGGCGACACGGCGATCTTGATCTTCACTTTCCCAGAGTTCAAAGAGCTGACTATCCGCCGGGGAGCCACCTGGCAGTGGAACTGGTATCTGACCTCGCTCTAGCCCC
>CAYORK010000056.1:0-1923 GCA_964406345.1 uncultured Actinomycetes bacterium | reverse complement strand
CCAGAGTCAATCTTCAATGTCGACATCACGCCGTGCTCGATTACCACCGTATCGATCTGGCCATCGGATGGCCTCATCGCGCTACGTAGCGCAAATGAGCGAGGACATCTCCGCTAACTGATTAGTTCGCCTCGCTGACGGTGGACATGTTGAAGTCCTTGATGATCATCGGCGGCATCGCAACTCGATCGACATAGTCAGCCCACTCGCGAGGCTGAGTGATCTCAGTGGCTCCTGCCTTGACGATGTTGTTGAGGATGTTGAGCGGCGAATCGTTCCAGCGGAAGTTGTTGACCGCGCCCTGTACCTCACCACCTTCGACGAGATAGATGCCATCTCGAGTGAGACCAGTGAGGAGAAGTGTCTGCGGATCGACCATGCGGATGTACCAGAGCGTGGTTATGAGGAGCCCTCGATCCATCGACTTTGCAAGGTCTTCGAAGGAACCACTGCCACCATCGACGGAGAGGATCAAGTTATCGCCCATCGGTGCATGTGGAAGTGACGTCATCGCTGATGCTGCGCGAGTGGTGACGAGGTTCTTCAAGGTTCCGCTTGAGATCCACTCGGTCTTTCCGATCTGCTGGCCGTTATCAAAGACGGAGGTGAACTCACTTGATGCACCTGCGACCGTGAAGTCGATCGACTCGAGACCCTTGTACGACGGGTCAGAGAAGAGATGTGAACTCTGATTGGAGAACTTCTCGCCGATTCGAGTGCCACCGCCCGGCTTCGAGAAGGGGGAGCGACCTTCATGCGCATCACGTCCTGAAGCGGTCCAGAGCATGTAAGTGACGAGGTCACTGATCGAACCTGATGGGAAAAGAGTGTCATACCGTCCTGCCGGCAACGCGATCTTCTTTCCTTGCCACTCAAGTCGTTTGCGGATCTGCTCGTCGACCTTTGGAATGGAGACATCCTTGAAGTCACGCGTTGCAACACCATGCCAAGTGGAGCGAGAACGCTGATGAGACTTTCCAGTCATCTCGACGCGACCTGCTGGTTGGTCGAAGCGGAGGCGCAGTCCGCCCTTCGATCCGAGCCATGTCGTCTTGTGAGTGTGCTCGGCATAACCGAAGAGCTCGATACCATCTTTGACCGAAGCTGCGAACATCTGACCGAGATCAGGTGCGATTGAGCTGAAGACCTCGGGACCGGTTGCATGATGTGAATCGCTCCATGGACCTCGAGAGACATTCGTCGCAAGTGGTGCGAAATCCTCTGCCTTACCGGCAGAGCGTGCGGCTTCTCCTGCTTCCTTGATCACTGACTCAATTTCGTGGAGTTCGACATCGGTGCGGGTGACTGATCCTGCAGCCATACCGCCGTCCATCTCCATGAAGGCGATGACCGTGACCGATCGGTTCGCGATCACACCATTGGTCGTAAGAGTGCTATTGGCCCAACGCAGGTTGGCCTGAGTGGAGTCGGTGACGATGACGACACAGTCATTGAATGGTGCCGATGCTGTTATACGTTCGATCAGTTCCTGTGCTGAGATCACTTTCCTGCCTCCGCAACCGTGTTGAGGATGTTCACTTTCTCGAAGAGTGCTGCTGGGCAGCCATGGCTCACCGCAGCGACTTGGCCGGGTTGGCCCTTGCCGCAGTTGAACGCTCCACCAAGGACATAGGTCGATGGACCGCCGACGACCGACATCGAATTCCAGAAATCAGTGGTCTTGGATTGATATGCGACATCCTTGAGCTGTCCGACGATCTTGCCGTTCTTGATTCGATGGAATTGCTGTCCGGTGAATTGGAAGTTGTAGCGTTGCATGTCGATCGACCACGACTTGTCACCCTTGACCAGGATCCCGTTTTCGACTCCTGCGATCAGTCCGTCGAGATCAGGGCCCTTCGGATCCGGCTGGAGCGAGACGTTCGGCATCCGTTGGATCGGCACATGTGCAGGTGAGTCTGC
>CAYORK010000055.1:0-2085 GCA_964406345.1 uncultured Actinomycetes bacterium | reverse complement strand
AAGTGAGTAAGAGACGAGGGATGGAGTGAGACACAATCACACGAAACGCTCCAGTCCGAAGTCTACCCATCGAAGAACTCGTGCCACTTAGGATTCGGTCGGTAGAGAGATTCGTGAGTGAGATGAGAAGTTGTGAGCCAAGGCTTTAGGGAACAGAGTCACACCGCACTTCCGACTGGACGTGACATCCCACTCTTACTCGGTGGGATCATCGGTATCGGGATGTCCGGCCCCTTGATAGCCCTCAGTGCGATGCCGATCCTGGCGCTCATCTTCTGGCGCAATCTCGGCGGTGCGATCCTGATGGCACCCTTTGCGCTTCGGGCTAAGCAATTCAAGAGTGATGCTGAGCGACGTGCAATCGCCTGGTCGGCGCTTGCAGGATTCTTCCTCGCACTCCACTTCATCGGTTTCTTCATTGCGATGCGTTACACCAGTGTCGCCGCGGGCGTAGCCCTGACGGCGTTACAACCGATATTCGCAGCCGTCTATATCCGTTTCCTCGGTGGGCATATCCCCGTCAAGGCGTGGCTCGGGATGGGGATCTCCTTCATCGGCGTACTCATCATCACTGGAGTCGATCTCACGATCTCATGGCGTGCATTCTTAGGCGACCTTGCTGCCATCGCATGTGCTGCACTCTCTGCGCTCTACGTCTTGATCGGAGCGAAGGCGCAACGAACGATCCAAACATCGACCTACACCACCGTCTGTTATGCGACCTGCGCGGCGACTGCATTGCCTCTCTTGCTGATCATGGGAGATCCGTTGATCGCCTATCCGGAGCGCGAATGGCTTCTCTTGATTGCGCTCATTCTGGGTTCGCAGATCCTCGGCCACACCATGTTCAACTTCTCACTCAAGCGAGTATCCCCAACCGTTGTCTCGCTGATCGTCTTCTTCGAAGTGCCAATCGGTGCGCTCTTTGCTTGGTGGTGGATCGATCAGATCCCACCAGCCGGAACAATTCCAGGGATCATCATCTTGCTCTTCGGATGTGCATTCTTTGTTACCCGTCGAGAATCTCGTTAGGGTAGAGAGATGACCATCAAGATCGATCTCCATACACACTCGAATGAGAGTGATGGCACTGATCGACCAGGGGAGTTGGTCGGTCATGCAATCGAAGCAGGGATCACACATCTTGCTCTCACCGATCATGACTCGATTGCTGGCTGGGACGATGCCCTTGCTCATCGGGACAGTTCGATCTCACTGATCCTGGGTGCTGAGGTCTCTTGCCAAACCAAAGAGGCGTTGAGCGTTCACATGCTCGGTCTTCTCTTCGATCCCGAGAACTCCGCACTTCGAGCTGCGATGGATCAAACACGGGTCAACCGTGTCACCCGTATGGAGCGAATCGTGGGGCGACTCCAAGAGGCCGGAATGGAGATCACCATCGCGGATGTCTATGAACAACTTCGCGAGGGCGCGACGCTAGGCCGTCCACATCTTGCCGATGCGATGGTCAAACGCGGCATCGTCAAGGATCGAAGCGAGGCATTCGACAAGTTTCTCCACAATCGTTCGAAGTTCTACATCCCAGATGCCTCGCCTACACCGGAAGAGGCGATTCGCTTGATCAAGGAAGCAGGAGGAGTCGCGATTATCGCGCACCCCTTCGCATCCCTTCGCGGTCGGATCATCTCGCCGGAATATCTCGAGAGTCTTGTCGAAGCGGGTCTTGATGGAATCGAGATCGAACATCGAGATCACAACGAGGGTGAACGAGATTCACTCCGCGAGATGACGCGTCGTTTTGGCCTGATCGTCTCTGGCGGCAGCGACTACCATGGCGACGGAAAAGAGAATCGCCTTGCTGAGAACACCACTGACATGGCGCAATTCGAGCGGATCGTCGCCCGTGCGACTGGTTTCGCTCCTGTAGGAGGTTGAGCGCTTCGATGAACGAGATCAGTTGGATCGACCTGACCTTCGGTGTGCAGGCTCTCGTCACTTTGATCGTGATTATGGATCCGCCAGGTGCGACGCCACTCTTCCTTTCATTGGTTTCAGATAAGACGATCCGTCAGCAAAGACGACTCGCCTGGCAGGCCGCCCTCACCTCATTCTTGGTGATCACGG
>CAYORK010000054.1:0-2108 GCA_964406345.1 uncultured Actinomycetes bacterium | reverse complement strand
CATTGCGGGGAGGCTATCGATCTCTTCGGTCGTGGTGGTGGGGAAGAGAGTGCCAAGCGGCTCTCGGATCTCGTTGGCGCGGATGTCCCACTGATCGCCCGGATCCCGTTCGATATCGAACTTCGCTCCGGTGGTGATGAGGGCAAACCGATCGTCATCACCTCGCCAGAGTCGAGCGCTGCACAAGCTTTCGCGGCGCTTGCTGCACTTCTTGCGCAACGCAGCGACTCACTCGTTGGGAAGCGTCTAGGCATCCTTACTTGATCGTTCATTTTTCTTGATTTGATCGAGGAGTTCCTCTAGCAGTTCTTGCATCTCCCCACGGACGAAGTCCTTGGTAGCGACCTGTTGTACTTGCGCCCGCAATGAAGCGATCTCCCGTGTGAGGAACTCTGCATCGGCTTGGGTGCGCTCGTCACGGACCCGGTCCTCTTGGAAAGCGACGCGATCCCGATCTGCCTGGCGATTCTGCGCTAGCAAGATCAATGGTGCGGCGTATGAGGCTTGGAGTGAGAGCAAGAGTGTCAAGAATATGAATGGGTACTCATCATTTCGAAGCGATGAAGGAGCGAAGAGATTCCATCCGACCCAAGTGAGGACGAATGCAGTCATGTAGACGATGAATCTTGCTGTCCCAATGAAGCGGGCGAATCGCTCCGCCAGCTCGCCGAATCGCTCCGCGTCGTATGAAGGTCGAAGCCCTCGCCGTGGGATAAAGGGAGTCTCAAGGGAGACACTCTCTTTACCGTGCACCTTCGTCACCTTAGCCGCCTTAGACATGAGGAACCTCCAACATCTCTGAAGCCTTTTTGCGCCAATCCGGCGGAAGCAGATGATCGAGAAGATCATCGATTGCAACTGCTCCTATGAGCCGCTGATTATCATCGACGATTGGGACAGATAAGAGGTTGTAGTTGGCAAGATAGGAAGCGATGTCATTGAGTTGCCACTCTGGTCCGATTGGCGTGATCTCAGTATCTATCAGTTCGCCTAGCAGGGAGCTAGGTCGATCGCGAAGCAATCGTTGCAAGTGGACTGTCCCAATGAAGCGTCCGGTAGGGGTCTCCAAAGGGGGTCGCACCACATAGACCGATGAGGCGAGTGATGGTGGCAGTTCCGACCGGCGGATGGCAGCGAGAGCATCTGCAACAGTCGCATCGGCACCAAGGACCACGGGCTCCGTTGACATCATGCCGCCCGCCGAGTAGTCCTCATAACTCATCAACCTTCTCACGTCGTCTGCTTCCGCTGGATCCATCAGTTCCAAGAGAGCATTCGCGCGATCAGCTCCGAGGTCACGGAGTAAGTCAGCAGCATCATCTGCCTCCATTTCACCCAAGACATCGGCCGCGCGTTCGCTCTCGATCTGAGCCAAGATCTCGACGCGAAGAGACTCGTCCATCTCCTCAAGGACTTCCGCCACTCTGCCATCGTCGAGAGCTTTGACGAGTTCTAGTCTCCGCTTCGGTGTCAGGTCGATCAACATGCCAGCGAGGTCAGCCGAGCGCATCGTCGCGATCGTGGCGAGTAATCGCGCAACACCTTGACTCTCTTCGATCTCGGTAAGTCCTGTTACCTCGCTCCAACCGACAGTCTTGCCGTGCGAGCGCAACTTCCGCACTCGAGACTTTGGAGAGATATGCAGTTGACTTATATACCAGTCACCTTTGCCGTCGGACTCCATCGCGACATCGTCGACGAGGTGTAGGGCATGATGATGCTGTACGGTCTTGTCGAGTAATTCTGCGAGCACCTGGACCTCATTGGTCCGTGGTTCGAAGCGCCGGATATTGAGTTGTCCGGTGATGACGACGACACCAAGGTCAATCGAGCTGATCCTCGTGATCGGTATGAAGATCCTTCGCTTGGGAGGAACCTCGACGACGATGCCAACTACGCGGGGTGATTGATTCCCGGTTTGCAGGAGTGCGACGACATCTCGGATCTTTCCAACTCGATCACCATTGGGCTCGAAGACCGCTGTACCTGCAAAGCGCGCTAAAAAGACTCTTTTCGTTGCTGAGATCGCCATCTGGCACCCCCTCAAAGATGAAAGTGAGTAAGAGACGAGGGATGGAGTGAGACACAATCACACGAAACGCTCCAGT
>CAYORK010000053.1:0-2888 GCA_964406345.1 uncultured Actinomycetes bacterium | reverse complement strand
TCGTCCCCGAGGCGTGAGCCCAATCATCAGCCGTGTACTCACCCGTAGCACCATCGCCGAAGACAATCACCAAATCCCCAGTTTTAGCGCGTGAATCCTTACCTAAATCGACGACAAATTGATCCATTGAGACCCGACCGATGATAGGAGCCCTGTGACCACCTTCACCATCGATCACGAAAACTCCTGCAGAGCTATTGGCGTTTCGCGGGATGCCGTCTGCATAGCCCATCGCAACGACTCCGAGTTTGGTATCTCGCTCGACGATCGCACTCGCACCGTAACCGACGCTAGATCCTGCCGGAACATCCTTCACCAATTGCAATTGTGCCTTCAGCGTCATCACCCGACGCAATCCCAAAGCAGCGGAATCCCCCATGGTCATCACATCGGGACTGAGTCCATAGATCGCGATACCACCGCGCATCATCGAATATCTTGCACGTGAATTGTTTCTATCACTCAACGTCGCCGCTGAGTTCGCAATGTGGTGCATCGGAATCGAGAGTCCGGAGGCAAAGATCTCATCGAGCGATCGATCGAATCGTGCGATCTGCTCGGCATTCATCTCTTCCTCTGGTTCATCGGCGCGCGCAAAGTGCGACCAAGCGCCAACTACCTCAACAAGATCACGCTTGACCGCATCGACGGTCTCAGCAATCAACACGCGAAAGTCATCGGACTCTGAGAGAACGCCACCGCGTGACATCCCAGTATCGATCTCAAGATGGACGCGAGGACGAACTCCCACCTTTCGCCCCGATGCGATCACCGCCTTCAAGTGCTCGCGCGATGGGATAGAGAGGTCGATGTCCTCGCGGATCGCAGAGTCGAAGTCACTTCCGAGCGGTGTCATCCAGGCAAGCGTTCGCGCCTTTATCCCGGCCGCGCGGATCGCAAGCGCCTCTTCGAGGAGTGCGACTCCGAGCCATTGCGCGCCACCTTCGAGAGCCGCTTTCGCACATGGAATCAGCCCATGTCCATATGCGTCCGCCTTCACGACTGCGAGTAATCGCGCACTCCCTGCCTTCTCACGCAGGTAAGCAACATTCGCTCGCAACGCCTCGAGATCGACTTCGGCGAAGGCTCGCATACTGGTTTCGGTAACTCTCATTTCAGCCATCTGGTTTCACTTACCTAAGAAGGCTGCTTCGTCGAAGGCCACGCCCGATCGATTGCGATCACGAAGACCAAGAGCGCTCCACCGACGAAGAGTCCGCCCAGGAGATCCGAGACCCAATGTGTATCGCGCAAGATCGATGCAGCGCAGACGCTGAGCGAGATGATCGCAACTCCCCAGGTCAGCTTCAATCCTTCGAATGGTTCGCGATGTGTGTAGCGATAGACGAGGTAGGCGAGCAATCCCCAGGTAAGTAAGGCATTCGAAGAATGGCCCGATGGATAACTCATCCCATCGGCGAAGAGTTCATCGATCTTGAGCCGTGGTTTGGTGCGACCGAATCCGATCTTCGATGCTCCGACGACCAGGTTCAACAGGAGAATCGCAAGGATGGAGAGATTGAGCGGTCGCCACGATTGAAATCTCCGCCCGATCACGATCGCGACGATGATGAGTATCGGAGCAGTGAGTCCGCGAAGCCCCAAGTTATCGATCCTGCGGATCAAGAATTCGATGATCCATGGGAAATTAGGCATATCGATCCGGTGCACCCATTGATCGAAGGTTCGAAATGGCGTATCGAGTACGACTGAGAGCGTCACTGCTACATAACCAACGAAGAGGAGTGCCGAAAGCTTGATCGCATGGATCATCTCGGCGCGACGACGCGAGGGAAGTTGTTCCAGTGACATCGCTACTCCACGGTGACGGATTTAGCGAGATTTCGCGGCTGATCGACATCATTTCCGCGAACCAAGGCCATCTCGTATGCGAATACCTGCAACGGCACTATCGAGACGATGGGCTGCAACAACTCGAGCGTCGCCGGCACACGGATCGCATAGTCCGTTGCAGGGATATCACTTGCTGTGTCAGCGACAAGGATCACGTGCGCTCCACGCGCCTTCACCTCTTGAATATTGCTCGCCATCTTCTCGCGAATCTCACTTCCGACTGGCGGAAGAATCGCAATAACCGGAGTGCCCTCTTCGATCAACGCAATCGGTCCATGCTTCAACTCGCCACCGGCGAAACCTTCTGCGTGCATGTAGGCGAGCTCCTTGAGTTTGAGCGCACCCTCTAAAGCCGAAGGGAAGCCGACATGGCGACCTAAGAAGAGAACTGAGGTCGCATCCTTGAATCCTCGCGTCATCTCACGAAGCGCTTCGACAGTCTCAAGTACTTGCTCGACCTTGCCCGGCAACTCCAACAACTCCGAGCCGATCTCCTTCGCATTCGCAGGACTCATCTTCTTCGAAGACTTCGCGCCAAGATGCAAAGCAAACAAGTGAAGTGCGACAACCTGCGTCAATAGAGCCTTCGTCGATGCGACTGCGATCTCCGGTCCACCGTGGGTATAGATCACCGCATCCGACTCTCGCGGGATCGTCGAGCCATGGGTATTACAGATAGAGAGCGCCTTCGCCCCCAAAGACTTCGCATGGCGAAGCGCCATCAAGGTATCCATCGTCTCGCCCGATTGCGAGATCGTCACTACCAAGGTCTTCGGATCTAGAACCGGCTTTCGATAGCGAAACTCTGAAGCCAACTCCACATCACACGGAATCCCTGCCCACTCTTCGATCGCATACTTTCCAATCAACCCCGCGTGATAAGCCGTTCCACAGGCAAGGATCAAGATTCGATTGAAATCACTACCCAATTCATCGATCTCAGGGAGAGAGACTCGACCCGACTCATCGATGCGCCCGATCAATGTATCTGCAATCGCCTTGGGTTGTTCGAAGATCTCCTTGAGCATGAAGTG
>CAYORK010000052.1:0-3061 GCA_964406345.1 uncultured Actinomycetes bacterium | reverse complement strand
CAGGGATCTGGCGATATTCGTCTGGGCGAGGAGCGTCGAAGACCGAAGTATTCGGTGAGACGCTCGAACTCATGCGAGGAAGGTACTAACTGATCATCTGTGCGCGGGTCTCATCGCGATGCTTGCGAAGGTAGACCATGAAAGGTGTGCCACCAGTGCCGACTGCGGATGGATTTCCGGGTGTCGCCTGTGCTTGAGCGTGGATGTAGGTGCCGGCATATTCGAGGTGCTTAGCCCGGAAATCACCGACGATCTCGACACAGGTATTGAAGAGTGAGGTGAGGGTGCGGCGGTTGACCCTCTTGACCATCTCGCGCACCGAAGGACCGTTCTCGACCGCTTCGATGAAGGCGACATGCTTTGGGGGCATATAGGTACGCATCTCCATGAGGTACTCGCGCAAGACGTCGTTCTCATGCTCGATTCCGAGGATGCCATCCATCGCAGGGATGATCGCACTCTGGGCTCCGGTTTCGCCGCGGAAGGTTTGGCCCACTCCGTTGTATTCATCGACGCCTTCGTAGACGACGCCATTGGGAAGCGAGGGGTTATTGCGCCAGCCGAAGATGTAGGGGCGAACGCGGTGGAAGTAGATATAGGGATCGCACTTCTCTGGCATTCGGCAGAGGACTTGATACATCGCAGCGAGAGCGGAGCGAAGGTTCTCAAGTGCATCCTCGAGAGCATCTGCATCGTCTTTGACTACTGCAGCTTGCGCGTCCTCGATCGCCTTGAGCGCCTTGCCTGCCTTCTTCTCGATATCGATGTGGATGAGAATGAACCACTCCTCATCTTGTCCACCGAGGAAGCATTGCAAGAGTGCGATGTTGCCGCACTCGACAGGTCCCGTGGGATCAAGTCGGCGCCAATTGTCATTGGCATAACTTTGGTAAGAGAGGATCGGTGGGCGACCGACAAGTTTGCCGACTTCGTACCAAGGAAGTGCAAGGTTCTTTGGCAAAGTGTGCGCTGGTTCGTTATCGCTCCATTGATAGGACTGACCGATGTAACTCAGGATCATCATCGCGCGTTGGACATCGGGTTCGCCTTTGAGGGCTGAGATATCGAATGGCTTGAGTTCCTTCACGCGCTTTCTAAAGTCTGAACCCATGAGCAGTTTCGGGATATCGAGGGCGAAGTGATCCCACTCCTCGTTACCAGGAGAGAGGGACTGCGCTGGGTCGTAATGTGGGAGGTATCCGAATTCCTCCGAGAGACCGAAATCGATAAGCCGGACTGCACCCATAGCGCTCCTTTAGTGGGAGGGACGAAGCAGTCGTTAGTTAACTCCTAGAGTTCGGGTGGCACAAGGGGCTCATGAGAGGCGCCGATCGCGCTTTCGCCCGTGCCAAGAGCTCAATTTTCTGTAATTCTTCTCGAACCACCCGCGCGCATATGCCTCTAACTCATGGATGGAGAGGGCTGGGATATTGACCGTGAGGTTATCGACCACCTTTGCAGCGATATCGGGATGTTTCTCGTTGAGATGGTCCATGAGAAGCAATCCGTAATTGGACTTCCCTTTGCCATGGCTCATGATGACAACCACTTCTGATTTCTTCAGGTGTGTGGAGATCTCTTCGAAGTACTCCGGGAAACGGTGCTTCGTATCGTGGCCATGTTGGAATTGCCCGGTTCGCATGTGCCGGTGATCGACTTCGACGGGTGCTTTGACCTTGATAGGTCCCGCTGTCGAATCCAATCCTTCGTTCCAGATGATCGCTTCATCGCGTTCGATTGCGACGAAGGCATACCTTCGCATATCGGCGACGAGCGAGATCATGACTTCCGCCCGACTGCGGCTGGTATCGCTCCTCCAGTACGACTAACCGGGAAACTTGCGAGGAACCAGTTCGCTGCCTCATCAGCGACTTGTTGCAACGTGTCGCGCTCTTCGAAGAGATGAGTCGCGCCATCGATTACATGGACCTTGTGGGGCCCACGCATATCGCGTGAGGAACGGCGATTGATCCGAACGATGTCGTGATCCTCACCACCGACGATCAGGAGAGTGGGAGCACGTAGTTCGTGGAGTGCACCGAGTCCGGCAAGGTCAGTGCGTCCACCACGCGAGACGACAGCGCATACAGATTCCGGCATCTCTACCGCTGCGACGATGGCTGCAGCAGCGCCGGTGCTCGCGCCGAAGTATCCGACCTTGAGTTCGGTGCAGAGTGGTTGACGCCTTGCCCATCGCGTTGCTAGGACGAGTCGGTGAGCAAGGAGTGCGATGTTGAATCTGAACTTTGAATTTCTCGCATCCGCTTCCTCCTCATCGGCTGTTAGGAGGTCGAAGAGAAGGGTTGCGATCCGATACTCGTTGAGGGTGCGAGCGACTTGAAGGTTTCTGGGGCTAAACCGTCCACTTCCGCTGCCATGGGCGAAGATCACAAGGCCGAGTGGGTTCTCTGGGATGGAAAGAACTCCCTCCAATCGATGCGAACCTACCGGAATCTCAACGTCGTGCTGCGAGACCATACTTTTTCCTCTCTCCTGGGTGCTCTACTCGTTCTCCATTTGCTAGATGGGCTCGATCTATTCGATCCATCATCTCTCTCACTTCTTCATCACTGACCTGTGGGAATTCTTGATAGAACTCAGCTACGGCTCCGAGAACGCTTGGACTTTGAAGTGTGAAGATCTGATCGACCCGCCTATGAAGTCGTTCGATCACGCTGAGGGAAGCGACGGGCACTGCAATCGATAGCGATGCCGGAAGTTGTGCTGAGATGGCACGGATCGCCACTTCTATCGTGGCTCCCGTTGCAATGCCGTCATCAACGATGAGGATCCGTTTGGTGGTCCAAGGAAGATGCTTCCTATCCTTGAGTAGATCCTTCTCACGGTCGATGAGTTCTTGCGTTGCCTGATAGCGGATTGATGCCACTTCGCGTTGTGAGATGCCAAGCCTTCGACAGATCTCATAATTGACGAAGGCATACCCACCCGATGCGATCGCTCCAATTGCAAGTTCGGGTTGACCAGGTGCGCTGAGTTTCTTGACGACAAGGATGTCGAGTGGGGTCGCAAGTTCCATCGCGATCGGAAAGGCCACATCGAC
>CAYORK010000051.1:0-3068 GCA_964406345.1 uncultured Actinomycetes bacterium | reverse complement strand
ACTGTGCCCAAGAAGCCGATCTCCTTGCCATCAAGCGTGACCTTCTCGCCACTCTTCGGTAGATCGATTCGGGAGCCATCGAGGTGGAGCAAGACCAATCGTCGAGGCGGGTGACCAAGATTGAAGACCTTTGCGACGGTCTCCTGTCCGCGATAACAGCCCTTATTCATATGTACTGCGACATTGAGGAGCCCGAGTTCATTGGGGATCGTCTTGTGATCGGTCTCGAAACCGATCCGAGCTCTTCCTTGTGCGACGCGCTCTGATTCCAAAACCCAAATACCCACCTGAAGATTGGCGGAGTCGAAAGCAGCTTTGGTGGTAGCAAGTTCACTCCTAGGGACCAATGCATAAGGCCCACCTATCTGATCGCTCTTACCTGGAGCCTTGAGGATCGCGAACTGCTCACTGACATCACTTACCTCGACTTTGGTACGAAAGATCATTCGATTGAGATACTGGAGGAGCGCTTCTTTTCGATCACCATCAAGGTGAATGAAGGTCGCTTCACCATCATCGACTAGGAAGAGTTGTTGCTCGATACGTCCATTGGGGTCGAGGATGAGCGCTTCACACCACTGTCCAGGTTCGAGTTTCTCCAGATGTTGTGTCGTTAGCGCGTGTAACCAGGTGAGTCTCTCTTCACCCTTGACCTCGATCACTGACCTATGGGAGAGATCAGCCCAGGCCTTTCCCTCTTCGAGTGCGCGAGCCTCCTTTGCGATTTCACCGAAGTGCCAGATCGCACCCTTATCGGGACCATGTTCTACGAGGACAGCGGTCATGGGAGATCTACTTCGGCGAGCAGTTGGCACAGGTGCCGTAGATGGCAAAGTGCGTCACATCGGTCTTGAAGCCGTAATTGTCGAGAAGTTCGTTGACGAAACTCGCAGCACTCTCCATAGGTGCATCCCCCACTGAGCCGCAGGTGCCACAAACCAAGTGAAGATGCGTCAGTTCCTCTGCCGCATGATAGGTAGCACCGCCATGCCCTAAGTGGGTGTGTTGAACGAGACCGACATTCTCGAGCGTCTCAAGGTTGCGATAGATGGTGGAGAGATTGATACCTGGATAGCTCTCGCGGACTCGATCTGCAACCTCTTCGGGGGTCGCATGACCGAGGTCGCGAACCGCCTTGAGGACGAGTTCGCGTTGCGGAGTAAGGCGAAGCCCTTTATCTCTCAGTTCATGCGACTTTGACATGGGGGAAGTCTAAGTCGCCAATCCTCGCGAGACGAATCAGCGCTTGAACGCTCGCGTGAGCAAGAGATACATCTCGCAGCCAAGGCAGAAGTTGAAAGCCGCATTGAGAAAAGCGGCAGCCAATGCCATTCCGACTGCGATCGTGAAAGCGAGTTCGATTCCAGAGGCCCACCCGAGCAATGCAAAGACGGCGAAGATCAGACCGACTGCTTGAGCGAATTGTGGCGGTCGAACATCTTCCGTTGGTACATCACCACTCAATCGAGACTTGATAAAGGTCCGATAGAGGAAGGCGTAGGGGGTCTTTTGTGGACCGAACGTTGCACCAATCGCGAAGACGATGGCTTGGAAGAGCACAAGGAGTGGTTGATTGAAGACGAGAGCGAGCGCCAAGACGACCACGGTGATGGCTGCACCGAAACGAGGACCACGAGCATCGATCAAGGCGTGGTTTCGCTTGGAGTCACCAGAAGCATTTGAACCGGACTCGGATGCGAGCAGTGCGGGATTGTCAAAAGTCATTTCGAAGATACCTTTCAGATTTTTTCTCTTATGTAAGTCGAGGGATGGGACCAAAGGCTGAGCTGAACTCAAGCAGCAGAAGATTGATTAGCCCCGACAGAGAGATCGTGTGATCCGGCCAAAGTCGATGACGCGGCGTTGTGTTAGATCGCGTCGCTGGCAGCAGAACATGGGTAAAGGATAGAGAAAGCAGGTTCTATGGGCGAGTTGCGAAGTACTTGCAGAAGGAGGGGGCGAACCTCACGAACGGAGCGCTTGGATCGCCTCAAGTAATTGTGATCGCTTAGGAGCACCCACGGCACGACCACGTTCGATGCCATCCTTGTCGAGAAAGAGTGTCGTCGGGGTGGAGCGGATATCCAACTTCCTGACCAACTCGAGATGAGATTCAGCATCGATATCAAGATGACGTACTCCAGGCATATCTGCGATGACATCAGTGATCAGGGTTCGCGTCATTCGACATGGCGTGCAGAAGGCCGAGGAGAACTGAACCAATGTCGCCTCAGTTCCAAGTTGCTCACCGAAGAGGTTCACATCGAGTGCACCTTGTTTCGCCCTAGTAGAGCTCCTCACCTTGCCACGCGAGGATCGGTACCAGATTCCATACACGCTTGTGAGCGCGAGGATGAGAAGGACTGGAACGAGGCTTTCCATGACCGGTAACCTTACTCACTTATGGCACGCATACTCCTGTTGACCAATGCCCGCGGCGCAAGCGCGGAAGTCTTGCCTGCACTTGGTCTCCTGCAGCACAGCGTGCGCATTCTGCCTGCAGAAGGTTCGCTACTCGTCGACATCCCAGAAGGCGACTGCATCTTCCTCGACGCACGACGTGAACTTCCTGCTGCGAAGTCTCTCGCGAAGCTCATGATCTCAACCGGTATCGGATGCCCGCTCCTCCTCATCACGACAGAAGGTGGATTGAGCGCGATCACCGCAGAGTGGGGATCCGATGACGTGATCATCGATACAGCAGGTCCAGCAGAGGTGGAAGCCCGAATCCGTATCGCAATCGGCAGACGTGAAGCACAGCGAATCGAAGCTGATCCCACAAGTGGCGAGATACGAAGCGGCGATGTGGTGATCGATGAGAAGACCTACACGGCAAAGGTTCGTGGCAGAGCGCTGGATCTAACGTTCAAAGAGTTCGAACTACTCAAGTACCTCGCTCAGCATCCAGGGCGCGTCTTCACGCGCTCACAACTACTGCAGGAGATCTGGGGATATGACTACTTCGGCGGTACCCGCACCGTCGACGTCCATATAAGGCGCCTTCGATCAAAGCTCGGCCCTGAGTTCGAAGCCGTGATTGGCACCGTGCGAAATGTCGGATATCGCTT
>CAYORK010000050.1:0-3332 GCA_964406345.1 uncultured Actinomycetes bacterium | reverse complement strand
ATGAAGTAGTCGAATCGGGCCTTCTTGTTCTGAGCGATGAGTTTGGTGCCCTTTTCCCTCATGGTGCACCTCAACTCCCGAGAGACCCTGGGCGAGTTAGGCGCC
Source organism: uncultured Actinomycetes bacterium (assembly GCA_964406345.1). GTDB lineage: Bacteria > Actinomycetota > Actinomycetes > Nanopelagicales > Nanopelagicaceae > SYAN01. The sequence goes on along the minus strand of CAYORK010000050.1, from coordinate 3,227 downwards.
TAATACCCAACTACCTCTTCACCAGGAGTGTCGCACTAGGGCGTCATCTCTCAACTGCTGCGAAGTCTACTTCCTGTCGGCCGTGAGCCCTGAGTCCCATGAAAAGGTCAGCGTGAGAATCAAGAAGATTGACCTCGTAGGCTTGCAAGACCACTGAGAACCTGAAGCGCACGCTTTGCGATTTCCTCATCGGTGGCTGCCAAATCCGGTTCGATTCCCACCCCATCGATCACTTTTCCGGATGGCGTTCGGTATTTCGCAACCGTCAACTCCAATTTGGATCCATCATTGAGAGTGATGAACTCCTGAACGGTTCCCTTGCCCTGACTCCGCTCCCCGATGACGACGGCGCGATTTCTATCTTGCAAAGCTCCCGCAAGAATCTCGGCAGCACTTGCTGTATCACGATCGATCAAGACCACGAGCGGCGCCTTATCTGGATTCTCGCGTGATGCGCGAAAGACGACAGGGTCGCTATTGACCTTCTGATAAGAGAGCAAGACACCTTCACTGACAAAGAGCTCTGCGGTCTTCACTGCCTCAGCGATCTGCCCTCCAGGATTTCCACGAAGATCGATGATGACGCCCTTCTTGTGGGAAGTCTTACCTAGTTGCTCGAGCACTTGAGATGCCGTGCCGACATTGAATGATGCAACTTCAATATAGAGAACATCTTTAGCGATCTCAGATGCCGTGACATTCTCGACTCCGAGTGTGGTTCGAGCCACTGATAAAAGCATCTCTTTCCCCTTGCGATCCACTCGCAGGTCAACGGTAGAACCGACTGCGCCTCGGACAATGGCGAGGGCTGCTGGAAGTGTGAGTCCTTCGAGCGAACTCTCATTGACGGCAAGAAGGCGATCACCTGTCTTCACTCCGACCTTCTCCGCCGACGAACCTTCCTGAACCGCACCGACTTCGACCCCACCTAGGGATGATTTCCGTAGCCAGATACCCAGCCCTGAGTATTCATTGAAGAGTCTCTGGTTGAAGATCTCCATCGTCGACTGTGGGAAGTAATTGGACCACTCGTCACCTGTCGCACGGAGCGCTCCCTCAATCGCAGCTTGTCGCAGACTCTCGATAGAGGCACCGTCTGGATCTACGGCGACAATCTCAGCGATCGCTTGATCAACAGGACCAGAACCTCGATTGATTCCGAGTGAGTATCCGATACCAAAAACGAGAGTGAGTGAGAGGAGTCCTGCAAAGAACTGACGTAATCCGAACTCTCTCATGCCCTGATTCTATGGATGAACTTCAATCTAGGCGAGAGTGGGAAGATTGCAATCGACTTGGAGGTCTACGTGCGGAGAAAGGTCAAACCTTCAAGTACTTTCGAAGCGTTAAGAATGATGCGATGCTCGAGACAACGACACCGGTCAAAAGAAGATAGGCAGAAGCGACCCACACATCATTCCAGGTGAAGAAGTTGGTGAAGGTCAGTAAAGGTGCTACACGTTCATCGACAACATACTTCAATCCAGTGAGGATGCCACTAGAGATTCCCCAGCCAACAATCGTCGCGAAAAATCCTTCAAGCAAGAACGGCAACTGGATCGAGAACGAGCTAGCACCAACGAGCTTCATCACAGTCGTCTCACGGCGCCTGTTGTATGCCGCAATACGCAAGGTATTGCTAATGAGAAGCGCGGCGGTAAGAACGCTGGCTAGTCCTATGACGAGCGCTGCATCACGCAAGACATTGAGAAGACTGAAGAACTTCTCCAAAATCGCTCGCTGATCTTGGACGACATCCACTCCAGGACGCCCAGAGAAGGCACTCTCAACGACTCCAAACTGAGTCGGATCCTTGAGTTTGACTCGGAAAGATTCAGGAAGTTGATCAACGGTGACATTCTGCGCGATCGCAGAATCCTTGAAACGTTCCTGGAAACGCTGGAAGGCCTCGGACTGTGACTCGTAGTAGACGGTCTGAACCACTGGCAACTCTTGAAGGTCGCGTTGGATCTCAAGTCGCTGCTCAGGTGTCACCGGACCGGCAGCGCAGGAGGGCACCTCAGATAGTGGACCACAGAGGAAGATGGAGACTTCGATCTTGTCGTACCAGTAATCCTTCATGGTTCGCACTTGTGAGTTAGAGAGAAGACCGACTCCCAGCAAGGAGAGCGAGATAGCGACGGTGATGATCACCGCAAAAGTCATGGTGAGATTTCGTCGAAGGCCGATACCGACCTCACTCATCACGAATCCAGCGCGCATCACTCACCTACCCTTCGAAAGTCGATCATCATCCGGTGTACCCATAGACGCCACGGACCTGGTCTCGAATCACATGACCTGAATCCAACTCAATAACGCGCTTTCTCATCTGGTCGACGATCCCAGAATCGTGGGTCGCCATGACGACCGTTGTTCCTTCTCGGTTGATTCGATCAAGAAGCTTCATGATGCCAATACTCGTGGCTGGGTCTAAGTTTCCAGTGGGCTCATCAGCGATCAAGATCGCTGGTCGGCTCACATAGGCACGTGCAATCGCTACGCGCTGCTGCTCACCACCAGAGAGTTCACCAGGCTTTCGATCTAACTTCTCTTCCAGGCCCACAAGTTCAACGACCTCTGGCACTTCACGGGCGATCTCCTTCTTGGTTCGACCCAATACATGGAGTGCGAAAGCGACGTTCTCAAAGACTGTTTTATTAGGAAGGAGTCGAAAATCCTGGAAGACAGTTCCTACCTGTTTACGAAGATCTGGGACCTTCCAATTGGAGAGCTTGCCAAGATCCTTACCTGCGACATGAATAGTTCCCGATGTCGCCTTCTCTTCTCGAAGGACGAGCCGGAGGAATGTTGATTTACCAGAGCCCGACTGACCGACGAGGAAGACGAACTCACCTTTGGCCACCTCGAGGGAGACATCGCTCAGTGCCGGTTTGTCGGTCTTGGGATAGGACTTAGAGACATGTTCGAAATGAATCATTGGCCTCGCCCCTCCCTCACGCTTTCGTCTCTCAACGAATCACCACTTCACATTCTCTGCGTCTTGCTGACCGTATCAGGGTCATGGGCCGCTGAGAGCCACAGAAGGTGATGAACGGAGTGAATCTTACGGAACTAAGCCCAAAATCCTGGGAATTACCACTGAGAGATGCGCACTACTTCGCTGTGCGTGTCCTGCGCCAGCGAATTCCTGCATCGATGAAGCCTGAGAGATCGCCATCAAGAACGGCTTGTGTGTTTCCGGTCTCATAGTCCGTTCGATGATC
>CAYORK010000049.1:0-3620 GCA_964406345.1 uncultured Actinomycetes bacterium | reverse complement strand
AAGACCGTTATCTTCGACTTCAGCTGCTCGACCTCTTCTGGCGTGATCTGGCCGTCAGCGGATATCTCCTCGACTTCGCGTGCGAAGGTCTGGAGTTTCTGTAGTTCCTCTTCACGCTCCCGTGTCTCTGCTCGAGCCTCATCCATGGCATTCAACACAACACCGATGAGGACGTTGAGGATGGTGAAGACGATGATGAAGACATATGAGACATAGAAGGGAAGCGCCCACGGCGAGACTTCGAGACCATCTACGAGGTAGTTGGCGAACTCTTCGAGCGTCAGCAGGATGAAGAGCGAAGTCAACGCAGCGGTGATGTCCCCCCATTTGTCAGGCATCTCCTGACCGAAGAGATAGACCCCGGCCATCCCATAGATGAAGAGGGCCAGGAAGATCAAGACCGACATACTCATCAAGGGCGGAAGGCTTCGTGTGATGGAACGAGTAAGGATCCGGACTTCGGGAAGGAAGCGGAAGATACGTATCAATCTGAAGATGCGAAGGAGTCGGAGCAAGAGGGTTTGTCCAGCGAAGAGTGGCGAGAGGCCGATGATGATGAAGTCGAATACATTCCAACCGGTCTTGAAGAACATCCATGGTTTCCGCCCATAAGAGATCATCCGCGCGATCAATTCGGCGAAGAAGACCCAGAGCGCGATCTGATCGAAGCGGATCAAGGAATCCCTGGCATCCCCGTCGATATTCGGCATGGTAAGCAATGCGAGCGCGATCGCATTGAGCAGGATGACACCAGCGATGAAGAGCTCGAAGGGTTGGCTATAGACAAGTCTGGTGAGCCACTTGATCCGGTAAGGCTCCATTAGAAGTTGCCACCCTCTCTTGCATCATCAGTGATCGCTTGGGATTCATTGACCACGATGGTCTTCGCCCAGACGTCAGTGACGCGCTTTCGCTCGCCGTTCTTGAAGATCCAGAGTCCATCTGTGAGTGTGATCGCGAAAGAGACGACATTACCGAGCGAACTGAGGCCCCGGCCTTCCAATGGATCCGATGAGAACTCACCAGTGACGACCGGAGTGGAGTCTCCCAACTGCATCAGAATCCAACCTGGGATGCTGTAGGTGACGGGGATCAAGAATTGTCGGATCGCCATATGTCCCCACGTCGCGTTCGTCCGAGTCTCCTCTGCGACGACGCGCATCTTCAAGATCTGCTTCGCCGGCGTGAGACCTTGTCGCCAGACGATCAGGCTCCAGATCACCCAACCGATTCCTAGAGTGATGAGTGCAAGTCCGAGGTCTAAGAAGTATCCACCAAGTCGATGCTGAATCGATGCCTTCGGATAGAGATTCATCGCGACTACCAGAAGACCGCGACGAGAATATTCGAGAGAGCAAGAGCGAGTATCGTCATGTAGGTCTTCTTCGCAACTTCGTTCTTGTTGAGATTCTTGAATCCTAGGACGAGGATGATGATGACGACGAGGAGTTTCACGCCGATCTTTCCGTGGTCGATCATCTCGACGGAACTGTCACTCGCGTGTTGAATCGAGTTTACGATGACGAGGAATATGCCGGCGAGTAGCACCAGCAAGCCGCTATGGAGCGCTGGCTTCTTTATTCGAAGTGGTTTCTCAGAGATCCCCACGATCAATCCACCGACGAGTCCTGCCATGCCGATGAAGTGGAGCACCACAAGTAGGTCATAGACCAGAGCCATCATCACTCCCTCACAGAATGTCTTGCTATGTATCCAGTTGGATGGGAGAAGCCTAAAGGGTGGCAAATCCAAGTGGCGCAGTGATGAGGGCTTTGCTTTCCTACTCCTATGCAAGAACGAATCCGCACTCCACTATCGAGGAGAGTGCTTCTCGGAACCCTTGCTTTCTCCTCATTCGCCTTAGCTACAGGTATGAACTCGCGGAGTGCGCTTGCAACCCCGAAGGCAAAATGCGTTCGCGTCGGCCAGAAGATCGTCTCCGGGGGCTTTGCATATAGATGTGTACGACAGAACGGGCGTTTGGTCTGGAGGAAGGGAAGACCTGTCACCGTTGCGATCTCTCCCTCGGCATCTCCATCTGCTTCTCCGACTTCCAGCGTTGCTTCAACTCCGTCCGCAACACCAGCTACAACTTCAACCCCGACGCCATCTACAACTCAGAGTCCCACGCCAACTCCAACTCCTACCCCGAGCCCGAGTCAGACCACTCGTCGTGCCGGTTACTTCGTAGCGAAGTCGAGTGATGTGATCCTTGGTGAGTCGAAACTCTTCTTCGCAATTGACCTTGCGGGTCGAACAGTTCGACACTCTCTCTTTCGATCCGCAACGGGCGTCAGCGCTCTCGATGTCATCTGCACTCATGCCGGTTGCTTGGTGACACCAGAGAAGGCCCAGCTCGTTTGTAAATGTCACTATTCCTATTTCGATGCCGCCACCGGAGCCCGCAAAAGTGGACCGGCTGATGCTCCCTTGCGTGCCTTCCAAGTCAGCGAAGTCGATGGGGAGATCTACATACTTCCTTGAGGCTCGACCTCAATCCGAGATGCCCCCTCTCGTTACCTCTTCGGGCACTTCTCTCCTCTGCGCCTCTTGGATGAACAACGTCCGCCCCGGAAAGACCCAATTAGGGGTCAAATTTCTTGGTCGCGGTCATAGCCACGAGGGGTACTGAGGCGTAGGTTTGCCCCATCTAGATCCATGGTGGATCTAGGGAAAAGGAAGTTCGATGTCGAACCAAGTCAACGAGAACGGCGTATCGCGACGTAACGTTCTCAAAGGCGCAGCAATCGGTGGTATCGGTCTCGCTGCTGGAGGAACATTGCTCGCAAGCTGCGGAAGTGATGCAGCTGATGGCCCTGTCACCTTCACAGCACGTACCAACGATGAGACCGGTCTGAAGATCGCTCAAGCGCTCGCCGATGCTTACACAGCAGAGACAGGCAACGAAGTCACGATGCAGGGTTCTGGAGATACCAATGCATTCCAGGACGGCATCTCGCAGTACCTGCAAGGAACACCAGATGACGCATTCCAGTGGATGGCCGGTTTCCGTACCAACTTCCGCGCTGACCAAGGTCTTCTCGTAGATCTCTCCGAGAACATCTCCAACCTCGGCGATCAAATGCCAGAGGGCTTCATCAGCGGTGCAACAAATCCAAGCGATGGCAAGCAGTACATCATCCCGACAACTTGGTATCCATGGGGTCTGCACTATCGCAAGTCCACGATGCTCGAACTCGGACTCGATCCAGAGAACATCGCAACGTGGGATGACTTCATGGTGATGCTCGAAGGCACCAAGAAGAAGGGTCTCATCGGTTATGCGATGGGAGATAAGGGCGGTTGGGAAGCGATGGGAACTTTCTCCATCCTCAACGTCCGCATGAACGGTTATGACTATCACATCGACCTCTTGAACGGCCGCGCTAAGTGGACCGATCAGGAGACGATTGACGTCTTCAACCAGTTCGCTCTCCTCATCCCATACATGAACGAGAACTTCCTCGACATCTCATGGGATGGCATGCGCGACCTCCTTCTCCAGAAGAAGTGCGGCGCCATGATGATGGGTTCCTGGTGGGCAAATGACTTCTTGGCTAAGTCCCAAGAGGACTATGACGATCTATGGATCGTTCCATTCCCAGAGATCAACCCAGCAT
>CAYORK010000048.1:0-3653 GCA_964406345.1 uncultured Actinomycetes bacterium | reverse complement strand
GGCGTCAAAGATGCTGGCTTGATCTTCGTCCTTCCCTCTTACCTCTTTATCCTCTCTATGTTCACCGTCTTTGGATTTGGTCTCTATCGCCATCTTTCGGGATCGCTCCCTCAATATGCAACGACTGGAGAGGGTCTGTTGCCGCTTGGTGAGTCCCAGGGGTTGATTTCCCTAGCTGCCTTCCTCTTGATCCTCAAGGCATTCGCAAATGGCAGCGCTTCCCTCACGGGTCTTGAGGCTGTCTCCGACTCCGTACCTCTCTTCAAGACGCCCGAACACAAGAATGCTCGCCTCACACTCGGTTTGATGGCAACAACCCTTGCGATCCTCATCGTTGGTATTGCATGGCTCGCGAAGGAGACCACTGCCGTGCCGTATGCCGAAGGCACTCCCACTGTCATCTCACTTGTCGCGAAGGCCGCCCTTGGTGAAGGGTTCTTTGGTTCCATCTTCTTCTACGTCGTGCAGGCGGGTACCACCCTCATCCTCTTCGCAGGGGCGAACACTTGCTACACCGCGTTTCCAAATCTCGTCAACATCATCGCTAACGACGGATTCTTGCCGAAGAGATTGACTCAAAGGGGACATCGACTCGCCTTCTCCAATGGGATCTTCTTCATCTCTGGTGGAGCGATCATCCTCATCGTCGCTTCGGGTGCGAGTATCACTGCACTGGCAGCGATCTATGCACTAGCTGTCTTCGTCGGCTTCGCGATCACGGGCCTTGGAATGGCCAAGAAGACCATGAAGGAACGATCGGATCGAGGTGGATTGAAGGTCGCGCTCCATGGAACTTCAGGCGGTATCGCACTGATCACAGTGCTCGTCATCTCAGCGGTCAAGTTCGTGGAAGGAACATGGATCATCGTCGTCGGCACTCCGATTGTCGCTGCTTTGATGCTCAACTTCAATCGTCAATATCGCCGTGAGAACGAAGCCCTTGTCATGACGACGTCCCATCACCGCGCTACTTCCATTGCTCGACATGATGTCACGGTATTGGTCGACTCCATTGATATTGCAACGATTGGTGCAGTGAGATATGCACGAAGCCTCAATCCACGTAACTTGAATGCAGTGCACTTCGTCATTGACGATCGTCGCGCGGAGAACCTGAAGCGAGAATGGGCGAAATCCCATGCTTTCGATGACATCTCGCTGGAGTTGATCGACTGTCCAGATAGAAGGATTCCCAATGCCGTCGTCGACTATGCCGTACGGGCCACTCAATCCCCAGATACAGAATTGACACTTCTCCTGCCCCGCCGCTCCTATTCGAGAATCCTCGGAAAGTTGCTCCACGACCAGACAGCAGAAGAAATTGCTCGCCCTATATCACAGCTACCACGTGTAGTCGCGACAATCGTGCCCTTCGATGTCGATCGGATTCTGACCGGGAAGAGTGTCTTGACCGAAGAGAAGCATGATGTCGAGGCAGTTCCCGCAGTTGAGGTTGAGTCAAGACCACTACGAGCGCAATCCGAATTCTTGAGTGACAAGAGTCGCGTCTCACACTTCGAGTCGACGATCACTCCGATCGGATCGATCACTTGGCGTAGAAGGGCGCATGTCCAAGGACATGTGACTGCAATGAAGTCCTCAGCGAGTGGGAATTCGCCTTCGGTTGAAATTGAAATGTGGGATGAGACTGGAGGAGTGACGCTTCAATTCTTGGGCCGACGTGAGATCGCGGGTCTTGAAGTCGGTTCAATCCTGCGAGCTGAAGGAATGGTCGGAGAGCAAGAAGGAACTCTCACCATCCTCAACCCCTCGTACGAGATTTTGAACTAACCGCCAGCCTTACGTCGGAACATCTTTGGCGCAGCTCCACCTTGTTGGCCCTGGCCTACCTTGGAGCCGGCAGATCCCTGTGATCCCGGGGTCGCTCCACCCTTGTTCTTCTTCTTTTCAAGCGCTTCACGAAACTTGGCCTTGGGATCTTCGTTCTTCCCATTCTCATCGCTCATCATGATTCTTCAGACTTCCTTCATCTAGTTTCATCAGGCTTCACTTGGTGCGGAACCGGTTGCGAGGATGATGACACGACCGGAGCTGCTGGATTACCAGGAACCGTCTTGAGTAGTGATTGGACCTCGGATTGGCGATATCTGCGATGACCGCCTAGGGTCCTAATGGCAGTCAGTTTGCCCGCCTTGGCCCACCGAGTCACGGTCTTGGGGTCGACGCGAAAGAGGGCAGCGACCTCTGCTGGGGTCAGCAGGACCTCTTGTTCGCGGGGACGAAGCACGGTTTTCTCCTCAACTCAGACTGAAGTGGTGACTTGGCTTGTGTCTGATTTATCCGTTATGGACGGAGTATTCCCGCCAAAGGTGATGGTTTGCAAGGTCCTTGAGGGATGAAATCTGAACTACATCGCCTGCTCGTAGGCACCGACTCTGCGCCAACGAGCGACGAGCCTCTCATAGCCCTGACCTGCGAGCGCGCCATCGCCTGAAGAGAGACCTTGGAGCGAGAGTGCGACATCTTCGATTGAGGAGTCGGCATCTATCCCCTCGAGGCCACTCTCTCGCAAAGCCCGATCAAGATAGAGCGCCAAGCCACCGTAATCCAATTCCACTTTCGAGGATGGATGAAAGACATTCAACCAAGCGAGCAGGGCAGCTATCTCCCCTTCAATCGGACCACTTCCAAAGGCCGTCACGACTGCAGTATGCGCACTCTCGCATCTAGCTTTGGCACGAGCGACATCAGTGCGCACGATGGTGAAGGGCCCTTGAGATCCGATTCCGCGCAATCGCTCTGAGGGATCGAAGAGTGCGAACCATCGTGGCGGGACTACCCATGTCTCAGTGAGGATGTGAGGAACTCGATCCTCGGAAACTTCAGGTTGGATCGCTAGAGCATCTTCTTGTGCAGGTGAGACGAAGAGTTTCGTGATCGATGACGGCAAAGACTCCTTGAAAGAATCGAGCGCTGCCCAGCATCTCATCGCAGTCGACCAGGGTGAAACGAATCTTTCGCCATCGACATCGAGGACATGTGCTCCGTCTGCTCGCAATAAGGGCGACTCGGGCTTGATAGCGCGGACGAGCGCTCGCGACTGCTCATCTCGACTCGTTGTAGCGGACGGGGACATCGATTTCCAACGAAGTTGGTCGGACGGAGCGAAACACTCCAGCGGTTCATACACTCGCAGCGATGCCACGTAAGGTGTTGGATGCATGACTAAGACGACACCGGCAGACTAGCGACGAGGGATGAAATTACCCTCAGCGTATGGATCGAAGTCATCGGAGTCGTCATCTTTGTTGACCTCACCATGGAGTTCCTTGGATAACTTCTCGAGATCGATATCTTGGGAGTTGTACTTGAGATCCCGAGCTACCTTGGTCTGTTTGGCTTTTGCACGGCCGCGCCCCATAGCGTGACCCCCCACTTCGTATCTGTCAGGTCGTTAGGTTAGTCGTTCGAGAGAAACTCTTCCAAAGCAGCTTTTCTTCCGGGCCAAAGACCCGTTTTCTTCCCTTTCCAAAGGCCCAGACCAGACCCACGGCCTGCAAAAAGAGGCTTAGCCCCGCTGCCGGAAGCCGGAAACGGTGGTCGCCTATCGTGGCCATTGATACAAGCATGTTGATCAGGACAATGCCAAGGCTGACGATTCCCAGCAATCTTTCAACTCCGTTGAGTCTCCA
>CAYORK010000047.1:0-3681 GCA_964406345.1 uncultured Actinomycetes bacterium | reverse complement strand
AGCGGCCGCGAGGCCCTTCTTGCGGAATGAACCGATCATTGTCTTCCTTCCGTTTGCTTTCTCTTTACTTGCACTTGTGGTGCTCTTGTATTGCTTTGGTCTTGCTCTTTTCATCTAGCCAAACGTCTAGTGACCCTTGGCAAGCTCTTTCTTCTTCTTCTTTTCCTGATGATGGTGCCACTGCTCTGCTGGCCCGTTCGGTGTGAGGATCACCGTCAGAATCAACAACACGCTCGTGATCAATCCCGGCAGGTTCGCCACCACCGCTTCGCTATCTCCTAGGTTGTAGGAGATCGTTTCGGCGATATCGGGGATGATCACCAGGACTAATCCTCCAACGATGGTACCCGCGAGGCTAGTAAGACCCGCAAGTACGGCACCGGTAAGGATGGCAAAGGAAAGGCTCAGTGGGAAGGCTGAGGGTGAAACGATCGCAATCATGCCCAGCAAAGCCCCAGCCAATCCTGCGACTCCGGCACTGACCGTGAACGCGAGCACCTTCCGGCGACCCACATTGAGCCCGACCAAGGAAGCGGCGGCCGGGTTCGACCTACCCGCCTTCCATGCGCGGCCATACCTACTCTTTAGGACGTTCTGGATCATCCACAGCATGATCAGCGTCGCAAGACCTGCGATCCAGTAGAACCACTTATATAAGGTGAAGTCGAGACCTAATCGCTCTGGCGGGAAACCCACATCAAAGGTCAGGCCGGTCTCACCTCCCAAAAATCCGAATTGATTGGCAAGGGTAGGAAGTCCAAGCGCCAAAGCTAGGGTTGTGCCAGCAAGGTAAGGACCTGACAATCTCGATGCACCACCACCGAGTAACGCACCGAAGAGCGCGGTCACAAGTACGGCAGCGATGAAAGTGAAGATCAACGGTGGCGCGAAATGGATCTGCGTGAGAGCCGCAGCATAGGCACCGATCGCCATGAATGCGCCATGACCAAGGGAGATCTGCCCGGAGTAACCAGTGAGCAGGATCAGCGATCCGATCGCAAGTGCATAGATCGCGATCAAAGCACCTTGATAGACGCGAAGTTCATCGACTCGATCGCCGAGAAGTAGAAGGAACCAACCAAGAAGTAAGAAGACCAGGATCCTCTTGCGTATCGGATTCCTCTGCTTGGCGGGCTTCGTCACTGTGGCGTGATCGTCGCCGTGCTTCGACTTTCGCTTAAGCACTGCGCGCCCCCTTCACTCCGAAGATTCCCGCTGGCCGTATCAAGAGCACGAGTACAAGGACGATGAATGCGGTTGGGAAGACGAGTGACGTACCGAGATAGACAAGAATGAATGAGAGTCCGATACCAAGGACCAAACCACCGACCACCGCACCGACAAGACTCTCGAGTCCGCCGATCACAGCAGCGGTGAATGCGAAGACCAAGAGAGTGTCGAGCGAGTTCGGCGTGAGAGTGTCATTCGATGTCACCAAGATTCCTGCGACGCCACCTGCAGCACCTGCGAAGACCCAACCAATGGTTCGAGTCTGCGAGACCCGGATGCCGGAAAGTCGTGCAATCTCTGGGTTATAGGCGGCAGCGCGTAGTGCGAGACCGAGATTGGTCTTCTGAAAGACGATCGAGAAGATGATCATCACGATCGCTGCCATCACCACGATCAAGAGATTGAGGCGCGAAAACGGCAGAGTCGTATCGCCGATGACGAAACCGGCGGTATCGACCGGTGATTCGAAACGCTTACCTTCATTGGTCCAGATCAGACCGACGACAGCGCGGATCACACCAAGTAGTCCAAGCGTCACGATCACGGGTGCGACAGCTGCGATAGGTCCTTCACTCGCATGCTTGAAGAGGGTGCGCATCAATCCACTCTCGATCAATCCACCGAGAAGGCCACCGATTGCAACCGCGAAGATGAATGCCAAGAAGTAAGAGCCGCTTCGATTGACCACTTCCCACGCGACATAGGTCGAGACGATCGCCTGTCCTGCCTGACCGAAATTGACCACGCGAGTCGAGCGCCAAACGAGAACGAGCGCGAGCGCCATCAGCGAATAGATCGAGCCGATGCTGATCCCGATGAGAAATGTGTTGATGATCTGTTGCATCAGTACCCCAAATACGCTGACCGAAGCGCGGGATCGTCGATCAATTGCTTTGCATCACCCTGGGCGACGATCACGCCGAGGTTGATGATGACTCCCTTGTCAGCGATCGAGAGCGCACCCATCGCATTCTGCTCCACGAGCACAATGGTGATACCTCTTTCTCTACACAACTTCGCGACCGTCTCGAAGATCTGCTCCACTACAAGTGGTGCAAGGCCGAGCGATGGCTCATCCAGCAAGAGAAGAGAAGGCTTCGACACAAGTGCGCGACCGATCGCAAGCATCTGCCGCTCACCACCCGAGAGAGTGTCTGCGCGTTGACTCATTCGCTCACCCAAACGCGGGAAGAGTGTCACTGCCTCTTCAATCGACTCTGCTAACTCACTCTTATTCGCTCGCCACAATCCACCAAGTGCCAAGTTCTCCTTGACCGTGAGTTCTGGAATCACTGACTTTCCTTCAGAGACATGGCTGATTCCGCGACGAACGAGATCCTCTGGCTTCATCCCGGTGATCTCGCGCCCGTTCCACCAGACCTTGCCGAGCTTCGACTCCTTCAAGCCTGAAAGGGTGCGAAGAAGAGTGGTCTTTCCAGCGCCATTCGATCCGATCACCGCAGCGAGCGATCCTGTCGCCACTTCGAAGGAGATGCCATCGATCGCGCGGATGGCACCATGCTCGACGACGAGGCGTTCGACTTTGAGCATCAGTGGGCCGCCCCGCTGCTCGCGCCGGTACCGAGATAGGCCGCGATCACATCCGGATCGTTTCGCACTTCTTCCGGTGTGCCGTTGGCGATCACTTCACCGAAGTTCAGGACGTATATGCGATTGCAGACCTTCATCACCACATCCATATGGTGTTCGACGATGATGATCGAACAGGTCGAGGTGAGATTTCGAATCAGACCGTTGAGCCAAGCGATGTCTTGGGCTCCGAGACCACCTGCCGGCTCATCAAGGAGGAGGATCTTCGGATCACTGACCAAGGCCCGTGCGATAGCGACGCGCTTGGTATCGGGATAAGAGAGAGTGTCGGCGCGACGATCCGACAAATGTCCGGCGTAGACACGCTCAAGCACCGTCTGCGCCTTCGCAGCAAGCGCCTTCTCATCCTTGTAGGTGAGGCCGAGCGCTGCACGAACGAGACCAGTCTTTGCCATCCGATCGGCACCGAGCATCACATTCTCAAGAACGGTGAGATCCGGGAAGAGTCCGACGCCTTGAAGAGTGCGCGCGATACCAAGGTCGACGAGTTGATCAGGTCGTGGCCACTTATGACTTTCACCAAAGAGTGTCAGCGAACCATTTGCTGCGGTGACGAAACCAGAGAGTGCATTGAAGAGCGTCGTCTTACCTGCACCATTAGGACCGATCAGTCCAAGGACTTCACCTTCGCGAAGTGAGAGCGTCACATCACTGAGTGCTTTGAGTCCTCCGAAATTAACGGAGAGGGATGTGATCTCAAGGATCGAATCAGCCGGGTGACCGCTCATGATTGCGCCAGATTCTAGGCACTCGAGGCCCTAATCTGGTAACGATCTCATAACTAATCGTCCCCGAGGCGTGAGCCCAATCATCAGCCGTGTACTCACCCGTAGCACCATC
>CAYORK010000046.1:0-3730 GCA_964406345.1 uncultured Actinomycetes bacterium | reverse complement strand
GGATCGTTACGACGATTCTTGCGCGTGATGTAGTTGCGCTCTTTGCAATCTACACATGCCATTGTGATCTTCGGACGGACATCAGCGCTCTTGCTTGCCATGTGTAGCTCCTTGCCTTGTAGGTACGACCTGCATGGATATTGCAGGGATGTGAACAGTACTGACATAAGGACGATCAACGCAAAGCGATCACGCCTTCGGTCGAATACTCGTAGCGGAGGCGGGATTTGAACCCACGACACAGCGATTATGAGCCGCTTGCTCTACCAAGCTGAGCTACCCCGCCAAGTACTGCGAGCCCTCTGACGGAATCGAACCGTCGACCTTTTCCTTACCATGGAAACGCTCTACCGACTGAGCTAAGAGGGCGAAGCAATCGGGAAGGCTACCTCAGAGACTCACCTTCACCGAAATCGAGGGTTACAAGCGCGGATCAAGCACGACTTTGCCGGTGCTTGCGCGTGCCAAGATCGATCGATGCGCCTCAGCAGCTTGCGAGAGCGGATATGTAGCGCCAACGATCACTTCGATCGAACCCTTCGCGATCAAAGAGAAGAGTTCTGCGATGACGTCTGCCATCAACTCCTTGCGTCCGAAGCAATTCGCCAACCAGAAACCTGAGATGGTCTGCGACCGCCCCATCAACTGGGCTGGATGGATCATCGACATCGGCTCTCGAGATGCCATGCCGTACGTGATGATGCGACCGAAGGTCGTGAGCGCTTCCAAGGATCGATCGAATGTCTTGCCGCCGACCATCTCGAGGACGATGTCCACTCGTTTTCCGCCATTGGCTTCAATGATCCGTTCCTTCAATCCTTCAACGCTCGCATCGATTGCGACATCAGCACCGAGGCGTTTGGCGAGATCCCGCTTTACTTCGGTCGATGCGACTGCGATCACCTTCGCTCCCCACATCTTGGCAAGTTGAATCGCAATAGTGCCGACGCCGCCAGCAGCCGCATGGACGACAACGCTCTCACCTGATTGCAGATGGCCGATTGTTTTGAGGATGTGCCACGCAGTAGTTCCTTGCACGAATGTCGCAAGCGCCTGACCATCTGTGATCGAGTCAGGGAGAGGAATCAATTGATTCTTCTTCGCAACCACTCGCTCGGCATATGCATTCGGTGCGCCAGTGAGATAGCGCTTGCCCTCGAATGTTCCGACGACTTCGAGACCAGGGATGAGTGGGAGTTCTTGCTTTGAGAGATAGGAGTCTTCGGTTTGGTGAGTGTCGGCGTAATTGATCCCAATCCCAGTGACCTCAAGGATCACTTCGTCATCACCTGCGATCGGATCAGGTAGGTCGAGATAGCGCATCACTTCGGGGCCGCCGAACTCGGTGATCTTGATGGCCTTCATGGGGTTAGCTCTCTATCTACTTTGGCGAACTGGCTACTTGGGTGAACTACTTGATCGCGCCTTGATCAGCCCTTGGTCGAACCTAGAGTCAATCCAGAGACGAACTGGCGCTTGAGGATGAAGAAGATGATCAGAGTTGGCAGTGCCGCCATGATCGCACCCGCAGCGAGGAGGTTGAAATCGGTCACGTACTCCCCCTGCAACCTACCGAGTGCTGAAGTGATCGGACGCTTGGAGTCGCTCTTGATCATCACGATCGCCCAGAAGAACTCGTTGTAGATCCAAGTTGTCATCAAGACGCTGAGTGCCGCAAGTGGTGGACGCAGGAGCGGGAGGATGACGCTCCAATAGTGGCGGAAGACAGAGGCGCCGTCGACGAGTGCCGACTCGGAGATCTCCTTAGGGATGGTCTTCATATAAGAAGACATCACGAAGGTGGCAAAGCCAACTTGAAGTGCGACATGGATCAGGATCAGACCGATGTAGCTGTCATAGAGAATGTTGCGATTACCGACCAGATCTCCGAACCAGATGTACATCTTGAAGAGTGGCGCATAGACCAACTGCACTGGAAGGAGGTTTCCTGCTGTGAAGAGTAGGAGGAGATAGAGATTGAACCTGAACGAATATCGCGTGACGACGAATGCCAGGAGTGAACCGAAGAAGAGGGTGAGAATGACAGCAGGGATCGCGACCAAGAAGGAGTTCGAGAGATAGCCCCAGATCTCCATCTGACGATAGGCATCCACGTAGTTGGCAAAATTAAGTGTGTCAGGACGGGAGAAGACTCCCTCTTGGATGATGTCCTCGTAAGGACGAAGTGAGGTCCAGAAAGTCCAAAGGATCGGCACTAACCAGATGAATGCGAAGATTCCAATGAAGAGAGAGATGACAGCGTCTTTCCGCTTCTGGCGGTCGCGGTACTTCTTGTTCTGGACGACGCTCATGGTTTGTCATCCTGAAAGACGGTACGGAGATAGAAGACGATCGGTGTGATGCTAAGAAGGAAGAGGATCACCGCGTAGGCGGCACCAAGCATCGAAGCCGCTTGGCCATAGATATTGGTGAAGACGAGCATGCCAAGGATCGGCCAACCAGTACTCGTGCCATAGATGATGTAGATCAAGTCAAAGGCTCGAAGGGACTCGATCACAGTGATCACGATGATGATGATGTTGACCGGCTTCATCGCAGGTAAGACGACTTTCCGGAAGGTCTGCCACTCGGTGGCACCATCTATAGCGGCTGCCTCACGCAATGTCGGATCGATCGCCTTCAAGCCCGCCAAGTAGAGCAACATGATGTAACCGATATGACGCCAGGATGCGATGGAAAGGATCACATAGGTATTGATGTCGTAATTGCCGAAGATCGGTAACGCCTCTTCAATGCCAGGTCGACCAAGAAGTACCTGGACGAGACCTGCAGGACCGAGCATGAATCGCCAGATGATTCCAATGACGGCGAGTGAGAGAACGACCGGGATGTAATAGACGCTCTCGTAGATCTTGTGGCCACGAATGCGACGATCGATCTGATACGCGAGGAGGACTCCAAGTGGCGTTGCGATGAAGCTGAACCAAAGGAGCCAATAGACGTTGTTACGGAGCGCGTCATAGAACTGGGGTGAAGCGGTGAAGATGGTCTCGTAATTAGCAAGACCTGCCCAACGAATGTTGGAGAGCTGAACACCGTTCCAGAAAGTGAACGAGAGACCGATTGTGAGTAGCGCCGGGATCCAGACCCAGACGAAGTGAAGAAAAGAAGGAACACCGATGAACATCGCAAGGGTGAATCGATCGCCCCTGGAAAAAGCCCGACGGCGGCGGGTCTTTGGACCCGCCGCCGTCGTTGTCATGCTTTCACCCTATCTCAGGAACCTTGGTGAGTCACCAGGTCCTCAAGATCTCCTATTGAATCCCGAGAGATCCTAGGAGAGAGGTGGCAATGCATCCCAAGCTGCCTGCATTCCGTCGACGATCTTGTTGACGTCCTGAGGAGCCTTGAGGAAGTTCTGGATCGCAGGACCGACGATGGTTCCTGCGAAGTCGTTGCGGCAATCGCGATCGAGGAAGTTCATCACGTTCTTTGCCTCACCGATGACAGCAAGCTTCTGCTTGTTGAAAGCGTCGTAGCCTGATGTATCGAGTCGCGTGTTGGCGTAGAGAGAGGTATCGCCAGCAGCCTGTGCTGCCAACATACCGTTCTCACTGCCACACCACTCTGCGAATGCAGCGCCGCCAGCTGGATTTGTTCCATTGACTGCTGCGCAAACGCCATCGACTGGAGCGTCGATCGAGTCACGACCATATGCTGGGTTGATCTCTGGGAATGGAACGATCCATAGATCGTCATAGTCCTCTTG
>CAYORK010000045.1:0-4296 GCA_964406345.1 uncultured Actinomycetes bacterium | reverse complement strand
CAAAGAGTTGGCTTGGGCCCTCGGCTGTCGGTCCATCCTTGAAGTGACTAAATGAGACCATGAGGCTGCTTCGTGATCTCGTCAGCGCCACATATCCGAGGCGTAACTCTTCGATGTAGCGATGCGCGCGACACTGCGCTGCAAACTCTTTCTGCCTTGCGGTGAGCTCCTTGCAATCTCCTACCGTAGAGACATTGAAGTCTGGAAGTTGATAGCGATCACCACGGAGTGAGAATGGCATGTCGCCAGCATCGATCAACCAATTGTCGACGCTCTGACCTGTGACAGGAAAGCCACCGTCGCGAAGTCCCGGAACTGCAACCAGATCCCATTCCAATCCCTTGGCACCATGGACAGTGATGATCTGGATCCTTCCTTTACTCTCCTTGACCTCACTCTCTTTGAGGCCGCTCTCGCGAGTGATCGCATAGTCGATCCAATCCAAGAAGCCAGCGAGTGATCCACCCTCGCTCTGGAACTTCCCGACCTCATCGATGAAACGATTGAGATGTCTGGTGCCAAGATCGATGCCATCGCGAACCATCACCTCGACCTCAAGACCGAGGGTTCGAATCGCCTCTAAAGTGATGTCGATCAGCGATCCAGAACGCTCTCGCACCCGTTGGATGTCCCGACTTGCCTGACGGAGACGCGCAAGACCGATCTCAGAGAATTTCGAGCGCGGTGCATCATCGATGAGGTCGAGCGCTTCCACGATGTTTCCGACGAACTGCCCCTCGTTCTCTAAGGTCTCTGGATCGCCCGATGCGATCTCCTTGATCAATGAGTTCTTCACACCACCGCTCCGCTCCTTGACGATCTGACGTGAATAGTCAGCAAGAGCAGCGAGATCCTTCGCACCGATGGCATAGCGCTCACTGGTGAGGATTCGCGCAAGCGATACGCCACGATCGGTAAAGGCAATCGCCTTGAGAAGCGAGATCACCTCGACGATCTCCGGGATGAAGAGGAGACCACCGATACCGACGACATCGACGGGGAGTTTCCGTGATCTCAACGCCCTTTCGATCACTTCGATCTGTGAGCGTGAACGAACCAAGACCGCTGCAGAGAGAGACTCGGTCAGGCGCTTCTCGAAGTAATCCGCCAGTGCCTCGGCTTCATCTTCCAAGGTAAGGAAAGCGCCAGCGCAGACCTCGCCATCGCCAGCGTTCTTACGACTTGAGAGTCGTTGCACCGCAGGAGTTGAATTCGACGGCCTTCCCTTCTCTCCAGCATCATCAGGACTCTCATCACCTTCAGGATGTGCAACAGGATGCGCAAGCCCTTCAATCGCCTCGATCACCTCATTCGCTCGCTCGAGGATGGCGCGGTCGTTGCGCCAACTGATGCTAAGTGAATAGCGAAGCTCACCTGGATTTCCTGCTGGGAAGTAGTTGAAGAAGGTCGTCATAGTGTCAGCACTCGCACCACGCCAGCCATAGATCGATTGGAATGGATCGCCTACCGCCATCACGGGATGACTCTCGCTTTCACTGCGGCCTCCGTAGAGCGCTGAGAGCATCCGCAACTGACTCTGCGAAGTGTCTTGATACTCATCAAGGAGGACTGCCTTGAACTTCAACCGCTCTGACTCACCGATCTCAGCGAATTCCGCAGCGAGAGTCGAGGCCATCGACATCTGATCATCGAAGGAGAAGGTGTTCTCCTCGCGTCGCTTCTCATCGAAGCGCTTCACCATCGGAAGAAGAGCAAGACGGAGTTTGGCTTGATCGATGATCTTCTGATGTTCGAGAGTGAGCTTTCCGGGAAGTGATGCGATCCCTGCCAAGATCTCCTCGGTCACCTCTCGCACCGCTTCGACGCTACTTCCATGTTCGGAGATGAGGCGAGAGAGCGAGATGACCTTCTCAACCGCCGTCTTCGACTTGATCTCGACATCGGGATCCATCTCGGTGTGATGCGCGACCACTTGCGTCGCAATCTGAAAAAGCGCCGCCTCTCCAAGTGGGATGAAGTCGCTATCGATGCCATGGCGAAGTCCGTACTCCGAGACGATCTTCGAGGCGTAAGAGTGATAGGTAAGGATCGTTGGGTCGGTAAGCAAGAGAGAGCGAGAGATGATCCCGCTCTCAGCCAATTGTCGAAGCCGCAATCTCACCCGGACTGCCAACTCACCAGCGGCCTTACGAGTGAAGGTAAGACCCAAGATCTCATCGGGACGCACCAACTCATTTGCCACAAGGAAGAGCACGCGCGAGGCCATGGTCTCGGTCTTTCCTGAACCCGCTCCGGCGATCACGATCGCAGGAGAGAGTGGTGCAGAGATGATCTGACTCTGCTCTGGCGTCGGCTCCTTGAACTTAGGATCGACGCGAAGGAGTGCAGCGGTGATCTCGGACTCGCTGTACTTGATCGTCTTCACATCATCTCGTTTGCTCATGGTTGGACCACCGATCGCCCGCTTCCTTGCATCGGACAGATGGTTCGCACCGCGCAGATCCGACAAGAGCTATTGATCGTCGCTATGAATGAGTTGCCTGCCATCGCAACGCTCTCACTCTCGATCTTGGCCGCGATCTCTGCTGGGTCGAGCGCTGGTTGTTCTCGCGTAGTGATCGACTTCGAGTCCTTCGCTGGATAGACGAGTTGTGCTCCGCCGATCTCAGGCTCCTCATCGATGAGACCCTTCAACCCCTCGAAACCACCCTGCGCCAAAGCAGTCTGATAGGCAGCAAGTTGCAAGTTCTCTTCGGTCTTCTTCTCCGTGAGTGGAGTCGCAGAGGTCTTGAGGTCGACTACGAAGAGTTTGCCCTCGTCATCGATCTCGATTCGGTCGGCACTTCCACGCATCCGCACTCGACCGATCGTGAGGTCAAGCTTCGCCTCTGTTGCGAGGAGTTTGCGATCGTTGCTGGTGTGCCAGATGAAGAATCGATCGAGGATCTTCGTTGCCCGACGTAACTCATGGGTGTGCGCCCAACCAGTACTTTGATCAATCAGATACCACGTCCGCTCCAAACGAGAGCGAGCCTCATCGATGTCGACCTGGCCATCTGCGAGGAGTTGGGCGTAGGCATGGATCGCAGAACCTAAGAGCGCGGCCTGACTATCGCCATCGCGCGCACCGCTCTTCTCCAAGAACCATCGCAATTGGCACTCTATGAAACGATCAATCTCACTCGGAGAGACTGGGATCTCATCGCCATCATCGACCAAAGGTGCATCGGTACTCAGGGAATTGAAACCCAACCATCTCGAAGCATCTGCGGACGCGAAACCTTCCTTTGCAAGTGCCTTGAGCATCGTCGCAGAGCGCTCTCGCCTCTCGCGTGGGAGATCTTGATCCATGACCTCTCGACGAAGGTGTGCGATCAATGGAAGTGGCGAGAGCGGCGCATCGACGCCCTCAGCTAATGGGCACTTCGCAGCAAAGTCGAAGAAGTAGGGCGAGGGGATGTCATCCTCGCGCGAGACGGCGATAACGAGGAGATGCTCGCGCGCACGCTTCGTCGCAAAGTCAAAGAGGCGTGACTCATCGAGTGCAAGGGCGTTGGCAGAGAGCGCAGCAAGCTCCGCCCTTGGCAGGAGTCCATAGCGCTGGATCTCAACGAGTCTTTCACTGCCAAGAAGTGAGCCACGCATCTTGAGATTGGGCCAGATCCCATCTTGGACTCCGGCAATCACCACGACCTTCCAATCACTTCCCTTGGCGGAATGGACTGTCGTCAACGTGACTCGATCCCCGCCATCAGAGACAGGTGCGATCACATCTCCAAAGATGGTCGTTGACTGCAAATCCTCAAGGAAGAGAGCAGGTTTCGAATATGGGAATCTCTCGGTAAAGCGCCGTGCGACCTCAAAGAGTTCGACCACGAGGTCGAGATCTCGATCCGCAGCACCGATCTCATAGGGCGAGTGACTTGCGATGACGCGATCTCGCCAGAGTTCATTGATGATCTCGCCGCGGTGATTTCTCGCATTGCTCCAGATCTCCCAAAGGAGGTCGGTGATCGTTGCCTGAGGATTGGATGCGATTTTTGCCGCTCGCTTCAAGAGGTCCGTAAGCGGCTTCAACTCCCCTTGCGGGTCAAAGGGAATCATCACTTCACGATCCTGAAGCGCGGCAAGGATCACCTCATCGGTCGATCTCGCGTCACCTTCATCGCGATTGCGATTGATCTCTTCACGCAATCGACGAAGACGTAAGGGATCGAGTCCACCGAACTCAGAGAGGAGTAACTCTTCTACCCGTTCGAAGTTCTCCTTCACCAAGGGCACGATGCCAAGTGCGATCTCAGCGATCATGATCAATGGTTTGATCGCAGAGCTCTC
>CAYORK010000044.1:0-4317 GCA_964406345.1 uncultured Actinomycetes bacterium | reverse complement strand
TCAAGGGTGGAAAAGGGCAGCGCAATCACACTCACGATCTCTGATGGCGCAGGTGATACGACGGTTCCGGCAGAGATCATTGGCAAGACGTTGGAAGAGGCGCGCACTCTCCTAGCTGCTGCAGGTCTTCGGGTCGCTCGCACTATCCCGATCGATTCGGAGCTGAGCCCAGGTTCGGTCATCTCAGTCAATCCGACTCCGGGAACCACTCTCCCTGCAGGAAGCGCGGTCGTCCTCGAGATCGCCAGCGGGAATGTGAAGGTGCCGAATCTCATCGGCGCTAGCGAGATACAAGCGCGAACCACTCTCACACAAGCAGGATTCTTGGTTCGAATCGTTGAGGCCTATGACGCAACTCAACCCGAAGGGGTCGTCCTTGCCCAAGCTCCCGAGGCTGGTGAGACGAAGACTCTAGGAAGTTTCGTCACGGTGACGATCAACACCCCCGAAGCAGCGACAACACCTGAAGGCAGTAATCCTTAGATTCAACTAGTTTCTCTCGGATTCTCTTGGACTCTCTCAAATTCTCTCGGACTTCTCACCGAGACTCTCTAACCAGTTTCGCAAGAGGTGATGTCCATGCTCAGTAAGGACAGCCTCCGGATGAAACTGCACACCGACAAGACTTGCGCTCTCGTGTCGAAGCGCCATCACCTCACCATCCTCACTACGTGCAGTGACGATGAGAGTCGGTGGAAGATCAGTGACGGCCAGCGAGTGATACCTCGTGGCAGTGAATCCGTTCGGGATTCCGGAAAAGAGTCCGTCACCATCATGATCGATCTTCGAAGTTCCGCCGTGAATCAAGCTCTGTGCGCGCACAACTGATCCTCCGAATGCAGTTGCGATTGCTTGTAACCCGAGACAGACACCTATGAGAGGAATCCTTTGCTCATAAGCCCATTCGATGATCGCTAACGAATTCCCTGCGTCCTTCGGGGCCCCTGGTCCTGGTGAGATCATCACACCGTCGAAATCTGCGAGTCTCTCCGGCTCGACCTCATTGCTGAATACCGTGCATTCGCCACCCAACTCTTCGAGATAGCGGACTAGGTTGAAGACGAAGGAGTCTCGGTTATCGATCACCGCAATCCGAGGTGCGACCATGGTGAAATGCTCTCGCACATCAGGTAACCTTCCGCTATGCCGGTTTCGAAGAAGCGAAAGAAGAAGGAAGACCGCCCCGTTCAGGTCGAGGTCGCACCACTCGATGAGAGCGTCGAGAGTCCCAGGTGGCTTGTCCCCGTCATGCTCGCCTCATTCATCATTGGGCTCATCTGGATCGTCATCTTCTATATGACCGAGACCCGCTACCCAATCCCCGATATCGGCGCTTGGAACATGCTTGTCGGGTTCGGGTTCATCGGCGTGGGCTTCACTCTCGCCACGCGCTGGCGATAGCGAAAAACTACACCGCTGTAACTCTCCACACCCGTGGATAACCCTGTGGATAACTTCTCACCGCATACCCTTTCCGCATGAATCCCGATCCGCTCGGCCTCTTTCCGTACGCGCTCGCCCTCCTCGCTTACCTCCTGACTCTGGTCGGAGTGCTCCTCTTCGCGATCCGAGCGCGAGAACTCGTCAATCGCATCCGCCGAGGCCAAGCCGATCCGACACGATCGAACCAAAGATCACTCCGACTCAAGCGCACACTCTCTGAGATCTTCGGACACAGCAAGATGCTCAACTTCACCGCCAGTGGAATCGCACATTGGTTCGTGATGATCGGATTCGTCGCACTCTCCGGAACCCTTCTGACTGCATACGGACAGACGATCTCACCCTCCTTCTATCTTCCAGTGATCGGACACTTCGTCGGCTACGAACTCTTCGTCGATGCGATCGCTTGGCTTACCGGTATCGGAATCGTCACACTGATCGCCATTCGCCAAGTCACACGATTCACTCGCCGTGGAAGAAGTTCCCGCTTCTACGGTTCCGGACAAGGTAAGGCATATTTCGTCGAAGTTGTGATCCTTGCGATCGTCTTCTGTGTCATCACACTTCGAGGACTTGAAGGTGCGCTCCTTGGTGTAGAGAGTTTTGATTGGAATTACGCACTGACAATGCCTGTGGTCTATGCCTTCAATGGTCTCGACACACTCACAATCGAAGCGGCTATCGTCCTCGTCGCGTCTTTGAAGATCATCGTCTCCATGACTTGGTTCGTAGTCGTGGCAGCACAGTTGACGATGGGAGTTGCTTGGCATCGATTCCTCGCACCTTTCAATATCTATTTCAAGCGAAATCCTGGAAGTGAGCCAACGCTCGGGGCACTTCCCGAGATGCTCTCGCACGGCAAAGCGATCGATTTCGAGGATCCCAAGGAAGATGATGTCTTCGGCATCGGCACCGCAGCGGACATCTCATGGAAAGGCTTGCTCGATATGGCGAGCTGCACCGAGTGCGGCAGATGCCAATCCCAATGCCCTGCTTGGCATACCGAGAAACCCCTCAGCCCGAAACTTCTGATCATGGCGATGCGCGATCACGCCCTCACGAAGATCCCCTCCACTGGACCCATCGTCGGCCTTGAGAACGCTCCGATCTCACCTGATGTCCTCTGGTCGTGCACTAGTTGTGGCGCATGTGTCAACGAATGCCCGGTGGATATCGAGCATGTCGATCACATCGTCAATATGCGACGTTTCCAAGTCCTGGTCGAATCCGAGTTCCCCACTGAACTTGGCGGAACCTTTCGTAACCTTGAGAAGAGTGGAAACCCTTGGGGAGCGAATCGACAGGATCGAGATGCCTGGATCGCCGAGTGTGACTTTCCAATCCGTAAGATCGAGGGGGAGATCCCAGAAGATGTCGAATATCTCTTTTGGGTCGGTTGCGCTGGAGCATTCGAAGAGCGCGGCAAGAAGACGACAAAGGCGGTCGCAGAATTACTCCATATGGCAGGAGTCTCCTTTGGTGTCCTCGGTAAACGAGAGACCTGCACCGGTGATCCTGCACGTCGCGCCGGAAATGAGTTCCTCTATCAGATCCTCTCTCGAGAGAATATCGAGACTCTCAACGAGGTCTTCGCAGATCGCGGAGTCAAGAAAGTAGTCGTCACCTGTCCTCATTGCTTTACAACGATCGGTCGCGATTACAGGCAGAGTGGTTACGAGTTCGAGATGGTCCATCACACTCAACTTCTCAATCAACTCGTCCGTGAAGGACGGTTGAAACCAGTCGCAAAGGAGAATGGGGGCGGAAAGAAACTGACGTATCACGACCCTTGTTATCTGGGACGTCACAATCAGATCTACGAACCACCACGAGAACTCCTTGCTTCCGCAGGTGCCGATCTCGTTGAGATGCCTCGCAACAAGGAGCGTTCCTTCTGTTGTGGCGCCGGTGGCGGCAGGATGTGGATGGAAGAGAAACTCGGTTCGCGGATCAATCTCAATCGCGTCGAAGAGGCGATCGACACTGGTGCCGAAGAGATCGCGGTCGGCTGTCCTTTCTGTCGCGTCATGGTCTCGGATGGAGTGACTGCCAAAGGTGCGGAGGTCGAGGTCCTCGATGTCGCACAAGCGCTCCTTCGCTCAGTGAAGCCATAAAAAGTCCTTCGAAATCACCCCTAGGATTCAACTACTTCCCAGAAATCTCTCAGATTCACTGGAGATGCTCGCCTCCAAGCAGCTCTACAGAACCGAATGGAGTGGGTCCATGGATACCGCAACAGACCAGAGAGTTCTTGTGGTCGAAGATGAGAAGAACATCCGAGAGATGATCCAATTCAAACTCAAGGACAAAGGCTTTGATGTCACCACCGCAGCAAGTGGTGCCGAGGCGCTTCTCAAGGCCGAGGAGTTCAAGCCACATGCGCTGATCCTCGATGTGATGCTTCCTGATGTAGATGGCTTCGAGGTCTGTCGACAACTGCGGGCCGAAGGACAAGATGTCGGCGTCCTCTTCCTTACAGCTAAGGACACCACCGACGACAAGATCCGAGGATTGACTCTCGGTGGCGATGACTACATGACCAAGCCATTCAGCCTTGAAGAGCTCGTCGCACGCCTTCGTGCACTCTTGCGCCGTACCGGCGTGACTGAGAACAAGGTCAATGATGAGTTGGTTCGCTTCGCCGATCTTCAACTAGATGAAGCGACGCACGAAGTTCGCCGCGCAGGTCACCTCATAGATCTCTCGCCGACTGAGTTCACTCTCCTTCGCTATCTCATGATCAATGCAGACCGCGTCGTCAGCAAGGCACAGATCCTCGATCACGTCTGGCAATACGACTTTCGAGGTGATGCAGGGATCGTCGAGACCTATATCTCCTACCTTCGAAAGAAGATCGATATCTACGAGCCACCA
>CAYORK010000043.1:0-4829 GCA_964406345.1 uncultured Actinomycetes bacterium | reverse complement strand
TTCCCTATACACGCTTTCCAAGCGTGCGCACTCGGCCGCTATGCGAATCCTCCAGGCACATCTTGACTCGAGCCAAGATGAGAGGCGCAGTCTAGTCTGACCTAGAAACTAGACTCATCCCCGATTCCTCGTGCGGCGATGGATCGGTCTCAACCTCCAGGGTCGGAAGACAGCAAAGGAAGGTTGATTCGTTGGGTGCACGAGGGATCCTTGTTCAAGGAATAGCCAATCCAAAGAGGGGGACTAAGTGAATCTTCCTCTTGCGCTGAAGTATCGCCCCAGTTCATTCAATGCTGTGATCGGTCAAAACCAGGTTACTACGTCGCTCATGACGGCACTATCTTCCAAGCAGATTCATCATGCGTACCTGTTTTCGGGGCCACGAGGATGTGGAAAGACTTCGAGTGCACGAATACTGGCAAGGTCTTTGAATTGCGAGAAGGGTCCAATCGCTGACCCATGTGGTGAGTGCCAGTCATGTCGCGATCTCATCGCAAACGGCCCGGGATCCTTCGATGTGATTGAGATGGATGCTGCGACCCATGGGCTCGTTGATGATGCGCGTGAATTGCGCGATAAGGCGCTCTTTGCTCCCGTGCAGAGCAGATACAAGATCTACATCATTGATGAGGCCCATCAGTTGGGTCCTGCGGCAGCCAATGCTTTGCTGAAAATCGTAGAAGAGCCACCTCCGTATGTCATCTTCATCTTTGCGACAACAGAGCCAGAGAAGGTCATTCCCACGATTCGGTCACGAACTCACCATTACCAGTTTCGCCTTGTTGGTCCTGAAACCCTGAAGGAGCACCTTGTCGAGATTTGCCAAAGAGAAGGCGTGACTCTCGATGAAGGCGCACTAACTCTCGCGGCAAGGGCTGGAAATGGATCTGTCAGAGACGCACTCTCTGCGCTCGGACAACTGATCAATGGGGCTATTGACGGAAAAGTGAGCTACGAGTCGGCATTGCAGCTTCTCAGCCACACGAGTAACGAGAGTCTCAGACAAACAATCCATGGATTGCTCACTCACAATGCAGGGGAGCTCTTGGCAGTGGTTGGAAAAGTCTTGGAAACTGGAGGTGATCCAAGAAGATTCACGACAGATCTCTTGGATCACATGAGGGACCTCATGGTTCTTAGCGCCTCAAATGGAGAGAAGAAGCTCCTTCTAAGGAGTTATACCGATGAGGAACTAGTCGAGCTTACTAGTGTCACTGGCGCCATTTCGATTTCTGATTTGATTTCAATGACGGAGATAGTTGCAGACCATCTTGTTCGATTGAGAGGAGCTAATTCACCCCAAATCAATCTTGAAACCATGATGATGCGGCTCCTTCAGACCACTTCGACGCCCTCGGCGAGAGAAACAGGCCAAGTTTCCAAGAGGATTGTCATCGATGAAAGCCCGGTTGCCGTGAAGAAGACCGTTCCACTGCCCGAGATGAATCCTCAAGTGCCAAAGGTGACTAAGTCACCATCAGTTTCAAGAGTGCCTCTAAGTGATTTGAAATCCTTAGAAGGTGATTGGCCGCGCGTGCTTGAGGGAGTGAAGAATCGCCGACGCCTCACGTGGACACTTCTGAGCACGCACGCATTTCCAGTCTCTTTTGAGTCTGGCGTGGTGAAGGTAGCCCTTCCAAGCGCAGGAGCGCTTGATTCTTTTGAAAGATCGAATAGTAAAGATGTTCTCTTGGGAGCCATGAAAGAGGTTTTTGAGGGTCAGTTTGAAGTAGAGATGATTGTCCAGAGTACTCGGCCATCGTCGCTACCTCAGGTTCAAGATGCTGACCTATCGGATTCCGTGGATCAATCTTCTGGAGAAGAACTCCTAATGAAGGCTTTGGGAGCACAGATAATCTCAAAGGAAGACCAATAGATGTACGAAGGTTTCATTCAAGAGTTGATCGATGAATTGGGAAGACTTCCAGGTATTGGTCCAAAGAGTGCGCAGAGAATCGCCTTTCATCTCATTCAATCAGAGCGAGCTGATGTTGACCGATTAGTCGAGGTCCTTCGAAATGTCCGAGAAAAAGTGAAATTCTGTGCAACTTGTGGAAACGTCTCAGAGGATGTTGAGTGCAGGATCTGCAGAGACCCACGGCGTGACTCTGGCGTGATCTGCGTCGTCGAGGAGAGCAAAGATGTCATTGCGATTGAGCGGACGCGTGAGTTCCGAGGTCGGTATCACGTGCTCGGTGGTGCGATCAGTCCAATAGATGGCGTTGGTCCGGAACAACTTCGCATCAGGGAGCTCTTGGCTCGTCTTACAGACACACAGGTGACTGAGGTCATCATTGCTACGGATCCGAATCTTGAGGGGGAGGCGACCGCCACATATTTGGCGAGAATGATCAAACCCCTAGGTGTGTCGATCTCTCGACTAGCCAGCGGGCTACCCGTGGGAGGCGATCTTGAGTACGCGGATGAAGTTACACTCGGGAGGGCCTTCGAAGGAAGACGGACAGTCGAGAATTAGTCCAAATAGTGAGAGTTCATTTGTCTCATTATATGGACTAATCATGTGTTTCGCTGGTCAACTCCTCAGAATTGCGTCGTGGGGTTGATAGTCCAAAAGTACGGCGGATCATCCGTGGCTGATGCCGAAGGCATCAAGAGGGTAGCCGCGCGCATCGCCTCGACCAAGCGCGCAGGTCAACAAGTGGTTGTCGTTGTTTCTGCAATGGGCGACACCACCGACAACCTAATCGATCTGGCGAATGAGGTAACTCCGATTCCAGCGGGCCGAGAGCTCGACATGCTCCTAACGGCGGGCGAACGAATCTCTATGGCTTTGCTTGCCATGGCAATTGGGAATCTTGGTCTGGAAGCTAGATCATTTACAGGAAGTCAGGCTGGGATCATCACAGATTCCACTCACGGTAGGGCGCGAGTGATCGATGTGACGCCCGGGCGCATCAAAGAAGCTCTCGATGATGGCGCCATCGCTATCGTGGCTGGTTTTCAAGGAATCAGCCAAGACACGAAAGATGTTACGACGCTCGGCCGAGGAGGGTCTGACACCACTGCTGTTGCGCTCGCAGCAGCCTTGGAGGCAGATGTCTGTGAGATCTATACGGATGTCGACGGAGTCTTCTCTGCTGACCCACGAGTAGTTCCCAGGGCAAGGAAACTAAAGAGCGTCACATATGAAGAGATGCTCGAACTCGCAGCGAGTGGCGCAAAAGTCTTGCATCTTCGTTGTGTCGAGTATGCCCGCAAGTATGAGTTACCCATACATGTCCGTTCCTCGTTCTCGAATCTTGAAGGGACATGGGTAGTCAAGAATCGTCCAGAGGAGGCAGGTATGGAACAGGCAATCATCTCCGGTATCGCTCATGATCGAAGTGAGGCGAAGATTACGATCGTCGGAGTACCAGATCGAACTGGTGTTGCTGCTCGGATTTTTCAGTCTATAGCTGACTCTGACATCAACATCGACATGATCGTCCAAAATGTTTCGGCGGCGGAGACTGGTCTGACTGACATCTCATTCACTCTGCCAAAGAGCGAGGGCAGCAATGCAATCGGAATTCTTCAGAGGATTCAGGGAGAGATTGGATTCCAATCACTTCAGTACGATGACCAAATTGGCAAGCTGTCCCTCATAGGCGCGGGGATGCGTTCACACCCAGGAGTAACTGCCAATTTCTTTGCGGCTATGGCTTCGGCAGGGGTCAATATTGAGATGATCTCCACCTCTGAGATTCGGATCTCGATCATCTGTCGCGAGAGCGATCTCGATGCAGGAGTCAAGGCTGCCCATTCCGCCTTTGATCTCGATGCTGACCAGATCGAGGCTGTCGTTTATGGCGGAACTGGACGATGAAGAAGCCATCCCTAGCCGTCGTAGGCGCTACTGGCGCCGTGGGAACCGTCATGCTCGACATCCTCTCTACACGCCCTGATGTCTGGGGAGAGATTCGCCTCATCGCGTCGAAGAGAAGCGCAGGGAAGAGATTGATCTGCCGAGGAGAAGAGTTGGAGGTCGTAGAACTAAGTCCGGAAAGTTTCGATGGCATAGATGTCGCTATGTTCGATGTGCCAGATGAGATCTCGGCAGTTTGGGCTCCTATTGCTGCAGAGCGCGGTGCGGTCTCGGTGGACAACTCCGGTGCTTTTCGGATGGACCCCGAGGTTCCACTTGTGGTTCCTGAGGTCAACCCCGAGCAGGTAAAGAATCGCCCTAAAGGAATCATCTCCAATCCGAATTGCACCACCCTCTCCATGATCGTCGCTATCGGAGCACTACATCGTCATTTTGGTGTGGAGGAGTTGATCGTCTCTTCTTATCAGGCAGCCTCTGGGGCTGGACAAGCCGGAATTGATTCTCTAGAAGATCAACTTTCAGCAGTCGCAGGTTCAGGATTGGGACATAGACCGAGTGATGTGAGAGAAAGAGTGAGAGATCTCGGACCTTTCCCTGCCCCGCTCGCGTTGAATGTGATTCCTTGGGCCGGCTCTCTGAAGGAAGATGGGTATACATCGGAAGAGATGAAGGTTCGTAATGAGTCACGAAAGATCCTTGGACTTCCCAATCTCAAGGTCTCTGCAACTTGTGTGCGCGTTCCTGTGATGACGACACACTCTCTAGTTGTTCATGCGAGATTCTCAAAAGAAGTCACTCGAGAGCATGCATGGAACCTTCTCTCTCGCTCCGAGGGTATCAAGTTGGTCGACGATCCCGAGAATAAGGTCTTCCCAACTCCCATTGATGTGGTGGGAACCGATCCCACTTGGGTGGGACGAGTGCGTCAATCTCTCGATGACCCGTATTCTCTGGATCTCTTTGTTTGCGGCGACAACCTCCGGAAAGGGGCTGCACTCAATAC
>CAYORK010000042.1:0-5139 GCA_964406345.1 uncultured Actinomycetes bacterium | reverse complement strand
GACATCGCAGGTGATGGAACCACCACCGCGACCGTCCTTGCTCAGGCGATGGTGAAGGAAGGTCTTCGCAATCTCGCCGCTGGTGCACAACCAATGGGCATCAAGATCGGTATCGAGAAGGCTGTCGCTGCCATCGTCGAGAAGCTCCACAGCAATGCGACACCTGTCGCAGGCAAGGATCAGATCGCCAATGTCGCGACCATCTCGGCACAGGATCGCAACATCGGTGAATTGATCGCCGAAGCGATGGACAAGGTCGGCAAAGATGGTGTGATCACCGTCGAAGAGTCATCGACCACCGGTCTCGAGCTCGAGTTCACCGAAGGTATGCAGTTCGATAAGGGCTATATCTCGCCTTATTTCGTCACTGATGCCGATCGCATGGAGGCAGTCCTCGAGGATGCCTACATCTTGATCTCATCCCAGAAAGTCTCTGCTCTTCCTGATCTCCTTCCTGTATTGGAGAAGGTCGCTCAGGCGAGCAAGCCACTCTTGATCATCGCTGAGGATGTCGAAGGCGAAGCGCTCTCGACTCTCGTGGTGAACAAGGTCCGTGGAACCTTCGCATCCGCAGCCGTGAAGGCGCCTGGTTTCGGTGATCGTCGTAAGGCGATGCTCCAAGACATGGCGATCCTCACTGGCGCGACAGTGATCTCAGCAGAGGTCGGTCTCAAGTTGGATCAGGTCTCACTCGACATGCTCGGTCGCGCTCGCCGCGTCGTCGTCACCAAGGACGCAACCACCATCGTCGATGGTGCAGGTGATCGCAAGTCGGTCGAAGGACGTATCGGTGAGATCCGTCGCGAGATCGATGTCGCTGATTCCGATTGGGATCGAGAGAAGTTGCAGGAGCGGCTCGCAAAGCTCTCCGGTGGCGTCTGTGTCATCAAGGTCGGCGCACACACTGAAGTCGAGTTGAAGGAGAAGAAGCATCGTCTTGAGGATGCGATCTCCGCTACTCGCGCAGCAGTCGAAGAAGGAATCGTCGTCGGCGGTGGTGCTGCACTCGTGCATGCATCAACTGTGCTCGATGGCGACCTCGGCCTCGAGGGAGATAACGCCACTGGTGTTCGTCTCGTTCGCAAGGCATGCGAGGAACCACTTCGTTGGATCGCAGAGAACGCCGGACATGAAGGTTATGTCGTCGTCTCCAAGGTCAAGGCGCTGAAGAAAGATGAAGGATTCAATGCAGCGACGGATGAGTACGGTGACTTGGTCAAGGCCGGCGTCATCGATCCAGTGAAGGTGACGCGTTCAGCGCTCGCCAACGCAGCATCGATCGCAGCAATGTTCATCACCACTGAGGCTCTCGTCTTCGAAACTCCAGAGGAGAAGAAGGAAGAGGCAGCCGGACATGGCCACAGCCATGGTCCCGGAGGACACTCTCACTAGGTGAGTGAATCCAGTGCTCACAACATGAGCGCTGAAGTAGATTGTGCGGGCTCTCTCAACGGAGGGCCCGCATTTTTCATTGTTTACCCATGCGGCAGCCGAGGATGAGAGAAGGATCGATACGAAGATGAGCGTCATCGTGGCGAGTACCGAGACCTCCGAAGCCGCAGAACGCATCTCCAACACCACTCCCACGATCTGGGCGATCACGGGAGTCGCAGTCGGAATCGTCATCCTTCTCGACCTCATCTGGGCTTGGTATCGCCGCAACTCCGAAACCTCCCTCAAGGAGGCCGCAGGTTGGACCTTCATCTATGTCTCTGCAGCGATCATTTTCGGATGGACTATGCGAAGTTGGGAGAGCCCCGAAGCGAGCACCGAGTTCTTTGCCGGATGGATCACTGAGTACTCGCTCTCGATCGATAATCTCTTCGTCTTCATCATCATCTTGACTCGGCTCAGAGTGAAGAAAGAGCAGGAGCAGATGGTGCTTCTGCTGGGCATATTGATGGCCCTGGTGTTACGCGGCATCTTCATCATCGTCGGAGCCGCAGTGATCGAACGTTTCGTCGCAGTCTTCTTCCTCTTCGGTGCGATCCTGCTTTGGACCGCTTACAAACTCATCACTGGCGATACCCAGGAAGATGAGTGGGATGAGAACAAGTTGATCAAGAAGTTGCGCACGCGGGGTTGGTCAACCTTCACACTCGCACTTGTCGCTCTCGGAACCACGGACATCCTCTTCGCACTCGATTCCATCCCAGCGATTTTCGGATTGACACGAGATCCCTACATCGTCTTTATGGCGAATGCATTCGCACTGATGGGACTTCGTCAGCTCTACTTCCTCGTAGGTATCCTGCTTCGCCGCTTGATCTATCTATCGAAGGGACTTGCGGTCGTACTCGGCTTCATCGGCGTGAAACTCGTGATCGAAGCACTCCATGGAGTCGGGATCGATGAGATCGGACCGATCATGGTTCCGCACATCTCGCTCAACTTCTCACTTGGCGTAATTGTTAGCGCTTTGGCGGTGACTGCAGCGATCAGTCTTCGTAAGAATCCGACGGAGCCAGACCCTAGGGAACACCCCTAATCGAGCCTAGAATCGCAGGGTGCGCTTGAAGCTCGCCATCTGGTTCACCCTCTCAGCGTTGTTGCTGACCCTACAGTCGAATCCACAAGCAGCGAATGCGGCGACCTTCTTCGATGTCAACGTCACGGACCACGCACCGTTATCGGGAATCCTTGGCAGCGGCACCTCCTATATCGCAACGCAATCGAGATTCGGGGCGGGAGCGAGCGGTGCTCAGAATCTCTGCAATGGTCTCGGTGATCCAAAGTGTGCCCAAGACGCAGAGATCTACGCGATGCTTCCGGTCTGTCAGAGTGCTACTGAGATCAACTGCATCGAGTCACTCGCCGTCACCTCTGAGGGATCCCAAGGTGGTGCAGCGACATTCAAGAGGACGATTGGGACATTGGCCTTTCCGGCGCAACCGGAGATCGGTCTGCCCGCTGGAGCGAACATCTCACTTTGGAACGTTCCCTCTCTCTCTGATGCCGGAAAGGTCGCCGACTTCGCTGTGACCGTTCGAGTCAAACTCTTCAAGAATGGAACGAATCTTCGAGCGGAGAACTTCAGCGCGCGCGTCGAGCCATTTTCGCTCACAACTACGACCGCAGCCCCGGTTAGAACACTTGAGAAACTCAATCCTCTAGGAGTTCCGGGCATCTCGGGTGAAGGTGGCTCGAGGGAGTGCATCTGGATCGACAGCGGGCAATGCGGCTCTGTGAAGGACTTTCCGAAGGACTCTCGGGTCAAACTGACCATCCGAATCGGAAACTACCTGACCTCTTGGTTGCATGGACGTTTCACTGATCCGTCCATTTCGATCTCTGCGATCGATGCGCAGAACAATCGAGTGGAGATGGAAGCAGCCCCGGTCAAAGTCCCCTCAGCAACTGCGCTGGTCAATGCGGATGAAGCAGAAGATTCAATCAAGAATAGATTCAAGGACCCATCCGGCTATCTGCCACCAGGAAACATCGGGATGTATATAGAAGCAACGGATCCCTATGCCATCAATAGTTTTCGAGACTTCGAGAAGTTCTTCTCCAAGAAGTCGAATAAGCTGATCGATACCTGGTCGATCCGATCCCTCTCCGCACCATTGAGTTCCTGCGCCAACAAAGTCGCAACTTCCCTCAACGCCCCGCTTTCGACCTTGATCGGAGTCGTCGCGACCAACGCGGTGACATATGAGAGTCAGCCTCCGGCCTTCATCGATGGAGCACTCAATTACCGGGTCGCAGGACTCCGTTACCTCTCAGACGGAACCACTGTCTTCCAAGGTCGTTACGACCTATTGATGCGATCCCAGTTCGCCCGCTGTCTCTACAACTACACCGACGCTCCGGTTCTTGCGGAGGTGTCGATAACAAAGGAGGAGGGCACTGAGGTCATTCAGACGACTGCTCTCAAAGAGAGCGGTGGTTGGTTGACTCTAGGCGCCTACGGATTCACCTTCTCCTCGCCGACACTGAAGGTGAAGTTGATCCAAGAGAAGGTGGTGGCACCGACTCCGACTCCAACTCCAACTCCGACTTCATCTCCCACCCCCACGGCTTCGCCCGTAACGACCAAGGTTTCCATCACCTGCATCAAGGGCAAGCAAACGAAGAGAGTGACAGGTTTGAGCCCGAAGTGCCCTAAGGGATTCAAGAAGAAATAGAAGGGGAAACGTAGATCGACATGGAACCAAGACCTCTCAAGATAGCCACTCTCGCCCTACTCCTCTCGCTCCTTCTTGCGCCCCTCTCTGCTGCGACCAATACGCCAGATGAACGATGGCTTTGGGACACCAGCCAGAAAGATTCCTTCGGAATCATCTTCCAGGAGAGTTCCGAATTGATCGGACAACCGCTGAATCTGAGTGGAGAGGAGGCTGGCGCGAGTAATGGCGTGGGGTTTCACAAGTGCCTCAGCGTCCTTGATCCGAAGTGCAAGGACGTCATCAAGTACATCTACCGCTTCTACCTACCGCAATGCGAGAGCACTTCTTCGATCAACTGCATCGAAAGTTTCTGGGCAATCGACAAGAGTGGGAAGAGGATCGAAGGAGTGCGATACGGACAAGTGCCGACTACGCCCGCAATCCCATATACGAACGCTGGTGCACCTTCGCTTCCGACAGGTTCAGTCCCTCAGCTCTACCGATTACCCGGTCTCAACCATGGTGGTGGGTCTGATCTCTATTCGATCAATGCGCAAGTAAAGGGTGGAGATCGCGGCAAGGACGGAAATGGCATCTGGCAGTTCGGTCGTGAAGGGAGCTTTGAGGCGGGTATCTATCCAGTCACGATCAAGGAAGGCGCTTACGGCGATACCGGTCTCTTCAACAATGCGCTTGATAATCGATCCTGTGCACATGCAGGAGATGGCAAGTGTTCGATGCGCGAGTCCTTCCCGAGCGACGCTAGATTCGGATTGAAGGTCCGGCTTGGTTGGCGAGCCAATGGTTGGATCCACGGTCGCATCAATGAACCAGTGGCCAACTTCGAGGTGAATACCTCCGGCTCGAATCCAGTCTCCATCGTCTCGCTTGAAGCCAAACCGGTGAAGGTCCCCACTTTCTCCGTGACGATGCCGAAGACAGCGCTTCCTGCAGAGCTTCGAAGGCTCTATCTCGAAGGTGGATCCAAGGATGATCCGAGGATTTGGGGACGTGGTGGCATCGGAACGAC
>CAYORK010000041.1:0-5553 GCA_964406345.1 uncultured Actinomycetes bacterium | reverse complement strand
CGTTCAAGCAGAGTGACTGCATCTCTTTCACAAGCACCTTGAATGACTCTGGGATGCCTGGCTCTGGGATGTTCTCGCCCTTGACGATCGCCTCGTAGACCTTGACTCGGCCCAAGACGTCGTCAGACTTGATGGTGAGCAACTCTTGCAAGGTGTAAGCGGCGCCGTATGCCTCGAGCGCCCAGACTTCCATCTCACCGAATCGCTGACCGCCGAACTGCGCCTTTCCACCGAGAGGCTGTTGAGTGATCATCGAGTAAGGACCGGTCGAACGTGCGTGGATCTTGTCGTCGACCAAGTGGTGCAACTTCAAGATGTACATGTATCCGACTGAGATGCCATCACGATATGGCTCACCGGTACGACCGTCGAAGAGTTGTGCCTTACCTCGATTGTCGACGAGTTGCATGCCATCGGCATTCGGCAACGTCGATCCGAGGAGGCCGAAGATCTCATCTTCCTTCGCGCCATCGAAGACTGGTGTCGCTACGCGAGTTCCTGGATCAGCCTCTGCAGCACCGATTGTGTGCATGCGCTGCTTCCAATCCTCATCGCTTCCGACGACCTTCCAACCGCTCTTCGCGACCCAACCGAGGTGAGTCTCAAGAACCTGACCGACATTCATACGACCAGGGACGCCGAGTGGATTGAGAACGACATCGACTGGAGTTCCATCCTCGAGGAATGGCATGTCCTCGACAGGAAGGATCTTGGAGATGACGCCCTTGTTTCCGTGGCGACCTGCGAGCTTGTCACCGTCTTGGATCTTTCGCTTCTGTGCGACATAGACGCGGACGACTTGATTGACACCAGCAGGAAGGTCGTAACCCTCATCGATGTCTTGGATCTTCACATCGATGACACGGCCACCTTCACCATGTGGAACCTTGAGTGAGGTGTCGCGAACTTCGCGAGCCTTCTCACCGAAGATCGCACGAAGGAGTCGCTCTTCCGGAGTCAGTTCGGTCTCGCCCTTCGGCGTCACCTTTCCAACCAGGATGTCACCAGGGACGACCTCAGCACCGATGCGGATGATTCCGCGCTCATCGAGATCTGCGAGGACCTCTTCCGAGACGTTCGGGATATCGCGAGTGATCTCCTCAGGTCCGAGCTTGGTGTCACGAGCATCGACTTCGTACTCCTCGATATGGATCGAAGAGAGAACATCGTCTTGCACGAGGCGCTGCGACAAGATGATCGCATCCTCGAAGTTGTGACCTTCCCATGACATGAACGCGACGAGAAGGTTCTTACCCAAGGCCATCTCACCGAGTTGGGTGCTTGGACCATCTGCGATCACTTGGCCGGTGACGACCTTCTCTCCTACCGAGACGACTGCACGCTGATTGCGTGAGGTGCCCTGGTTGGAGCGGATGAACTTCTCGAGGAAGTAGACATCCTGTCCGCCATCATCGTTCTTGATAGTGATCTGATCGGCCTCGACCTCAGAGACGACGCCACCCTTGGTTGCGGTGACGACATCGCCAGCATCGACAGCGGCGCGGTACTCCATACCGGTTCCGACATAAGGAGCCTCGGCACGGATCAACGGGACTGCCTGACGCATCATGTTCGAACCCATCAACGCGCGGTTCGCATCATCATGCTCGAGGAACGGGATCATCGCGGTCGAGACCGAGACCATCTGGCGCGGAGAGACGTCCATGTAATCGACTTCTTCTGCGTTGATGTACTCGACTTCGCCACCACGACGACGTACCAATACCTTCGCTTCTGCGAAGTGATTGTCTTCCGTCAATGGCGCGTTCGCCTGAGCGATGATGTGCTCATCCTCTTGATCTGCGGTCAAGTAATCGACCTGATCAGAGACCTTGCCCTTGATTACCTTGCGATAAGGAGTCTCGACGAAACCGAATGGTGTGAGACGACCATAGGTCGCGAGCGCACCGATGAGTCCGATGTTCGGACCTTCAGGAGTTTCGATCGGACACATACGTCCATAGTGAGATGGATGCACGTCACGGACTTCGAAGCCAGCGCGATCACGAGAGAGACCGCCAGGTCCAAGCGCCGAGAGACGTCGCTTATGTGTAAGACCAGAGAGTGGATTGGTTTGATCCATGAACTGCGAGAGCTGGGAAGTTCCGAAGAACTCCTTGATCGATGCAGTCACTGGACGGATGTTGATCAAGGTCTGTGGCGTGATCGCCTCGACATCTTGAGTCGTCATGCGCTCCTTGACCACACGCTCCATACGCGAAAGACCGGTACGAACCTGGTTCTGGATCAATTCGCCGACGCTACGAAGGCGACGGTTTCCGAAGTGGTCGATATCGTCGACCTCGACGCGGACCTCACGGCCAGCCTCGTGTACCTCACGGCCGTAATCCATGAAGGCATCTCCACGGTGCAATGCCGCGAGATATCGGATCGTCGCAACGATGTCCTCGATAGTGAGGAGATTCTGCGTCAATTCGTGCTTGATACCGAGCTTCTTATTGATCTTGTAGCGACCGACCTTCGCAAGGTCATAGCGCTTCGGATTGAAATAGAGATTCTGGATGAGTTGGAGAGCGGCTTCCTTCGTTGGCGGCTCACCAGGACGCATCTTGCGATAGATATCAAGGAGTGCGTTGTCTTGATCGTGGACGGTGTCCTTCTCAAGAGTTCCCATGATGGATGGGAAATCACCGAACTCACTTCGGACCTGATCATCGCTCCAACCAAGCGCCTTCAAGAAGACGGTGACTGATTGCTTACGCTTGCGATCGATGCGGACACCTGCGAAGTCCTTCTTGTCGATCTCGAACTCGAGCCATGCACCACGGCTTGGGATGATCTTGGAAGTCAAGACATCCTTATCCGATGACTTCTCAATCGTGCGCTCGAAGTAGACACCAGGTGAACGAACTAGCTGCGAGACGACGACGCGCTCTGTTCCATTGATGATGAATGTGCCGCGAGGGGTCATCAACGGGAAGTCACCCATGAAGACTGTCTGTGACTTGATCTCACCGGTGACGTTGTTCATGAACTCAGCGGTGACGAAGAGTGGACGTGAGTAAGTGAGGTCACGTTCCTTGCACTCGATCATGTTGTTCTTCGGCTCTTCGAAGTAATGATCACGGAACGAGAGGGACATCGTCCCCTGTACATCTTCTATCGGGGAGATCTCTTCGAAGATCTCTTGGAGACCCGACTGCTTCGGGACGTCATCTCGTCCCGCCTTCTCGGCTTCCGCAAGACGCGCTTTCCACGACTCGTTGCCAAGCAACCAGTCGAAGCTCTCGATCTGGTGGGCTAGGAGGTTTGGTACTTCTTGTGGTTCACGGATCTTTGCGAAGGAAATTCTCTTTGGAGCATTTGTTTTCGATTTCGCGGCCAACGTGTGTTCCTTCCGAAGGTAAGGCGCACGCAACTAGAAGGTCCGAGCCGCTATATGCAGGACCCCCAGGGATTTTGTGCGAAGGAGGAGGGTATCGCCCCGGGGTCGGGCGTGTCTAATCCGCCCTTTTTGTCTCTCCTGCAGTAGGAGTTGTTGCATTATTGCTACATAGTATTTATGCTACGAAGCATGGGTCGTAAACCAAAAGAAGAAGAGGGCCTCGTCAGCAATCGAGTCGAGCCGGTACGAACCAGCGCAGGATTGAGCCGCCAAGAACTCGCTGATGAAGTGGGTGTCCACTACCAAACCATCGGCTACATCGAACGTGGCGAGTATTCGCCCTCGCTGATTCTTGCGCTCAAGATCGCTCAAGCGCTCGACTCCTCTGTCGAGGACCTCTTCTGGCTCGAAGGAGGGAAGTAAATGCAAGAGCTCATTGTCATATTCATTCTTCTGGCGAGTATCGCACTCGCATATCTGTGGATCTATCCGAATTACGCTGGCAACAACGTCAAGAGGATGGCGTGGATCGATGCGGCCGGTGGACTCCTTGTCCTAGGTATTGTCGCTCTGCTCTACATGGGCGATGAGATCACCTTCACCCTCTTCTTCTTTGAGACTAATTGGATCTGGTTCACCGTTGTCATGGCCGTCATTCTCGAATCGCCGCTCTTCTTCTGGTACCTCAAGGCACGAGGTCTTGGAAGGGAGTATGGGAAGTTATTCGGAATGGGTAACGCTTGGAGTACGGCATCTGAGAAATCGGTGACGAAGCAACT
This sequence comes from uncultured Actinomycetes bacterium, assembly GCA_964406345.1. Classification (GTDB taxonomy): domain Bacteria; phylum Actinomycetota; class Actinomycetes; order Nanopelagicales; family Nanopelagicaceae; genus SYAN01. Next base: position 1,428 of record CAYORK010000041.1, on the reverse strand, counting down.
CAACGACGAGAAGTGGGATGGGTTGCGAACCATCGGAGCAAAGAAGTTCCTACTGGTCGGCTCGAACTTCACTATGGTCGTCGGCACGACCTTCCTATGGTTCGTCGGAGACAACAAGTGGGCTGCTTTTAGCTTGCTTCATATCCTCTTCCTCTTTGTCTTCTGGTTCTTGCTTCGCACCTCAGCGAGACTTGTGGCAGATGCACCCGATGCTGCATTGGACGAGCGTCTGACCAAAGAGCGCGACCGCGCTTATCTTTGGAGCTATCGATGGCTCTCGATGATTCTCTTTGCCCTGATCACAGGACTACTCATCTTTGCGATCACCCAGGACATGAACCCGGATTCTGATGGCTTCAACTATCAATTGGGGATCACTTGGCCACAAGTGCAAGCGATCTTCTGGCTCGTTGCGGGATATTCCTGGATGCTGCCGAGCATGGCGCTCTTGGGGATGGAGTTGAGCCAAGACCGACGAAGAAAGCGATCAGTGTCATCCAAATGAACCTCGAGAGTTTGGGACTTCTGGGGATCTTCCTGGCAGGAGCAATCCCATGGATGGAAGCGATCGCAGTCGTACCGAGTGGCATCGTCTTAGGTCTAGATCCGATCGCCACGGTCATCGCGGCAGTGATTGGCAATGCGATAACGATCTTCCTCTTCGCCTACCTCGGTTCAAGCATCCGCGTGTGGATCACACGAAGGCGCGTTGCGAAAGGTAAGAGTGCTGAATCCCCTCGCTTTGAGAAGGCGACGAAGGCATTCGATCGATACGGCATCTACGGCATGGCAGCTCTCGGACCGTTGATCATCGGTACGCAATTTGCGGCAGCGGCCTCGGTTGCTGCAGGCGTTAGGCCGCTTCGAGCGTCGCTCATAGTTACGGCAAGCATGATGATCTGGTCGATTGCTATCGCGATTGTGATGGTCCTCTTCGATCTGAACGCGGAGATCCTTTGAACAGGACAGTTCAACGAGATGTTTGTGCGCTTGCACGTTTGAATCAATAACAATGAGAAACAATTCCAAAAGCAAGAGGGCCTCGGTTTCCCGAGGCCCTCTTGAGTGAACTACTTACTTACTTGACGGTGACCTTCGCGCCAGCTGCCTCGAGGGCCGCCTTTGCCTTGTCAGCGACATCCTTCTTGACGTTCTCAAGGAGGGTTGCTGGGGTCGCATCGACCAAGTCCTTGGCTTCCTTGAGGCCAAGTGCTGAGTTCAGGTTACGTACTTCCTTGATGACGGCGATCTTCTGAGCGCCTGCATCCTCTAGTACGACGGTGAACTCTTCTTGTGCTGATGCTGCTTCACCACCGGCTGCGCCGCCTGCGGCGACGACAGCTACTGGTGCTGCTGCGGTGACATCGAATTCTTTCTCGAATGACTTCACGAACTCAGAGAGTTCTACCAAAGTCATCTCCTTGAACT
>CAYORK010000040.1:0-6128 GCA_964406345.1 uncultured Actinomycetes bacterium | reverse complement strand
AACCCGTGTTACCGCCGTGAAAGGGCGATGTCCTAGGCCCCTAGACGATGGGGACAAATGAGCCAAGGGGTAAGGGTATCGGCACTTCCGGAACCCTCAAAACTGGGTAAAGCGCACCACCTACCATGGCGTCATGAGCGACAAGGACATGGAGTTGTATGACCTGCGCATAGTCGTCGATCGGATCGATGGGCGCTCCGTCTGCAATTTGAAGCCTGGAGACTATTTCGAGGTCGTGAACTCCAGTGAGGTGCGAATTCCGGAAGGTAAACACTTCTGCTTCTATGCGATGCAATCCGTCGCAGCCTTGCTGCCTGCGAAACAGAGGCAACTCCCATCAGGAGATTGGCTCGAACGTGACAATCTCGTCTCTTGTCCTGATCCAGAAGAACGCATGATCATGCGAATCGAACGAATCCGAAAGGTCGAGCTGGACTCGGAGAAACTGACTTAGTTGTTATTGGTGTGAATGATCCCGCGGTGTCGATCGTTGTAACGCTCCAATTCATAGACCTCACCTTGAGGACCTTTCGATTGTGAAAGAAGCAGATCAATGGCCCCGAGTTCCTCCTCGGTGAAAACGATGTCGGGTATACCAAGATTTCTATCGAGATGGTCCAGGTTGCGGGCCCCGACAATCACGGCTTTGACTCCCGGTCGTTGAAGGCTCCAAGCAGATGAGATCGATGCGATATCAGTCGAGTGGCTCTTAGCGATCTTGTCCAAGAGTTTGAGAAGCTCTTGGAATAGTTCCCAACCACCGAAGTCGTCGATGATCAACTTGTACTTCACGTTTGAACGGGTTGCAAAGTTATCTGGTTCACGCTCTCCGAGGTACTTCTCCGAGATGAAACCTCCAGCGACAGTTCCAAATGCGATGATTCCAATACCGTTGAGATGGCAATACTCACCCAGGCCGTTTTCTACTCGACGATCAAGGAGAGAGTATTGAACTTGGGTCGAGGCAGGTTTGAATCCCGCCTCTGTGAAGTCGCGCGTCTTTGCGAGATCGAAATTCGTGATTCCAACATGACCGATCTTTCCAGCATCCTTGAGCGCGAAAAGTTCAGCCATCGCGTCCATGTAATGAGGCGCTTCATAGTTCCACCAGTGGAACTGCACCAGATCCACCTGTTCTACACCCAGTCTTGAGAGCGATCTTTCTACGATCTGTCTCACGTCTTGAAGGTCAAAGCGCATGAGGGACTTCTCATTTGGGACGTATTTGGTGTGTAACTGCATCATCTTTCGGGCATCGTCGCCGTGACTCTCCTTGAGTCGCCGGAGGGTCTTTCCAATGAGTTCCTCGACACCAACGTAGATATCTCCGAAGTCGAGCGTCGAAACTCCCGACTCGACGAAGGAGATGGTGTCGTTGATGGCACCCTCATCTTCAATCGTCCGATCCAGAGAGTGACCTGCGCTGAGTTGCCATCCACCTTTGATCACTGGAGAGATGCGATAACCAGGTACGAGCTCAACCATCTTCATAGACACCCCTTGCTCACCTGAATCTCGCCTGATCCGAGACAAACTCAACTCTACGCGGAAGGAGGGATGATTGCTTCAGCTTCTATCTCCACAAGATACTCATCACCTATTAGTCGAGCCTCGACCATAGTGTTAGCGGGTCTGATCTCGGAAAAACGTGCGCCATGCGCTCTAGAGACAGCCTCCCAATCATCCAGGTTTGCAAGAAAGATTCGGGTGCGGATCACATCCTCGAGTCGTCCTCCAAGGGATTCAATCGACCCTTGAATCTTGTCGATGATGAAGTGAGTTTGAGCGGCGGGATCACCCACACCAATGGCCCTGCTGCCATGAGTCGCCGTGGTGCCAGAGACCACAATTCGATTCTCGACACGGATTGCGCGTGAGTAACCAGCAATCGACTCCCAGGGAGTGCCTGACTCAGCGCGGACTCTTGTTGCCTCCTCGATCGTGGAGTACGGCGCGGGGAATTCATCAAGATGATGGCTTAGATCGCCTGAAGCGGTGAGATAGGGAGGCTTGCGATATTCGTCGCCACAGTCGCCGGGGATAGGGTTGAGATGACTTAGCGCCTCAGCGATCCGCACCGCCTGCTCAGGAGTAATCGAGAAGTCAAAGAGTCTCGCGCTCTCATCGAAGTGCGAGTTCTCTCCAAGGCGCGCACCGATGATCACTGCGCCGACAGCCTTTTGATCAAGTTGATATCGAGAAGCGAGTGAGGCAATGGAGGTACCTATCTCTTCTGCCACCTGATCGAGAACGGCGAGGACCTTTTGAAACACTCCCCACCCACCTGCGACATCGATGAATCGCTTGTACTTCATCAATGACCAGTTGGAGAGTTGAGACTCTCCTGGCTCTGGCTTCCCTAACCACTTCTTCGAGAGGAAACCGCCCAAGACTGTCCCGTAGGCCAAGATCGAGATTCCATGAGCAGAGCAGTAGTCAGCCATCTGGCCACCGGCTCGCCGATCTACGAGGGAATATGAGACCTGATTGGTGACGAGATCGATACCACTGGATTTTGCGATGCGAAGGTGTGCCGTGTCGAAATTGGTGACACCTAACGAGTGAATCAGACCCTCTTCCTTGAGCTCTTGGAGATAGAAGAGACTGTCGAGCCAAGATGGGTGAGAGAAGTTCCAGGCATGGAACTGGAGAAGAGAAACTTGTTCAGTCTGCAGCCTTGAAAGGCGTTCGTGGATTGCGAATCTGACCATTTCGCGAGTGACAGGACCGGGTTTTGGCACCCATTTGGTGAGCATGGTGCAATCTCGTCCAGCTGCCAGATTCTTCTTGAAGGTTCCAGCGATGATCTCAGCAGATCCATAGTGATCAGCCATGTCGAAAGTTGTGAGGCCGACATTGGCATAACCGCTCATGTACTGCGCAGTTTCCACAGGATCGAGCGGTTTTCCGCTTTTCTCCATATCCGCGATCTGCCACAGTCCCGTGACTACTCGCGAGATCTCGAGTCCACTCGAGAGACGAAATCTCTCAACACTCATGTGAGATCAACGATGATCATCTAGCGAATCGACCATTTGACGGTTACGGTGACCGTGACTTGCTGCTGACCGAGATCGATCACAGTTGACCCAGCATCATTCTTTTCCATCGCATACATAGGACCACCAAATGTAGGCGCAGAGCCCTCAACGAGAGAGATCACTCTTCCCAATCTCACATCAAGAAGTGAGGCATAAGAGCGAGCCTTGGCACGCGCATTCCTGACGGCATCTTCCCTAGCGCTCGCAGTCGCGCCGGCAGCTTCCAAAACAAATGGAGTGACGGCGTTGACTTGAAGGTCATCTCCACCTGCTGCTACCACCGCATCAACGACGCTTCCTGCCGTGCTGGCATTCTTGATCACAACATCGAAACTTTGTGATGCGCGGTAGCCAACGAGGGTCGAACCCTTCTCCTGCGAGTAGTTGTACTCAGGGTAGACAGTGACACTTTGTGTTTTGATCTCTTTGCGCTCAACGCCACTCTCGATGAATGCGGCGCGAACCTTTGCGGAAACGGTATTGGCAGATTCGAGTGCATTCTTTGAGGTTGTGCGAACCAATGAGACGGTCGCATAGATGCGAACCGCGTCCGGAGTAACGCTGACCTTGCCTTCAGCAGAGACCGTAATCTGTCTTCTTTCAGTGGAAGCGTTGCTCGCTGTGACACCGGATACGACGATCCCTAGCGAGAGAATGCTGGCAAATAGAATCTTTGTTGAATGTCTCATGTCGCTAGTTTCCCTGATGAGGGTAGAAAAGTGAAATGAATGGGAGAATTCACAGGTGACCATCATCTCTCATTGCACTTTGGATACTCTCAGAGACGCCGCGAAAGCCTTACGCCAAGGTCACCTTGTCATCTTCCCAACAGAGACCGTCTATGGATTGGGTGGAGACGCCGAGAATGAGGAGGCAGTGCGGCTAATCTACGAGACCAAAGGACGCCCTCTTGATCATCCCGTGATCGTGCATATCGGGGATCTACAGCTTCTTGACTATTGGACTAGCGAAGTTCCGCAGTACGCCATCGCCCTCGCTAGAGACTTCTGGCCAGGTTCCATGACCTTGGTACTCCCGAGATCACATAATGCGAGAGATTTCATCACCGGTGGTCAAGAAAGTGTCGGCATTCGAATCCCTGCCCATCCCATTGCACTACAACTTCTAAGGGAATTTCATTCTGTAGGTGGAAACGGTATTGCCGCCCCAAGTGCCAATAGATTTGGTGAAGTCTCACCGACATCAGCAGAAGCAGCGGAAGGACAACTTGGTCAACTGCTCTCTGCAGCTGACATGATCCTTGATGGGGGTCACTGCGTAGTTGGGATTGAGTCCACGGTGATTGACTGTCGAGGGAGTTCTCCTCGAGTACTTCGACCTGGCGCAATCACCAGGGAAATGATTCAACAATCGACTGGCCTGCAGTTGGAGGATTCGAATGATTCAATTCGAGTCTCAGGTTCGCTTGAGAGTCACTATGCACCTAGGGCTCGAGTACTTGTTGGAGAGGTGCAAGCCCCTGGGTCGGGCTTCGTTGCCTTGAGCGAGGTTTCCACACCGCCAGGGATGATCCGACTTGCCGCTCCAAAGAATGATGTCGAGTATGCGCGAGTCCTCTACCAATCCTTGCGAGAAGGTGACGCTCAAGGATTGGAGACAATTGTGATCGTCCCGCCCCAAGGGGAAGGACTTAGCGAGGCGATACGTGACCGTATCGAAAAGGCCCGTACCAAAGGTGCTTAGACCTCTAGCGCGACAGCGATACCTTGTCCGACACCAATACACGCGGTAGCAATACCTATTCCGCCGCCTTGTCGCCGCAGTTCACGCGTTGTATCTACGATGACACGAGCTGCAGAGGCTCCAATTGGATGCCCCATCGCGATTGCCCCACCATTGACGTTGACTTTTGCTCGGTCGATTTCAGGCAAACCGTGGAGAACAGAGAGCACCATCGCAGAGAACGCCTCATTGATCTCCCATACTTTGATGTTTGAGAACTTGAGATTGAGCTTGCTCATCAACGCTCGTACGGCATCAATTGGGGCGAGAGTGAACTCATGCGGCGCTCGCCCTACAACGACACTTCCTAGGACCTTTCCGTACCCCCCAGAACTACTTGTATCGATACCCAACTCCTTGATGCCTTCCAACGAAGTCAGGAGGGTTACCACGGATCCATCATTTATTGGCGAGGAATTGCCGGCAGTTCCTGCACCGCCTTCAGAGAACGCCGATGGCAAGGTCGCCAGTTTCTCAAGAGAGGTCTCTGGGCGGATCGATTCATCTCTCAACAACTCTGCGTAATCAAAAGCAAACCCAGAGTGAATTTCCTTGCGCCATGCTTCTATCGCACGGGAGTGAGAGCGAAGAGCCCATTCATCTTGCTCTTCTCTCGAGATTCCAATTCCCTCAGCAACAGCCTCTGCACATCGACCGAGACTTTGCGTCCACTGACTGGGAAACTCTGGGTTGACCATGCGCCAACCGACGGTCGATTGATGTAGTTCATCGACAGAAACGCTCTCAGGAGGCTTCTTTGTCGTTCGCTTCACGATCCATGGAGCTCTCGACATGGACTCGACACCGCCTGCAATGACGAATCGAGCATCACCAGTGCGAATTTCGCGTGAAGCTTGAATGATCGCCTCACCACCAGAACCACAGAGACGGTTGACCGTCACTGCAGGGACGGTGACGGGGAGGCCAGCGAGGAGTGAGCCCATCCTTGCGACATTTCGATTGTCTTCCCCAGATCCATTCGAGTCACCGATGACGACATCATCAATCGCTGTTGGATCTAGGTTTGGGAGTTTCTCTAAGAGGTTCTTTGTCGCGCTGGCCAAAAGATCGTCTGCCCTGATGCCGGATAGCGCACCGAAGTAAGAGCCAAAAGGGGTCCTGGCGGCTTCCGCTATGTAGACGTCCACGAGATGATTATTCCGTAGTAGTAGAAGGAGACAATCCCATCTACTGTTGTGTCTAGAGGGGTTCTCGAGAGATGAGGTGGAAAGAGATGGATGTTGCAACACAGTACCGTCACCTCTTTCCAGTCCTTGAGAAAGTCACATACCTAAATTCCTGCTCTCAAGGAGCGCTCGCAATTCCTGTTCGCGATGCGCTCAA
>CAYORK010000039.1:0-6414 GCA_964406345.1 uncultured Actinomycetes bacterium | reverse complement strand
ATCTCTTGAGCAAGCGGCTACGACTCTCAGTCATCGGCACTGGTTATCTCGGTGCCACCCACGCTGCGGCGATGTCTTCGCTCGGCTTCACGGTCGTCGGCATCGATGTCGATAGCGAGAAGATCGAACGTCTCAAGATGGGCAAGGTTCCCTTCTATGAACCAGGCCTCGATCAACTCTTGCGTGATGAGGTCGCATCGGGTCGATTGACCTTCACCACCGATTTCAACGCAGCGAAGGATGCGGATATCCACTTCATCTGCGTGGGAACTCCGCAAGCGAAGAACTCGCTTGCAGCCGATATGACCTATGTCAACGCCGCTCTTGAAGCGATCGCACCGATAGCGAAATCTGGATCATTAGTCGTCGGTAAGTCCACTGTTCCCGTTGGAACAGCAGCAAGGCTTGCCAAGAGATTGGCAGAGGTCAACGAAGGCGCTGAATTGGCATGGAACCCAGAGTTCTTGCGCGAAGGATTCGCTGTCGAAGATACCTTGCGCCCCAACCGCCTCGTCGTCGGCGTCACTTCGGATAAGGCAGAGGCGCTATTGAAGGAGGTTTACGAAGATCTCCTCGCGCTCGAGATTCCGTGGATCCGCGCAGATCTCCCCACTGCCGAACTCGTCAAGGTAGCAGCGAACTCCTTCCTCGCCACAAAGATCTCCTTCATCAACGCCATGGCTGAGATCTGCGAGGCAGCGGCCGGAGATGTCACCGTCCTTGCGAAGGCGATCGGTCACGACCCTCGAATCGGAAACAAGTTCCTGCAGGCAGGGATCGGATTCGGCGGAGGCTGCCTACCTAAGGACATCCGCGCATTCATGGCGCGAGCCGATGAACTAGGGGCACGCCAAGCTCTTGAATTCTTGCGTGAGATCGACTCGATCAACCTCCGCGCACGTGCTCGGATGATCGAGCTCGTGCGAAATGATCTCGGCGAAGACCTACGCAAGAGGCGGATCGCAGTCCTTGGTGCAGCCTTCAAACCGGAGAGCGATGATGTTCGCGACTCCCCCGCGCTCGATATCGCCGCACAATTGAGCGGTGCTGGAGCGACCGTCATCGTCCATGATCCGAAGGCGATCGAGAATGCAAAGGTGCGATTCCCTGCGCTCGAGTTCGCCGATGAGATCAATGATGCGATCAAGGATTCCGAGATGATCCTTCATCTCACTGAGTGGCGTGAGTATCGCGAGATCGACCCCGCCGCGCTCAAAGCAAAGGTGAAGTCGACAAACATCATCGACGGACGAAACGCCCTTGATCGCGATCGTTGGATCGCAGCCGGGTGGAACTTCCGCGCACTCGGTGTCGGGCGTTAGCCAACCCTTACAAGTCGCGGTCTTCCAACCCCACGTCGCTCAGCGATGACTCGGCCTTCGTGGAAGAGCTCGCCGCCCCAAACTCCACATGGCTCCTGACGCGAGAGCGCACCCTTCAAGCACTCATTGCGCACTGGACATGGCGCGCAGAGTCTCTTGGCTTGCTCGATCACAGCCTTCTCTTCGGAGAAGAAGGTCTCAGGGTTGGCGTTGTGGCATGGCAGTGAATAGGCATGGCGATCGCCAAAAGTGCCGGTGACATCCTTGAGACCGATCTTCGAATCAGCCCAACCAGGAACTAGTAGGTCACTGAACAATACGTTTGCCATTTCACTACCTTCTCTCTGCTAATCGATTTACTGCTCTTCGACTTTATGGGGTCGAAGGTTCTTGTTTCTCTCTTCTTGCCTCTTGCGTCTTGCTTCTCTCTTCGCTCCCCGTGCCAATCTCGGGGGAAAAAGAAAAAGGGCCCGAAGATCCTTTTGGATCTTGGGCCCCTGGGCTTCTATCTCTCTTAGATAGTCCTCCAGGATCCCGAGATCCCGCGATAAAAGGCTGTAAATGAGCGGGCAGCCTTCTTCGAGGTGGTGTGGCCATGTGTGAGGGCATGACGATTCATGCGATCGGTGACAAGGCTTCGGGACATGTGGCAGAGGGTAGCAATCAAGGTAACGATGGAGCAAGGTCGTTTTTCACGCCGAGGTGAGATGCGTTCCCTGCTGACCGATCTCCGACTACTGCGTATCTGCAACGCCCTCACGCGAGATCAAAGGCGATGAATTCCCCGAATAGGAGATAGCAAGTCTCTCCTTCGCTCGCGTGACACCCACGTAGAGCAAGCGCTTCTCTTCCTCGACCGCCGATGATGGCCACGGGACGATCCCCTCTGAGACTCCGAAGAGATAGACCGAATCCCATTCCAAACCTTTCGCGGCATGGAAGGTTGCAAGAGTGACACCGGGAAGTTGCGGTGGATTGCTCTGATCCTTGCGATCTTCCAATTCACGTAAGAAGTCACGCATCGACTCGATCGTCGGATCCTCGTAGGCAAGATCGAGAATGGCTCTGACCTTTGCATCTCCTCCCAAGGGAGCCAGGACCTGCTTCAGTTCCGAACGCCAATCACCTGTCGGGTCACTAAGGACCGATGCGCTACGGATCGCTCGCATCGCATCTGCGACTTCCTTCGAGTCGAAATATCTCTCACTCTCGCGGATCTGGAATTCGATACCAGCGATACGAAGTGAGCGCGCCATCGCCTCAAGTTGGTTGTTCGTCCGTGCGAGGATCGCGATCTGGCGAGGATCTCGGTGGCTTGCAATCTCACCTTTTACCTCTGCCACGATCGATCGAATCTCCTCCTCAACCCGTGGATGCCCACTCAATCTAACTGGCTCACCATGGCGGACCTCACCGGCGATCAGTTCCGAGGATTCTCCGGCAGAGAGGCGATCTCGGATCAATCGATTGGCGTAAGTGATGATCTCTTGCGTCGAGCGGTAGCCACGATTGAGGCGAATGACTTCGGCTTCCGGATAGCGCTTGGTGAAATTGAGAAGGAATGCTGGTGTCGCACCTGCGAAGCTATAGATTGTTTGGGCTGGATCACCGACGACACAGATGTCCTTCCGACTTCCGAGCCAAAGATCCAGGAGGCGTTGTTGCAAAGGTGAGACATCCTGATACTCATCGACAGTGAAGAATCGATATTGATCTCGAACCCGGCTCGCAACGCCACTCTCCTCTTCCAACATCCCGATGGTGAGCAAGAGGACATCCTCAAAATCAATCACTCGCTCATCGCGTTTGATCGACTCATAAGACTCATAGATCCGAGCGATCTCACCTGGCGCAATCGTGGTCTGACGATTGGCGCGCTCTGCCTCTTCGACATATTGATCGGGAGCGAGTGAGAGCGATTTACTCCACTCCACCTCACTTGAGATCTCACGCAGATTCTGCGGATTGATCTTCACCGAAGAACCGATGCGATTGGCGCTCTCACTCAAGAGCGGCGACTTGCTGGTCAAGACTTTGGGAAAGCGGCCGCCTAAGACTTCAGGCCAGAAGAAGATCAATTGGCGAAGTGCTGCCGCGTGGAAGGTTCTTGCCTGGACCTGGCCGATACCAAGGACGCGAAGACGTTGTCGCATCTCACCTGCTGCTTTCGCAGTGAATGTGAGGGCGAGAACTTTTCTTGGATCGAAGGCTCCGACCTCGACACCATAGGCGATTCGTTGCGTGATCGCTCGTGTCTTTCCGGTTCCAGCGCCGGCGATCACAAGGACTGGTCCACGGATCGCAGTTGCGACCTTTCGTTGTTCCTCATCGAGTGCGGCGAGGAGCGCAGTTGCATTCTCACTCATCAACGCCACGCATCCTTCGTTGAGAGCGGTTCACCTTTCTCAGCCTCGTACCAACGATCGATCATCGCTCTGGCAACACTGATCGGAGGAGGTAAGAGGAGCGTGCCGGCTCGACTCGCTTCCAGAAGCAATGCGCGATCAAACCACTTGATCTCCGTGATCTCCTCGCCATCAGGTCGAGCGCGATCCGGCTCTTCTGTGATCGCCTCGAATGCGATCATCACCGAGGAAGGGAAGGGCCAGGGTTGAGAACCTAAGTATTGGAACTCTGAGATGGTGATCCCGGCTTCTTCTGCGACCTCACGATGGAGCGCGCTTTCGAATGACTCGCCTGGTTCCACGAAACCTGCGAAGGTGGAGAAGCGTCCTTCTGGCCAACTCGCTTGATGTCCCAAGAGGATCCGATCCGCTCGATCCTTGATCAAGGTGATGATCGCGGGGTCAGTACGAGGATGATGTTGATGACCATCGACACAACTTCGAACCGATCCACCAAGGATTGAAACGGTCTCCTTGCCACACCGAGAGCAGAAGCGATGGTTCGCATGCCAGAAGGCAAGACCTTGCCCATGCATCACGACCCCGATATGAAGTGGCGAGAAGAGTGCGACCTTCGATCTCAAGTTCTCGATGGTGTAGCGGGAGAGCTCTGTGAGCCTCTCGCGATGTGATTCAACCGGAGAGTCAGCAGGAGTCCTGACGGCTTCCTTCCTCTGATGATGGATGAGGAAATGGCCACCTCCATCACCATCGAGGCCGAGGAAGTATCGCTCCGGGATATAGCGCTTATCGACCTCCCGCTCTAGAAGAACACTGAGATCTTCACTCTCATCCCAGCTCAGTGATGCCACCTTCTCACCATCGATCAACCATGATCCCTCGATGAAGTGATAGAAGAGTCCAGAAGATAGGAGCGCATCAAGCGCAGTATCCTGAGAACGTAACTCTGCCGCACGATCCAAGACCTGTTTGGAAAGCGGCAAATGCAACATGCTCGCAAGCCTACTAACCTCAACTCATGGGTCTGCAATCGTCTTTTCCCACGCTACGCGTGACCTCATGGAACCTTCTCAATGGTCGCTCCTTGGTCGATGGAAGTTCGACGCGTCAGACGCTGGAGCGTGGCCTCTCGCGATTCCTTGAGGAGTTCACACCCGATCTCCTCGCCATCCAAGAGGTGGATGACCTACAACCTCGAAGCGATGGGATCCATCAGACCAAAGTGATCGCAGATCTGATGGGAACAGAACATTGGCATTATCAACCGACGCTCTTCGGCACTCCCGGTGGTGAATGGAGTACGACGAAACAAGAGGAATCGCCGACCTACGGGATCGCTTTGATCTCTCGAGTAGAGGTTCGACGCTTTCATATCAAGGAGTTGGGGACAGCTCCCTTTGGTGCGCCACTTGCGATACCGACACCTAAAGGAATTCGACTCCGCTACGTTCCAGATGAACCACGCGTCGTCGTCGCCGCAGAGTTGGTCGATGGCACCATCGTCGCAAGCACACATCTCTCCTTCGTCCCTGGATTCAACGTCAGACAACTTCGTATGGCAGAGAGATGGCTTCGCACATTAGGAGAGCGCGTCATCTTGATGGGAGACTTCAATCTTCCGTGGGGCCTTGCCGAGAAGTCCACACCACTTCGCTCGCTCACGAGCGCAAAGAGTTATCCATCCTGGTCACCGAAGGTGCAATTCGACTACATCCTCGCAAGCAAAGGAATCGAAGGAAGGGAGGTCGTCCACGGACAGGCGATGATCAGCGATCATCGTCCCATCTCGGCAGTAATCGGATAATCCCCGCCTCGTCCAAGAGATCAGCAGGTCGAATGGTCTCGTCATCTTTCACATAATGAAAGGCAGCGCTGATCGAAGCGAGTGGCTTTCCGAATACCTTCGAAACCGCCAATCGATAGGCAGCGAGTTGGATCGCAGCCTCCTCTAGCTCTGCGCCACTCTTCGCCTTGCCTGTCTTCCAATCGACCACCTCGATGAGGTTCGAATCGTTCGAATCCGGATGGGAACCCGGATGGGAATCTGAATGGGAATCCGGATGGGAACCCGAATAGATCGCATCGATTCGTCCGCGCAAGAGCGTGCCATCGATCACCACTTCGAAGGGGAACTCAACCTCAAGCGGTTTACGTTTGGCCCACTTTGAGGCGAGCCAGGCATCCTTGAGCGCCTTCAATTCGCCATCGGAGAGACTCTCTTCCCACTCCCACTCATCCTCGCCCCATAGCTGCGGTCTATTGAGATGGCGTTCGACCCAACCATGGAACTCAGTGCCACGGCGCGCATAGAGATTGGCGTGGCTAGGCATCGGACGTCTGATCCTCATCGCCAACGCATCGTGATCGCTTCGCAGGTCTTCGAGCATGGAGACCGAGATTCGCTCTGGTAGATAGACAGTCGCGCCTTGCTTTCGTCGTCGCTCCTCCGTGATTAGGGCAAAGAGGTCGCTATCGAGTGCGGCAAGTTCTTCGTCCTTCACCTCAGGGGCTGCCTCGAAGAGTCGCACTGCCTCATCGAAAGCGCTCCGACGCTCCCCCAACGAATCAATGGGCCAACTTCCGCGGCGAGGGTTGGCCAGTGAAGGATTAGGAACGTCAGGAAGGGTGCCATCGAAGTCATTGATCTTGCTCGCATCTTTCGAAGCGATCTCAAAGAGTTGGCTTGGGCCCTCGGCTGTCGGTCCATCCTTGAAGTGACTAAATGA
>CAYORK010000038.1:0-6500 GCA_964406345.1 uncultured Actinomycetes bacterium | reverse complement strand
CCTTCAAGGACCTGGCGATGTATCTCAGAGGCAGGGATGAGCGAGACCTTGGGCAGGCTCTTTCGAGCCAACTCCAATTTCACCGCGCTCTTCTTCATACCCCTATCCAACCGGAAGGAGGTGACGGCGCGACTTAAGCGTCGAGATTGGCCTTCTTCGCCTTGGAGGTCAGTCGAGCGCGCTCATTTTGATCAAGGACCACTTTGCGTACGCGGACTGTGGTGGGGGTGACCTCGATGCACTCATCCTCACGACAGAACTCAAGGGCTTGTTCCATATTGAGAAGTTTCGGCGGGATCAATCTTTCCAACTCATCGGCTGTCGCTGATCGTATGTTGGTCAACTTCTTCTCTCGACATGCGTTGACATCCATATCCTCAGGGCGCGAGTTCTCGCCGATCACCATGCCCTCATAGACCTCATCGCCGACCTGGACGAAGATCGTTCCTCGCTCTTGGAGACTAAAGAGCGCATAGGAAGTCACGACGCCACGTCGATCCGAAACTAAGGATCCGGTAGGTCTGGTGCGAAGTTCGCCATGCCATGGTTCATAACCATCGAAGACATGGTGCAAGAGACCGGTACCTCGTGTCTCCGTCAAGAACTCGGTCCTAAAGCCAATCAACCCACGCGATGGGACTCGATAATCCATTCGGATCCAACCAGTGCCATGGTTGACCATCTGTTCCATGCGACCTTTGCGAAGCGCCATCAACTGCGTGATAACACCGAGATACTCCTCAGGCGAATCGATGGTCAATCGCTCCATCGGCTCATTCAGCTTCCCATCGATCTCACGAGTGACCACTTGTGGCTTACCGACAGTGAGTTCGAAACCTTCGCGGCGCATCATCTCGACCAAGACTGCGAGTTGCAGCTCGCCTCGACCTTGGATCTCCCAGGTATCTGGTCTATCGGTCGGATTGATGCGGAGCGAGACGTTGCCCACGAGTTCGGCATCAAGTCGATTCTTCACAAGTCGCGCCGTCAATTTCTTGCCAGATTGCCCAGCAAGAGGTGCGGTATTGATACCGACTGTCATCGAGATCGATGGTTCATCAACGGTGATCTTCGGTAGTGCATGGGGATTCTCGAGATCGGCGAGCGTCTCACCGAGCGTGATCGTTTCGATTCCGGCGAGGGCGATGATGTCACCAGGTCCGGCAGATTCAGCAGGAACGCGCTCCAAGCCATCGGTCATCAAGAGCTCGGAGATCTTCACTCGCTCCATGGTGCCGTCAGTCTTGATCCACATCACTTGTTGACCCTTTGTGATCTCACCTTCATGGACACGACAGAGTGCGAGACGACCGAGATAAGGAGAGGAATCGAGATTGGTGACATGCGCTTGAAGTGGCGCACCCTCGTGATAGACCGGTGCCGGAATGGTCGAGAAGATCGTGTCGAAGAGGATGTCGAGATTCTCAAGATCTGGCATCCCACCATCGGCAGGTTGTGTAAGCGAGGCACGTCCTGCCTTCGCTGATGCGAAGATCACGGGGAAGTCGATCTGCGATTCATTCGCATCGAGATCGAGGAAGAGTTCGTAGGTCTCATTGACGACGGCAGAGATACGAGCATCTGCTCGATCGACTTTGTTGATCACGAGGATGACTGGCAAGTTCTTTGCGAGCGCCTTGCGAAGTACGAAACGAGTCTGCGGAAGTGGACCTTCCGATGCATCAACGAGGAGCAATACGCCATCGACCATCTCAAGTCCGCGCTCCACTTCGCCACCGAAATCGGCGTGGCCAGGAGTATCGATGATGTTGACGGTGAGATCGCCACGTTTGACCGCAGTGTTCTTGGCGAGGATGGTGATGCCTTTCTCGCGCTCGAGGTCCATCGAGTCCATGACGCGATCCTTGGAATCGGTCTGCTCCTTATGTGCTGCGAAGGCTCCTGATTGCCAGAGCATCGCATCGACGAGCGTCGTCTTGCCATGGTCGACGTGGGCGATGATCGCGATGTTGCGAAGGTTCTCGCGTCGTCGCTCGGGTAGACCGGCAAGATGTGTTGATTTCACGCTATTTCCCCTTTGGTCCTACAGATAGTCCTGCAGATAGTCCTACGGACGGTGCAACGGTTACTAAACATTGAACTTGAACTCGACGACATCGCCATCGTGCATGACGTATTCCTTGCCTTCCATCCGCACCTTTCCACGGGAGCGTGCCTCCACCATGGATCCCGCCTCGACGAGATCATTGAAGGAGACGACTTCGGCCTTGATGAAGCCGCGTTGGAAATCAGTATGGATGACGCCCGCTGCCATCGGAGCGGTATCACCTTTATGGATGGTCCAGGCTCGCGCCTCTTTCGGTCCAGCAGTGAGGTAGGTCTGAAGACCTAAGGTCTCGAATCCAACGCGGGCGAGCGTTGCCAATCCAGGCTCTTCCAATCCGATCGACTTGAGCAACTCCAAAGCATCTTCATCACTGAGTTCGGCTAACTCTGCCTCAGTCTTCGCATCGAGGAAGATCGCTTTCGCAGGGGCTACCAATTGAGAGAGATCCGCTCGCAACTTCTCATCTCCCAATTCACTCGCATCGACATTGAAGAGATAGAGGAAAGGCTTTGCTGTGAGGAATCCGAACTCCTTCAAGAGATCCACATCGAGTTTGGAACCGAAGAGGAGTTTTCCATCGCTCAAGAGCTCATTGGCTTTACGAAGCTCATCGAGGACGACTGCTCGCTCCTTGTTCTGGCGCGCCTCTTTCTCAAGACGTGGGATCGACTTCTCTATCGTCTGGAGGTCAGCGAGAGCCAACTCAGTATTGATCGTTTCGATATCGGATGCTGGATCGACCTTCCCATCGACATGGACCACATCGCCATCAGAGAAGACACGGATCACTTGGCAGATGGCATCGCTCTCACGGATATTGGCGAGGAACTTATTGCCGAGTCCTGCGCCCTCAGAAGCACCTTTGACGATCCCAGCGATGTCGACGAAAGAGACCGTGGCAGGAAGGATCTGCTCCGAGTTGAAGATCTTGGCAAGGACTGCGAGGCGCGAGTCCGGCACGCCCACGACACCGACATTCGGCTCGATGGTGGCGAAGGGGTAGTTGGCAGCAAGGACGTTGTTCTTCGTCAATGCGTTGAAGAGGGTGGACTTGCCTACATTCGGCAGTCCGACGATCCCAATAGAGAGGCCCACGAGGGGTAGAGCCTACGCGTCATTGTCGCCCCTGACTGCCACGATTGGCGGCATGACCGATTCATCGCTCGCGATCTATCTCGCACTGGGGCTCATCATCGGCGCCGTCCTGGGATTCCTCATCGGAACCTTACGATCGAAGTCATCATCGGCGATGCGTATCGCTTCGCTTGAGGCGAGTGTCGAGGCCGAACGAGCAAGCGTCACCCGACTTGAATCACAACTGACGGCACGTATCGAAGAAGAGAAGAGCGAGATCTCACTCGCTACTGCGATCAAGAGCGTCGAGAGCAAGATGTCAGAACTTGCGCGAGCAAGTCATGAAGCGGAGTTGAAGCGAGTCGAGAGCGAAAGCTCGATCAAGACACAGATCGAAGGGATGCGGCTAGGTGCCGAGTCATTGCTTCGAGAGACGACAAAGCTCGCTGGTGCGCTCTCGAACCCACAATCTCGCGGCAAGTACGGCGAGACGCAACTTGAGATGTTGCTCGAGAGTTCAGGGCTTCAAGAAGGGATCCACTTCTTCAGACAAGAACAGCAGGTCGGTGAGGCTGGTATCGGCAAACCTGATATCCGGATCGCGATCCCTGGCGGTAGTGAGATCTACATCGATTCGAAGTTTCCCTTCGATCGCTTCCTCGATGCGATGGGAGAAGAGGATCCCATCGCTCGCCAAGAGTTGATGAAGGGCCACGCGAAGGATCTCCTAGGTCACGTCAACGCCCTTGCGAAACGGGACTATCAAGGCGGTGGTAACTCCCCCGACTTCGTCGTGCTCTTCGCTCCTTTCGAATCGATCCTCGCTGAAGCGCTCGCAGTCGATCCACAACTTCATCAGAAGGCCTTCGAGAAGAGCGTGGCGATCGCGACACCGAACACGATGCTCGCTCTCCTTCGCACTGTCGCCTATGTCTTCAATCGATCGAAGGTCGCACAGAGCGCATCAGAGATCCAGAACCTCGCTCAGGAACTTCTCAAGCGGATCGTCAAAGTCCATGGTCGTATCTCGACACTCGGGGATCGAATCAAGAGCACCGAGAAGGCATTCAATGAACTCGTCGCCAGCGCTGAGGAGAATATGCTCCGTCCAGCAAGGAAGATCTCAGCGATCGGTGGACTGACCAGCGAGAAGTTGAGATCCCTACCGGACATTGATGCTGAGGTCCGCGAGATCAAGGTCCGCGAGATCGAAGCCGGCGAGGACCTTCTTGCTCTGGAAGATGAGAGTTATGAAGGTGAAGAGGATGAGGCAGTGAGATGAGTTCTCGATCAGCGCAGCTCGACCCAAGAAGGCTCGACCCGAAGAGTCGGATCCAAGGTCCAGGACTTACCAAGCAGGGCGTTGCGATCTTGCAGGCACTTTGGATCGCGCTTTTGATGGCAGTTGAGATCGCACTCCGTGGCAATGTCGGTTTCATCACCGGAGTCGGGATCTGGATCGCATTCGCAGGAGGGATTCACCTTGGTCGAAGTGGCACCATCTTCACCGCGGTCGTAACACCACCGATCGCATTCGCAGTGACGATAGTCCTGCTCTTGCCGACCCTTGGTGGCTCTACTTTACGAATCTCCCGCTTTGCCCTCGATCTTGTCTCTGGTCTTGCCGGAATCGCTCCTTTCCTTGTTACGGGAGCGCTAGTCGGTTGGGTGATCTTCTTCGCTCGCGAGCGACGGAACTAGAAAACAATCAAGCCTTAGCAGCGGCCTTCAAATCCTTACGCAACTCAGGTGGTAGCGCGAAGAGCAGACTCTCCTCCATCGCAGTGATGGTCTCGACCTCGCCGTAACCACGACGAGCAAGTTCTGCGAGGAGATCCTTCACCAGGATCTCGGGCACTGATGCGCCGCTCGAGACTCCGATCGTCTCCACTCCATCGAACCATTCATCCTTCACTTCGTCTGCATAGTCGATGAGATAGGCGGCCTTCGCACCGTATTCAAGCGAGACTTCGACGAGCCTGACCGAGTTTGAAGAATTCTTCGAACCGACGATAAGAACGAGATCTGCCTTAGGTGCGATCTCCTTGATCGCGACTTGGCGATTCTGAGTGGCATAACAGATGTCATCGCTCGGAGGATCTTGAAGATGCGGGAATCGCTCTCGGAGGATCCGCACCGCCTCAAGCGTCTCATCGACACTCAGCGTCGTCTGCGAGAGCCAAGCTAACTTCTTGTTCGGATCGACCTGCACCGTCCGTGCTGCATCAAGACCATCGACGAGAGTGATGTGATCTGGCGCCTCACCTGAGGTGCCTTCTACCTCCTCGTGACCCGCATGCCCGATGAGAAGGATCTGCATATCCTCGGCAGCAAAGCGTCTCGCCTCGTGATGGACCTTCGTGACGAGCGGACAGGTCGCATCGATCGTCTTCAGCTGACGAGAAGCAGCTTCGGCATGTACTGCTGGAGAGACACCATGAGCGGAGAAGACAACGATGGAACCCTCAGGAACTTGATCGGTCTCTTCGACGAAGATCGCACCACGCTTCTCAAGGGTGGTGACCACATGCTTGTTATGAACTATCTCTTTACGGACATAGACCGGTGCGCCATAGAGATCGAGCGCCTTCTCCACCGTGACGACCGCACGGTCTACACCAGCGCAATAACCACGAGGAGCGGCGAGCAACACACGCTTCGACATGGCGGCATCCTATTAGGATCTCGGAATGCTCGAAACTTCGATCGATGCTCCAGCACCTGTGAGAGTGATCTCTGAGGCGATCCGAGATTGGATCGGAAAGTTAGGACCGGTCTGGGTAGAAGGCGAGCTCTCGCAAGTCGATGATCGCAAGGGATCGCAGATGATCTTCATGCGACTTCGTGACACATCATCGGATATCTCGATCTCACTCTCCTGTCATAGGTCCGTCTTCCAAGCGGTCGCCCCATTGCCGCAGAACGCCCGGATCAAGGTCTTCTCCAAAGTGAGTTTCTATATGGGCAATGGCTCACTCTCACTCAATGCGCGCGAGATCCACCATGTAGGACTCGGTGAGTTGCTTGCGCGATTGGAGATGCTCAAGAAAGCACTTGCCGCAGAAGGACTTTTCGCCGCCTCACGGAAGAAGCCACTTCCCTTCCTGCCCCGCAGAGTAGGTCTGATCTGCGGCCGCAATAGCGCAGCGGAGAAAGACGTAGTCGAGAACGCGAGACGGCGTTGGCCGGCAGTGCAGTTCGAGATCCGAGAGGTCGCAGTACAGGGATCGAACGCAGTGATCGAAGTCAGCGCCGCGCTACGCGAACTCGAAGGAATCGAAGATGTCGATGTCGTGATCATCACTCGCGGTGGAGGTTCCTTCGAAGACCTATTGCCATTCTCTGATGAAGGTTTGGT
>CAYORK010000037.1:1911-6713 GCA_964406345.1 uncultured Actinomycetes bacterium | reverse complement strand
GTGTAGATTGCAAAGAGCGCAACTACATCACGCGCAAGAATCGTCGTAACGATCCCGATCGCCTTGAGATTAAGAAGTACTGTCCACGTTGCAAGGCTTCGACTTTGCACCGCGAGACTCGCTAGTACTCACCTCTCGCAATCCCATCTCATCCAGGTCCCGTCGCCATGAGTGATATCACCGTCACTCTCATCATCGAGGGATTCACCGAAGATGCGATCATCTCCGCCAACTCGGTACTGGATAACTCCAGCGCAGACCTTGCGATCCTGATCAACGGCAAGCAAGCGCCGTTTGAACTCCCAGAGAATCCTCGAGTCACCCTCTTCGATCTGAAACAGAAACTTGGCTGGGGCAATGCTGCCAACTTCCTCTTCACTGAAGTTGGCTCGAAGTACATCGTCTTGATGGACCCTTCGACTCGATTCCTTGGCGATGCGATCACGCCGACGGTGGCCAAACTTGATGAAGGTTTCCAAGCCGTGGGATGGAAGGGTGGTTTGGTTAACCTTGAGGATGAGTGGCGTAGCGTCGATGACAAGGGCGAAGGGGAAGTAGATGTCCTCTTCTCTTACTTCCTTGCTGTCGATCGAGAGTTAGCCGCAGATGTGAGCGCAAATCCCAGTGCGAAGTACTACCGCAATGCCGACCTTGAGTTCTCGCTTGCCTTACGAGAGCGAGGCGCACGCCTCTTTCAATTGGATCTGCCCTTGGAGCAGGCGAGGCACCATGGCTATCACGATGTCGACCCGGCTTACCGCGAGAAGCACTCGAAGGAGAATTACAACCGAATCCTCAAGCGTTTCCGTGGCCAGGATGAGATTCTCTCGCCACGGCGATGACGCGAGATAGCCTTGGCAACATGAAGAGGCTCGAAGAACTAACGACGCTTCGCGTTGGTGGTCCAGCGAAGGAGTTCTTCACTGCAACGAGTGAGAGTGAATTGATCGAACTCGTCGAGAGCGCTGACACTTCAGGGATGCCTCTCCTCATCATCGGAGGCGGTTCTAACATCTTGGTTTCTGACTCTGGCTTCGCAGGAAGAGTGATCCAGGTAGCGAGCAAGGGGATCGATGTCGAGAGCGACGCTTGTAGCGGTGGATTGATCACAGTCCAAGCAGGCGAAGATTGGGATGGATTCGTCTCATGGGCGAATGAGAAGGGTTATGTCGGGATCGAAACACTTGCTGGGATCCCAGGGACTGTGGGTGCCGCTCCGATCCAGAACATCGGAGCATACGGACATGAAGTGAGTGAAGTGATTGCGCGAATAAGGACGTTCGATAGGAAAGAGCGCAAGATCGTCACATTCGCCGTTGATGATTGTGACTTTGGATATCGAACTTCTCGTTTCAAGAGGGAGATGGATCGATACGTGATCCTTGAGGTCGCATTCCAGATGAAACAAGGCGAGATGTCATCGCCAATCCAGTATCAAGAGTTGGCAGATGCGTTAGGAGTTCCAATAGGTGAGCGTGCGCCGCTCAAGAAGGTACGCGAAGCGACTTTGTCGATACGAAAGCGCAAGGGGATGGTCTTGGATGAAGGCGATCGAGACACTTGGTCGGCTGGTTCATTCTTCACCAATCCGATCGTCGATAAGGATCTCGTCCCAGCCAACGCGCCATCATGGCCGACCTCCGATGGCATGGTGAAAGTCTCCGCTGCTTGGCTCATTGAGAACGCTGGCATGAAGAAGGGAACGAGGCATGGCGGTGCTGCGATTTCCTCGAAGCATGTCCTCGCGATCACAAATCACGATGGCGCAACAGCCGAGGAGATCAACCAACTCGGAAAGACCTGTAGCAGAGCAGTGAAGGAGAAGTACGGAATCGAACTTGAGAGCGAAGTTCGTCTACTTGGCTTTGCTTAGGAAATCCTTCAATCGGGTGACGCCTTCGATGATCTCTGCATCTGAAGTGGCGTAAGAGAGGCGCAAGTAACCGGAAGGCCCGAAAGCTTCTCCTGGGACGACTGCGACCTCTACTTTCTCCAGAATGAGCGAAGCCAACTCAGCAGAAGTCTGCGGACGAGATCCATCAATCTCTTTGCCAAGAAGAGCTTTAACAGACGGATAAACATAGAAGGCTCCTTTAGGGGTCGGACAGTAGACGCCAGGGATCTCATTGAGCATGGAGACGATCAGCTTCCTACGGCGATCGAAAGCAGTGAGCATCTCCTTCACCGCATCGAGTGATCCATCGAGCGCAGCGATTGCCGCGCGCTGTGAGATGTTGGCAACGTTGGAGGAAAGATGTGATTGATGGTTGGTAGCGGCCTTGATGACATCCTTCGGACCGATCATCCAGCCGACTCGCCATCCAGTCATCGCGTAGGTCTTGGCGACACCATTCAAGATGATGGTGCGATCTGCAATCGGGGGATAGAGGACTGGAATCGAAGGTGCAGTGGCACCATCAAAGAGGAGATGTTCATAGATCTCATCCGTGATGATCCAAAGTCCGTTCCTATCTGCCCATTCGGCGATGGCACGGACTTGGTCTGATGAATAGACGGATCCAGTCGGGTTCGACGGTGAACAGAAGAGAAGCACCTTCGTCTTCGATGTAAGCGCCTTCTCGAGTTGTTCCACTGAGACTAAGTAATCTTGACTCTCATCTGCGAAGACCTCTACTGGAACTCCGCCAGCTAATTTGATGCACTCGGGATATGAAGTCCAGTAAGGAGCGGGGAGCAGCACTTCATCGCCCGGATCGAGGATCGCAGCGAAAGACTGATAGACGGATTGCTTTCCGCCATTGGTGACAAGAACTTGATCCGCGGTGATCTCATAACCAGAGTCGCGCTTCGTCTTCCTCACGATCGCTTCACGGAGTTCCGGCAACCCTGGCGTCGGCGTGTAGCGATGGTTACTCGGATTCTTCGCTGCTGCCACCGCAGCTTCCACGATGTAATCCGGAGTCGGAAAGTCAGGTTCACCGGCCCCGAAACCGATCACAGGTTTGCCTGCAGCCTTCAGCGCCTTAGCTTTCGCATCAACAGCCAGAGTCGCGGACTCAGCGATAGCGGCGATGCGTTGGGAGACTCTCGGTTTGCTAGGAGGGGTCATGGAGATAACTCTGCCAAAGCGCGAAAGATGGGGCGAATTGGGCGTGATTTACGGGGCCCCAGGCGGGTTAGACCTAAGGCCCACCCGTGACCTAGACTTCCGCGCCTGACGTCTGGCGGGTCGATCTACAGTCTCGAAGAGAGAAACAAGACGATTTTGAAAAGGGTCATGCTTTTGCATGCCTTGATCCAGAAGTCACGAAGGGCAGTAGCTCAACTGGCCAGAGTTCCGGTCTCCAAAACCGGCGGTTGGGGGTTCAAGTCCCTCCTGCCCTGCTGGTGAGTGCAAGTTAGAAGTAGAGAAACGGAAAGAAGGAAAGGAACGACGTGAGCGAAAACGAAGTGCAGAACGAAGAAAAGGGTTTCTTCGCGCGCATTCCTCAGTTCTATCGCCAGGTGCTCTCTGAGCTCCGACGTGTCGTTTGGCCTACCCGCAAACAAGTTTCTACCTATACGACAGTGGTCATGGTCTTCGTGACCTTCATGATCGCCGTCATCTCAATTTTCGACCTTGGTCTTACCAAGGTGATCTTCTGGATCTTCGGAGGCTGACCCATGAGTGACTTTGAAGAGCAATTGACCGCTGAGGAGACTCCGGTCGCCGTCGATGTGATCGACGAGGATCTCGAATCAGTCGAAGAAGAGATCGATCCAGAACTCGCGGAGTTCCGTCGCGTCCTTCAATCAGCACCAGGTGAATGGTTCGTAGTCCATTCCTATGCTGGATTCGAGAAGCGCGTAAAGACGAACCTCCAGCACCGCATCGCCTCGATGAACATGGAGGATTACATCTTCCAGATCGAAGTCCCTGAAGAAGAGGTGATGGAGATCAAGAATGGCCAGCGCAAGCAGGTCAAGCGCAACATCTATCCAGGCTACGTCTTGGTCCGCATGGATCTGACCGACGAGTCATGGTCATGCGTCCGAAATACTCCAGGTGTCACTGGTTTCGTCGGAAACTCACATCATCCAAGTCCACTTCCTCTCGATGAGGTGGAGAAGATGATCGCGCCGAAGGAATTGAAGAAGACCGTGAAGCCAGACATCAAGCTCGTCGACTTCTCCATCGGTGAATCCGTCACCGTCATGGATGGCCCATTCGCGACCCTCCCTGCGACGATCAGCGAGATCATGCCGGAGCAGGCGAAACTCAAGGTTTTGGTATCGATCTTCGGTCGCGAGACCCCGGTCGAGCTTTCGTTCAACCAGGTTCAGAAGATCTAAGGAAGAAAAGGAAAAAGGGGAAAGAAAATGGCACCGAAGAAGAAGATCCAGGCGCTCATCAAGCTGCAGATTCAGGCTGGTGCTGCGACCCCTGCGCCACCGGTTGGTCCGGCGCTCGGTCAGCATGGCGTCAACATCATGGACTTCGTCAAGGCATACAACGCTGCGACTGAGAGCCAGAAGGGCCAGATCATCCCCGTCGAGATCACCGTCTTCGAGGATCGATCCTTCACCTTCATCACCAAGACTCCGCCAGCATCACGTCTTATCTTGAAGGCTGCCGGTATCGAGAAGGGATCTGCTGTCCCACATAAGACCAAGGTTGCGACGATCACCAAGGCTCAGGTCGAGGAGATCGCAAAGACGAAGATGTCAGACCTCAACGCGAACGATCTCGACGCAGCGAGCAAGATCATCGCCGGTACTGCACGCTCCATGGGCGTCGTAGTGCAGTGGTAGTCGACAAGAGAAAGAGTCAAAGCAAGTAAAAACTCAATAAGAACTGAATA
>CAYORK010000037.1:0-1811 GCA_964406345.1 uncultured Actinomycetes bacterium | reverse complement strand
GAAATTGTGGGAGGAGAGCGCATCTCCGCTGACCACAACTCAATCAATTCGTGGTTTGAAAGCCACGAACAAGAATGGAGCAGAAATGAAGCGCAGTAAGAAATACAAGGCCGCCGCCGCGAAGATCAATGCTGATCAGTTGTATCAGCCGCTCTCTGCGATGAAGGTAGTCAAAGAGACCGTCACAGTGAAGTTCGATCCATCAGTCGAGGTCGCTCTCGTCCTTGGAGTGGATCCAAAGAAGGCAGATCAAGCGGTGCGAAGCACCGTCAACCTCCCACATGGAACCGGTAAGAGCGCTCGCGTCCTTGTCTTCGCAACCGCAGAACGAGCCGACGAAGCACGTGCAGCAGGTGCAGATATCGTCGGTGGCGATGAGTTGATCGATGAGGTCTCGAAGGGTCGTCTTGATTACGACGCCGTCGTTTCCACACCAGAATTGATGGGCAAAGTCGGTCGTCTCGGTAAAGTGCTTGGACCACGCGGACTCATGCCAAACCCAAAGACCGGAACCGTCACGACCGATGTCGCGAAGGCCGTCACAGATATCAAGGGTGGAAAGATCGAGTTCCGAGTCGATAAGAACTCCAATCTTCACTTCCTCATCGGCAAGGCATCGTTCAGTGCTGAAGCGCTTGCTGACAACTACGCAGCTGCGATCGACGAGATCATGCGCTCCAAGCCTTCGTCATCGAAGGGTCGTTTCATCCGCAAGGCTGTGGTCTCTACGACCATGGGACCTGGAGTGCCGCTCGATCCGAACTTCGCTCGCGAAGGTGCAGCTCCGATTCAATAGTCCTACCCGATCCTGAAATACCGATTTTGACCAGGGGGCAGGTACTCACCTAGTATCTGCCTCCTTGCCAGAGACTGCTGGTCTCGGTCTTCTCGAGAAATCGAGAAAGTCCGAAGTAAATGTCGAAAGACAGCCCGCATAGGTTGCAACGGTTACCCCGTACGCATCTATGCGTCGGGGTCTTTTTCTTTTACGCCACAGCTTCGAAGCAAAAGTAACCACCACCGTAAGCGCTGGATGAGAAAGGAAGCCTGATGGCTCGCCCGGAGAAGACAGCCGCAGTCGCCGAATTGGTCGAAGACTTCAAGTCGGCCCAAGCGACTTTCCTTACCGAGTATCGCGGACTCACCGTGACCTCGCTCAAGGAGCTACGCCGTTCACTTGGTTCAGAGACCAAGTACTCGGTCGTGAAGAACACGCTCACCAAGATCGCAGCGAAGGATGCAGGCGTCGACATCGATGACTCGCTCCTAGCAGGACCATCTGCACTCGCATTCATCAAGGGTGATCCGATCGCTGCTGCAAAGTCATTGAAGACCTTCCAGAAGGAGAATCCAGCACTTGTCATCAAGGGCGGGATCTACGAAGGAAAGCGCGTCACAGCTGCTGAGATCATGCAACTCGCGGACCTCGAGTCTCGCGAAGTCTTGCTCTCGAAGTTGGCTGGTGCGATGAAGGCTTCCATGGCAAAGGCCGCACAAGTATTCGACGCACTCCGTATCAAGATGGAGAGCGGCGCGCCTGCTAGCGCTGAGGCTGCCCCTGCAGCTGAAGCCCCAGCAGAGGTAGCAACTGAAGCAGTAGCTGAAGCACCTGCCGCAGAGGCAGTGGCCGAGACTCCTGCAGAGACGCCTGCTGCCGAAGCAACTGAATCAACCGAATCAACACCCGAATAACAGAGATAACCAAAGGAAAAGGAAACGAAAATGGCAAAGCTCAGCACCGATGAACTACTCGGTCAGTTCAAGGAGATGACTTTGGTAGAACTCTCTGAGTTCGTGAAGTCATTCGAGAA
>CAYORK010000036.1:5123-7185 GCA_964406345.1 uncultured Actinomycetes bacterium | reverse complement strand
TCGACTCAGAACGAACTCGGCTTGAGATGGTGCAAAAGAAGCCGTTCCCGTTCCCACCAGAGCCACTTCGATTCTTCTTCATCAGGCTCACGCAGTGGTCCTTGATGCGGGCAGACCTCACCGGAAAGAGAAACCCCTGGTTGAAACTCTTGGACCGATTCGGACTGGGCTTCGACTCCTAGTACTCCCAGACAGGCTCATTGCTCTCAAAAACTCTCTTGTCTCCCCCGAAGACGAAGTAGCGAGAGAAGCCCTTCGTAAACCAACGATCATGTGTCACGGCCAAGACCGTCCCCTGAAAAAAGCTGAGCGCTTTTTCTAGCGCTTCGGCTGAAGCCAGGTCCAGATTGTCAGTGGGTTCGTCCAACAAGAGAAGTGTGGCTCCCTGAAGTTCGAGCAAGAGGATTTGGAATCGAGCCTGCTGTCCACCGGAAAGTGTCTGGAACTTCTGCTCAGCCTGTTGGTCCAGTTCATATCGTCCAAGAACGCTCTTGGCAGGACCAAGTTGGAGTGAGTGTTCTGACCATAGAATTTCAAGGAGCGTCTTCCCGATGAACTCAGGATGAGCATGTGTTTGGGCGAAATAACCTGGCTTCACACGCGCACCGAGTTTCCAAGTACCGCGCACATCCATGCTCTCATCGCCACCAAGAAGGCGAAGGAAGTGGGACTTACCTGTCCCGTTCTTTCCTAGGATCGCTACTCGATCACCGTAGAAGACTTCGAGATCGAATGGCTCAGTCAACTCATTGATAGAAAGCCCCTGACACGTGATGACTCGCTCCCCTGTCCTTCCACCAGTCAGGCCAACCTTCACATCTTGCTCGATTGGTGGGGCGGGAGGTGGTCCGATCTCTTCGAACTTGCGAAGGCGAGTCTGCATTGCCCGGTACTTCGAGGCCATATCCGGTGAGCTCTTGGCTTGATTACGCAAAGTGAGAACGAGTTCCTTCAGACGAGCATGTTCTTGCTCCCAGCGCAACATCAACTCAGCAAAACGAGCATTGCGTGCCTTTCGCGCCTCATGCCATGTGCTGAAACCAGCACCATGGATCCAGGCAGTATTTCCAGTGACGCCTTGTTCTAAGGTGATGATTCGATTCGCAACCGCCGAGAGAAGTTCACGATCATGGCTGATGAAGAGGATCGTCTTGTGGCTCTCCTTCAAGCGTTCCTCAAGCCAACGCTTTGACGGGACATCCAAATAGTTGTCTGGCTCGTCGAGAATGAGAACCTCTTCGGGTCCACGCAATAGCGCTTGAAGGACCAGCTTCTTCTGCTCCCCGCCAGAGAGAGTGTTCACCTCGCGCTCTCCGACCTCATCAAGGCTCTTGCCCAAGGCTTCGGTGCAGCAGATATCCCAGACGACTTCAGCATCGTATCCGCCGGCATCGCCCCAATCAGAGAGCGCAGTCGCATACGCCATCTGTTCTCTCTCGCCATGTTCGCGCTCCATGGCTGCTTCTGCTTCCTTCAGCTTTGCTGCCACGATCCGTACCTTCTCTGGTGAGACAGAGAGCAAGAGGTCTCGAACCGTTGTCTTGTCGCGAACCTGTCCGATGAACTGCCGCATCACTCCGAGACCACCGGAAATGGAAATAGCACCGGCCTCAGGTTGTACATCGCCACAGATCATTCGAATAAGGGTGGTCTTTCCCGCACCATTAGGACCAATGAGTGCTGCCTTTTGTCCATCCCCTACTCGAAAGGAGACATCATTGAGAAGGACTCGGCCATCGGAGAGCGTGAATTCGATTCCGCTGACATCGATATGTCCCATATCTAAACACTTCGCAATCTATAGGCGACTCTTCCTACCCATTCATGAATGGCGTTGTTCCAATTGTGAATCGCGGTATCCCGTCGAAATTCGAGGTACTTGCCCCTCTTCTCGCTTCTGAAATCGACTGGATACGGAGTGACATCCCAGCCGAAACGCTCGAAGGTGCGCATAGCACGCGGCATATGGCTCGCGGATGTGATCAAAATCCAGCCTTCCTTTGATGTCACGGACTCTGATGCGAGTTTTGCATTCTCAAAGGTATTCCGTGATTGATCCTCG
>CAYORK010000036.1:0-5023 GCA_964406345.1 uncultured Actinomycetes bacterium | reverse complement strand
CACGGACTCTGATGCGAGTTTTGCATTCTCAAAGGTATTCCGTGATTGATCCTCGAATATGAGACGTGAAGATGGAACACGTTGCTCTTCGAAGAAGAGTCTCGCTGACTGGCTCTCGCTCAGCCCTTCCGGACGAAGTGAACCAGAGAAAGTGGAGTAGAGAGCCTTGAATTCTGGACATTCATTGAGAAGTTCAAGGGCCTTCGTGATTCTCTCTCCTGCCTCATTGAGTTGAGTCTGCTCCCTCTGCTCAGGTATCAATCCCGGATTTATGCCTCCACCAAGGATGACCACACCTTGATAGTTCTCCTCGCAAGAGATGCTTGGAACTGGGTAAGCATCTTCCAAGGTTCGAAGAGCCGCGTAACTCAGACCTAGATTCGAGAAGAGCGCGAGAGCGATCGTCAGGGCGATGGTTGCTCGCTTGGCAACCTTCGTACGTCTGGTCCAGAAGAGATAGAGAGTGACGACAACTCCAATGACCAAGAGGTTGTCGATTCGAAGGAAATAACCAAGGAACTTGGCGCTGTAGAAGAAGAGATCATCGCTATTCACTCTCTTCTACCTCTTCCATATCCTCATCGCGACGTCGAACTGTGATGCCAAGACGGGCCTCGAGCTCATCATCACCTGGATAGGAGACATGGGTGAGAGTCAGACCTCGCGCCGGAAAGACAAGACTCTCTCCGATCCGCTCTCTTCCATCAAGGACTTCCTTCATCCACGAAGCCTCAAATCGACCCTCACCGACACAAACCGCTGCTCCGATGAGACTGCGAACCATGGAGTGACAAAAAGCATCTGCGGTAATCCTTGCGGTGATGACATTGTCGACGCCTCTCTCGAGAGTGAACTCTTTGAGGGTGCGAATCGTGGTTCCCGTGATTCGAGCCTTGCAGAAGGCAGCGAAGTCATGTTCGCCAAGGAGTGGTGTCATCGCCTCACTCATCACTGAGATATCGAGGGGTCGATACCAACTTGCGGTGTCATATCGCTGAAGTGGCGGTATGAGTTGTCCGCCATCTGCGATCTTGTAGATGTAGGAACGAGATAGCGCTGAGAAACGCGCATGGAAGAACTTGGGTGCGAGCGCGATGCTATGGATGCGAATCTCCTCAGTCAGCATCCGATTGAGTCGATAGCCGATGTCGGCAACGTCCCATTCATTACCGTTGTGGTCTCGTTCGGGAATGTCGAAGTGAGCGACTTGTGCCGTCGCATGGACGCCAGCATCGGTGCGGCCGGCAACTTGTAGGGCGATGGTGTTACGAGTGAGCGGTTCGAGGGCGGTCTCCATCTCACCTTGTACGGTTCGTTGGTCCCGCTGTTTCGCCCATCCGGAGAAGTTCGTCCCGTCATAGGAGAAATCAATCCGGAAACGAAGAAACCCACTCTCTGGAGTGAGAGTGGGCTCTTGCATGATCTGTGTATCAGGGAGTTTCTGAGAGTTACTCCGAAACTAGTTCGATGACAGCCATTGGTGCGCTGTCGCCCTTACGTGGTCCGAGTTTGGTGATTCGCGTGTATCCACCGTTACGGCTTGCGAAGCGTGGACCGATCTCGGTGAAGAGATTGTGGACCACGGTCTTGTTCGCGATCTGAGCCATGACGAGACGACGTGATGCGAGGTCGCCCTTCTTCGCGGAGGTGATCATCTTCTCCGCAAGTGGACGAAGACGCTTCGCCTTCGCTTCGGTCGTAGTGATCTTGCCGTGCTCGAAGAGTTGCTCAGCAAGGGTACGAAGCAGTAGCCGCTCGTGTGAAGGGCCGGCTCCGAGACGGGGGCCTTTCGATGGTCTTGGCATGGTGCTCTCCTTTTATCCTGACTTCTCTTCTTTACTCTTCGGACTCAGCGCCGTAGTTGGCGTGCTTTGTGACATCGAATCCGGCTGGGCTGTCCTTGAGCTGCATGCCCATGGAGTGGAGCTTCGCCTTCACCTCATCGATCGACTTCGATCCGAAGTTACGGATATCCATCAGATCTGCCTCAGAGCGGACGATCAATTCACCGACAGTGTGGATTCCTTCACGCTTCAAGCAGTTGTAGGAACGCACGGTGAGATCGAGGTCCTCGATCGGAAGTGCGAGATCCGCGGCAAGCGCTTGATCCTGAAGGGATGGTCCGAGGTCGATACCTTCGGCTGTCTCATTGAGTTCACGCGCAAGGCCGAAGAGTGAAACCAAAGTGGTTCCAGCAGATGCCATCGCGTCACGAGGAAGCATGGACTTCTTCGTCTCGACATCAAGGATCAACTTGTCGAAGTCGGTGCGCTGCTCGACACGAGTCGCTTCGACCTTATAGGTCACGCGAAGAACAGGTGAGTAGATGGAGTCGACTGGGATTCTGCCGATCTCAGCACCGATCGCCTTGTTCTGGACAGCAGAGACATAACCACGACCGCGCTCGATGGTGAGTTCGATCTCGAGGTTCGCCTTGCCGTTCAAGGTAGCGATCTGTTGCTCAGGGTTATGGACTTCGACGCCCGCTGGGACACCGACATCCTTACCTGTGACGACGCCTTCTCCGTTCTTACGGATGTAGGCGATCACCGGCTCATCGCTTGTCGATGAGAAGACGAGGTTCTTGATGTTGAGGACGATCTCAGTGAGATCCTCCTTCACGCCATCAAGCGTGGTGAACTCATGAAGAGCACCGGCCACACGGATGCTTGTGACAGCAGCGCCTGGGATCGATGAGAGCAAGGTTCGGCGGAGCGAGTTACCAAGCGTGTAGCCGAAACCTGGCTCGAGCGGTTCGATGATGAACCGTGATCGGTATTCGCTTACTACTTCCTCGGTAAGGACTGGACGTTGTGCGATGAGCACGTTCTTCCTCCTGGTTTTCTGGGATACCCACTATTTGATATCCGTCTTTGTCTGCCGTTCTTCAGTTTTCTTCAATCTTGTATTGACTTGTCCTGGGCCCCATAACGAGGCCCAGAAAGGCTTACTTCGAGTACAACTCGACGATCAGCTGCTCTTGTACCTGGGTATCGATGATCGATCGATTAGGTAGTGAGTGGACGATGATCCTCATCTGGGATGGGACCACCTCGATCCATGATGGAACCGCCTTCTCACCGAATTCAGCGCTTGCGACGATGAATGGTGTGAGGTCATGCGAATCCTTGTGAAGATCGATGATGTCGAATGCGCTCACTCGATAGGACGGGATATCGACCTTCCTGCCATTGACCAAGAAGTGACCATGGCGGACGAGTTGGCGTGCCATATCGCGGCTCTTTGCGAAGCCTGCGCGATAGACGACATTGTCGAGACGAGTCTCAAGAAGGATCAACAGGTTGTCACCAGTCTTTCCAGCAAGACGAGATGCCTCGGTGTAGTAGCCACGGAACTGCTTCTCGAGAACGCCGTAGATACGTGCGCACTTCTGCTTCTCACGCATCTGGAGTAGGTACTCGGACTCCTTAGCGCGGGCACGACCGTGCTGCCCTGGTGGGTATGGACGTGATTCGATCGGACACTTCGGTCCATCGCACTTAGAGCCCTTTAGGAAGAGCTTCACTTTCTCGCGTCGGCAACGCTTGCAATCTGCGCCGGTATATCGAGCCATTTCTCTCTCCTCCTTAGACTCGTCGTGGTTTCGGTGGGCGGCAACCGTTATGCGCGGCAGGTGTCACATCAGAGATGGAACCGACCTCGAGTCCGGCTGCTTGTAGGGAACGGATAGCAGTCTCGCGACCAGAACCTGGTCCCTTGACGAACACATCGACCTTGCGGACACCATGCTCTTGCGCCTTCTTGGCTGCTGCTTCAGCAGCGAGACCTGCGGCGAATGGGGTCGACTTACGTGAACCCTTGAATCCGACGCCACCGGAAGAGGCCCAAGCAAGGACCGCACCCGTCGGATCGGTGATGGAGACGATGGTGTTGTTGAAGGTGGACTTGATGTGGGCGTGGCCGAAGGAGATGTTCTTCTTCTCCTTCTTGCGCGCCTTTGCCTTCTTCGCTGCAGGCTTTGCAGCGGCCTTCGCGGCGGGCTTAGCAGTTGCCATTACTTGGTCTCCTTCTTCTTACCAGCAATAGCGACGCGTGGTCCCTTGCGGGTTCTTGCATTGGTGTGTGTGCGCTGACCGCGGACTGGAAGTTTCTTGCGGTGGCGAATTCCTTGGTAGCACTGGATCTCGACCTTGCGGCGGATGTCAGCTGCGATCTCACGACGGAGATCACCTTCGATCTTGTAGTTGCCTTCAATGAACTCACGGAGCTTGATCAAGTCCGGTTCCTGGAGGTCCTTCACTCGGATGTCGGGAGAGATACCGGTCGCCTTGAGCGTTTCATCTGCTCTGGTCGGTCCGATCCCGAAGATATAGGTGAGTGCGACCTCGAGGCGCTTTTCGCGCGGCAGGTCGACACCAACTAGACGGGCCATGTTTGCCTTCTCTTACTCAACCGAAAGTCCTCCGCAATGCATCCGAAGTTCTCTTCGGCTCCCGCTTTCGGACGGGAGGTCAGGCTTTCGCCTGTCGCATCACGCGTGCTTGCTATGTACTTGTTACTAACCTTGACGCTGCTTGTGACGAAGGTTGTCGCAGATGACCATGACGCGACCGTTGCGACGGATGACCTTGCACTTGTCGCAGATCTTCTTCACGCTTGGCTTTACCTTCACGATTCCTTCTCCCTCTTACAACGTCCTGGCTGTCGCCGACCGCACAATTACTTGTAGCGATAGGTGATACGACCTCGTGTGAGGTCGTATGGGCTTAGTTCCACGATCACACGGTCCTGCGGAAGGATGCGGATGTAGTTCTTTCGCATCTTCCCGGAGATGTGTGCCAGCACAACATGCCCATTGGTCAACTCCACGCGAAACATCGCGTTAGGGAGCGCTTCTGCCACAACGCCTTCGATCTCGATGGCGCCGTCTTTTTTGGCCAAGCGTTACCTACACAATCTCTTCTAAGTCTTTGGAGACTTTGGCGGGAGCTTTCCGGCTTTTGCCGCCCTGGTTCAGGGCAGAGGGTGAGTTTAGGCGAGGGCGTGTCGAAACGGAAATCCG
>CAYORK010000035.1:0-7234 GCA_964406345.1 uncultured Actinomycetes bacterium | reverse complement strand
CGCTTCACACAAGTCAAGAGACCTGATCGAGTTGTTGATCTAGCTAAGGGTCTGCCTGACTATCAATTCGTCATGGCCGGTGGGGGAGAACTTGAAACCTCCATCCGAAGTGTGGGGCCATCTAATCTGCATTGCGTGGGATGGCAGAAGAAAGAGGATATGTGGGCCATTGCTGACGTTGGCATCTGCACCAGCGATAGTGAAGGTATGCCACTGGCTCTGATCGAGGCTCAGATGGCAGGTGTGCCAGTCGTGAGTACGGATGTTGGATCCGTAAGCGAGATCGTTGCTGAAGGAGTCACGGGGCGATTGGTGCCTCGAGACGGATCTGGATTCGCAGATTCCATTGAGGAGATTGTCGAGAGATCAAAGAATTCAGATGAGATGAGGACTGCTTCCAAGGAACGTGCCGAACGACTCTTTAGCGTCAAAGCGATGGTTGATGCCCACGAGAGTCTCTATCGCGAACTACTCGGGTAAGGTGGGGCAATCATGAAGTTCCTCATAACTGGCGGAGCAGGATTCATCGGATCCCACCTCGCGCGTCGCTTACTCGAACGTGGCGACGAAGTCGTCGTTCTTGATGATCTCTCGACGGGATCAACGAAGAACATCGAAAGATTCATGGGCGATCCAAAGTTCTCTCTCATTCAAGGATCGATGCTCGATAAGTCCTTGCTAGCGAAGGCACTGGATGGAGTGGATGGTCTCTTCCACCTTGGTGCAGCCCTGGGCGTGAAGCGCATCTTGGAGCGACCTCTTGAGTCGCTTGTCACCAACATGCATGGCACCGAAGTCGTCCTTGAGATGGCGGCAGAGAGAAGTGTTCGCACCTTCATCGCCTCCACGAGTGAGATCTATGGCAAGAACCCTCTTCAACCTCTGACTGAGGAATCTGACCGAGTTCTCGGATCACCACTTCTTGTCCGATGGACATACTCGGAGGCAAAGGCGATCGATGAGTCTCTCGCAGTCATATACGGCCAAAGTCATGGCCTTCCCTTTGTGATCGGACGCTTCTTCAATACTGTCGGACCTCGTCAGACCGGTGCCTATGGGATGGTGCTACCGAGTTTTGTCCGCGCTGCACTCAATGATCAACCTTTGGCTGTCTACGGTGATGGTTCGCAGTCTCGCGTCTTCTGTCATGTCGAGGATGCCGTCGAGGGAATGATGAGCGTCTACTTTGACGACAGAGCTTTGGGAGATGTCTTCAATATCGGTGGCGAAGGCGAGATCACGATCAGGGCTTTGGCTGAGATGGTCATTGCCGAGACCGGTTCGTCATCGTCGATTGAGACTGTTCCCTACGAGAAGGCTTATGCGAAGGGCTTCGAGGACACGATGCGAAGGATTCCGGACACCACCAAGATAAGGACGCTAACCGGGTGGAAACCAAAGAACTCGCTTCAGCAGATCATCCGCGATGTGGCGAATCAGATGAAGGCAGATTCCTAAGCGGAAAGCTCCGCTAGTTCGTAATCGCTCAGACCCACGATCGGCGTGATCTCCTCGAGTTGTTCAGTCGTTCGGGCGCTTGCAATCGGTGCGACTACAGTCGGTTGAGAGCGAAGCCAAGCCAGAGCAACCGCTGAGATCGTGGTCGACTTCGACTTTGCAACTTGCTCCAACCGTTCGACGATCGACCAACCTCGCTCATTTTGGTAGGCCTCGACACCTTTTGCTCTTACAGATTCGACGGTGATCCCTTTACGGTATTTGCCAGTAAGGAATCCTCGAGCAAGACCAAAGTAAGGGATGCTGGAGATGCCCAATTCTTGGAGTACCGGGATCATCGACGCCTCATATTCGTCCCGTTCAAGGATGTTGTAGTGATTCTGAAGAGCGACGAATGAAGCAAGGTTGCCTTCACTCGAGATGCGGACTGCACTCCGGAGGCGTTCTGCTGAGAAGTTCGATGCTCCGAGATAGCGGACCTTGCCCTCTCGAACGAGCCGATCGAAGGCAGACAGGTAATCCTCTTGAGCGACCTTCTCGTCGTCCTCATGGGCGTAGTAGAGGTCTATGTAGTCAGTGCGGAGACGACGGAGAGAGTCTTCGACGGCAGCAGTGATGTTCTCAGGCGAGAGACCGGGCCTTGTGGGGAGCTTTGCAACTTTTGTTGCGATGATCATCTCTGAGCGATTACCGCGCAGTGCCATCCACTCTCCGATGATCGACTCGCTCTCTCCGCCGGAATTGCCTTCCTTCCAGGCGGAATAGACATCTGCCGTATCGATGAAGTTGCCACCTAACTCAACGAATCGATCCAAGATGCGAAAGGACTCCTCCTTCGTCGCGGTCCAACCGAAGACATTCCCTCCGAGTGAGAGGGGGTAGATGGAGAGTTCGGTCCGTGGAATCGTGATCATGGGTACACGGTAGGGCAGGATGGGAGCATGTCCAAGACACAGGAGAGAGCGTGGGTTCGAAGAAGTGGCACGGGGCCACTTCTTCCATGGATCCTAGTTCTGTCGATTTCTCTCTCACTCTTCTCAACGATCCCATCACAGGCAGCCGTGAGGAACGGTGAGATCTGCAAGAAGGTCGGACTCACGATAAGAAAGAGCGGTAGCGAGTTCGAGTGCCGCAACCGTGCTGGAAGATCTATCTGGATCAAGAAGAAGTCGAGTCGAGATCGAACTCCAATCGCAGTGCCGATCCCGACACCATCTCCCAGCGCTTCACCCATTCCAAGTGCTACTCCGACTCCGATCGCATCACCTACGCCGTCCCCGTCTTCTACCTTCGTATCTGCTCGAACCAAGCCAATGCCTGAACCAACACCAGGCATCTCGACATATCGAGGTGGAGCAGGGAATTCCTCTCGAGCAAAGGAGAGGAGTTTTGATCTACCCGTAACTGTCACGACTCCTCCAAGTGGATCGAATGTGAAGCTTTGGGTCCATGACCCAGAGAACAGGTCACGGGCTCTTGGTTCTAACGGAATCTTCTTCCAGAAGGATGGCGGCTCGTGGACCTTTCTCACGGGAAACAGCGACGGCTCCGTCTATGCGAATTGGAGTCCAGGGAATTACGCCATCGACACGGTTGAACCGGGCGGACGCGCCACTGAGTATTCGCGCAAGCGGTATCTCGCCACCGTATCTCCTTCGGGTGAGTTCACTGTCTCTGGGATGGAAGCGAATTCACAGGGATACTTCACTTTGACGATAACGAAGAACGTTGCGAAGCAGCCTTATCTGCCGACGAGCGCTTGCAGGCTTGAGGATCAGACTGGAAACATTCGAATGGCTGTGGGATTCCCGAAACGCGAATATCGCCTTGCTAGTGAAGGTCGAATCGACGCATTGATCATCCCCGTAGATTTTCCCGATATTCCAGGCAAGGGGGATCCTGAAGAACTCTTTCGCGTGATGACGGATGAGAGTTCTCGCTTCTTCTATTCACAATCGGGTGGCAGGGTGCAATTCAATTTTCAATCCCTCGATACATGGATCCGTGCGCCATTCAAGTCGGATGCCTATCGGCTTGGAGGATGGAATCAAGGCGATCCGGGTGCGTACTTCAGTGCGGTCTTGGCGCTAGCTGACCCTCTGGTCGACTACTCACTCTTTGACGTCGTCTATGTACTTTCACCAAAGGAGACCCCAGCCAGTTCGATTGCCTATGGCCCAGCCTTCCCGTCGATACCGGGCGATGAACCGATGATGACGAACGAAGGACTCGTGAGAAACGGGACCCTCTCCGGCGCCGATGCATGGCAGAACTTCCCTGGTGCGGGATGGAAGTGGTTGTCGCATGAGACTGGTCATCTCTTCGGAATTCATGACCTTTACACCGTATCCAAGCCAGCGACCTATGGTTCCTGGGACCTCATGTCGCTCAATTGGAGCACTGCTGCGATCGCGATCAATTCATGGAATCGCTACATCCAAGGATGGTTGACGGATGAGCAGGTGCGATGTGTCGAACCTCGAGAATTGAGTTCAGCGATCGAGATGACGATCACTCCGCTGGAGCGTGAGAGCGAGGGCATCAAAGCGGTGATGATCCCGCTATCGAGCAAGAAGATGTTGGTCATGGAATCGCGTCGGAGTGAAGGCTATGACGTCCTATCCGAGAGCCAAGCTGGCCTCTTGGTCTACACCGTGGACATGACTATTCAGTCAATCGAAGGTGGTTGGAATACACAACGCCGGCCGGGTTCGACGATGGCTGATTTCACTGATGCGGCGTTGAAGTCAGGGGACAAGATCATCGTTGATTCGATTGAGATCGAAGTGATCTCGCGCGATGCAGCCGGAGACCGAGTTCGCCTCGTGCGAAAGTAGAAGAGGCGAGAGAGTCCGATGGAGAAAGTCGCATGGGTTGCAGGCGAGGTCTTGGTTGATCTCATCCCTGCAAATGATGGCGATGAATCCATCTCCGGTCACAGGTATCGCGCGGTAATCGGTGGCGGCGGAGCGAACACTGCGAAGTCACTCGCTCGATTGGGGAAGCGCTGTGAATTCATCGGTGGTATCTCTTCCGACCGCTTTGGACATATGGCGTGGATGGAGCTCGAGCGCGATGGGGTCGGCCTTGATCTCGTCGATGAGTCGGATCGCCCGACGGCGAAGGCGATCGTCGATCTCGATCCTCATGGTTCGGCTCGATACTCCTTTGAGGTTGATTCCACCGCTACCTTCTCTTTCGACGAAAGCTGGCTACCTAAAGATGTTCCGGATGTTCTCCATGTAGGAACACTCGCATCGGTCATCGAACCAGGACGTTCTGAGTTACTTGCCTGGGCGAGGGGGATCAAAGCCAGAGGGGCGACTCTCGTCTTCGACCCTAATGTCCGTTCAGCATTCCTCGCGGATAGAGAGCGGTATCGAGGGATCGTCGAAGAGTGGGTTGCGATTGCTGATCTGGTCAAGGCAAGCGAAGAGGATGTGGAGTGGCTATACCCGGAAGAGAAGCAAGAGAGCGTTGCAATCAGATGGATGGATCTTGGCCCAGAGTTAGTCGTGATCACCCGCGGTCCGCGAGGACTGGTTGGAGTTCGTCGCGATGAGAGCATTGCAGTCGGCGGGGTCGAGATAGCGCTCGTGGACACAGTCGGAGCAGGAGATACCGTCGGAGCAGTATTGGTGGAGGCGATCTTGGACTCCGATCTCAACCGACTACAAGGTGACGTTCTCGCTGCCACACTACGAAGGGCAGCGCATGCCGCCGCCATCACCTGCAGTAGACAAGGTGCACAACCGCCTACATTGGAGGAGTTGGAAGCGTTCATGGATCGCGGGATAGAGGGACGATGAAGTCAAAGGTCAGTTCGAGAGAGGGAAGCCAAGATGCAGTATCTCGATGATGGTGATCTCTCCTTGGTGATTGATCTCGATCAAGGTGCCCGAATCTCATCGCTTTACTTTCGGGATCTCGAAGTGACTCTCCCCTCGCGAGGCAGTCTCGTCAATTGGGGTTGGTATTCGATGGCGCCATGGGCGGGGAGGATCCGCGATGGCTTGATCCAGGATTCATCGGGAGTAGAACATCAACTGCCGATCGTCTTGGATCCGCCACATGCCCTCCATGGTTTTGGTGTGATGAATGGTTGGCAGGAGTTGGGCAAGGGTCGTGCCCGCCTCGATTTCCCTGAGCCATATCTTGGTGCTCACGTCATTCAACAGATCGAGCTCGTCGACAACGCGATTCGATGGAGTCTCGAGTATGACGATGGCGGAGTCGATCTGCCCTTTTGGTTGGGCATCCATCCATGGTTTGCAAGGGATCTCGGACGTGGTGGAAGTGCTGAGTTGGAATTCGAAGCGGAGGAGATGCTCGTTCGCGGAAGCGACGGCATCCCCACCGGGGAAGTCGTGAAGCCTGGCCGCGGGCCGTATGACGATGCATTCACGAAGATGCGCGGAGCCCCACGGATCGTGTGGGACGGCGCACTTTCGGTGACGATCGAATCCGATGCTCCGTGGTGGGTCATCTATACCGAAGATAGCGATGGGATCTGCGTCGAGCCACAGAGTGCACCGCCTGATGCTGCGAATCTTGGAATCGGTAGCGAGAATTACCTGGAAGCGCTCTTCATCTTCGAAGAGGTCTAGCCGGCTCTTCTTTTGAAGTCTTGAAAGGGCGCTTGATAGGTTGGGGAAATGATCGACCGGGAGAAACTTCGAAGGCTCCATCTGCGCGAAGAGGAGCGATTCCTCAAGCTGCATCCAAAGTCCGGTCAGCTCTTCGAGAGAGCCAAGGGTGTGATGCCTGGTGGCGTTCCGATGTCATGGATGACGAAATGGCCAGGAAAGTTCCCACTCTTCGTCGAGCGAGCCAAGGGTGCGAGATTCGTAGATGTCGACGGCAATGAGTTCGTCGATCTCTGTCTCGGAGATACTGGCTCGATGACGGGTCATTCCCCTCGCGCGACTGTCGACGCGATCAAGTCTCAGTTGGATCGCGGGATCACAGCGATGCTTCCCACCGAAGATGCAGTCGTGGTCTCTTCAGAGTTGGCTCGGCGATTCGGACTGCCGTTATGGCAGTTCACGGTCTCTGCAACTGATGCCAATCGACATGCGATTCGTTATTCACGTTTGATAACTGGGAAATCGAAGATCATCGTCATCGATCGCTGCTATCACGGTTCAGTCGACGAGAGCTTTGCAACCCTCGATGACCAAGGCAAGACGATCTCTCGCGAGGGGAACATCGGAGCACCGGTGCCTCTTGATGAGACGACTCGGGTGGTGGAGTTCAACGATCTCATTGCAATGGAAAGAGCGCTCCAAGAAGGGGATGTAGCAGCGATTCTTATGGAGCCAGCGATGACCAACGTGGGCATCGTCCTTCCAGAGCAGGGATATCTGGAGTCAGTGAGCCAGTTGGCCAAGAGATATGGCGCAATATGGATCATCGACGAGACTCACACCATCTCCGTAGGCCCTGGCGGGATGACCAAGGATCTTGGCCTACAGCCCGACATCTTGACCATCGGCAAATCCATAGGTGGCGGAATTCCTACTGGAACCTTTGGAATGACGAGAGAAGTGGCTGATCGGATCCAAAGCCGTGTGCAACGTGAGGTCATCGATACCGGAGGCATTGGTGGCACTTTGGCGGGTAACGCACTCTCCCTCGCTGCAATGCGAGCTACGTTGACCGAAGTTCTGACGGACGAGGCATTCACTCGGATGATCAATCTCGGGAATCGTTGGTGTGATGGAGTCGACGCTGTCATCACTCAATACGGACTTCCTTGGCATTGCAATCGCCTTGG
>CAYORK010000034.1:0-7312 GCA_964406345.1 uncultured Actinomycetes bacterium | reverse complement strand
GCCGCGTCGGTTACACCGGTTACTGGATCGGCAAGTACAACGCCACCGGTTCCCTGCTACCTATCGAGGCGAAGAACGTCGTCTACACGACTGATTCCGGAAACGGTCCAGTGGTCAAGACGACCTCTAAGCGTCCAGCACTTCCACCGAAGGGATTGCCACAATAATGAAGAGAACATTCAAAGCAATCGCTGTTGGATTCACTTCAGCAGCGCTCGTCGCTCTCTCGCTCGCAGTCGTCCCGACCGCAGCGCAAGCGAACACTCCGGTCTGCGTGACCGCTGGTGGAATCAAGAGCTGTCAGGGAAGAACTTCTGACGGCGCTGTCTACACATTGCAGGCACCGTTGAACTTCAATGGAACTGCATTCCTCTATTCAAAGGGCTATCGCCCGATGATCTCGATTCCAGGGCGATCCGATGTAGCCAATTCATCATTGGCTGAGCAAGCACCTGGCCCAGATGCGGCGACCAAGGTTGCAGTTGCTACATATCTCCTCTCAAAGGGATATGGCGTCTTCTCCTCTGGCTTCTCCAAGGCTGGTTGGAACTCTGACAGTGGCGTCAAGACCAATGTCGAGTTGATCGGTGTCTGGAAGAAGGAATTCCCGAACACCAAGAAGATCGTTGCGTGGGGTGAATCAGGTGGCGGCTTCATGACACAGGCCCTCGCCGAGAACCATCCTGACCTGATCGATGCAGCAGTTCCACTCTGCATGGTCGGTGGATCAGTTGAGGCCGCTCTGAAGATGGCTGGTGATGCTCTCTGGGGCATCAAGACCTTCTTTGATCCAACGATCAAGGGTGGTGGCTACTCTTCAGGAACTGCTGGTGTCGTCGAGCAACTCACTGATATCGGCAAGATCGCAGCAGCGTTGACATCACTCTCTGGAGCTGTATCAACCGGTGCATGGCCTGCGACTGCTACAGCAGTCCCAGCCGCGGTGAAGGCTCTTGTGCCATCGCGTTCTGCGGTGACACTCGTCGGTCAGATGGTTGGTCTGCCAAACGTCAGCGCCAACATTGATGGTGTCTCAGGTCCTGGAGACCCAGCATCATTGCCACACGCACAGTTCGTACTTGGTGCAGCACCTGCGATCGCAACCCTGCAGAATATGCAAGACGCAGCGATCCTTGGTGTTCTCTTGGTCGCTGACCTTGAGGGCATCAATGGTGGTCGAGTCTTCGACAACACCCAGACCGACTACGAAGCACAACTCGGTGATGCAAAGACGATCTACAACCTTGCACTCTCCGGTAACGATGCCGCTGACGCACTTCTCGGAGTGCTCAAGGCTGCGCCTCGTGATGCTGCTAACCCAGCAGCGTTGGCCAAGTTGCGCACGATGCTCTCTCACAAGGGAGTCATCAACGTTCCGACGATCGCAATGACGGCGCCATTCGAGTCGACCACCCCTGGTGGGCACGTGCAGTGGTTGATCAACTCCAATAGGGCGAACCTTGAGAAGGCAAAGACTGCAGCAGTTGCTGCGATCCGTGCCGGCAAGCCACGTCCATCGACCAAGAACAACCTGATGGTCATCTGGAACTTCCCGCCAGATAAGTACACGACCTTCACTTCGGCTGGTCTTCCAGATACAACGCAGCCAGCTGCCAATGGCACCAAGCACTGCAACTACACCGTGGCGCAATTGACCACGATGGCAGAGCTGGGAGCACTTGCGGCGATCACTGGCAAGTTGCCAAGCCCAGCACAGGCTGCTGTCTTGATGCGAAGGGCGGGGGGACTTTCCTTCGATCGCACCTTCGAAGCACCTCTGCTCAAGTTCTACGCAAACGAGTAATACCCGTTAGCTAAGGAACAAGTAGTACAAGCAGTAAAGGCAGTACAAGAAAGAGATTGAACCGATCGAAGACCGGGGATCTAGGGAAACCTAGGTCCCCGGTTCTTTTTGTAACTAGAGTTGATGCTATGGATCGGAAAGAGAAGATCGCCGCGACCCGGGAAGAGATGCTCGCACTCGGTGAGGAATTCGGTCGGTCCTTGAAGGCGGGCGATCTCGTCGTCTTGAAGGGTGAGTTAGGTGCTGGAAAGACCACCTTCACACAAGGTATCGGGCGAGCCCTCGGACTTGATGATCTCTCATCTCCCACATTCGTGATCTCACGAATCCATAAGTCGAATCCACCACTGGTCCATGTCGACGCCTATCGTCTTCTGGATACCAAGAAGGGCGTGTTGGAATTCGACGATCTCGACCTCGATACGAACCGCGAGGATGCGATCATCGTCATCGAATGGGGAAGTGATCTCGTAGCACGCTTGGCAGAGAGTTATCACCTCGTTGAGATCGATTTCTCTCCAACTGATGGTGACGATGCGCGGAAGGTTTTGATCTCGAAGCGATGACATCTCTTGTGATCGATACCGCCACCTCGCGCACCTCGGTTGGACTCTTCGATGGCGCGATCCCACTCTTTGCTGGCCGTCACGATGGTGCGACCGAACATGGCGAGGCGTTACCTCGTCTCGTCGAAGGTGCGATCGAGGTGGCGCGTGGTGCAGGGAAAGAGAT
The DNA here is from genome assembly GCA_964406345.1 of uncultured Actinomycetes bacterium. GTDB lineage: Bacteria > Actinomycetota > Actinomycetes > Nanopelagicales > Nanopelagicaceae > SYAN01. Next base: position 4,776 of record CAYORK010000034.1, on the reverse strand, counting down.
CACCCAGGTCGTCGTCGGTATGGGACCAGGTCCCTTCACCGGTCTTCGTGCCGGCATCACATTCGCCAAAGTCTTCGCACATGCAAGGAGGATCCCGATCGCAGGAGTCTGCTCTTTGGATGGGATCGTCAGTGGAGTGAAGGGCGAGTACATCGTCGCAACGGATGCGCGACGAAAAGAGGTCTATTGGGCGAGATACGAATCAGGAAAAAGGATTGGCATGCCAGAGGTCTCTCTTCCTGATGAAGTGAGGGCGCTTGGACTTCCGGTCTATGGGGAAGGTGCAGAGAAGTATGGTTTTGAGGCAGATATCGACTTGATCTATCCCCATCCGCTCTTCCTTCTCGCAGTCAGTGAATGGGCAGATAACGTCCACGAGCCGATGTATCTGCGAAAGCCCGATGCTGTACCGACGAGTGAGCGACGATGATCAGCTATCGAAATCTCACCCTTGTTGATGCGGTCGCAATCTTCGAATTGGAGAAGGAGATCTTCACCAAGGAGGCATGGTCTCTCGCGCAAGTGAAGGAAGAGTTGGGTGGTACGCGACGACTCTATATCGGCGCAATCGATGGTGATGTGGCCTCGGGAGAGATCGTCGGCTATGGCGGAATCGCAGTGAGTGGAGAGAGCGCAGATATCCATACCGTTGCCGTGGTGGAGAAGTTTCGAAGACAAGGGATCGCAAGGCGCCTGATGGCACGGCTTGAGCGATGGGCGAAGGATCAAGGAGCGAGCGAATTCCTCCTGGAGATGCGAGTGGGAAATACTGAAGCAAGACCGCTCTACGAATCACTCGGATATCGCGAGGTGCGAGTCCGCAAGGATTACTACGCGCCCGGTATGGATGCGATCGTGATGAGTAAGTCAGTAGGTGTTGAGTGATCTCCTCGCAGAGTTTTTCAAGCCAACCTCTTGTCCTCGGTATCGAGACATCGTGTGATGAGACCGCGGTCGGAATCGTCGCAGGTCGTCGATTACTCGCCAATGTCATCGCATCGAGCGTCGATGAACATGAGCGATTCGGCGGCGTCGTACCGGAGATCGCAAGTAGGGCTCATTTGGAGGCGATCTGGCCTGCAATCGAGCGCGCGACGAAGGAAGCGAGCGTCGCGTTCGATGATCTTGATGCGATCGCAGTGACGGCAGGGCCTGGACTCGTTGGTGCGCTCCTGGTCGGTGTCTCTGCTGCCAATGGATTGGCGCTTGCTTTGGATAAGCCGCTCTACGGTGTCAATCACCTTGCATCACATGTGGCGGTCGATCTCTTGACCCATGAGAAGGAATTTCGACCATCGATAGCGCTTCTTGTCAGCGGCGGTCACTCATCGATCCTCAAAGTAGATCGACTCTCCTCGTCATTCGAGGCGATGGGGCGAACGCTTGATGATGCGGCAGGGGAGGCTTTCGACAAGATTGCGAGGATCTTGGGACTTGGATTTCCTGGTGGTCCATTGATCGATCGCGAAGCCAAGAGTGGAAAGGTGACGATCGAATTCCCGCGGGGAATGACTGCAGCGAAGGATCAGGAAGATCATCGTTTCGATTTCTCGTTCTCGGGTCTGAAGACAGCGGTATCTCGTTATCTCAAGGCCACGCCAGATTACCTTCGCGCCGATGTTGCAGCTTCATTCCAAGAGGCAGTCGTTGACGTCTTGACGATGAAAGCGCTCGATGCGTGCAGAGAGACTGGGATCGATTCACTTCTTATTGGCGGTGGAGTTGCGGCGAATTCCCGTCTTCGCGAGATGGCAATGGCAAGAGCGGAGAGTGCAGGAGTCGAAGTACGGATCCCACCAGCGATTCTTTGCACCGATAATGGCGCGATGGTCGCAGCCCTGGGCGCGACCCTAGTTTCTGATGGCATTGCTCCTTCTCGTCGTGGGATCGCGGCCGATAGTTCTGCGCCAGTCTCACTCGTCACATGGTGATGGGCTTCCTTCACTTCTTCTCATGAAGCGGGCATGATGCACCCCGTGAAACGCACTTTCCTCATCACTTTTCTTTCGCTCGTTCTCCTAGGTGGAGTGATCGCCTCGCCCGGTACTGCGGCTGAAAAGGACTGGAAGGTCTACATCACCGAGAGTTGGTTTGCCTATCCGTCTCACCTTGGCGTCAGGGTGCCGGATTCGACGGATACCTATGGTGGCAATACTTTCAATTGTCCGGACTGGGGAGTCGGTGACTGTGAACTCGTTTCGACTCCGACCAACGCGATTTTCGGCACTGTCGTCCTTCCACCCTGCTCTGAACCTAAAGCGACTTTCTGCGTTGAGTCAGTGGAGTTTCGAGAGCCCGGCGGTCAATGGCAGAAATCTGAATTCGTAAGGAGTGTCTTCGCTCCAACTCATGAGGCAATTCCAAGCATTGGCTACCCGTATGGAGGATCGATCGGTCTTTGGAAGTCGTCGGTCAAGCATGCAGGTGGTACTGGAGATTACGCAGTGCAGGCTGTACTCGAATTGGCTGAAGTCCCTGTAAGTCGAGGTCAAGTCGAATTCAGGACCTTCGATCTTCGGGTGGAGCCATTCACTTCAGTTGAAGGTATCTATACCGAGCAAGTCGTTCAAAGCATCGCCTCCACTGATCCGACGACAGGAAAGAAGAAGAACACCCTTGCATTCACTGTCTATGACGTCTGGCAAGACCGCTTAGGAAAAGCCACGAAGGCAAGATGGTCGCCGAATACAGGTTCCCGCGTCACAGCAAGAATTCCGGATTCACTGACCGGATGGCTCGGTGGTCGCCTTACTGATGTCGATTTTGCTGTCTCGAAGTATTCCGAAGGAATCAATCGACTTGTGATCGGTGGGAATGCAGTCAATGTCCAATCGGTAGAAGCGATGGTTCCGGATTCGGAGATCAGGAAGGTAACGATCAATCCCGATGTGGAGTTGCCGAACAACTCTGCTCGAATGGTCGGATATCGAGGTTCGGATGGCTTCTTTCCAATCCTGGAGAAGATCAAACCTTTCACTAATGATCAGGCCGTCGGTGACATGTCGCTCTGGGTGGTGCAGACATTTGGTTCTCAAGGTGAGAAGTGCCTTGCTGACAAGAGCCGATTGATGGGTGTCGTGACGACGAATGCGGTGATGTACGACAAATTCGCGCCAAAGTTCGTCAACGGTCGATTGAAGTATGCGGTGGGAGGTTTGCATCGGGACAAGGATGGGAATCTGGTCAAAGGAAACTATGACTTGGTCCTTCGATCTGATGCCGCACGATGTCTCTATGGTTTCTCTAACGCTCCGATCGAAGCGGTGGTCTCGGTTACCTATGGCGATAAAGAGCAGAACATCTCGACCACGGCCTCAGGAGAGCGCGATGGCTGGCTCTTCATCTCTGCTAAGAATTTCACTTTCTCGAATCCGACGATCGAGGTAGCGATCTCGCAGCCAAAGCCGACGCCAACTCCGACGGCCTCTGCGACGCCCACTCCCACACCCACGGTGGTGGCAACCCCGAATAAGGTTGTGAAGCCTGGTTCGAAGAAGACGATCTCTTGCGTCAAAGGAAGTGCGGTTAAGAAGGTCACCGGTAAGTCGCCTAAGTGCCCTAAGGGTTTCAAGAAGCGCGCTTGAAGTAATTCACAGCAACACCTACTTCACAAGCAGTTCTGTTCCGTGGCACAATATGCGCTAGAACGCATATTGTGATTGGATGGCTTGGAAGGTTGTGCTTCATACCGCAGTGGAAGAGTGGTATTTGCACTTGAGTGATTCGGAACGGGAAAAAGTCGCTGCCGCTATCAATGAGTTGAAGCAGAAGGGGCCATTGTTAGGCAGACCTTTTGTAGATCATGTGAAAGGGTCAACAGTGAGAAATTTGAAGGAGTTGAGACCGATAGGTACGACCATCCGCTGTCTATTTGCCTTTGATAATTCCCGTCGAGCCGTGATCTTGGTTGCTGGAGATAAGAAGGGTCGGTGGAGGGACTGGTACCCCTCACACATAAAGCTTGCCGAGGCCAGATTCGTGAAACATGGTAAAGGTAGAAGGGATTTCTTCGATGAGTGAATGGGTGAGTTGGGATGAGATTCGCAAAGAGATTCCTGTAAATGAAAAGCGAGTCGCAAAGTACATGAAGATGATGCAGGCTGCCATGGATGGTGTAAAGCTCGCTGAACTTCGTCAGGTTAGAAGACTCACTCAAAAGGAGATGGCCAAGAAGTTGAAGATTGATCAATCAAATGTCTCTCGAATCGAGCGCGGCAAGTTTGATGCTGTTGAGATTCGAACTCTTCGAAAGTACATCGAGGCACTTGGCGGTGAACTCGAGATTCGGGTCAATATTGACGATGTCTCGCAGAGGTTGATCGACTCTGAGTATGAGAAGAAGATGGAACGGAAGTTGGTTCGGGCCGAAGCTGAGAGGGCCAAGAAAAAGCTGCCGGCAAAGATGAGACCACGGGCCAAGAGCGTGGCCAAGCGCCGCACCTCAAAGAAGGTCTCGGCTCAGGTGACCCCCTCCCGGAGGCGGTCCCGCTAGACCCCTTCTGCTCAGGGTCCGATTTGAGCTTCGGGAATACGCCCCCTAGGGTTCGCGTTGGCACTCTCGGGCTAACAGTGCTAACCGGCACTGCCACCGGCCCCGCATAACCCCTAAAGACCTAAGAACGAACCAATGAACCGAATCAAGCTAAAGAACCGAATCAAGAAGGAGCAGAACGATGGCCATCGCCATTAAGCCACTCGAAGATCGAGTCGTAGTCAAGCCGCTAGATGCTGAGACCACCACCGCATCGGGGCTGGTCATCCCAGATACCGCCAAAG
>CAYORK010000033.1:0-8561 GCA_964406345.1 uncultured Actinomycetes bacterium | reverse complement strand
TCCATAGGCGTGAGAAGATACCGCCATGTCACTGAAAGCCAAATTGAGAGAAGACCTCACACAGTCGATTCGCTCTAAGAATGAGCTCCAATCTTCCACGTTGCGCATGGTCCTCACAGCGATCACGAATGAAGAGGTCTCAGGCAAGGAGGCTCGAGTCTTGACTGATGCAGAAGTCATCACAGTTCTCATTCGGGAGGCGAAGAAGCGCAGAGAGGCCGCTGAGGCTTTTGAGCAAGGCGGCGCGCTCGACCGTTCACAGCGCGAGAAGGCCGAAGGGGAAGTGATTGCCCAGTATCTTCCTAGTCAGTTGAGTGAGGCTGAGCTGAATGCATTGATTAGCGAGGCTATTTCTTCAACTGGAGCACAAGGACCTAGTGGGATGGGAGTCGTGATGAAGTACTTGCAACCTAAAGTAGCGGGCAGAGCAGATGGGGCAACTGTCTCAAGTGCTGTGAAAATCGCGCTCGCGAAGTAACCCCAGGGAGAAACGATGACAAAGTATGAATACGCGACAGTTCCACTTCTAACCCACGCAACGAAACAGATTCTTGACACATGGGGTTCAGAGGGATGGGAACTCATCCAAGTGGTGCCAGCTCCTGGCGGTGGTGACCAATTGGTCGCCTACATGAAGAGAGTAATCTCGTCGTGATGGTTCGTGAAAGATTGCAGGAATTAGGACTATCTGTTCCCATTGCGGCCAAGCCGGTGGCAGCCTATGTTCCAGCAGTTCGTACCGGAAGTCTGATCTTCACTGCAGGACAGCTCCCGCTTCAGGATGGGCAGATGGTTGCGACTGGAAAGGTGGGTCTAGAGGTCGATGTGGATCAGGCCAAGAAGCTGGCGGAAATCTGTGCCCTCAATTGCCTTGCTGCCGTAGAGACCATAGTTCCGATCGAAAAGATCTCCCGAATCATCAGAGTTGTCGGCTATGTCAATGGGGTAACAGGCTTCACGAACCAACCAGCAGTCGTCAACGGAGCAAGCGAGTTGTTTCTCAATCTTTGGGGAGATTCAGGGAAGCATGCCCGTAGCGCAGTAGGCGTTGCTGAACTTCCGTTGAATGCCCCGGTGGAAATTGAGCTCACCGTAGAGATTGATGGTTAGGGCTTACTTTCCTCTTTTTGCGAGTCTTTCGTAGTCAAGAACGATGACAGCACGTGCTTCTAGCCGTAGCCATCCTCTGCCGGCAAAGTCCGCAAGCGCTTTATTCACGGTCTCTCTAGAAGCACCGACTAGTTGCGCCAGTTCCTCTTGAGTGAGGTCATGGTTGACGCGAAAACCATCATCTTCCTTCACGCCGAAACGCTCTCCTAGGTCGATGAGAGCCTTTGCCACGCGACCAGGGACATCAGAGAAGACCAAGTCGCTCACGACTTCATTTGTGCGTCGTAGGCGTTGAGCGAGACGTGCGAGAAGTTGGAGCGAAACTTCTGGATGTTGAGTTACCCATGGAATCACCTTGTCATGCCCGAGAGCCAAGAGACGCGTATCTGTGACCGCGGTCGCCGTCGCCGTGCGAGGACCGACATCGAATAGGGAAAGTTCGCCGAACATCTCGCCTGGACCAAGAACTGAAAGAAGGTTCTCTCGCCCATCCATGCTCTTTGTCCCTAACTTGATCTTCCCCGAGATGATCACATAGAGCGTTTGGCCATCGTCACCTTCACTGAAGAGGATGTTGCCTTTCGTGATCTTGACCGCAGTCATCGCCTCACGAAGCGTGGCCGCCGCACTATCGTCCAACGCCGTGAAGAGTGGAGCTTTGCGGACTATCGACTCATCGAGGGTTACATCAGGGGATTTGGCCATGAAAAGAGTTTATCTCTCAACGTTGAGCGATAGAAATCGAAAATCCTTGAAGTAACCTCCCATCGTGAAGGAAGATTTCGCGGCCAAGAAACGCCGTGCGAATTCGATCTATCGGGTCCTCATACGACGATATCCGAACGTTCACTGTGAGTTGGATTTCAAGAGCCCTTTTCAGCTTCTAGTAGCAACCGTGTTGAGCGCTCAATGCACCGACAAGAGAGTGAATTCCGTTACCCCAGCCCTCTTCAGTAAGTTCCCAGACGCAAAGGCGATGTCTAAGGCTCATCTTCGAACCATAGAAGCAATCATCAGGCCGACTGGTTTCTTTAGGACCAAGGCAGCGAACATCAAGGAGCTTTCGCGCATCCTCATGGAGGACTTCGATGGCAAGGTTCCTGCGCGCCTCGAAGATCTAGTCACATTACCTGGCGTCGGTCGAAAGACGGCTAACGTCGTACTTGGTCACGCATTCGATATTCCTGGCATCACAGTCGACACCCACTTTGGAAGACTTAGCCGGAGATTCGGTTGGACGACTGAGACTGATCCAGTCAAAGTTGAGATGGAAGTTGGAAAACTCATCAAAGAAGCGGAGTGGACAAACCTCTCGCAGCGGTTGATCTGGCATGGCCGAAGAGTCTGTCATTCACGGAGACCGGCTTGTGGTGCATGCCCAGTCGCTAAGAGTTGCCCCTCCTTTGGAATCGGAGAGACAGATCCCGAACGAGCCGAACGCTTGGTCAAGAGCGAGGAGGACTTCCGTTGATCATCGATCTCATCGTTATCGGTGTCTTGGCCTACTTCATCATGGCCGGCTTCAAGTCCGGTTTCATTCCGATGCTCTTTGGGTTGATTGGCTACGTCGGCGGTGGATTCTTGGGACTCATTTCGGCGCGAGAGTTGGCATCAGAGTGGAGTGGCTTTTGGTCAGTGATCGGCCTTCACATTCTCTTGATTTTCATCAGCGCGAGACTCGGGCAGGCCATCGCTCGAAAACTTGGAAAGGGGTTTCGAAATGTCTTTGGCCCACTGAAATTCCTTGATTCACTCTTGGGTGCTTTTTTAGGCGGTATCAAGGCCTTTCTCCTCGCGGTGGTTCTCTTGCTGCTCTCCTCCGTCCTGCCGAATGAAAGATTGAAAGAGCAGCTCAATGAGAGTCAGACAAGCCAGTACCTAGAGAGTCATCTTCCCAGCCTCATTGCTGATGGTTTCTCAAGAGTGCTGGAGTTGTCGCCTAGCTAGTCTTCCTTCTTCCCAGAGGCGAGTCCTTCTTGGATCAGGCGCATCACGTTGGGGTCAGCAAGAGTTGTGGCATCACCGACTGCGCGGTTCTCTGCGACATCGCGCAGGAGCCTCCGCATGATCTTTCCACTTCTTGTCTTCGGTAACTCAGAGACCACCATGATCTGTCGAGGCCTAGCTATGGGTCCGATCACCTTAGCAACATGACTTCGAAGTTCATCAACCAAGTGGTCACCTTCGGTTGTTTTTACATCACCTCGAAGGATGACGAACGCCACAATTCCCTGACCCGTCATCGAATCGGTTGCACCTACCACTGCAGCCTCCGCAACTGATGGGTGTGAAACCAGAGCACTCTCTACCTCAGTAGTTGAGATGCGGTGACCAGAGACGTTCATGACATCGTCGACACGGCCGAGAACCCAGACCGCACCATCATCGTCTAACTTCGCACCGTCGCCAGCGAAATAGAGTCCTTCATATCTCGACCAGTAAGTCTCCCTGTAACGCTCAGGCTCACCCCAAATACCGCGGAGCATTGAGGGCCATGGCTTATCCAGGACGAGATAACCGCCATGACCATTCGGTACTTCTTTGCCAGAGTCATCGACGACTTTCGCGCTGATCCCTGGTAGGGCTCGCATCGCCGAACCTGGTTTTGTAGCTGTGACTCCCGGCAATGGCGAGATCATGATCGCTCCAGTCTCGGTCTGCCACCAGGTATCGACGATCGGGCATCGATTACTGCCGACCACTTCCCGGTACCACATCCATGCTTCAGGGTTGATGGGTTCACCCACTGAACCAAGGAGACGAAGTGACGAAAGGTCGTGAGCTTTGGGGAATTGATCTCCCCACTTCATCCAAGTACGAATGAGGGTTGGCGCGGTGTAGAGGATCGTCACCTTGTATTTGGCGATGATTTCGAAGATTCGCCCCTTGTGAGGCGTATCCGGCGTCCCTTCATAGATGACTTGTGTAGCGCCGTTTGCGAGTGGCCCATAGACGATGTAGGAGTGACCGGTGACCCATCCGACATCAGCCGTGCACCAATAGATGTCCTTCTCGGGCTTCAGATCAAAGACTGCGTGATGTGTGAAGGCAGCTTGAGTGAGATATCCGCCCGTAGTGTGAAAGATGCCCTTTGGTTTGGCAGTGGTTCCCGAGGTGTAGAGGATGAAGAGCGGATGTTCAGCATCGAAGGCAGGGGCTTGATGGTCCGGCACTTGTCGATTGACTAGGTCATGCCACCAGATGTCTCGCGACGGACTCCATGGGACTTCTTCCTTGGTTCTTTGTACCACTAAGACACGCTCAACACTTGGTGCTGACTTCAACGCTTCATCAACAGTGGGCTTGAGCGGGAAAGCAGATCCTTTTCTGAATCCACCGTCTGCAGTGATGACTAGTTTTGCATCAGCATCATTGATGCGCGCCTGAAGTGAGTCAGCGGAGAATCCCCCAAAGACGACTGAGTGAGTCGCCCCGATCCGAGCACATGCGAGCATCGAGATCACGGCCTCAGGAATCATCGGCATGTAGATGGCGACCCGATCACCATCCTTGATCCCAATCTCAAGTAGACCGTTGGCGCATCTCTTGACCTCTTCGAGGAGTTCTGAATAGGTGAGAGTCCTACTATCGCCAGGTTCACCTTCGAAGTAGATCGCAACGCGTTCACCTCTACCCGCATTCACATGTCGATCAAGGCAGTTGTAGGAGGCATTGATCTTTCCGCCGACAAACCATTGCGCGAAGGGCGGCTCCCACTTCAAGACTGTTTCCCACCTCTGGAACCACTCAAGACGTTCGGCTTGTCTCTCCCAGAATCCCAATCGATCCTTCTCTGCTTCGTCATAAGAATCCGCTTTGATGTTTGCTGCGTTTGCAAACTCAGGTGTCGGTGGGAAGACGCGGTTCTCTGAGAGGAGATTAGAGATTGAATCACTGCTCATATCGGTGAGATTACCAAAGCCACTTTGTGCACACTAGGCAGATATCTCTCGAATTCAGAGATTCTGCTAATCGATGATTCGTGCACTATCAAACCGACGAATCCATTGGAGGATTTCGATGTTTCACAGTGTAATGACGCTAGGAGAGTGGGCACCCTCACTGCTAGAGAGGCTATTCAAGCTCTATTTCTCTCCCATTTTTCGAGGGATCGCCTCATATGTCTTCCATCAACTGATTGGGATGTGGGCTGCCATGTGAGAGTTGCCCCAGAGGCGCTACCAAAGCCCGACAACAGGTAAAATCTCCCCATTCTCGGGTCCGAAGACGTATGCGAGACTCATAGCCGCATATCTGCGGAGTTTCAAGGGAGTGATGATGAATCAAGAGATGCTGTCCCAGATGAAGTCAGGCAAAGGATTCATTGCCGCATTGGACCAGAGCGGTGGAAGTACCCCGAAAGCGCTCCAGCTCTACGGCCTCAATGAAGATTCTTACAGCAACGAAGCAGAGATGTTCGATCGCATCCATGAGATGCGGACGAGATTGATCACCTCACCTGCATTCAATGGCGAGCGAGTCATCGGTGCGATCCTCTTCGAGATGACGATGGAGCGAACCATCGAAGGAATGGGAACCGCGGAGTATCTATGGCAGCGCAAGCACGTAGTCCCTTTTCTCAAGGTCGACAATGGACTTGCTGACGAGGTCGATGGCGTTCAGGTGATGAAACCCATCCCGCAACTTGGTGCAAGAATTGAGTCTGCTAATCGCCATGGGGTCTTCGGAACCAAGATGCGTTCTGTGATCAACAAAGCGAATCCAACCGGCATACGCTCCATCGTGGAGCAACAGTTCGACTTCGGTAAGGAGATCATCGCGGGAGGCCTCGTGCCGATCATCGAGCCTGAGGTCAACATCAAGTCACCGGAGAAGCAAGAGTCCGAGTCGATCCTGAAGAAGGAACTTCTTGAATTTGTTGGCAGTCTTTCAGGTGATCAGAACATCATGCTCAAGCTCTCACTCCCCACAGAGGCTGATCTCTATAAGGAACTCGTTGCACACCCACGAGTGGTTCGGGTCGTTGCGCTCTCAGGTGGATACTCCCGCGATGAAGCAAACCTGCTTCTTTCGAAGAATCACGGGGTCATCGCCTCTTTCTCCAGAGCTCTCACCGAAGGGCTTACGGCTCAACAGAGCGATAGTGACTTCAACGCAGCTCTTGACCGGACCATTCAGTCCATCTATGAGGCGTCGCTCACCTAATTTCACCCGTCTGCCTAGACTGAGCCCTTCTTGATGAAAGGTGATCACTCATGACCGCCATCGCCCTCTTGGGAGCCCAATGGGGGGATGAGGGCAAGGGAAAAGCCACCGACCTTTTGGGTGAGAAAGTCGATTACGTCGTCCGCTATCAAGGTGGCAACAATGCGGGCCACACGGTTGTCATCAGAGACCAGAAGTACGCGCTCCATCTCCTGCCCTCCGGGATTCTTTCGCCAGGAGTGATCCCAGTGATTGGAAACGGCGTCGTGATCGACCCATCAGTCCTCTTTGAGGAGATCAAGGGACTGAATGAGCGAGGGATTGACACGTCGAAACTTCGAATCTCCTACAACGCACATCTCATAACTCCGTACCACCGAACCATAGATAAAGTCTCCGAGCGTTTCTTGGGTAAGTCCAAGATCGGAACCACGGGACGAGGCATTGGCCCTGCCTACGCTGACAAGATCAATCGAATAGGAATCCGCGTCCAAGACCTCTTCGATCCGTCGATCCTGCGTCAAAAAGTAGAAGGTGCCCTTCGCGACAAGAACCAAGTCTTGATCAAGGTCTTCAATCGAAAAGGACTAGAGGTCGATGAGGTAGTCGATGAGTATCTTCGGTACGCCGAACTATTTCGACCTTATGTCGATGACACATCACTTCTGCTCAATCAAGCCCTGGATGCAGGGAAGAACATCCTCTTGGAAGGATCTCAAGGCACTCTTCTAGATGTCGACCATGGGACCTATCCATTCGTGACATCTTCGAACCCGACTGCAGGTGGAGCTTGCACAGGCTCTGGCATCGGCCCGACTCGTATCTCACGAGTGATCGGAATCATCAAGGCCTATACGACAAGAGTGGGATCTGGACCATTTCCCACCGAACTCTTCGACGAAGATGGTGAGAAGTTGCGCAGCATCGGCGGAGAGGTCGGAGTGACAACTGGAAGAGCAAGAAGATGTGGCTGGTACGACGCTTTGATCGCGCGATACGCAGTAAGAGTGAACGGTCTGACCGACTTGTTTCTCACCAAACTTGATGTTCTTACGGGATGGGAGAGCATTCCAGTCTGCGTGGCCTATGAAGTAGATGGGAAGAGAGTCGAGGAACTCCCTGCTTCACAGAGTGATTTCCACCATGCAAAGCCGATCTACGAGTACTTGCCTGGTTGGAACGATGACATATCTCAAGCGAAGAGTCTTGATGAATTGCCAACGAATGCTCGCGCCTACGTGAAGTACCTTGAAGAGATCTCTGGCGCGCCCGTCTCTGCCATCGGGGTGGGACAAGAGCGCGACCAGACCATCGTCATCAAGGAGTTGATCTGATGTCTCGAGTGCTCGTCATAGGTGGCGCTGGATACATCGGCGCACACGTCGCCCATGATCTCGTCACAGCTGGATATGAAGTACGGATCCTTGATGACTTCTCGAACGGACTTGCCAGTCGAATCGCCGGGATAACTGATGTCCATCGTGCCGATGTCTTGGATCGTAAGGCTGTCTTCCAGGCGATGAAGGGTGTGGATTCAGTGATCCATCTAGCCGCCAAGAAGGCCGTGGGTGAATCAGTTGAGAACCCATTGAAGTACTACGACAACAATGTGGGCGGCATGATCAACGTCTTGGCGGCGATGAGTGCAGAATCCGTGAAGAGAATCGTCTTCTCATCCACCGCAGCTGTATACGCACCCAACGATAAGGACTCCATCTCTGAAGATGATCCGACCGACCCACTATCGCCATACGGTGCTACGAAACTTCTGTCGGAAGAGATCATCACTGCCGTGGGCAAAGCCGAAGGTCTTTCCTCGATCTCTCTCCGCTACTTCAACGTAGTTGGCGCGGGAGCAGATCACTTAGGAGACAACTCCCGCGATAATCTCGTACCAAAGGTCTTTCAGGCACTGGAGGAGGGCAAGTCTCCTGAGATCTACGGAGACGACTACCCGACTCCTGACGGGAGTTGCATACGGGACTACATACATGTCTCTGACCTTTCCAAATCACATCTCGCTGCCTTGTCGGCTATCGAAAATCGGGAATTGCGCGAGGTCTATAACGTCGGATCAGGCTCGGGCTATTCGGTCCACGAGGTAATCCGTCAGATCGAACAGAGTATTGGGCGGTCAACGAACTCGAGAGTGGTCGGACGACGAGCAGGAGATACACCGAAGTTGATCGCTGGTGTTGCGAAGATCGAACGAGATCTTGGTTGGAAACCTGAAAAGTCGCTCAAGGAGATGATTGATTCAGCATGGCAGGCGTGGAACGCATGAG
>CAYORK010000032.1:0-9527 GCA_964406345.1 uncultured Actinomycetes bacterium | reverse complement strand
ACCCGGTCCCATTCCGAACCCGGAAGTTAAGCCTCTCAGCGTCGATGGTACTGCACGGGTGACCGTGTGGGAGAGTAGAACGTCGCCGGACATTTTTATAGAAAGGGGTTGCAGCAATGCGGCCCCTTTCTTCATTTGCGGCACTTTCTATCAAGACATTCATATCGGGATCCATATCGGGATCCATATCGGGAATCGAAGTGAGGCAGAACTGATGGCTGATGAGCGAAGTAGGCCACGATCAGGTCGACCTTCAAGTAAACCAGGTACCAATGCGCCTCGGTTCAAAGGCTCGAAACCGAAATCAAAGTTCAGCCCAAGGTCCAATGATGACAAGAAACGTGACAGTCGAACTCCCTCACGCAACCCTCGTAGCGATCGATCAAGTCGAAGCGAACGACCGAGTTCGCCCAGAGATTCGAACAGGATCAGAAGAGCACCACGGATTGAACCCGAGATTCCCGCAGAGATAGAAGCGAAGATGTTGCCAGGGAAAATCCGAGCTGAATTGCTCTCTCTCGCCGCCGAGAATGCCGAGGCTGTTGCCCGCCAGATGGTCATGATCGATCGATTGACTGCGACGGGCGCACAAGAAGATCTCGTGTTGGCGGGAGCTTTCGCGCAGGCCGCGTCGGATCGCGCAGGCCGCGTCGGTGTCGTAAGGAGTTATGCCGGAAAGGCTCTTCTTGCTCTATCGAATTATTCTGAGGCCAAGAGACATCTGAGCGCGGCCTACCGAATAAATGGAGAACCCTTCCTGAAGGTTCTGCTTGCGGAGTGTGAGACTGGCCTAGGTCGACCGCGTAAGTCCCTTGAGCTACTAGGAGAAATCGATTCCAAAATTCTCTCTACACGAGAGCTGGCATACGCCCATTTGGTCTCTGCTGAGTCCAGGGAAGCCCTAGGGCAACTCGACGCAGCGAGAGTTTCGCTCAATCCCAAATTAGAGAGTTACCTCATGAAGGATGTTCCTGAAGGGTCGGATCCAGAGCGCGATCGACTACGAGAACGCTGGTTAGGCATCAAATCGCGGCTAGCATCGAAAATGACGTCATCCACCGAGAATGGCAACTAGAGTTCAAACATGAAGAACGAAGAAATCCGCCAAAAGATCACAGCGGTGGTAAACCAGCCACTAGAGAAGCATGGAGATCTCTTTTCGGAGATCAACGGCGACCTCTCGGAGGCTTTGCAGGAGATAGAGAGCGCTTGAAAGTTCGACTCGACTCCGAGCTTGTTCGCAGAAAGATCGCAAGATCGCGAGACGATGCTCGGGAATTGATTGAGTCCGGAGCAGTCCTAGTCAATGGAATCACTGCCAGCAAGGTGGCGTCCCTCGTCGATCAAGATACATCAATAGCCTTGAGCGGTGAGCGAGACGAGTACGTCTCACGCGGAGCGCGGAAGCTGGTCGGAGCGCTCGATTTTTTCGGCAAGGTTTCCTTTGAGGGGCTTCGAATCCTTGATGCGGGAGCTTCGACTGGAGGTTTCACTGAAGTCCTTCTCAGAAGAGGAGCCTCGAAGGTCTATGCGGTCGATGTTGGATACGGACAGCTTGCATGGTCCCTGCAATCGAATCCACAGGTTCGGGTTATGGATAGGACTAATGTCAGGGAGCTGGCTCCTGAGAGCATCGAAGGTAAAGTGGATGTGATCGTCGCTGACCTTTCCTTCATATCGTTGACGACGGTTCTCCCAGCGCTTGTCTCAGTGATCAAAGAGGAAGGTGAGATGTTCCTCATGGTCAAACCTCAGTTTGAGGTAGGAAGAGAGCACCTAGGGTCTGGTGGTGTCGTGCGAGAGCCAGAACTTCGCGCCGCCGCAGTCAAACGCGTTGCCGAAGAGGCTTGGAAGTTCGGATTTGGCGTGAAGGGCATCGTGGCTAGCTCGCATCCAGGGCCAGCCGGGAATGTCGAGTACTTCATCTGGCTTCGCAAAGGTAGCGAACAACTGAGAGAATCAGACCTTGCGCAAGCGATCGAGGAGGGACCGAGCTAAGTGAACGAGCGAAGAGTCCTCCTCATCACACACCCGCATCGTGAAGAGACATGGAAAGCTGCCGAGGAGTTGGTTTCATCGCTCGGCACGACGGTCAAGTTCCTTTCGGCTACGCGGGCTATAGCCGGAGCGGAGAGCGTTGATCCATCCGCGCTTCCCTCAGGAATCGAACTCGCGGTGGTCTTTGGTGGAGATGGAACCATCCTCAGAGCCGCAGAGATAGTCCACGGTCATGACATCCCAATACTTGGCGTCAATCTCGGTCACGTAGGTTTTCTCGCACAGTTGGATCGACCTTCGATTGGTCGGCTAGCAAGCTTGATTCGTGAAAGAAGTTTCACGACTGAAGAGCGCTTGATGATTCGTTACGAGATTCTGAGAGAGCAGAAACTAGCATCGGCAGGGTTCGCTTTGAACGAGGTTGTAGTAGAGAGTCCAAAGCCGGAAATGGTCGAACTCTTCGTTCACGTAGACGATCGCGCACTCTCCCGATGGGGGTGCGATGGGGTCTTGATCGCCACTCCGACTGGTTCTACCGCTTATGCTTTCAGCGCGGGCGGGCCTGTCCTCTGGCCATCAGTAGATGCGATGGTTTTGCTTCCTTTGGCGGCGCACGCTCTCTTCTCCCGCCCTATGGTTGTCGCCACGTCATCGACCATAGGAATCGATGTTGAGAGCACCTCTGCAGTCTTGGCAGCGGACGGTTATCGACGAGTCGAGCTACAGGAAGGCGATCGCGTAAGGATCTTCGCTTCTGATGTTCGAATGAAGCTCGCACATATCGATGACTCACTCTTCACCGACAGACTTGTCGCAAAGTTCCAATTGCCCGTGGAGGGGTGGCGTGGCAAGTAGGTCGCGAGCGATCACCGAACTAGCGATCAGGAATATTGGGGTCGTCGATCAGGCAGTCTTGCCTCTCGGCCCAGGATTCAACGTCCTCACCGGAGAGACCGGGGCCGGAAAGACCATGGTTCTAACCGGTCTCAATCTTCTCTCTGGGGCGAGAGCCGATACTGATCTCATCCGTCACGGGGCCGAGAGGCTCACTGTCTCAGCCTCTGTCTCTTTCATTCCGTCTCCGGAGAGCACGCTTGCAGGGTTGATCTCTGAACATTCTCCCGAAATCGAAGATGGTGCCTTGTTGCTTCAGCGAAGCATCTCTCGAGAGGGTAAAGGAAAGGCGGTCGTAGGCTCCGACCCAACCACCGTTTCGGTGCTTGGCGCATTCTCGGCTGAGTTTTTTGCCATACATGGACAGGGTACGAATCATCGAATTCTCGATCACAGCTATCAGCTTCAGCTTCTCGATCGAACGAGTGATGAGTTGATGGCATTACACCGTGATTACTCATTGAAGTTTGAGGAATGGAGAAATACGCAGCGCGAGTTGAGGGAATTTGAGAAAGCTTTGAAAGATAAGGATCGAGAGATCGCAACGCTCACAAAGTTCCTCTCCGACCTTGAGAAGCTAAAGCCACAAGAGCATGAGTGGGAAGAGATTGATCAACGGATAAGAAGGCTGGACTCGGTTGAAGACCTGCGACTCGCTTTTATGGAGGCTTTAGCCGCCTTGGATGACGAGGATGAGGGTGCTCTGGCACGGAGTGCAAGAGCACTTAGAAGCCTCGAGGCTTACAAAGAGAGTGATGATGCTTTTCGGGACTATATCTCGAGACTTCGAGCGGCTCAGATAGAACTCCAGGAGATTGCAGCAGAGCTGAGTGGTGAGTTGGCAACTTTGGAAGTCGAGCCAGGTGAGATTGATAGCCTTCGTGAGCGTTTTGCCGCCCTCAAGATTTTCCTTCAACGCTATCGCGCTGATGTTGATCCAGGCCTAACAGATTCCGAAGCACTGCGATCATTGATCACTGTGGGTGTGGAGCGCCGCTCACTCTTGCAATCGCTTCAAGAGGGGGACCATCAGGTTGAGGTACTCCGAGCTGAGATCGAACGAATTCATGGAGAACTCTCTGCGGTGGCGATGTCTCTTTCAAACCAAAGAAGTTTTTCCGCGACGAAACTCACCACAAGGGTGAATGAAGAATTGGCGGGATTGGGGCTTGATCGTTCCCGTTTCAGTATTGACGTGAAATCTGGTCTCGATTTCGCCGGAACTGGGGCAGACTCGGTTGAGTTTCTCTTTAGCTCGCATGATCAGGGCAAGCCTCTCCCGCTTGGTAAAGGCGCTAGTGGAGGTGAGCTCTCCCGGGTTATGTTGGCGATTGAGCTTGCGCTTGCGGAACAACGTGAAGTGGGCACGTTGGTCTTCGACGAGATCGATGCCGGTATCGGCGGGGAGGCAGGTCTTGTCATAGGGGAGCGACTGGCTCGTTTGGCGGAACACTTCCAGATCATCGTCATCACTCATTTAGCTCAAGTTGCGGTCTGGGCGGAGAAGCACTTCCGGATTGAGAAAGAAGCGAATGATGAGGTCGTGCTTTCCTCTGTGACTGAGATTCATGGCGAAGATCGTGTTCTTGAGATTGCCCGCATGCTCTCCGGTCAGAGTCAGTCGGATGCCGCTCAACAGCACGCGCGCGAACTGCTCAAACACGCCAGCAATTGAGGCGATTACGCCCCTGCGCGAATAGGTGATAATTTCCTCCTCCGTGAGTACGCCGCGGGTCACCAAACACATCTTCGTCACTGGCGGTGTCGCCTCGAGTCTCGGTAAGGGTCTTACCGCCTCGAGTCTGGGAAGGCTCCTGAGGGCTCGGGGCCTGAGTGTCACGATGCAAAAGCTGGATCCCTACATCAACGTCGATCCGGGCACCATGAATCCTTTCCAGCATGGCGAAGTTTTCGTTACTGAAGATGGCGCTGAGACTGACTTGGATATCGGTCACTATGAACGTTTCCTCGATACCAATCTCAGCGGCGAAGCGAACGTTACGACGGGCCAGGTGTACCAGCGAGTGATCGCTCGCGAGCGGCGAGGGGAATACTTGGGTGACACCGTTCAGGTCATCCCACATATAACGAACGAGATAAAGTCCCGAATGCTTGCCTCCGACGGCGATCAGGTTGACATAGTGATCACCGAAATCGGTGGCACCGTAGGAGATATCGAGTCATTGCCCTTTTTGGAGGCAGCTCGCCAGATTCGCCAAGAAGTCGGGCGCGAGAATGTCTTCTATCTCCATGTCTCCCTCGTTCCCTACATCGGGCCGTCCGGTGAATTGAAGACGAAACCCACCCAACATAGTGTCGCTGCTCTCCGCAGCATCGGCATCACGCCTGACGCCATAGTCTTGAGATCAGATAGAGAGATTCCAGCTGGAGTGAAGAAGAAGATCTCTCTTATGTGCGATGTCGATGCGGAAGCGGTTGTTGCAGCGGTTGACGCACCTTCGATCTATGACATTCCAAAGGTTCTTCATCAAGAGGGCCTGGACGCCTATATCGTCCGACGGCTAGGAATGAACTTCCGTGATGTAGTTTGGGGCGAATGGGATCAATTACTCGATCGCGTACACAATCCGAAGGTTCGTATCAAAGTAGGTTTAGTCGGCAAGTATGTAGACCTACCTGATGCCTATCTCTCAGTAACTGAGGCGTTACGCGCCGGAGGTTTTGCCCACGGTGCGCACATCGAAATCTGCTGGATACCGAGCGACGATTGCGAGGATCCCGCCAGCGCAGAGCGAAGCCTTAGCGATCTGGACGCGATCTGCGTTCCAGGAGGATTCGGAGTGCGGGGCATCGAAGGCAAACTTGGGGCGTTGCAGTTTGCGCGCACGCGGGGAATCCCAACACTTGGTCTCTGTCTTGGACTTCAATGTATGGTCATCGAAGCTGCTAGAAACATGGCGGGGCTCAGCGGAGCGAACTCGAGTGAATTCGATCCATCTACCTCCCATCCCGTTGTCGCAACAATGGCAAGTCAGTTGGAGATTGTTGCTGGAAATGGCGATATGGGCGCAACGATGAGATTGGGTGCTTACACAGCTAACCTGCAACCCGAATCAATCGTCGCGGAGTGCTATGGGAGCATTTCTATCTCTGAGCGCCATCGTCATCGATACGAGGTGAATAATGAGTATCGGGAGCGCCTTACAGAGATCGGCTTAGTCTTTTCCGGACTCTCTCCTGATGGAAGTCTCGTTGAGTTCGTGGAACTGGATAGAGGAACTCACCCTTTCTACGTGGGTACACAAGCCCATCCGGAATTCAAGTCGCGCCCGACGCGTCCACACCCACTCTTTGCTGGCTTGATCGGAGCTGCCATTGCACGCAAAGGTCGTAACTGAACTTCCGCGCGATGCCATCCGCTTCCTAGAACACCTCGCCGTCGAGCGCGGAGCAAGCAAAAATACACTCATCTCATATCGTCGAGACTTGTCGGATTTCTTCGCGGAACACGATTTCCTTGATCAGGATTCGATTTCGCTTTTTCTGACTGAATTGCGCAGAGCGGGTCTTTCTGAGTCGACTATCGCTCGCAAGATCAGTTCTTTGCGCTCATTTGAAGATTTTCTCGCGTCGAGCGACGCTTCACGTCTCGGTTGGCGAGTCGACCTGAAGGCCAAGGGGAGGCGTTTGCCTAAGTCGTTGCCATATGAGGTTATTCGCAAACTCCTCGAGAGTCCTGAAGATTCCGTTACAGGGATCAGGGATCGAGCGATTCTGGAATCTCTTTACAGTGCTGGAATGAGAGTCTCGGAGTGTATTTCCCTCAATGTGAACGAGTTTGTAGGTGACGCGTCTGGTACCTATTTCCTTCGAATCACAGGAAAAGGTGGAAAGGAGCGTTTGGTTCCGATGGGTGCGCACGCGGCTCAAGCTTGCCGGGACTACCTTGTGCGATCGCGGCCAGTTCTGGCTGCAGGGGGCAATGAACCGGCACTGTTTCTCAACGGAAAGGGAGGACGTTTGAGTCGCCAGGGGATATGGCAGATCATCAAACGCGCCGCAAAGAGAGTGGGGCTCGAGGAATCGGTGACGCCACATACCTTCCGTCATGCCTTTGCCACACATATGCTTGAACGAGGTGCGGATGTTCGCTCGGTTCAAGAGCTATTGGGACATTCATCCGTGGTGACCACACAGATTTACACGATGGTTACTGGGGATGTATTGCGCGAGACACATTCAGTGTCACACCCTCGCGCCACCTAGTACTTCTACCGCGAACTGTTTACCTGCCGCGAAGACGTCGCGCGATGATGCTTTGGTCGCCTTTGCTCTCCAAGTCAGCAATCACGACAGCGAGGGCCTCTCTCACGATCCGGCCACGATCAACAGCAAGACCTAGGTCTCCTCGGAGCATGAGCCTCGCTTGCTCCAAGTCGAAGAGTTCGTCAGGGGAGAGGTAAACCGTGATCTTCTCATCATGCTTCTCGCGACCTGATGGAGAGCGGTCTATCTGGTTCGGCTTTCGGCGAGCGGTTGTTCGCACCGCCTTCTTTCGCTGCGGTGCCGGAGTGACCGATGTTGCCTCACTCTGAGGATCTATTTCCACTTCGGGAACAGCAGCAAGGGTCGTCTTGCGAAACAGTTCATCAGCACCCGGTAGTGTCACGCGTCGACTCATTATCTTGCTCCAGCTTCTTTGATTTCGGCTGTCGCGCCTTGTGCAACGCCAAGGTGGATGATTTCTCGTGCGAGACGACGATATGCGGACGCCCCAGCAGAGCTGCTTGCGAATGTCGTTATCGGTTCTCCCGCCACTGTGGTCTCAGGAAAGCGAACCGTTCTCGAAATGATGGTGTCGAAAACGCCGGTGGGAAAGGCTTCGATGATTCGTTCTAGGACTTCACGACTATGGACAGTTTTTCGATCGTAGAGCGTGGGGAGGATTCCTAGGATCTCCAAGTCGGGATTTGTGTTCTTTTGGACCTTGCCGATGATGTCTACCAACAGGGCTACTCCACGGAGCGCGAAATACTCACACTCGAGAGGCACGATCACATACTTCGATGCCGTCAATGCATTGATAGTGAGCAAGCCCAGCGAAGGTTGGCAATCGATCAAGATCACGTCGTAGTAGTCCGCGACCGAATCCAGGACCCTCTTCAGCACCTTCTCTCGCGCGATGACTGAGACTAAGGCGCCTTCCGCGGCAGCGAGGTCTTCGTGACTTGGGATCATGTCCATGCCTGGAACATTGGTCTTCAGCAGAAAGTCTTCGATACGAGTTGATTCGTCAAGCATCAAGTTGTAGATGGAGCCTTCAAGGTTGCGAGTGGAAACTCCCAATCCCACGGAGAGTGAGTGCTGCGGGTCAAAGTCAACGAGAAGAACACGGCGTCCCAATTCTGCAAGTGACGCACCAAGGTTGATCGTTGTGGTGGTTTTTCCGACCCCACCTTTCTGGTTTACAACAGAGATGATGGTTGCGTTTCCGTGAACTTGCAACGGAAGTGGTTCCGGGAATTTGGGTGTTTTCCGACCAAGAACCGATGAGGTGGTGGTGACGTCTTCGTCGGAAAAAATCGACTTAGCGCTCAATCGAGATACCTCTCTAACAACTTTCTCTCAGCCTATTGATACCGGAGAAGAGATGCAAGCTCCCGCCAAATGGGCCAGAGGTCAAGTAAGTTACGCAAGTGGATACAGCGTCGGTGCAGACAACAGAAGGCAGACTCCCTGGCTTCAGCGTGCATCTAGAGGTCTTTGACGGTCCATTTGATCTCCTGCTTCAACTAATCGCAAAGCACAAGCTCGACATCACTGAGGTGGCGCTGGGCGTGGTTACCGACGACTTCATCGCCCACATACGTAACCTTGAACAAGAGGGTGAGGGTTGGCTTCTTGACCAAGCCACCGAGTTCTTGGTCGTTGCGGCGACACTTTTGGATCTCAAGGCTGCTCGATTGTTGCCAAGCGGTGAGGTCGATGACGAAGCTGATCTTGCACTCCTAGAAGCGCGCGATCTGCTATTCGCGCGGTTGCTGCAGTATCGGGCCTTCAAGCAGATCGCTGACATCTTTCAGGCCAAGATAGAGGAGGGGGAGAAGAGCTTCCCTAGGACGGTTGCTTTGGAGCCACATCTGGCAGAACTGCTTCCCGAGGTGGTCCTGGGCGTATCTCCAGATCGCTTTGCGGCGCTAGCAGAGCGTGCTCTCACTCCGCGGACGGATCCCACTCTTTCGGTTCAGCATCTCCATCTGCCCCTCGTTTCCGTTGCGGAGCAGGCTCTCGAAATCGCTGCGCTTCTAAAGGAGCGCAAAGTTCTGACCTTTCGGGGGCTTACTGAAGGGGAGACAAACCGGTTTGTCCTAATTGCCCGTTTTCTGGGTCTTCTTGAGTTGTACCGAGAGGGCGCGGTGAGATTCCAGCAGATGGTTTCCTTTGGTGAGCTCTCGGTAGAGTGGATTGCTCCGCAGGATCGCATTCTGACCATTTCCGACGAATTTGATCGAGCCCCAGTGAGCGAGGATTCAGCCGATAATGAATGAATCTGACCTTCAAAGTGCCCTTGAAGCCATTCTTATGGTGGTTGAGGAACCGGTATCAGCAGGAATTCTCGCGCAGATTACGGAGGTACCCGTTGAGCGGATCGAATCCCATCTCATTCGCATGCG
>CAYORK010000031.1:0-9598 GCA_964406345.1 uncultured Actinomycetes bacterium | reverse complement strand
TGCGATAACCTTCTCCGCACTCTGGCTGGTCGTTGGAAACTTCGGCTCGTCGGAGTCTTGCGGACGTAGCGCAGCTGGTAGCGCGGAACCTTGCCAAGGTTCAGGTCGCGGGTTCGATCCCCGTCGTCCGCTCCATTGTTGAATGGGTATCTCGGGACGCACACGATCCCAAGAGGTTTGGTGGAGTGGCCGAGAGGCGAGGCTCGGGACTGCAAATCCCGCTACACGGGTTCAAATCCCGTCTCCACCTCCACTCGTCTACCTAGTTCATGTTCGATTGCAGATGAATCGAGGGATTGTCTTTATGACAGATGACTCAGTGAGACCGTGGGGTCGCTACTTCATCTTGGAAGAATCTTCGACTCATAAGGTCAAGCGGATCGAAGTTCAACCCGGGAAGAGACTCTCCTACCAGCGCCACAAGTTCCGTGCCGAGCACTGGCTGATCGTTCAGGGCGAAGGTGTGTTGACCCTCGACGGCGAGAGGCGAACGATGGTGCCTGGAGATTCTGTCGATATCGCCATAGGACAACTCCATCGAATCGAGAACTCATCGATTGGGGATCTTGTCTTCGTCGAGGTTCAGACTGGCACTTACTTCGGAGAGGACGACATAGAGCGGCTGGAGGATGACTTCGGGCGCTGACTTCACGCACTCACGAGGCTCGGGGTAGCATCTGCTCACTTACGGACGATTAGCGCAGCGGTAGCGCACTTCCTTGACATGGAAGGGGTCACTGGTTCGATCCCAGTATCGTCCACAAAAAGTTCAAAGGATGTCCGTCTAATGTCCCACGTCTCTAAAAATGCAAAAAGAATTACCCTGTGGGTCCTTCAGTATCCTCCACTCGAATCCCCCGCTAGTCCGAAAAGTGCTTAGGTGACTGCCACCATTTTCTCTGACAATCTTTTCCACTTCTTGAAGGTCATCGACTGCAACGTCAATATGTACCTCTTGGGATTCCGAGAGTTTCTTTGACACCCGCTGAAAACCGAGCTTGAAACTCTCACCAGGGGTTGGGAATAGCCAGATGTGCTCGGTTGAGTGATCGTGAGGGTGAGCCTCGACCCCGAGTACTTTGCACCAAAACTCCACGAGCTCTTCTGGATTTTCGCTGTTGAACATGACGGTTGTAATCCGAGCTCTTGCCATTCTGCCCTCCACCATGTTCCCACTTGACTCTACAGCTCTCACGATCAATAGGGCAAGCAAATCAATGCCATGTCAACGGGATGTTTCCCAAGATAGAGTGACTATATGGCAGTGGGGAGATTCCTTGCGGCAGTCATGGATTGCAGCGATCCGGCTTCCTTGAGCGCCTTTTGGCAGGAAATCCTTGGAGGGGACGTAGACTCTCGAACACATTCGGTTGATTGGGTGGCACTTTCAGGTGTGCCTGGTCTTGGCTATATAGGCTTTCAAAAGGTCCCCGAGAAGAAGGCCGTTAAGAATCGCGTTCATTTTGATGTTGACGTTGAGTCGATTGAAGATGCTGTAAATCTTGCAGTTGCGCTTGGAGCCAAGAAGGTCGCAACCGTGGTTGAAGAACAAACGAATTGGTTTCAAGTGATGCTTGATCCGGAAGGAAATGAGTTTTGTTTCATTCTCAGAAAAAGCAGATGATAAATACGCCTTTTGTTATAGGTGACAGGTCACATCAATAAAGGGCAGTTCTGACTACTGACAAGGAGTGACCGCATTCTGTTCATGGAAATTTCTACTAATTGCGTAGTATTCGAGCCGAGTCAGAATTCCTACTATGTCGACATATGGAATTATATGTCGCCAGTTCCATTCAAGTATCGTCAACAATCAATTGATTGATGACAAATGCGGAACAAATCAAGAGAAAGACGAGGGGCTCCTTGAACGCGAAGTCCTCTCTCGGAATGCTCTCTCTAGGCGCACTCGGTGTTGTCTATGGTGATATCGGAACCAGCCCCATCTACGCACTAAGGCAGTCTCTCAACGCCGCCGGTACGACCGTCACTGACATCTACGGCGTCGTTTCACTGATCTTTTGGTCGTTGATCATGGTTGTGGGAATCAAGTACCTAGCTCTGATCTTCAGAGCGGACAACAATGGCGAAGGAGGAATTCTCTCGCTTTTCGCACTATTGCCGCGGAAGATTAGGAATGCGAGGCGCGGAACGAAAGTCATCCTAGTTACGTTCATGTTATTCGGGACGGCGCTCTTGGTTGCGGATGGGATGCTCACGCCAGCCATTTCGGTGTTATCGGCCACAGAGGGAATTGAAGCCATCAATCCTGAACTTGCGAACTTCACGGTCCCGTTGACGGTTCTGATCTTGCTAGTTCTCTTCGCAGTGCAATACAAAGGTACTGCCTCGATTGGGCGGATCTTTGGTCCCATCATCCTGCTCTGGTTTGTCGTCCTGGCTGCGCTCGGCTTGCAGGAAGTGTTGGTGAGACCGGAAGTACTCCAAGCATTACAACCGCAATTTGCACTCGACTATGTAGGTGACCATGGATTGCAAACATTTGTCATCCTTTCTTCAGTCATTCTCGCCATCACCGGTGCCGAAGCGCTGTATGCCGACATGGGACACTTCGGAAAAAGGCCCATCAGAGTGACATGGTTTGTCATCGTGTTTCCTGCGCTGATGCTCAACTACTTAGGTCAAGCCGCATACGCGCTGCAAGAGCCTGAGTTCCGTGGCAGCCTCTTTTTCGCGCTTGCGCCAGAAGGCTTCTCGCGAATCCTCTTGGTCCTCTTGGCTACCGCCGCCACCATCATCGCGTCACAAGCGCTCATCACTGCTGTGGCATCACTGGCCCGTCAAGCGATACGACTCAACCTGCTACCCAGAATGAAGGTGGTGCATACCAGTGACACCGTCTTCGGGCAGATCTACGTGCCCTTTGTGAACCTAATCGTCGGCCTAGGGGCTGTCTTCCTTGTCATCAACTTCAAGACTTCCAGCGCTCTGGCCAATGCTTACGCATTCGCAATTTCTGCCACGATGCTCATGACCACCATCGCGTTCGGGTACGTCGCAGTCGATCGCTTGAAGTGGAAGAAGTGGGTTGTCGCTGCGATCCTTCCGATCTTTTTGCTGATCGATGGAGCATTCTTCCTCGCAACTTTCACCAAGATCGCTCAGGGCGCGTGGGTTCCCCTTGCTATTGGTCTCGCCATCACATGGGTTATGTACGTGTGGCGCAAAGGGCAGTTTGCTTTGGAATCCTATGTCTCAGGACACTCCATGAGCTGGGATGCCGTAGAGGCGAGCGTCAAAGATAAATCCGTAACAATCCTTCCATCGACTGGCATCTATCTCTCATCAACTCCTAATGTGGTTCCTCAAGCTCTTGCCGCACAGATCAATAATCTCAACTGCTGTCCGGAGAAGATCCTCATCGTGAGCGTCATTCGGGGTGAAGTGCCGAGAGTTGAAAATCCGCCAATGATCAGTCAAGTGAATCACCGTGTGCGTCAAATGCGCATATGGGTCGGGTACAAGCAAGACGTGAACGTTCGAAGAGCCATTCTCGACCACGTGATGTCAGTCGAAGAGGAGGCGTCGAGTACCTACTATCTCGCTGACAGAAAGATCGCGGAGACAACGCGAGGTGTCCTTAGTGGAAAAACGGAAAGAATCTTTGGCACCCTCCATAGAAATGCAGCTCCAGCGTCGAGTTACTTCGGCCTGCCTGAAGAGCGAGTAATCACCATTGGGACACAGCTTGAACTCTAATTGCTAGATTCGGCAAAGGACTCTCGCGAGTGATTCGGCTTGTTCGCGAATCTCGGGAATCGCGGTTGTTTCGAATCTTTCCCCGACGAGGATCGGACCAACAGCGAAGAGTCCTGGTGAGGGCTCTCCGTTCGCACCAAGCACTTCATGTGAAGGAAAGTTCGTCCGAATGCCCATGCCAAGCGGACCCCTTTGGACCAATTCGTGACTCGCCATTGCGCTGAAGAGCGGTGTGGTTTCGAAAGAGAGATAGCCCGTTGAGTTCACAACCACATCAGCAACAATGGGCCCCGATTCCTCGGAAGTGACGGTAATCGCCTCCTCGGTCGTATCGAGTTGGTAGGCGCTGGCACTGACTATCTGCAATCGCCCTGACTCCATCAAGGCAGTCAATTCCTCATTGATCGTCGGTGACATACGGTGACGATGCACATTCCACCAGCGCAAATGACGGCTCCAGAACTCGTGCTTTTGACTTTCGTCCCACTTCGACCAGATCTCGGGCATCACATGTCGGATTCCATCTTGAGCTGCGCGCCAGTCGATCGATTCATCGATGTATTGCCGCATCTCAGCTGGCGAATTCCACGCCTCTTCAGGGACTGGCAGCGGCGCTGCACGCACAGGAAGATGCGCTCGAGGGAGATCGCCTGTGCGCGAGATTCCAACGACTCGATTCTTTGGATTTCCGCGCAGATGACTCAATGCCACGTCGATGAAGGTCAATCCAGTTCCGATTGAGACCAAGGTGCCATCGACCTTCGGCAGCGAGTCCCGCCACGGGTCATTTACGTATCGAGGCGAGGCAAGGATTACAGGATCTTGTATCGGTATCTGACTCAGCCCATGACCCGTGGCAAGCACGACGGCATCAAACTTTCCAAGTGGTCCCGAATCTGCGGTGACTTCGAATCTCTCACCTACTCGCTCGATACGTTCGATGCGCGACCTTTCATGCGCGAAAGAGACAGTCGATTGATCCCTCTGCGACTCGAGGAATGTCTCCAAGAGATATTGGCCATATCGTTTTCGCGAGACGAATTCGCCTTCATCGCAACCAGCCCAGGCTCGAAAGTGAGTCGGATCGCTCGGCAGTGCCGACATGCGTCCCGCCGGGACGTTGAGCAGATGTCCATCGTCATCGGTTCCGTAAGCGATTCCCCTGCCAAGGATGGGTGCGGGGTCAGCAATCTGCACCGCCATCGAGGACTTGGCATTCCTTGCTATCTGGGTTGCGACGAGGATTCCGGAGGCACCGCCGCCCACGATCAAGACATCTTTCACCGTCGCTCCCGCCTTTATCTATATTCCTACTAGAAAAGTAGGTTACTACGAATGCAGGACCACCTCGCTGAGGCAATGGATAATGTCGCCGTGAAGATCACCGTCTCGGTCGAGTATGCACTCCAAGCCCTTTTGGAGGTCGCGGGTGGATCTCATGGTGAGACCGCGCTCTCTGCGAATGAGATCTCAAGTAATCAGGGCATCCCCGCCAAGTTCTTGGAGGCGATTCTCAGGAAACTTACTCAAGCCGGTCTACTGGTTTCGAGCCGCGGGCCTCATGGTGGGTACAAACTGGCAAGACCCGCAGAGGAGATAAGCGTCGCTGAAGTAATCCGCGTAATCGAAGGTCCGTTGGCTGCTGTGGGTGATCGCGCTCCTGAAGCAACAAAGTACCGTCGAAGCGCGAAGCACCTCACCAAGGTATGGGTTGCGACACGAGTCGCGCTTCGTGATTCTCTGGAGAATATGACCGTAGCTGACATCCTGGATGGCGAGTTCCCCGCAGAAATCAAGCAAGCCCTCCGTCGCAAAGATGCGTGGACTCGTCGTGGCAAGTGATCGAATGACCTCGCTGCTCGTTTGTCGAAAGGGGAACTAAGGAATGGTCTCGCCAATAGATCGTGACTCATTCTCTGACTTCCTCGCGTCCCGTCGGACAACCCGAGACTTTCAATCAACCCCGGTTCCCGAAGCGCTCATCCGTCAATTGATTCATGATGGGTTGACTGCACCGAGTTGGTCGAACACTCGACCATTCAAGGTAGCAATCGCGACCGGTGAAATCCGCGATCGAATCAGCGGGGAGTTCCTCAACAGATGGGAGGTCCTCTCCCGATTTCGCAGTGGAAATCTCTGGGTCAGGATCCGAATCTTGCTTGGTCGATATGGATTGCCGACCAGCAATCGTCTAATGGTTCGACCATACGTCCCAGAACTCAAACCTCGTGCAGAGCGTGTAGGTAGAGAGCTCTATCAATGGATCGGCATCGAACGCGGTGATAGGCAGGCACGAGATGCGCAGTGGGGTCGCAACTATGAATTCTTCGGTGCCCCAGTGGAACTCTTTATCTTCATACACAAGAGTCTCCACATCTACGCAGCGAATGACGCCGGTTTGATGCTCCAGAACCTCATCCTCTCCGCGCATGCGCGAGGGCTAGGAACATGTCTCCAGGGAGCCGTCATCCTCTGGGACGATGTGATTCGCAAGGAATTCGAGATATCTGAGGATTATCGACTGCTGACTGGACTCGCCATCGGATATCCGAAAGATGCTCACATCAACGAATTCAAGGCGCATCGCCTCGATGTTGATGATGTGATCGCAAGTCCGAGGTCAAAGGATTCCGACCGATAGCAAAGCCAGGATTGCAGTTCCCAGGAGAACTCGGTAGATCACGAATGGCGCGAAGGATTTGGTGGAGATGAACTTCATCAACCAAGCGATCACGGCGTAACCGATCAACATCGCGACTAGCGTCGCAACTAGAGTCTCCAGCAGCGAGAATGCACCACCCGGGTTTGTGATCGCCTCCCCCAATTCATTGAATCCGCTAGCAAACACCGCCGGAATGGCTAGCAAGAACGAGTACCGGAGCGCTTCAGATCGTTCATAACCAAGCAACCTTCCCATTGCAATCGTCGCACCCGAACGCGAGACTCCTGGAACGAGCGCTATTGCCTGCGCGAAACCGTAGAGCAAGCCATGGGCAATCGAAAGATCCGCAAGCTTCCGTTTTGATGGACGCTTCCAGTCGAGGAATCCGAGAATCAGACCGAAGACGATTAGCATGATGGCAACAAGCCATAGTGAGCGGAAGGTCGTCCGGATCGTCTCCTGTCCGAGGTAACCCAAGATCATTATCGGAAGCGATCCGACAACGATCAACCAACCCAAGCGCGCATGGCGCTTCTCATCTTCCGCAAGACTCCTACGAAGGACCGATCGAAAGAGTGCTGCTGCGATTCGCTTGAGGTCATTGCGAAAGTAGAAGAGGACGGCCAACTCAGTGCCGATCTGCGTTATCGCTGTAAAGGTTGCGCCAGGATCGCCGGCGCTCGGAAGGAATTCACCGGCGATGCGAAGGTGAGCGCTTGACGAGATAGGCAAGAACTCGGTGAGACCCTGAAGAAGTCCGAGAAAGATCGCCTCAAGCATTTCTCATCCCCTCCCCTTCTCTCGCACCGGAATTCCCTCTCGGACATCTTGCATCCCCTTGGCTCGGATTGCCATGAGGCCGCCAAGAGCGAGCATCGTCACTGGGTAGATCATCGCAATTGGCAGCGATGTGGCCTCGGAGATGAGTCCCGTGATCGTGGGGCCGATGAAGTAACCGGCGATACCGAGAAGAGCCACTCTCGCGATTCCCACGGATGCTGGTATGCCTTTGATCGTGCCGGCAGCAAGCATGAAGGCAGGAAAGACTGGACCGATTCCGAATCCAGCTATGAAGAATCCGATCACGATGATGGTGAGCGCTAGGGTCTTCGAAGAAGGTGCTATCTGCCAAGAGATCAAGATCGCAGCGAGCCAAACAAGAGCGGAACCGATCGCGAGGAAAGTCACCGTCTCGTACATGCCAAAGCGTGAGTAAAGGTAATCACCGACGAATCGACTGATGATCATCGCAAATGCGAAAGCTGCGAATGCTGAAGCGCTTAGACCTTTACTGATCCCAAGGTGGTCTTCCAGGAGGATTCCACCCCAATCGCTTGCGGAGCCTTCCGCAATCAAGGCTCCCACAGACCCAATCCCCATGATCCAGAGTGGAATTGCGATCTTTCCAGTCCAAGGAACAGTGTTCGACTCCCCTTCTCCGACGCCCTGATGTTCATCGTTCTCGGAATCAAGGAGCGCGCTCGTTGCTGGCATGTAGAGCGCCGTCGCGACGATGGCCACGATGAGGAGATTCGTCTGTGGAGAGATGTAGTTTGCGATCAAACCGCCGAAAGCTGTGGTTGCGAATGCGCCTGCGCTCCAGGCGCCATGGAAGGAGGACATGTAACGCTTGGCGAGAAGCTTCTCCACAACGACCGCTTGCGAGTTGACCGAGACATCGATCGACGAATAACCAGCCCCCAGCGTGAAGAGTCCTAGTACGAGCATCTCCACGGAGTCTGCTCGCGACATGATGAGGAGCCCGGCGGGCATGACGAACTGTGCAACCTGAGTAACGCGCTTCGAACCGAAGCGATGGATCAAGCGACCTGCGAATTGCGCGCCAAATGCGGCACCTGCACTACTTGAGATAAGGACCAATCCGAAGGCGCCATCAGAAAGGTCAAAGGATCTCTTGATTTCAGGAATCCTTGGAACCCAAGCCATCGAGACGATGCCCATCAAGAAGAAGAGGGCCCAGAGTGAGTTCCTCGTTGCTATCGCATCATTCTTCGAGCGAGTCGGCATCACTCTTCGACCGTGATTCCCTCTACCTTGATAGGACCATCTGCTTTGCTGACGAAGTAGATAAGACGATGCGAACCAGAATCACCGGTCAAGGTCACAGCCTGGGCGAAGCCAATCGATATCTCTCTGCACTCGCCAAACGCCATGGTCCCTCCGGAGAGCAACATCGGATAGTTGGTACCGACGATCAGGGAGAACTTCTCCTTATCGATATCCGCCTGGAAGTTGTTTGAGAAGTACGCGTAAGCCCCGGAGACATTCTGAGCCTTGAAGGCGAATGCCTGGTTCTGCACCAAAGTCTGGACGGCCCGGAAGTCACTCTCTTGGCAGGACTTGGTTCCAACTTCCTCGGTGCTTGATGTCATGACGCCGGAGAACAGCGATGCGGCAAGCGAGAGGATCAAGACTACGACCAGCGCCAAAGTCAATTGCTTCCGGTAGCGAAACATCAAGATGACTCACTGACTCGCTCGACGAAATTCAGTGAATTCTCGAAGATGATCTCTGCATCGTAATCCAAAGTCGCAACGTGATAACTATTGGTCAATTCGATTCGGGTCTTATCGTTACTTGCGACCTCAGCCATGATGATCTCGGTGTTGGAGACTGGCAGAACGTGATCGTCGACGCTATGGAAGAGCAGGAGCGGAACCTTCACCTTGGATAGCAACGGACGAGTAGCCTTCAAGAACTTGTTGAGCTGAAGAACTCCTCTCGTTGGAAGGACGTCATAGCCATATTCATCGACACCCGGCTTCTTGATGTCATCCCCTACTGAGGGCAATCCCTTTGTGAGCCGTGCGATCAAGGGTCCGAACTTGATCCGGAGTCCCGGGATATGGATCATCGGATTGACCAGCACGATGCCGGCCAACTTCTCACCACCTACTCGCGATGCGAGAGTTGCTGCTACGTGAAGCGTATTCGCCCCGCCCATCGAGAGGCCGAAGATGAAGATGCGATCACACCAAGCGATCAAAGGTGCGATCTCCCTTTCGACCTTCGCTGGCCATTCCTGCCAACTCACTTCGTTGAGGTCTTGCCACTTGGTGCCATGGCCCGGGATTCGAGGGACTCGCACTGAGAAGCCACGTTCTTCGAAGTAGTGAGCCCACGGGCGCATAGATGCGGGAGAACCCGTGAATCCATGGACGAAGATGATTCCGGTGCCCTTGTTCTTTCCCCGTC
>CAYORK010000030.1:0-10942 GCA_964406345.1 uncultured Actinomycetes bacterium | reverse complement strand
AGCGCACCTGCATGGCATGCAGGGGGTCAGGGGTTCAAGTCCCCTTAGCTCCACAGAATGAAATCGACACTTCGCATCCCCAAGGGGTGGAGCGCATCCGATATCCCGGATCTCTCTGGAAAGCGTTTCGTCATCACTGGTGCCACGAGTGGAATTGGCCTCGAGGCAGCCCGTGAATTGGTTCGGGCCGGCGGTGAAGTGGTTATTGCTGCGAGGAATCCGCTGAAGGCAGAACGCATTGTCCTGGCACTTGGTCGTGAGAGGGCGTCATGGGTCGAATGCGATATCTCGTCGCTCAACTCAGTCCGCAGTGCTGCTCGCAAGATCACCGGTGAGGTTGATGTCTTGATCCTCAACGCTGGCATCATGGCGATTCCTTTCACTTCGAATGACGATGGTTTCGAGATGCAGATGGCGACGAACCATCTCGGACACTTCGCACTTGCTGCGCTTCTCAAGGAGAAGATCAAGTCTCGGGTGGTCACTGTCTCCAGTAGTGCACACCGCATGGGGGATTTCGGCAGTGGTTCTCTCGACGAGATCTCTTCTCGTTTCATCGCGGAGGAGATCAAGGATTCCTACGCCCCGTGGAAGGTCTACGGGACGAGCAAGCTCGCCAATATGCTCTTCGGATTCGAACTGGAGCGTCGCGCGAGAGCGAATGACCTTCCTTTCACCTCGATGGTGGTCCATCCAGGATATGCCGACACCAATCTCCAGTATGTGGCTGCTGATCTCACCGGAGACCAGAATCGGAAGAAGGCCATCTCTTGGATGAATCGACTCATCGCACAAGATGCATCGATGGGCGCGCTTCCGACTCTCGCAGCGGCGACGATCGAAGACCTGCATGGTGGCGCTCTCGTTGGACCTGATGGATTCCTTGAGATGCGAGGGCATCCACGTTTGAGTCGAGCACGTTCACTCGCCTACGACCAACAATTGGCGAGCAATCTCTGGCATATCAGTGAGGAACTCACTGGCGTCACATGGTGAAGTAAACTCACCACTTATGTCCGAGCGAACTCACGAGGCCTATGACATCCAAGGCGTTCAAGAGAAGTGGCTTGCCAGGTGGGATAAACTCGCTCCCTTTCGCTCCGGCGACCCTCAAGATCAACGACCGAAGAAGTATGTGCTCGATATGTTCCCTTACCCATCAGGGGACCTGCACATGGGACATGCGGAGGCTTACGCTCTCGGCGATGTGATCGCCCGGTATTGGGTCCAGCGAGGTTACAACGTCCTACATCCGATCGGATGGGATGCATTCGGTCTGCCAGCAGAGAACGCCGCGATCAAGCGAAACTCCGATCCACGTGAATGGACCTACGAGAACATCGCAACGCAGCGGGCTTCGATGCGTCGATATGCCTGCTCCTTCGATTGGGAACGGATTCTCAATACATGTGATCCGGAGTATTACCGGTGGAACCAATGGATCTTCCTCAAGTTCTATGAACGCGGCCTCGCCTATCGCAAAGACTCACCAGTCAATTGGTGTCCTGACTGCCAGACCGTCTTGGCCAACGAGCAAGTCGTAGCAGGTCTTTGTGAACGATGTGACACCGAGGTAACGAAGAAGAAGTTGACCCAGTGGTATTTCAAGATCACTGATTACGCAGACCGTCTCCTTGACGACATGGAACAACTCGAAGGTAAGTGGCCAGAGAAGGTCTTGACCATGCAGCGGAATTGGATCGGTAAGTCAACCGGTGCCAAGGTGGACTTCGCTGTTGAAGGGCGAAGTGAGCCCATCACCATCTTCACTACGCGGCCAGATACTCTCTTCGGTGCGACATTCATGGTTGTCGCGGTCGACAGTGAATTGGCAAGGGAGTTGGCCAACGGAAGCGGCGTCGAAGCAGAATTCGAGAAGTATCTGGAGTCGGTTCGCTCCGCATCGGAGATAGATCGACTCTCCACCGATCGGAAGAAGAGTGGCATCTTCCTCAATCGATATGCGATCAACCCAGTCAACGGTGAGCGGATCCCGGTCTGGGCGAGCGACTATGTCCTCGCTGACTATGGAACCGGTGCGATCATGGCTGTGCCGGCGCATGATCAACGAGACCTCGACTTCGCGCGAGCGATGGGACTCGCAGTTCGCGTCGTCGTCGATACCGAGGAAGAGGATCCTGCTGCCACGGGCGTCGCAACTGATGGTGACGGCAGATTGATCAACTCCGGTGGATATGACGGCTTGGATATGAAGAGCGGTGGGGAGCGGATCGTCGCCGATCTGGCAAAGAAGAGCCTGGCGAGCGCGACAGAGAACTATCGTCTTCGTGATTGGTTGATCTCGCGGCAACGATTCTGGGGAACTCCGATTCCCATCATCCATTGCGAGAAGTGTGGTGAGGTACCAGTTCCAGAGGATCAACTTCCGGTTCGCTTGCCGACGGCGAAGGATCTCGACCTGAAACCGAAGGGTGTCTCACCTCTTGCGACCGCAGACGAGTGGGTCAATGTCGATTGCCCGAAGTGTGGTGCGAGAGCAAAACGCGATACCGACACCATGGATACCTTCGTCGATTCATCCTGGTACTTCCTTCGTTTCACCAGCGTCCATGTCAACGACAAGCCATTCGATCTCGAGCAGGTAAAGACCTGGTTGCCAGTCGATCAGTATGTCGGTGGTGTCACGCACGCGATCTTGCACTTGCTCTACTCACGTTTCTTCACCAAGGCGCTCTTCGATATGGGCTACCTCGACTTCACCGAACCATTCACACGCCTTCTCAATCAAGGAATGGTCCTGATGGACGGCTCCGCTATGAGCAAGAGTCGAGGCAACCTTGTACGACTCTCAGATGAACTCGCTCATCATGGCGTCGATGCGATTCGTCTCTCCATGGTCTTCGCAGGGCCACCTGAAGATGACATCGATTGGAAGGATGTCTCACCATCCGGCTCGGTCAAGTTCCTCAGTCGCGCTTGGCGTATCGCTAAGGATGTGACGAGTCCGGTCGGAATCGATCCAAGCCAGGGAAGCGTCGAGCTTCGCAAAGTGACCCACAAGGCCCTCGCAGATATTTCCTTCGCCGTAGAGTCCTTCCGCTTCAATGTCGCTGTCGCTCGCGTCATGGAGCTGGTCAATGCCACGCGTAAGGCGATCGATACCGGTGTCGGAGGTGGCGATGCCGCCGTCCGTGAGGCAGCAGAGGCTGTTGCCATCGCACTCTCATTGGTCGCTCCCTACACAGCGGAGGAGATGTGGGAGATCCTCGGTCACGCCCCTTCGATCGCACGTGCGGGATGGCCGGCGATCGACCCCGACCTTGTCTCCGCAGAGAAGGTCGTTGCGATCTTGCAGATCAACGGGAAGATCAAGGATCGAATCGAAGTAGCGCCTGATATCTCTGATCAGGAACTTGAGAAGTTGGCCCTACAGAACTCGCAGATCTCAGGTGAACTCGATGGCGCTGAGATCAAGAAGGTCATCACACGGGCTCCGAAGCTCGTCAATATCGTCATCTGATCCCTCCACACTCTCGCCTCATCAACAAGAGGCCATAGGCGTCGAGCTCTTGCTGAGATTCGGGCGCTTTTATCCCGCCATGAAACTCTCTCAGTTTACGAGCGATCAGAGGCGTGGAATCGCAGTCCTTGCGATCACGGCGATCGCAGTCGCGCTCTTCTTCTTCTATTCCGCACGTGGCGAGGCGGTGCCGCAAGTTCTGCCGGCTACGACTTCCGCTACTGAAAGTGCGGCTGCTCCGAAGATGGTCATCTATGTAGATGTCACAGGCAAGGTGAAGGTGCCGGGCGTTTACCAACTTCCGGATGGTTCACGCGTCATCGATGCGATCGAGATGGCAGGTGGTCTCAAGCGAGGATTCAACGCGTCACACATCAATATGGCGAGACGCCTCGTCGATGGTGAACAGGTCGCCATCACCTCAAAGAAGTTCCAAGCCTTCAACCCTCCATCAGGACGAAAGGGGATATTCACTGGCAAGGTGTCGATCAACTCGGGCAGTAAGTCGCACTTCGACTCCCTTCCTGGGATCGGACCTGTCCTTGCGCAACGGATCATCGACCATCGCAGCAAGAATGGTCCCTTCCTCAAGGTGGAAGACATTCAGAATGTCTCCGGTATCGGGGCCTCGATATTCGCCCAAATTTCGGATCGCTTGACGCTCTAGGGAGCGCAACCAAGGTTGCCAACACTCCACTCGTACGCGTCGCACTCGCACTCTGGGGTGGAACCCTCCTTGCGCTACATCTCGAACCTCGCCTCCTCGTTCTCACTTTCCTAGCCATCTCTCTGGCAGGATTGTTGGACCGGATCCACAGAGACTTCTTGAGATCGCTACTCCTGGTCCTTGTGCTCGGCTCCACCCTCATCCTTCTTCGAGAGAGCGGTGAAGCCGTTGAAGCACGCGATGGTCTGATCGCCTTTGAGATCGTCGCTCGAGGCGATAGCGATCCATTGCCGCAGCGAGTCTACGGATCCGAGTTGCAGGAGCAGTCGTGCTCACTTCGTGCCGAGAGTCGAATCCTTGATGGGGTAAGGCGTCAGATTCCACTCCGTGTCATCTCTGATGACTGCACCCTTTTCTTCGGCGAGCGGATCACAGGAAAAGGCCGACTAAGAGCAAGCAAGGAATCGCGGGTCGCGATCACGCTCATCATCGAAGAGATCCAAGAACGCCACGCGAACCACCTTTGGCAGGGACTCAATTCCATCCGTAAGGAGTATCGCTCTCTCTTTACCGAGTTTGGCGACGCTGGCTCTCTCGTTCCGGGGATGGTGATCGGAGACACGTCGTTACAAAATGAGGAATTCGAAGCCTCGATGCGTCTTGCTGGGCTCTCGCATCTCACCGCAGTGAGTGGCGCAAACTTCTCCATCGTCGCCACTCTCGTACTCTGGCTTCTCTCCCTTCGAATCCGTAGTCGAAGGCTTCGGATCACGATTACGGCATGCACACTCTTACTCTTCACTATCTTGGTTCGACCATCACCTTCTGTGCTTCGAGCAGGTGTGATGGCAGCGGTCGTCCTCTACGGACAAGTGCGAGGAAATCAAAGGTCGACGCTCTTGGCGCTCGCGGCGGCCGTGGCCCTCTTGCTACTCGTAGATCCCCATCAAGGTGGCGATGCGGGCTTCGCACTCTCAGTGCTGGCGACCTTCGCCATCGTGGTGATCTCGCCACATTTGACTGCCTTCATCATGTCAAGGCTTGCTCTGCCACGGGTACTTGCTGAGGTCGTCTCGATCCCACTTGCCGCCACGATGCTCTGCACTCCTCTCATCGTTGCGATCTCAGGGAAACTCTCACTGGCAGCTATCCCACTCAATATTCTCGTCTCGCCCTTGGTTCCAGTCGTGACCCTGATTGGTTTCGCTGCGCTTCTAGCGTCACTCTTCTCTCAGGGAGTTGCTCATTTCCTGGCGTGGATCTCGCATCTTTCGGCATGGCCGATCGCCGACATCGCTCCGTGGGGTTACTTCATGCCGATCTTCGAGATGCCCTTTGGCTTCTTCGGCGCACTCCTCTCTCTACTTCTGCTGGCCCTTGTTCTCTTTGCTCTTGTCCTGATGCGCAGAGGAGAAGGGAGGACTACGCGACATGTCGTGATGGCGATAGGAGCATCGATGCTCGCACTTCTTGCACTCTTCTTCCCTGTTCGAGCATCTTGGCAGGCGTACCAATGCGATGTCGGTCAAGGAGATGCATTCCTCCTCAATCTCGGGGGTGGTTCTGCGATCGTGATCGACCTCGGACCGGACCCCGATCTCATCGATCGGTGTCTACGCTCTGCAGGAATAGATTCCATCGCGCTCCTTGTGATCACACACTTCCATGCTGACCACTTTGGGGGTCTCTCTGGAGCGCTCCGTGGCAGGACGGTCTCGCATTGGTGGATCGCTCCCGACTCTTCAATCATGACTTCAGAGTTGGTAGGGGAGATGGAAGAGCAGATCGGTGTTCCACCTACGAAGGTAAGAAGTGGAGCGAGATTCGTCATAGGCGAGGTCTCGGTCGATGTCCTTTGGCCGGATGATGTCGCCTTCTCGTCACCGAGTCTCAATGGTGATGGCTCGCTCCAGAACAATCGCAGCATCGCGCTCATTCTTGAGAAGGATGGCGCACGTATCTTCGCGGGTGGAGATATCGAACCATTCGCCCAGGAGGAGATCGCTCGTCGATACGACATCTCCACGATCGACATCTACAAGGTGAGCCATCACGGCTCTGCACACCGAAGTGAAGCCTTCGATCAGGAGATCGATCCGGAATTGGCTTTGATCAGCGTCGGCAAGAGCAATCCTTACGGCCATCCCTCCCAAGAGACCTTGGAATCGCTCTCGCCTGCGCGAATCCATCGCACCGACCTTGATGGTGCCGCTCGTATCACCTGGTGGCCACTTCAAGTCAAGTAACCGGTAGGAGTGGGGGAGGGCCGGGTTATATTCGCGCCATGGAGCCGATCATCCTGATCCACGGAAGCGAAGATGTGATCGCAGAGCGCGTGCTCCGAGAGATCGTGGAAAAACTTGCGGATCATGAGCGGACCACGATCGACTGTTCCGAGGCAGAGGTCGGTTCAATCTCTGAGGCGATGGCGCCATCTCTCTTCTCTGAAAAGCGTCTCATTGTCATCAAAAACCTTCAGGAACTAGATAGCGAACTTCATCCAGAGGTGGATCGTTACATCGAGGACCCTGACCCATCCAATGTTGTCGTCCTCATCCATCGCGGTGGGGTCAAGGGCAAAGGTCTCCTTGATCGCCTGAAGAAGAAGGGTGCGAAAGTTCACCTGGCAGAACCTTTGAAGAAGTCGACCGATCGCATGGCTTTCATCCGCGAGGAATTCCAGCGTCTCGGTCGAAAGATCTCAGCAGAAGCCCTTGCATCGCTTGTCGCCGGGTTTGCCGACATGCAGGAGTTGACCAGTGTCGCGCGTCAGTTGGCACAAGATGTCCCGCAAGGCAAGACGATCGATGATGATGCCGTCGCCACGATGACGCAAGGACGGAGAATGACGAGCGGTTTCGATGTCGCCGATGCTGTCATCGCGAAGGATCCTAGAAAGGCGCTGCTATCGACTCGGCAGGCCTTCGATAGCGGAGTAGAGCCAATGGCGATCTTCACTGCAGTGAGGATGTCGGTGATGTCCATGCTGAAAGTGGTCGACATTCCTCGTGGCGCCAAATCCTTCGAGGTCGCTGGCGAGTTAGGTATGGCGCCTTGGCAGATAGATAAAGCAAGGCGACAACTCTCACAATGGCGCGAAGAGGATTTCGACCTCGCTCTCAATGAGATCGTGCGTGCGGATTGGGCGGTCAAAGGCGGTGAGGGTCATCCGCAATATGCGGTTGAACGGATGGTCCTGGCCATCGCCTCATCAGGAAGGCTGGTCCGGTCGCCAGATCAGAGCACGGCATGGCGAAAGTCCTGATCAGCGAGCGCTGATTCGCTCGGTTTGTGGGCGCTATGAGGCTGCTGGTAGCCTTCAGACCTCTTCAGACTGATTCCCTCGTGGGTCGGATCGAGGAGAAATCAACCAAAAGGATTTCGAAAGGTTTCTTCGTGGCCAATATCAAGTCTCAGATCAAGCGCATCAAGACCAATGCGAAGGCTCAGGATCGCAACAAGGCGGTTCGTTCCTCGCTCAAGACTGCGGTCCGTCGCTTTCGTGAGGCAGTAGCCGGTGGCGATAACGCATCCGCCAAGAAGGAACTTCGCGCAGCATCTCGCGCACTCGATGTCGCAGTCTCCAAGGGTGTCATCCACAAGAACCAGGCGGCGAACAAGAAGTCAGCGATGGCACGTGCTGCCACCAAAGCTGGCGTCAAGTAGTCCGATTTCGGATCGGTCGGTGACCGATGCCCGCACTCCCGTCTCGTAAGGCCCCACAACCCGCGGCCACTAACCCTGCCTCGATCCGCAATTTCTGCATCATCGCCCATATCGACCACGGCAAGTCGACGCTCGCGGATCGCATGCTCCAAATCACCGAGGTAGTCGATGCGCGAAACATGCGCGAGCAGTACCTAGATCGCATGGATATCGAACGCGAACGAGGCATCACCATCAAATCACAGGCGGTACGACTGCCATGGACGAGTGATGCCGACGGCAAGGATTACATCCTCAACATGATCGATACCCCTGGTCACGTGGACTTCACCTACGAGGTCTCGCGCTCGCTCGCAGCCTGCGAAGGCGCAATCCTCTTGGTCGATTGTGCGCAAGGCATTGAGGCGCAAACCTTGGCCAATCTCTATCTTGCTATGGAGAACAATCTCACAATCATTCCCGTACTCAACAAGATCGACCTCCCAGCAGCTCAGCCCGAGAAGTTCGCCGCAGAACTTGCGAAGTTGATCGGGTGCAAACCAGAGGATTGCTTGCGTGTCTCCGGGAAGACGGGTGAGGGAGTGCGCGAACTGCTCGATGAGATCGTCAAACAGATTCCTGCGCCGACTGGCGATAGTACGAAACCAGCACGAGCGCTGATCTTCGACTCGGTCTATGACACCTATCGAGGAGTCGTCACTTACGTCCGTGTGGTCGACGGCAAACTCTCACCACGAGATCAGATTCTGATGCTTTCTACGGGCGTGAAGCATGAGAT
This sequence comes from uncultured Actinomycetes bacterium, assembly GCA_964406345.1. Lineage (GTDB taxonomy): Bacteria > Actinomycetota > Actinomycetes > Nanopelagicales > Nanopelagicaceae > SYAN01. Next base: position 2,350 of record CAYORK010000030.1, on the reverse strand, counting down.
GTTGGAAGTCGGAGTGATCTCCCCAGAACCCATCGCAAGCAATGGTCTTGGCGTCGGCGAAGTGGGTTATCTGATCACGGGCGTCAAGGACGTTCGTCAGAGCCGCGTCGGTGACACCGTTACGACGGCGATCAAACCTGCGACTCAGGCTCTTGCTGGATACAAGGATCCGAAGCCGATGGTTTTCTCGGGCCTCTATCCCATCGATGGTGATGAGTATCCAGTCCTTCGCGATGCACTCGAGAAACTCCAACTCAACGATGCAGCGCTCGTCTACGAACCAGAGACCTCTGCCGCCCTCGGTTTCGGATTCCGTTGTGGCTTCCTGGGGCTTCTCCACATGGAGATCGTCCGAGAACGTTTGGAGCGCGAGTTCAACCTCTCGCTCATCTCAACCGCACCGAACGTGGTCTATCGAGTCTTGACGGATGAGAACCGCGAGATGATCGTCACCAATCCGAGTGAATATCCTTCAGGCAAAGTGGCGCAGGTCTTCGAACCGATCGTTCGAGCGACGGTCCTTTCGCCAAGTGAATTCATCGGCACCATCATGGAGCTTTGCCAACAGCGACGTGGAACCTTGCTCGGTATGGATTATCTCTCTGAGGATCGCGTAGAGATCCGCTATAAGTTGCCTCTGGCTGAGATCGTCTTCGACTTCTTCGATCAGCTCAAGTCTCGCACCCGTGGCTACGCATCGCTTGATTACGAACCAACCGGTGAGGAAGAGGGCGATCTGGTCAAGGTCGACATCCTGCTTCAGGGCGATACCGTCGACGCATTCTCTGCGATCGTCCATCGTGAGAAGTCCTATGCATATGGCGTCACGATGACTCAGAAACTGCGCGAGTTGATCCCGCGGCAGCAATTCGAAGTCCCAATCCAGGCGGCGATCGGCTCGCGGATCATCGCTCGAGAGAACATCCGTGCGATCCGTAAGGACGTGCTCGCAAAGTGCTACGGCGGCGACATAACCCGTAAGCGAAAACTCCTGGAGAAGCAGAAGGAGGGCAAGAAGCGGATGAAGATGGTCGGGCGCGTCGAAGTTCCGCAAGAAGCCTTCATCGCAGCTCTCTCGACCAATGCAGAGAGCGAGAAGAGCAAGATAAAGAAGTGACCAGATCAGCGCTCTCCTTCTATATCCATATCCCATACTGTCTTTCGCGCTGTGGTTATTGTGACTTCAATACCTATACCCCTGCAGAGTTAGGGCAATCCGATCTCGCTCGCAGTGAACTCTCTTCCCGATACATCAAGGCCGCAATCGGTGAGATCGAACGTGCGCGGCGCGTTATCGGAGAGTCCACCGCAGTTCCCACCATCTTCTTCGGTGGCGGAACCCCGAGCCTCATGGAGCCTCGGGATATCGCGGTGACGATCGAGAGTATCTCGAAGCACTTCTCTATTGATGGCTCGTGCGAGATCACGATGGAGGCGAATCCCGATACCGTCGACCGCGAGAATCTCGCTGGTTTCATCGCTGCTGGTGTAAATCGATTCTCTTTCGGCGTGCAATCTGCAAAGGATTCCGTCCTCGAAGTCTTGGAACGTACCCATGTCAAGGAAAACGTCACCAGAGCTCTGGAGAGCGCTGCATCCTTGGGAGTGAGGGATCTCAGCATCGACCTCATCTATGGCACACCAGGAGAGAGCTTCGACGATCTATCTGAGACTCTTGATTTTTCGTTAGCGCTTCCTATCAATCACATCTCCGCATATGCCTTGATCGTGGAGTCGGGGACTCGTTTGGCGCGGCGGATAGAGAGTGGTGAGATTTCGCGACCTGATGATGACGAGATGGCAGAGAAGTATCGGATGATCGATGAACGTCTCGGTGAGCATGGCTTGAACTGGTACGAGTTGAGCAATTGGTCGAAGCCAGGTGGTCAGTCTCGACATAACCAGGTCTATTGGCATGGTCAAGAGTGGTGGGGAATCGGACCTGGAGCTCACTCATTCGTCGCAGGTAGAAGATGGTGGAATATCAAGAGTCCTATTCGATACATGGAAGCCATCTCATCCGACCAGAGCGTTGAGGCGGATAGTGAGACCCTCACCGAGGAGAATCTTCGTGACGAGCGCATCATGTTGATGTTGAGATTGCGTGATGGATTGCGTCGCGATGATCTGACGGAATCACAATCGATGGTCGTAGAGCGCTTCATCGAATCAGGTGAGATTGAGAATGAGAGCTGGCAGGAAGGCAGACTCGTGCTGACCGTGGAAGGACGACTCATTGCAGACCGGATTGTGCGCGATCTTGTTGCGCTCTAATTCGTGAGGTCGTCTACCCTCATCGGGTCCGCCCTCTTGGGATGTAGTAATTTTCGCCCATGACCATCGAAACCCC
>CAYORK010000029.1:5234-11126 GCA_964406345.1 uncultured Actinomycetes bacterium | reverse complement strand
CGTCGAGACCTATATCTCCTACCTTCGAAAGAAGATCGATATCTACGAGCCACCATTGATACACACTGTCCGTGGTGTCGGTTATCGCATGCGTCTTCCAGCGAAGAAGTGAGTTGACCCGGTCATCTCGATGAGGATGCCTACTGCCTCGTTGCGTCCGAGCAACTGGACGCTTCGCAATCGTCTCGTCCTAGGCATCTCACTCCTCGTAGCACTTGGGTTCTTCTTGTCCGGTTTCGCGGCTCAAAGCGCCTATCGCACCTTCCTGATCGAAGAGGTCGATGCACAGCTCGTCACGATCATCGACAACAGCATCATCCGACTCGACCGCGCTGGTATCCAAGGTGAGATCGATGATGATCGACCCTTCCGTCCGCTCGAGCCCATTCGAGGTGTTCCTTCTGCAGTAGCGATCACGCTCATCGATCTCGACGGGAATGTCATCGGAAGCGTCGGTGGCGACCTGAGTGTCGCGAAGATAGAGATGACACTGGATCGAGTCATAGATCGCATCTCCTACGGCTCGCCCTTCACGCTCGATAGCAGCGAAGGTGAGTATCGAGTCCTTGCCCTCGAACTTCCATCCGGAATCGGCATTGTGGTCGCATCAGAGTCGCTAGAGAGCGTCCAAGAGAACATCGACCAACTCAGATACCTCCTCACATTGATCGGCTTCGTCGTCTTGGTATTGATCGCGCTTCTCTCAAGGCGTGCGATCCGCATAAGTCTTCGCCCCCTCGCTGCTGTTGAGAGCACTGCCGAGGCGATAGCGGAAGGGGATCTATCGGCTCGACTTCCCACCGCTAAACCGCATACTGAAGTCGGTCGGCTCGTCTCATCACTCAATCAGATGCTCGCACGCATCGAAGAGTCCTTTGCTGCGCGGGTAGAGAGCGAGAATAGATTGCGTCGCTTCGTCGCAGATGCAAGCCATGAGCTTCGCACTCCACTCACTGCGATTCGAGGTTTTTCCGAGCTCTACCGGCAAGGTGTGATCTCTGGCGAGGAGAAGACGAGGGAGTTGGTGCAACGTATCGAAGATGAATCGATTCGCATGGGGACGTTGGTTGAAGACCTACTTCTCCTCGCTCGTCTCGATCAATCACTTGAGGTCGCACGACTTCCAGTCAATCTCAACGAAGTGATCGGTGGTGCGGTCGCCTCAGCCCGTGTCGCTGGCCCCGATCATCCGATTGAAGTGAAGCTCACTGATGAGGAGTCATATGTGCTCGGTGACCAGAATCGGATACATCAGGTAATCGCCAATCTCTTGGAAAACGCGCGTTCACACACGCCTCCTGGGACAAAGATCGTGGTCGAGGTTGTCGAAAGGGAGTCGGCTACTGAAGTGATTGTTGCCGACAACGGTCCTGGTCTTGCACCAGATGAGCAAACCAAGGTCTTCGAACGCTTCTATCGTGCAGATTCCTCACGGACGCGATCAGTCAAGACAGAAGGAAGTGGCCTAGGACTTTCCATCGTCAAAGCGATCATGCAAGCCCATGGTGGGGATGTGCGAGTGGAATCAGAGCTTGGAAAAGGCGCGAAGTTCATCCTCGCTTTCCCGCTATAGCCCGCCGCTTTCCAACTTACGAAGCGTTGCAATCCGCTCTTCAATCGGTGGATGCGTGGCAAAGAGTTTTGAGGCGGCCTTGGCATCCAAAGGGGACTCGATCCAGATGTGAGCCACTGCTGTCGACCTCTGTTGAACCACAGTCGAATCTCTGGCCAAGACCTCAAGTGCTTTCCGTAGACCAGTCGGATTCCTCGTGAATTGAACCGCGGTCGCGTCGGCGAGAGCCTCACGTTTTCTCGAGATCGCAGACTTGAGCAGCATGGCTGCCAGTGGTGCCAAGAGGATCACGACGAAAGAGAGTATGAGGGCGAGTGGATTCGAACTGTTTTGATTCCTACGACCACCGAACCAAAGGATTCGCATCAAAAAGTCACTGACCAAGGCGATAGCACCCGCTGTGGTAGCTGCGACAGCAGAGACCAATGTGTCGCGATTGGCGACATGAGCCATCTCATGTGCGACGACTCCTTGTAGCTCATCGCGATCCATCGCGTCCAAGATGCCGGTGGTGAATGCGATCAAAGCATGTTCCGGATCCCTACCGGTTGCGAAAGCATTCGGTGCCTGATCGACGACGATAGCGACCTTCGGCATCGGAAGTCCTGATGCTAGACAAACTTCCTGGACGAGATCGAAGAGTTTAGGGTTGTCGCTCTCTTGAATCACGCGTGCACCGGTCATCGTCAAGACCAAACGATCTGATGCGTAGTAAGAACCCCATACTGAGATCAAAGAGATTCCTACGGCTATCGGTATCACTCCAATGCCAGTCGCACCGAAATAACTCATCGCTGAGTAACTGACGACCCAGAGGAGTACGCCGAAACCCAACAACAAGCCGATCGTCTTGCGACGATTGGAGTCCTGCAGAGTGCGGAAGGAAGCCATCTCTTGAGTTAGAAGCTCACCTTGGGGACGTTCCGTGCGATCGGATCATCGACCTCGTAGAACTCGCGCTCTCCTACTTTTGCGAATCCAGCGAAGAAGTTGGTCGGCACCGTCTTCACTGCGGTGTTGAGAGTGCGGACAGTGTCGTTATAGAACTGACGCGCGAAGGCGACCTTGTTCTCGGTCGTGGAGAGTTCTTCCTGCAATTGGATGAAGTTCGCGGAGGCCTTGAGGTCTGGATATGCCTCAGCGACGGCGAGAAGCCCACGGAGGGCCTGCGTCAACATATTGTCGGCTGCAGCGATATCAGCGATTCCATTGGCACTCTGTGACTTTGCGCGTGCTTCGGTGACCTTCTCGAATGTCTCACGCTCGTGACTCGCATAGCCCTTGACGGTCTCGACGAGATTAGGGATCAAGTCAGCCCTTCGCTGGAGTTGTACTTCTATCTGTGCGAAAGCCTCATCGACTTGGACATTGAGACGAATCAACTTGTTGTACTGCGAAACCAAGAAGAAAGCGACTACTGCGAGCGCTGCGACCACTAGGAAGATTTCCATCTTTACCTCTCTCCTGAGGCACTCATCCTAAGAGCAATACCTGAAAGTGGATTACTGGATCTTGCTCTTGTGGAAATTGAGCCACGACTTGCTTGGGGTCGGACCACGTTGACCTTGGTAACGGGAACCGTAGACGGCTGATCCATAAGGATGCTCGGCAGGAGATGAGAGTTTGATGAGACAGAGTTGTCCGATCTTCATTCCTGGAAAGAGTTTGACCGGAAGGTTCGCGACATTCGAGAGTTCCAATGTGATGTGTCCTGAGAATCCGGGATCAATGAATCCGGCGGTGGAGTGAGTGAGAAGACCAAGGCGACCAAGGGATGACTTTCCTTCGAGGCGACCTGCGATGTCATCGGGAAGGGTTATGACTTCGTAGGTGCTGGCTAGAACGAACTCGCCAGGATGGAGGATGAAGTGCTCATCAGCGGCGACCTCAAGTTCGCGGGTGAGCTCTGGTTGCTCGACCGAGGGGTCGATCTCCGAGTACTTGTGATTCTCGAAGACCCGAAAGAAGCGGTCGAGGCGGACATCGACTGAAGAGGGTTGGACCATCGTTGGGTCGAAGGGCTCGATCCCCACGCGCTGTGAGGCGATCTGTTCTTTGATGTCGCGGTCGCTCAGTAACACGGTTGGCGAACCTACCTTTCCCATCTATTCTTGACTAATCCTCGACCATCTCCATCCCATGCGGGCGTAGTGAAATGGCATCACGTCAGCTTCCCAAGCTGACAGCGCGGGTTCGATTCCCGTCGCCCGCTCCAATCAGAGGGCCTGGCTCTTCTCTTGCGTAAGTTACTGCCCAGTAGCATCCTTAGCCCATGACCCATTACCGCGCCAATCTCAAAGACATCGAATTCTGCCTCTTCGATCTCCTCGGGCGAGAGTCGATCTTAGGTACCTCCATCTACTCCGACCTCGATCGCGAGACTGCGATGGGGATGTTGGAAGAAGTGAAACGACTCACCGAGAACGATCTCGCCGCTTCCTTCGTCGAAGGCGATCGCGAAGGGACGAAGTTCGACAAGGCGAGTGGCAATGTCACATTGCCAGAAGGATTCAAGAAGTCATATCGCGCGTACGTAGATGGCGAGTGGGGAAAGGTCGACGTACCTGCAGAACTCGGTGGCACGATGATCCCGCCGTCTGTTCGTTGGGCGATCGCAGAGATGGTCTTGGGTTCCAATCCTGCAGTGCACATCTATGCATCAGGTTTCGCATTCGCACAAGTTGCGTATGTACTTGGTGACGACTTCCAGAAGAAGATCGCGAAGTTCATGGTCGACCGTGAATGGGGCGCGACGATGATGCTCACTGAACCTGATGCAGGTTCAGATGTCGGTGCAGGTCGCAGCAAGGCGGTCAAGCAAGCCGATGGCACATGGCACATCACTGGGACGAAGCGATTCATCACATCAGGTGATGCTGACATATTCGAAAACATCATCCATTTCGTATTGGCACGCCCTGAAGGACATGGTCCTGGAACCAAAGGACTCTCGCTCTTCTTGATCCCGAAGTTCATGTTCGATGCTGAGACTGGAGCGATCGGCAAGCGCAACGGTGTCTATGTAACCAACGTAGAACACAAGATGGGGCTCAATGTCTCGGCAACCTGCGAGATGAATCTCGGTGAGAAGGAACCAGCAGTTGGTTACCTTCTTGGTGAGGTACACGATGGAATCGCGCAGATGTTCAAGATCATCGAATTCGCACGAATGATGGTCGGTACCAAGGCGATCGCCACGCTCTCAACCGGCTACAAGAACGCCTTGGAATATGCGAAATCACGCGTTCAGGGCCCCGACATGACGAAGATGACCGATAAGGCGAGCCCGCGAGTGACGATCATCAAGCACCCTGACGTCCGTAGATCATTGATGGTGCAGAAGGCCTACGCCGAAGGTATGCGAGCGCTCGTCCTCTACACCGCATCCATCCAAGATGCGATCGCGATCGGACAAGCAGATGGCATCGACAAAGAGAAGATCGATGAGTTAGAAGCACTCAACGACCTCTTGCTTCCGATAGTCAAGGGTTACGGTAGTGAGAAGTCTTGGGTCCTACTCGGTACTGAATCACTACAGACATTCGGCGGCTCTGGGTTCACCATGGATTGGCCTCTTGAGCAATATGTAAGAGATGCGAAGATCGACACCCTCTACGAAGGTACGACCGCGATCCAAGGTCTCGACTTCTTCTTCCGCAAGATCGTGAAGAACAATGGTCAAGCGATCGGTCGACTCTCGAAGGAGATGACCGCACTCGCTACCTCAGGTGGTGCACTCGCAGCAGAGAAAGAAGCATTCGGTAAAGCACTCAGTGAAGTCGGCACCATCATCTCGAATCTCGTTGGGCTTGCTATGGCCTCACAAGAGAAGCCAGAAGAGCTCTACAAGATCGGACTCAACACCTCACGTCTTCTCATGGCAGTAGGTGATGTGGTGATTGCATGGCTCTTGCTACGTCAAGCAGATATTGCGATCACACGACTTGATGGCAAGGACAAAGACTTCTACACCGGCAAGGTCGCCGCTGCGAAGTACTTCGTCTCGCACGTCTTGCCACACATCACTGCAGATCGAAAGATCGTCGAGGCTGAGGATGGTTCGATCATGGAGTTGGCAGAGTCAGCTTTCTGATCAATATCTCGTCCGTCAGATAAGGTTCCCCGGTGCTAGGAAAGCTCCGTGGCGAGATCTATCTGATCCTTGGCGCGGCTCTCTTCGCTTTCAATGGCGTCGTAGCGAAGGTGGTCCTCGCTGAAGGTCTCTCACCATGGCGCTTGACCCAAGTCCGCAGTGGCGGTGCCTTCCTCATCCTCATCATCTTCTTCCTCCTCTTCAAACGCCATGAGCTCCGAGCCAC
>CAYORK010000029.1:0-5134 GCA_964406345.1 uncultured Actinomycetes bacterium | reverse complement strand
CTTCCGGGGTGGATCCTGATCGGATGGGTGGTCGTCTTCGGGACCCTGCTGCCATATCTCTTGGTCATCGCAGGTCTTCGCATTCTCTCCGCCTCGACTGCAAGCATCATTGGGATCCTCGAACCGGTTCTCGCCAGTCTCTTTGCTTGGTGGTTCCTCAGTGAGGTCTTGAACAATGTGCAACTCGCAGGAGCGATCGTTGTCGTCGTCGGCATCTATCTCGCTAATCGTGCGAGGGATCGATCACCACATCTCTAATCTTCTTGGAGTCCTTTTCCTTCGCTAGGCAAGGAATCGTGCGTATTCGAGATAGAGCGGGATTCCTAGGATCAAATTGAATGGGAATGTGACTCCGATGCTCGACATCAGAGCGAGGGAACCATTGGCGCGTGGCATCGCCACTGCGACCGCTGCGGGGGCTGCGATATAGGAAGCGCTTGCCGAAAGAAGTGCCAGGATGGCCGTTCCGCCAACTGAAAGTCCCGTCCATGTCCCAACAAGAGCTCCGATGAAGCCCGCGAAAACAGGGAAGATGATCGCAAAGATAATCATCTTGGGGCCGACATCGCGAATCTCACTCCAATTGCTTCCCGCTAGGAATCCGAGATGTAGAAGGAAGAGCACCAAGATCCCATTCTGAAGATCGACGAAGAATGGAGCGACTTTCTCGTATCCAGCATCTGTCGTGATGGCACCGATGAGAAGTCCGCCACCTAGGAGTAGGACCGTTCTACCGAGGAGGACTTCGACGAGAGTCTCGCGCCATCTCACTTCACCTCTAAGCGAGCGAGTGCCGAGATAGATACCGACGATGAGGCCAGGAATCTCCAGAAGCGTCAGCAGTGCGGTTGCGAATCCTTCTACTTCGATGACGTTGTTCTCAAGGAAGAGAAGTCCGGCAGAGAAGGTGACAAGGGATGTCGATCCATAGTGTGCTGCGATTGATCCCCGATCCACATCGCTAAGGGTCTTGATCAGTCGTAATGTCACAAATGCGATCAATGGGATCAAGATTCCGATGGCGATGGTCCCGACAGCAGGAGCAAGGAATTCCTCGAGTGTCACCGAGTGAAGGCCAAAACCACCTTTGAGTCCGATCCCGAAGAGGAGATAGATGGAGATGATCTGATAGATCGGCTCCGGGATACGCACATCACTCTTCATCCTCGCGGCAAGGAAACCGAAGACGAAGACAAGGACCGCGACCGAAGTCAGGTTGGTCAGCGCGATATCCCAAGAACTCTGCATGGCACCCCTCTTTATATGAAAGATTTTTCATGTCTTAGATTACATGTATTATCCCTTCATGGCAGACCATGGTTGGACCTTCCTCTCGAATCATGGCCATGTGCTGGTTCATGTGAGTAAGCACCCCCAAGCGCGTGTCCGCGAGATCGCCGCAGATGTGGGAATTACCGAGCGAAGAGCCCTCGCCATCTTGTCCGATCTCGAAGAATCGGGCTATCTCAAGGTGGAACGAGTCGGTCGCCGCAATCACTACACCATCAATCCAAAGGGGCGCTTTCGCCATCCTCTCGAGGCGAATCGACCGATCAACGCACTCTTGAGAATCTTCACTGATAAGTAATCCCAATGGGCCCTCGGAAGATCGCTCTCCCCACCCTTCATAAGAAGGGCGACCAGATCATCCCTGCATTTCGAGACGTACATCCTTTCGAGATCGTCGAAGTCGCCATCGATACCGACTCGTTCGGCACCTTCTCTGGTGAGATCGAGCGGCGACTAACTCCAAGGGAGGCTGCGATCGCAAAAGCGAAGCTCGCTATCGAGGTGACTGGGTGGAGCGGAGCTATCGCATCAGAAGGGTCAATCGGCGCGGATCCCTATCTGCCTCTCATCACCACCGATCGAGAAGTGATGGTCTTCGTCGATGATGAGGAGGGTGTGATCATCGAAGAGAGTTTTCGATCCTTCGACATCATCACCGCGAAGATGGAATATCTCCCAGAAAGCGACCTGTCGAGGTTCTTGCGGGATGCTGACTTTCCCAATCACCACCTCATCGTGAGAGGAGTGAAAGCAGATGAAGTGGTCGCCATCAAGGGCATCAGTAGCAAGGAAGAACTCGATAGCGCCCTTGAAACGGTAACTTCTTCAAGCGATGAAGGATCGGTCGTGATCGAGAGTGATCTTCGAGCACATTCCTCCCCTTCGCGACAGCGAAACATCGCAACCCTTGCCTCACTCTTGGCAAAAAGGGTCGCCCAGCGATGCCCTGAGTGCGAATGCCCTGGATGGGGAAGGGTCGACTACGAATTCGGTGTGGGGTGCATTGAGTGTGGCCATAGAGATATGCGAGTGACGCGCCGCGTCATTGATGGTTGTGGGAGATGCGGCCTTCGTGAGCCAGGTCAGATCATGAGAGAGAGTATCGAGCCAGGAGAGTGTGAACTCTGTAATCCTTAAGTCTCTCTAATCTTCCTTCGGATACTGCTCGCGGGAACTGTATGAAGGTGGCATGTCGACGAAGCGGGCGTAATGCAACTGAGCTGAAACAGTGATGGTTCGAGTCGGACCGTTTCGATGCTTAGCAACATGAAGGTCCGCTTCACCAGGGCGATTCTGTGAGTCATAGACATCATCTCGATGGAGCAAGATGACGAGGTCAGCATCTTGCTCGATAGAACCCGATTCACGAAGGTCGGAGAGCATCGGACGCTTGTCGGCTCGCTGTTCCGGGGAGCGGTTCAACTGTGAGATCGCGATGATCGGGATTTGTAGCTCCTTTGCAAGGAGCTTTAGTTGGCGCGAGAACTCGGAGACTTCTTGCTGACGATTCTCGACTCGCTTTCCGGAGGTCATCAACTGGAGGTAGTCGATCACGATCAGCTTCAGATCATGGCGTTGCTTCAATCGCCTTGCTTTCGCGCGAATCTCCATCATCGAAAGATTCGGGGAATCATCGATGAATAGTGGGGCTTCGGAGATCTCACCCATGCGTCGCGCCAGACGTGACCAATCCTCATCATTGAGCTGACCGGAACGAATCGCATTGAGGGTCACGCGAGCCTCGGAGGAGAGCATGCGCATCGTGATCTCACTACGGCTCATCTCAAGCGAGAAGATGACGGAGGTAAGGCCGTTGTGGATCGATGCATGACGGGCGATATCGAGGCCAAGCGTGGACTTACCCATGGCAGGACGAGCCGCGACAACGATCATGTTCGAAGGATGAAGACCATTGGTGAGGAGGTCGAGATCCTTGAAACCAGTCATCACACCTTCAGCAACGGTGCCGCGTGAGATCGCTTCGATCTGATCGAGCGCTTCCGGTAGAAGGGTGTTGAGCTTTACGTAATCCTCAGAGGCGCGTCGTTCAGTGACTGCGAAGATCTCAGCCTGTGCTTTGTCGACGACATCATCGACCTCACCTTCGGGAGAGAAACCAAGTTGTACTACCTTCGTTCCAGCCTCGATCAATTTCCTGAGGATTGATTGCTCACGAACGATCTGTGCGTAGTAGTTCGCATTCGCAGCAGTAGGTACTGCACTTACCAAGGTGTGGAGATATGGCGCACCACCGATCTTTGCGATCTCACCACGTTTTGTGAGTTCTGCTGCGACAGTGACTGGGTCGACAGGTTCACCATGTCCATAGAGCTCGATAACCGCGTCATAGATCATCTCGTGTGCCGGACGATAGAAGTCGTTAGCGCGAAGGATCTCTATGACATCTGCGATTGCGTCTTTGGAAAGGAGCATTCCACCGAGAACGGATTGCTCTGCTTGAAGATCCTGTGGCGGGGTACGCTCGAATTCGTTGACGTCACCTCGGCGCGAGGGATTCGGGAACTCAGCGATACTCACGGGCGAATCTTCTTATCCGCCACTGACAATGCCTATTTCGTGCGTCTTCTGCTGTGCCCTGGTCTGTGGAGAGGTTGTGGAAGACCCGGGGAAGGTGGTGGAAAAAAGTGGATAACTGCGCAATATCTGTGGGTAACTCAATGATTTGAGCGTGAAGTCCTGTTGATAAAAATAAATCGAGTTTGTCCGGATGATGAGACACAAAAGCAAGAAGGGCGAAGGCAATCAACGCCTCCGCCCTTCCGGTTACTACCTCTACTACGCAGCGACCACCACGATTGCGAGGTCAGCGACGACATGTGAGTGCAACGCCACCTTCACGTTGTACTTGCCGACCTTCTTGATCTGACCTTTCGTTGTGATCTTGTGTCGATCGATGTCGACCCCAGTCTTCGCTTTGATAGCAAGCGCGATCTCCTTGGTCGTCACTGAACCGAAGAGTTGACCTTCGTTTCCAGCACGTGCCTTGAGTGTGATCTCGCCGCTTTCCAGAGTGCTCTTCACTTGGTTTGCGTGTTCAGTGTCGCGAATCTCGCGTGCAGCGCGTGCACGACGAAGTCCTTCGATCTGGCTTTCGCCGCCCTTGCTCCATGCGATAGCGGAACCTTGTGGGATGAGGAAGTTTCGACCATAGCCATCCTTGACGGTGACGATGTCACCTGCATGGCCGAGGCCTTTGACTTCACGAGTGAGGATCAGTTTCATCTCTTCACATCCTCCTATCGGGCCGAGTTCGGGTAGGGAAGGAGTCCCATCTCGCGCGCATTCTTCACGGCACGAGAGATCATCCGCTGTTGTTGGACGGTCACACCAGTGACACGAGCTGATCGGATCTTGCCGCGATCAGAGATGAAGCGACGAAGGAGCGCGACATCCTTGTAGTCGATGTAATCGACTCCTTTGAGCGGATTGGCTCGCTTCTTGAACTTCTTGACCGCAGCGCCTTTCGGCAACTTCGGCTTCTGCTTGAGGGTCCTATTGGAACGTGCTCCCATGGGGTCTATTTCTCCTTGTTTCTTCTATCAAATCTCGTCATGGATTTAGAACGGTGGTTGCTCATCGGCTGCTGCTGGTGTCGATGATGAACCCCAACCGCCACCAACAGGTGTGGTCGAAGCCCATGGATCATCGCTCGCTTCAGCGGCGGTGAAGGTCGAACCGGAAGCACCGGCGCCACGTGACGTCTTCGTCACCTTGGCGGTCGCGTTACGCAGTGATGGACCGACTTCGTCGACCTCGACTTCGTAGACGGTGCGCTTCTCGCCTTCCTTCGTCTCATATGAGCGTTGCTTCAAACGACCAGAGA
>CAYORK010000028.1:6898-13168 GCA_964406345.1 uncultured Actinomycetes bacterium | reverse complement strand
CAGAGAGCGCGACGCGAAGACGTGTCCCTGGTGGCTCATCCATCTGACCGAAGACCAGTGCGGTCTTGTTGATGACGCCCGTCTCGGTCATCTCAAGGAAGAGGTCGTTACCTTCACGAGTACGCTCACCGACACCGGCGAAGACGGATACACCACCGAAGTTCTCGGCGACGCGATAGATCATCTCCTGGATGAGAACTGTCTTACCGACACCTGCACCACCGAAGAGACCGATCTTTCCGCCCTTCACATAAGGAGTGAGGAGGTCGATGACCTTGATGCCGGTCTCGAACATCTCGGTCTTCGATTCGAGTTGGTCGAAGTCAGGTGCTTGGCGATGGATCGGCCAACGCTCCTTCACATCGAGGGAGGCGGTCGGCACATCGAGTGATTCACCGAGTGCGTTGAAGACGTGACCCTTGGTGACATCCCCTACTGGCACGGAGATCGGAGCGCCGCTATCTCGCACCTCAACGCCACGGACCATGCCGTCGGTCGGTTGCATCGAGATGGCGCGGACCAGGTTGTCGCCGATGTGTTGCGCTACTTCGAGAGTGAGCGTGCGCGCACTCCCTCCGAGCGTCACCTCGACTGTGAGCGCGTTGTAGATCGGTGGCATCGCATCGGATGGAAACTCGATGTCGACGACCGGACCGATGACGCGTGCGACACGGCCTGTGGCGGTTTTCGTGGTCATTATTCGCTCCCTGCACTAGCTGAGGACAACGCATCCGCGCCGCCCACGATTTCACTGATCTCTTGGGTGATCTCTGCCTGACGAGCCGCGTTGGCTAGTCGGGTCAACGACTTGATGAGTTCATCCGCATTGTCGGTCGCGGACTTCATCGCACGACGACGCGCGGCGTGCTCGGAAGCAGCGCTCTGCAACATCGCGTTATATACCCGAGACTCGATATAGCGAGGAAGAAGTGCATTGAGCACCTCTCCTGCATTCGGCTCGAATTCGTACATCGGCAATAGACCGCTTGGCGCAGGTCCATCGCTCTCCACCACCTCGAGCGGGAGCATCCGCTTCGAGAATGGGATCTGGGTGATCATCGACTTGAACTCGGTGTAGACGATGTGGAGTTCATCGACACCACTGAGATCGACTTGGGCATCCTTCAAGAAGGCCTCGATCAACTCCTCCGATACCGCCTTCGCGTTAGCGTAGGAAGGATTGTCGGAGAAACCGGTCCAAGAGTTGGTGATCTTGCGGTTGCGGAACTTGTAGTAGTTGACCGCCTTGCGACCGACGAGATAGACGCTCACCTCTAGGCCGCGTTCCCGTAGACCATTGATGAGGCCGTCGCCCTCCTTGATCGCAGCGCTCGAATAGGCACCAGCCATTCCGCGGTCTGCAGTGATGATCAAGACCGCTGCTCGCTTCGGGTTCAGAGACTCCGAGGTGAGTGGATGATTGGTATTCGAGAAGGTCGCGATCGCCGAGACAGCGCGAGTCAACTCATTCGCATAAGGGGTCGATGCAGCCACTCGCTGTTGCGCCTTGACGATGCGCGAAGCGGAGATGAGCTCCATGGCACGCGTGATCTTCTTGGTCGCTTTGACCGAGCGGATACGCCTGCGATAGATGCGAAGTTGTGCGCCCATGATCTACTTCTTGAACCTCGTGATCTGCTCTTGAGCATCAGGGCCTTCCGCTGCTACCTCGGCCTCGTTGACCTTGGCTGCGCCGGTTGCGGCGAATTGCTTCTTGAATGCAGTGACAGCTTCGGTCATCTTCGCGACGGTGTCGTCGGAGAGTTCCTTGCTCTCTGCGATCACATCGAAGATCGCCTTGCGCTCACGAGCGATGAAGTCCAAGAACTCCGACTCGAAGCGACGGATATCGACCAATGGGACATCATCGAGCTGACCAGTGGTTCCTGCCCAGATCGAGACGACCATGCGCTCGAGTGAGAATGGGCTGTACTGACCTTGCTTGAGAAGTTCGACAAGACGCGATCCACGCTCGAGCTGTGCTTTCGAAGCGGCATCGAGGTCGGAGCCGAAGGCTGCGAAGGCCTCCAACTCACGGAACTGCGCGAGGTCGAGACGGAGACGACCTGCGATCTTCTTCATCGCCTTGGTCTGTGCCGAACCACCGACACGAGAGACCGAGATACCGACGTTGATAGCAGGACGTACACCTGCGTTGAAGAGGTCGGTCTCAAGGAAGCACTGTCCATCGGTGATGGAGATGACGTTGGTAGGAATGAACGCGGAGACGTCATTTCCTTTCGTCTCGATGATCGGAAGTCCCGTCATCGAACCGCCACCGAGTTCGTCGGAGAGTTTCGCGCAACGCTCGAGGAGACGTGAGTGTAAGTAGAAGACATCGCCTGGGTAGGCCTCACGACCTGGCGGACGACGAAGGAGGAGTGAGACCGAGCGATAAGCCTCGGCTTGCTTGGAGAGATCGTCGAAGACGATCAAGACGTGATCGCCGCCGTACATCCAATGCTGACCGATTGCAGAACCGGTGTAAGGAGCGAGGTACTTGAAGCCTGCTGGATCCGATGCAGGTGCTGCGACGATGGTGGTGTACTCCATCGCGCCAGCCTCTTCGAGAGCGCCCTTGACCGATGCGATGGTGGAACCCTTCTGACCGATCGCGACGTAGATGCACTTCACGCGCTTCTTCGGATCCCCTGACTTCCAGTTCTCGCGCTGATTGATGATGGTGTCGATCGCAACTGCGGTCTTTCCAGTCTGACGATCGCCGATTATCAACTGACGCTGACCACGACCGATAGCGGTCATTGCATCGATCGCCTTGATACCGGTTGCCAATGGCTCCTTCACCGGTTGGCGCTGAACGACTGTCGGTGCCTGAAGTTCGAGTGCGCGAGTGGTCTCTGCCTTGATCTCGCCCTTGCCGTCGATCGGACGACCGAGCGCATCGACGACGCGACCCAAGAATGCATCACCCACGGGAACGGAGAGGATCTCGCCGGTGCGGCGGACTTGGGTTCCCTCTTCGATTCCGGAGAACTCACCAAGGATGACGACACCGATCTCTCGGACATCGAGGTTGAGTGCCAGGCCGAGGGTGCCGTTCTCGAACTTGAGCAACTCATTGGTCATCGTCGAAGGAAGTCCTTCGACACGAGCAATGCCATCGCCAGCTTCGACAACGGTGCCGATCTCATCGCGTGAAGCGGCGCTCGGGTCGTATGACTTAACGAAATTCGCTAAGGCATCCCTAATCGCCTCTGGCTTGATCGCGATATCTGCCATGGTTCTCCCTCTTTCTCTTCTCTTCCTGAAACTCTTCTTCTTGCGCTTCTCGTTCTTCTTCTAGTTCTTCTTTTAGTTCTTCTGGTTTCTCTTCTTTGCTTCTCTATATGAAATCTCTATCGGCCAGCCAAGGAACGGCCAGATAACGATCGGCTCGCCTCCATCAATCGATTGACCACTGTGCCATCGATCAACTCATCGCCGATGCGAACCGAGATGCCACCCATCACGAGTGGATCGACTTCGACATCGACTCGGATCTTGCGACCCAATACCTTCTCAAGCGCCACAGTCAGTCTTGCCTGTCTCGTCTCGTCGAGGGCGACTGCACTGGTAACTCGTGCAATCGTTCGCTCTTTCCTTGCTACGACGGTGTTGCTGTAAAGAGCAAGAGTTCGCTCGATGCTTCGACCACGAGTACCTGTGACGACCGCATCGACGACCTGCTTGGTCGACTTAGCGAGCACATCACCGAAGATCGAGGTGAGCAATTGGCTCTTCGCCACCATCGTGTATTTGGGATCAGCGATCCCCTCTTGTAGTTCGCGTGAGGAGTGGATGGTCCGGGCGACAGCGAAGAGCTCGACTTCGAGCCGCTCACCTTCGCCTTGAGCCTCAGCGGATGCCGCCCACGCTTCGATCGAGAGAACTTCCAACGCATCAGCAAGGCCGCTCGGTGTCGACCAGCGCAACGTGTAAGCCTCTTTGATCAGCGCAAGGGACTCCTTGCTGATAGTCGCTCCGAAGAGTTCGTCGACCAAGCTCGCCTTAGCGGCGCCATCACGTGATTGGTCAGAGAGAGCTCGACGCAGACCCGAAGAGGAGTCGAGCGTTGCAACGACCGATCCGAGGTCGCATGCCATACGCATCGCGTCCTCAGCGCCCTTGCCGGAGAGCGACCGCTCGAGCACAGCTCGAATCGAAGCAAGGGAGGCCTTGCTTGCGCCGGTCATCTCTTTCTCTCTCATGGTTTCCTCACTGACAACTTAGTTCTTGCTCTTCTCGAGATCCTCAAGGAAGCGATCGACGATCCTGGTCTGGCGGACATGGTCATCCAGTGCCTCACCCACGATCTTCGATGCCAACTCGGTCGCAAGCGCTCCCACCTCGTTACGTAGCGAGGTGATCGCTTGTTGCCGCTCGGCTTCGATCGTCGCCTGTGCAGCAGCAGTGATGCGTGCAGCCTCTTCTTGAGCCTTGGCGCGCATCTCTTCCACGATCGCGACGCCTTGTGCTCGCGCATCCTCACGGATGGTCTGCGCTTCACCACGCGCGTCTGCGAGTTGCTTGGTGTAGGACTCGAGAGCTGCCTGCGCCTCTTGCTGTGCGCGCTCAGCCTTCTCGATTCCACCTTGGATCGCTTCGGTGCGTGCGGCGAATGCCTTCTCGAACATCGGGAAGACCTTGCTGCGGATTACAAGATAAAGCAGTCCGAAAGCGACGGCACCTGCGATGATCTCTGCGGTATGCGGGATGAGAGGGTTGAGCTCTCCACCTGCTGCATACGAGAAATTCGTCATGGCCTCACTTCTCCTTTCGTTTTTGCTATCAATCTCTGAACGTTCGCTAGTCGAAGGAGTTCGGACTAGAGGACGAAGGCGAGAACGAGACCGAAGAGCGCGAGCGCTTCAGCGACTGCGAAGCCAAGGAATGCGATCGGCTGGAGGACTGATCGAGCCTCAGGCTGACGTGCGACGCCGTTGATGTATGCGGCGAAGATCATTCCGGTAGCAATCGCCGGTCCGATGGCTGCAAGGCCGTAACCGACCAGGTTGAGCGATCCTTCCATTGTCTTACCTTTCCTTTCTTACCGAATCACCGAGTGCGATCCGGATTTCCATTCATCCCAAGTCACGGTCCGTGACCCGGAAACCTCGATTAGTGCTCGTCTGCCAGCGCTCCTGCGATGTAGAGAGCAGTGAGCAGGGTGAAGATGTAAGCCTGCAGGATCTGGATCATGAACTCGAAGAAGGTAAGTGCGATACCGACCAGGAAGGCGAATGGACTGACGATCTTCAGACCCATCGCACCCATGAGCAGATACTCGCCACCAAGGAAGAAGACCAAGAGGAGTAGGTGACCCGCGAACATGTTCGCGAAGAGACGAAGTGAGAGCGTCAAAGGCCGGACGATGAAGAAGGTCGCAAGTTCGATCGGTGTGAGAAGGATGTAGACCGCCTTCGGTACACCGGGCATGAACATGATCTCTTTGATGTACTTGACTGGGCCTTGTTTACGGATGCCGACGTAGTGGAAGACGAAGAAAGTGATCGCTGCCAAGACGTAGGGGAATGAGACGCGTGACATGGTCGGGAATTGCAGGAGTGGAATGATGCCGAACCAGTTGTTGACCAAGATGAATGTGAAGAGAGTGAAGAGATAAGGCACGAAGCGGAGGAACTCGTGGCCGATGATGTCCTTGGCGAGTCCTTCGCGGACGAAGCTGTAGACGCTCTCACCTGCGAACTGCAATCTCGAAGGAACAATCGCTGCCTTCCGTGATGCCGCGATGAAGAAGACCGAGATCAATACGACAGAGAGGAATGCGAGGAGAATCGGTTTGGTCGCGAAAGCGACACCATCGATGAATGGTGGGAGGTTGAAGTCTTTTGCGGAGGGTGCTTTGAACCCTTCACCAGTTGCTGCGAGTTGAATTCGCACAGTACTCCCAAGAGTCGCTTCGTGAATTGAACTGCCGTGGCCATCGCAGGGAATCGATGCTTCTGGAGTGCGGACGTACCCTAAATGAGAAGGGGCGGTTGTGGAAAATCGAAAGTGGAGGCGAAACTACTTGCGGCCGAATCGCATCCAGACCAGATAGAGGGCCGAACCCATGCCGAGAAGGAGGCCGATAAGCGTGAAGATCTCCTGATTCAGGAAGTGATCGAGACCATAGCCGATGCCGCCCCAGACCAAGAGGCCCGAAAGCAGGTACCCGAAGATCGACCAGAGCGCACCTTCCCCGCCTCGGTTCGAATTCTCAGGTTTCTCCTCGTTTGCCATCTAGCGCTTCAATCTCCTCACTTCTCT
>CAYORK010000028.1:0-6798 GCA_964406345.1 uncultured Actinomycetes bacterium | reverse complement strand
ATTGGAGGCGCCATCCGGTGAGATGTCGAGCACGAATCGTATCTTCATGAAGGCCCGAATCTCCCCCGCCAACCAGGCGGTAGCGAGTGCCAACGAGCTGATGGCGAAGGTGGTCCGGTCGATGTCACTCGGATCGGTCAATCTCGAGACCAATAAGAGGAAGACCGCCATCGCTGAGATCTTGAGCATGTAGGAGAGCATCGCAACGATCATCGTCGAGGTGGGATCCAGTTGCCTTGCCACGCGCGCGACGAAGAGGTGCACGGAGAAGAAAATCAAGACTGTGACTGTGGCGAGCGCACTCCCGGCAAGCCCAGAACCACCTCTGAAGAGATAGCCGAGCACGAGTGCGATGACAGAGGTCACGATCGATGGTGTGAGTGCACCTTTCCAAAGTGCCGTGCGCCAATCTTGATTCGGATCTTGATTCGGATCGTGACTCACTCCCTTACTCAAAATCCACCTTCACTCTCTTCGTCGTGAGATCGAACTTCGACTTATTGATAATCAATGAGAGAAGAAGGAGTACGACTCCGATGACCAGTGCCTGCCAGAGTGGCAAGAAGGCCGATGCCATCGCGGGGATCGCCAGCATCGCAGTCCAGAGATAGAGCACGACTGTTGCACGCGCTTGCGAGTTACCGAGCTCCATCAACTTGTGATGGATATGTTTCTTATCCGGTGCGAAAGGTGACTTGCCAGCACGAACCCTACGAAGGACTGCGAGGGCGAAGTCGAGTAACGGGATGGCAAGGACCATGAAGGGAAGGAGGAGCGGCAAGAGCGCAGGAACGAGGCTCTCCGAGAAGGCTGCATTGACATCGACCTGACTCGAGAGCGTTATGGCCGAGGCTGCGAGCATCAGACCCAAGAGCATCGATCCGGAATCGCCCATGAAGATCCGTGCCGGATAGAAGTTATGTGGCAAGAAACCAAGACAGAGTCCGATCATGATTGCGCTGACCAAAGATGGTGCACCTGCGCGAGGGAATCCGTTCTCCACTGCCAAGAGATAGGCGAAACCGAAGAGCGCTGCCGCTGAGATCGCGACGATTCCTGCAGCAAGACCATCGAGACCATCGACGAAGTTGACGGCGTTGATACAGATCACGACCACAAGGACAGTGAGGAATTGACCGATATTGGTCGGCAGGATCACGATCCCGTTGATCGGAATCCAGAGGATTTGTACACCGTAGAGCAGGAGGACACCGGCAGCGAGTGATTGCCCAGCGAGTTTCGTGATCGCATCAAGTTCGAATCGATCATCGAGTGCGCCGAGGATCACGACACAGGTCGCGGCTAGGAAGACACCCAACATCTCACGCGTGAATGACTTACCGACGAGATTGAGGTTATCGACGATCAAGAGAGTTGCTGCGAATGCCAGCCACATCCCGAGACCGCCCCATCGCGGCGTGGTGACGGTATGGATGTCTCGATCACGAACAGTGGCGACTGCTCTCGCTCGCTCTGCGATGGAGGCGATGAATGGAGTGATGACGTAGGTGACCGCTGCTGCGATCAGGAGTGTGAGGAGATACTCGCGCACTACGAACCGCTACCTGATCCGCGCTTACCGAGGGTAGACCGGGAATTTGGCAGTGAGCGAAGCGACCTTCTTCTTGATCGCGCTCGCCTTGCCATCATCCTCACCATCACGGATCGCCTCCTTGATCAGGGTCGCGATCTCACCCATCTCTGCAACGCCCATTCCCTGGGTCGTCGTGGCTGGAGTGCCCACTCGAATCCCACTTGTCACCGATGGCTTCTCTGGATCGAAAGGAATCGCATTCTTGTTCAAGGTGATGCCGGATCTTCCGCATCGCTCATCGGCGACCTTGCCATTGACGCCGGTACTTCTGACATCGATCAGCGCGAGGTGCGTCTCAGTTCCACCGGAGACTGCACGCATTCCCTCTCGCTCCAGCGCAGCGGCGAGCGCCTTTGCATTGGTGATCACATCCTTGGCATAACTTTGATAAGCAGGTTGCATGCACTCCTTGAGTGCAACGGCCTTGGCAGCGACCGCACTCATGATCGGACCACCCTGCATGCCAGGGAAGACTGCTTTGTCGATGGCTGCGGCATGTTCTGCCTTACTCAAGATCATTCCACCGCGAGGACCGCGAAGGACCTTGTGAGTTGTGAAGGAGATGACATCGGCGTAAGGAACGGGAGATGGGATCGCTTTCCCTGCGACGAGACCGATGAAGTGTGCGGCATCGACCCACATGATCGCGCCCACTGCATCACAGATACTCCTGATCCGCTCGAAATCGATCAAGCTCGGATAGGCGGTCGCGCCAGAACAGATCATCTTCGGCTTGTGTTCGTGGGCTAGTCGCTCCAACTCGTCATAGTCGATTCGTTCATCCTCTTTACGGACGCCATAGGAGACGACGTTGAACCACTTACCGGAGAAATTGACCTTCGATCCATGTGTGAGATGGCCGCCCTCTGCCAAGGACATAGCGAGGACGGTGTCGCCTGGTTTGGTGAATGCTTGATAGACCGCGACATTCGCGCTCGCACCTGAGTGTGGTTGGAGATTGGCGTGCTCTGCGCCGAAGAGTTCCTTCGCCCGTGCGTTGCCGATCTCCTCTGCGATATCGACGACCTCGCAGCCACCGTAATAGCGTTTACCGGGATAACCCTCGGCATATTTGTTGGAAAGTGTCGAGCCAAGCGCGGTGAGCACAGCAGGTGATGTGAAGTTCTCGCTTGCGATCAACTGAAGGTTGGTACGTTGTCGCTCCAACTCCTTGAGCAGGATCTCTGCGATCTCAGGATCTTGACTGCGAAGCGCTTCGAAATCCGAACCGAAGAATGGCGTCGAGGATTGGGACATGAGCCAAAGCCTAGGCGGTAGGCCCAGCAGTCGAAGCGCTAGGACGCACCACAGAAGGATGAGTTGAGATCAACTCCTCGATCGATATCGCTCCTTCGCGGATCACATGGAGCTCCTTGCCGCGGATCTCGACGATGGTCGATCCAGAGCCAGATGGATGCTCAGCCAACTCCCCTGCATCGATGATGTAGGCGAGGTCCTTATCAAGGGCCGGAATCATCGTCGTAGTGCGCGGCACTCTTCCCTTCGCAAGGGCTGCATGAGCGATCGCAAGTGGACCGGTCAATGCCAGCAGTGCCGTCATGAAGCGATTCGAAGGGACGCGAAGTGCCACTTTCCCAAGTTCCTTGTTGTCGCCGAGATTCCAGGTGAGTCCTCGTTGCGCTGGAGTGATGATGGTGAGAAGTCCTGGCCAGAAACTTTGCGCAAGCGCATCCGCTCCTTCGTGCGGGGCAGAACTCAATCCCTTGACTACCGATGAGTCGCGGATCAGGACCTGCGCCGCTACTCCGAGATCATCACCTCGAAGTTGGTGGATTTTCGCAACGGCCCCATGGTTGAAAGCATCAGCGACGAAGACATAGGAGTGTTCGATGGGGGCGACGATCACGTGTCCATCTCGAATCGCTTCGAAGGCAGATTGAGCAGCGGGTGCGACCTTGGCTCGCGGACCCTGCTTGATCGTCAATCTCTCCGACACCAGAACACCTAACTCTCGTTCGCACTCACTTCTTGCGGGCTGAAATATAACGACCACGGCCGGTGAGGTCATCATGGCCCAGGATCTCTGAGAACTCTGGGTTCATGAAGCGTGCCAATACCTCGCCTTGACCCTCGAAGTGCTCCATGAAGAGCGCGCCACCCGGCTTGAGGATCCGCGCACCATGTTCGATGAAGTGGATCGGAAGTTCGGTGCCCTCTACCCCACCGAAGAGTGCACGCTCGGGCTCTTGTCTCACATCCTCAGGAAGTTTTGTCTCTCGTGGGATGTATGGCG
The DNA here is from genome assembly GCA_964406345.1 of uncultured Actinomycetes bacterium. Classification (GTDB taxonomy): domain Bacteria; phylum Actinomycetota; class Actinomycetes; order Nanopelagicales; family Nanopelagicaceae; genus SYAN01. Next base: position 2,950 of record CAYORK010000028.1, on the reverse strand, counting down.
GATTCGCGATGACAAGATCACATCTGACGCCCAGGAGTGCATCCTTCACGGGCAGATCGATCAATCGGATATCGATGCCCTCGCCATACTTCTCAACATAGGTAGCGATATTTCGCTCCAACCAAGGCTTGGCATCCTTCGAATCCTCGACTGCAACGAGCGAGAGTGGGATGCCGCGGCTCGCCCCCTCAACTGCGAGAGAGATCGCGATCGCGCCAGAGCCAGAACCGAGATCGACGACCGAGAAGCGACGTGATGGCTCAAGACTTCTCTCTTTCTCCAACCAGATCAACGCCAACTCGACAAGGCCCTCAGTCTCAGGCCGTGGAATAAGGACCCCTGGACCTACTGAAAGTGTGACGTGACGAAATGCCGCCTCGCCGGTGAGATATTGGACTGGGATCGAATCGAGACGCGATGAGATCAACTCATCGAAGCGTTCCTGAAGTTGCACTTCTTCATCTGCCGTCAAGGAGAAGTCGCGCGCGTGGAGATCCATCCGGCCGACACCGAGTAGATGGGCAAGTAGGAGCTCGGCATCGATGGAAGAGATCTTCGCATCCTCCAGCCTTCGCTTACCTTCGCGAAGGATCTCTCGAAGTGCGCTCATGCGCTCGCTGCTGCGAGCTTCTCTGCCTTATCTGCGTCGAGGAGAGATTGGATCACTTCATCCAATTGCCCATTGAGCACGGCATCGAGGTTATTTGACTTGTAATTGACGCGATGATCGGAGATGCGATTCTCCGGGAAGTTATAGGTACGGATCCGCTCACTTCTATCGACTGTGCGGACCTGTGATTTGCGCGTCGCTGCGGCTTCGGCATCGGCAGCCTCTTGCGCAGCGGCGAGCAGACGTGCACGAAGGATTCGAAGCGCAGACTCCTTGTTCTGCAACTGACTCTTCTCGTTCTGACAGGAGACGACGATTCCGGTCGGGATATGAGTGATGCGGACTGCAGAATCCGTGGTGTTCACGCTCTGTCCGCCAGGGCCCGATGAGCGATATACGTCGATTCGAAGCTCATTCATATTGATCTCGACATCGATCTCTTCTGCTTCCGGAAGTACGAGAACTCCTGCGGCAGAGGTATGGATTCGACCTTGGCTCTCGGTCTCAGGTACGCGCTGGACGCGATGGACGCCGCCTTCGAACTTCAACTTCGCGAAAGGTCCCATGCCGGCCTCGGGTGTACCGCGAGACTTCACAGCGACAGAGATGTCCTTGTAACCGCCGAGATCGCTCTCGGTGGCATCGATGATCTCAGTCTTCCAACCTTGACGCTCCGCGTAGCGAAGATACATACGAAGCAAGTCACCGGCGAAGAGTGCGGACTCCTCACCACCTGCACCTGCCTTGATCTCAAGGATCACATCACGATCATCATTGGGATCGCGTGGCAGAAGGAGTTCCTCCAAGATCGTGGCGCTCTCTTCCATCTTCGCTTCGAGCGCGGGAAGTTCTGCGGCGAATTCACTGTCGGTATCTGCGAGTTCCTTCGCAGCAAGGAAGTCATCCTCTGCGCTCTTCCAGGCCTTGTATCCAGCGATGACCGGACCTAGTTGCGCATAGCGCTTACCGAATTGTCGTGCCTTCCCTTGATCGGCATGGATCGAGGGGTCAGCCATCTTCCGCTCGAGTTCCTCGTACTCAGCGAGGATCTCCGGCATGGAGGCAAAGCGGTCACTCATCAGGGTTTTCCATTTCGTTCGATCTGATTATCGATCGGGTCTTCGAACCTACGGTCGATCTTGCGAATGGAAACGACGCTACTTAGCGGAGGTCTTTGCACCCTTTGCTGCGCTCTTCTTCATGCGCTCTTCAAATCGGGCGACGCGACCACCAGTATCGAGGATTCGCTGCTTGCCGGTATAGAACGGGTGGCAGACCGAGCAGACTTCAACGAAGAGCGAACCGCTCTCGACGGTGGAGCGAGTTGTGAAACTCTCGCCGCAACCGCAGGTCACCTTGGTCTCCACATAAGTGGGGTGGATATCTGGCTTCATCTTCTTCTTTCTCGCTGGGTCCTTTTCACATCGATCTGAGGTGAGCGGGTGAACCAGCAATTCTCTTTCTAGTCTCTTTCTAGCCCAGCTAAGGGTTTGGTGCGGGAGAAGGCTACCCAGCGAGCTCGAGATTTGGAAAATCGTCGCTGGGATAGACCCTACTTCTGGCTTACTTGACCTGATCCTCGGCGCTTGGACCGACGGTGGTCTTCTGCACCTGCATCAAGAACTCGACGTTGGACTTGGTGCCCTTCATCTTCTCAAGCAAGAGCTCGAGCGCTTGTTGTGAATCGAGGGCGTGAAGGACGCGACGGAGTTTCCAGACGATGTTGAGCTCTTCTGGTCCCATCAAGATCTCTTCCTTACGGGTACCTGATGCATCGACATCGACCGCTGGGAAGATGCGCTTGTCAGCGAACTTGCGATCGAGTTTGAGTTCCATGTTTCCAGTGCCCTTGAACTCTTCGAAGATGACTTCATCCATCTTGGAACCGGTCTCGACGAGAGCGGTCGCAAGGATGGTCAGTGATCCACCGTCTTCGATATTGCGAGCGGCACCGAAGAACTTCTTCGGTGGATAGAGCGCTGCGGAGTCGACACCACCGGAGAGGATGCGACCTGATGCCGGAGCTGCGATGTTGTAGGCACGTCCGAGACGAGTGATCGAATCGAGGAGGACGACGACATCGTGACCTAGTTCCACAAGGCGCTTTGCGCGCTCGATCGCAAGTTCTGCGACGGTGGTGTGGTCATCTGCTGGACGATCGAAGGTGGATGCGATGACCTCACCCTTGACCGAACGTTGCATATCGGTGACTTCCTCCGGACGCTCGTCGACAAGGACGACCATCAAGTGACACTCAGGATTGTTCTCGGTGATCGCATTCGCGATCGCCTGCAAGACCATGGTCTTACCAGCCTTCGGTGGCGAGACGATCAGACCGCG
>CAYORK010000027.1:0-16117 GCA_964406345.1 uncultured Actinomycetes bacterium | reverse complement strand
CCCTGACCCCCTGCATGCCATGCAGGTGCGCTACCAGCTGCGCTATAGCCCCTAGAGGCGCGAACTTTATCTCACTGCGCGAACCTCGCACGACGGAGCACTTACACGAAGTCGTTGCCGCCGCTCTCTTCTCCAAGGACTGGTTCTGGGATGGTGAATGCGTTGTGCTCGGCAAGTAGCCAGGTCAAGGTCGAGGCATTGTGATTCTCGGTCAAGACCGACCACGAAGCATTGGCAAGACCGCCGAGTGCTCCCCAGGATTGCAAGGGTAGGTTCAACAACGATCCCAAGACGCAACGCGCTGTCCCACCGTGCGTGACAACGACCAACCGCTCTTCCAAAGATCGATCATTGAGATCCAATGCTGCGAAGATCGCATTCGTCGCTCGGGCTGCGACTTCGCTACGTCTTTCTCCTACCGCTCCTGCCGGGTCATCGTTGCCATCGATCCATCGAATGAACCGCTCATAATCCTCGGCACGGTTCTGGGCTCCAGTCTTGCCTTCCCAATTCCCACCATTGGTCTCACGCAGACGATCGTCGACTCTGATCTCAAGTCCGGTCACGCTCGCCAACGCCTCTGCGGTCGAAAGCGCCCGACCAAGATCGCTCGAGATGATCGCAGTAGGTTCCATATCCCTTAGGACTCGCGCCGCTTGTCCAGCCTGATAACGGCCGACCGGATTGAGTGGGATATCGGAATGCCCCTGGAATCTATTCTCAAGGTTCCAATCAGTCTGCCCATGGCGCCAGATGATGATCTGTTTCATCGCGATAGTTCTTCGCTCTGACTCTCTGATGGCCCGAGATCGAGATCCAATTCGATACGTGGGCAATCATTCCAAAGTCGGTCGAGCATGTAGTACTGACGCACATCCTCGCTTTGGATATGCACGACAAGATCGGAGTAATCGAGAAGGACCCACGATTCACTCCGCTCACGACGCGCAGGTTTCTCACCAATCAACGCCAAGACCCGCTCCACTTCGTCGGCAATCGCTTCGACTTGCTTCTCGTTACGTCCCGTGGCGATAAGAAAGACCTCGCTCAACACCATCTGCTCGGATAGGTCGATAGCCACGATATCTCGTCCTAGCTTGTCGACGATGGCTTCGGCCGCTTTCTGGGTCAATGAGATCGTGGACTCACGCGCTGCCATAAAGACCTTTACTTTCTATGTAGGCGATCACTGCGGAGGGAACCAACTCTGAGACTGACTCGCGTGCGGCAATCCGGCCCCTGATCTGGGTCGCGGAGATCTCGAGGGCATCGATCTCCTCTCCCCCGACATCGTCGAACTCCACATCTGAACTCTTGCTCTCATCGGGATTCGTGGGTCTTTCGATGACGATGAAGGAGATCAGTTCACGAAGGCGCTCACTCTCATGCCATTGATCGATCCTTCGAAATGCATCACTGCCAATGATCCAGGCGAACTCTTTCCCTGGTGCGGTCGCCATGATCGCCTCGACGGTTTCGATCGCATAAGAGGGTCTTTCGCGTTCAACTTCAATCGCGTTCACCTCGAGACGATCCCGAAGCGACGACAACGAATCGATGGCGATCCTGCACATCTCGAGCCGGTCCTTTGATGATGCCATTGGTTTCTCGCGTAACTGCGGGTCTCCCGCCGGCACGACGATGATCCGATCGACACGGTGCGATTGCAGCAGTTGCTTGATGACATGAAGATGACCGTTATGAATCGGGTCGAAGGTTCCGCCGTAGATGCCGATCACGAAGGGATGTGAGCCAGGTCTAGTCGCGATCGATTCTCATCGTGAAGTAGAGCAGGAGTGCGAGCACGCCGAAGGTGAATAGCCCGAAGAAGAGCGGCGATGCTGGCATCTCACGGACTACCTCACCTGAGAGGACTGCCAAAAGCAGAGATGAGAACATGAGGAGATTCTAGTCTGCGGATCGGCGCCGTTCAGAGCGCGTCCGGCCCTTTCTCAAGGAGTGTGACGAACTCCTCCTCATCGAGGATCCGTACTCCGAGTTCCTCCGCTTTGGCCAACTTGCTTCCAGCCGCACTACCGGCGACGACAAAATCTGTCTTCGCGCTCACCGAGGAGCTCGCCTTGCCGCCACGCGAAGTAATCGCTTCACTGACCGAGTCTCGGGTGAATCCTTCGAGCGATCCCGTCGCCACGATGGTCAAACCTTTGAGCGTCTGTGCAAGTTGGGAACGTGGTGCACCGACCATACGCACTCCGGCGCTCTTCCATCGCTCGATGATCTGGCGATGCCATGGCACTTCAAACCATTCAACGATCGAATCGGCGATGACCTCACCGACTCCCTCGATTGCGGAGAGCTCTTCTCTCGTTGCGGATGAGATCGCATCGATGGAACCAAAACTCTCTTCCAACGCCCTCGCGGCCGTCGGTCCTACATGACGGATCGAGAGCGAAACCAAGACTCGCCAAAGTGGTCGATCCTTGGCTCCAGCAAGAGCCGCTAGAAACTTCTCGGCTGTGACAGAGAGTGATCCATCCTTCTTGGTGAAGAAGGGGATCTTGCCTAGTTCTCTCTCGGTAAGCGAGAAGATCCCACTCTCATCCTCGACCGCACCGCTTTCAAGAAGTGCGTTGGCTGCCTCCATCCCAAGGATGTCGATATCAAGTGCGGCACGAGATCCGATATAAAAGAGACGTTCCCGTAGTTGCGCAGGACAGGACCGTGCATTCGGGCATCTGATGTCGACATCACCCTCGCTGATGGCGCGGAGTCGAGTTCCACACTCGGGACACTCTGTCGGCATGACAAAAGGCCGCTCACTCCCATCGCGTGCGCTTGTGACAGGTCCCAAGATCTCAGGGATGACGTCCCCGGCCTTTCGCAAGATGACGGTGTCGCCGATCAGTACACCTTTTCGTGCCACCTCCATCTGATTGTGGAGAGTTGCATGCGTGACCGTGGATCCCGCAACTTTCACCGGCTCCATCAAGCCATAGGGAGTCACTCGACCGGTCCGACCGACACTCACCTTGATGTCGATCAACGTGGTCGTCACTTCCTCAGGCGGATACTTGTAAGCGATCGCCCATCGTGGTGCGCGAGATGTCGCGCCAAGTCTTCGTTGCAGGTCTAATTCATTGACTTTGATGACGACACCATCGATCTCATGCTCGAGATCATGTCGATGTTCTAGAAAACGTTGAATGAAGCCCTCAACCTTGTTTCGCGTCTTCACTACCTCTACATATCCACCCACTGGCAAGCCCCAGCCGCGCATCGCTTCATAAGCCTCACCTTGAGTAGCGAAACTACGACCATCGATCGAGCCGATGCCATGGACGATGACAGCAAGTGGCCGAGACGCCGTCACGCGCGGATCCTTCTGTCGGAGTGATCCAGCAGCAGCATTGCGGGGATTTGCGAAAGGGCTCTTGCCGCCCTCTTCGAGGGATTCATTGAGTTCCTTGAAGGCAGCCAGCGGGAAGTAGACCTCGCCACGAACTTCGATGAGGCGCGGATGGGACTCTCCATCCAAACGATGGGGCAGGCCTTTGATCGTCTTCACATTGAGGGTGACATCTTCGCCAGTAGTTCCATTACCCCGAGTGAGCGCTCGAACCAACACCCCATCCTGATAGAGCAGATTGATCGCAAGACCATCGACCTTTACTTCGCAGAGCCATGAAGGTGAGATCTCCTTTTCGACACGCTCAAACCATGCCTTCAACTCATCATCGTCGAAGACATTGTCCAGACTCATCATCGGCTCGATGTGATCGACCTGAGTGAAGTGAGTGGAGAAGCCACCTCCTACCTCCCTCGTCGGTGAGTTCGGATCGACGAGGTCGGGATAGGACTCCTCAAGAGTGAGAAGCTCGCGCCAGAGATCGTCGAACTGCGCATCACTGACCGTCGGTCGATCCTCGACGTAATAACGATATTGATGTTCCCGAATCTCCTCAGCGAGTTGGTGCATCTTCTGTCGCACTTGTGAGGGGTTTTGCACCTGCTTCTTTGCCATCATCACTTCACCGCGTCGCGTTGATCGTCGAACTTCCTACGACACGATCACCGTCATAGATCACTGCAGCTTGTCCAGGCGCGAGTCCGATGATCTCCTCGTCGCAGACGATGGTGATCTTCTCGCCATCTGGTGCATCAACCTCATATGAGCATGGAATCCGTCGTCCATGGGCTCTCACCTGCACTGCACCACGATTGACTCCGGTGGGGCGAGGTCCGCACCAGATCGCTCGCTCCCCATCGATCTCTTTGATCGCCAATTCTTCGCGTTCGCCAACTACAACAGTGTTGCTCTTCGGCTCGATACGCAGGACATATCGTGGCTTTCCATCCTCACGGGGCGTAGTGATCCCCAATCCCCGGCGTTGTCCGACGGTGTAGGTGTAGGCGCCCTTATGTTGGCCGAGGTGCTGGCCTTCGGTGTCGACGATCTCGCCGACCTCGCTACCGAGACGTTCTCTCAACCATCCGGCGTTATCACCAGAGGGTACGAAGCAGATGTCATGGCTATCCGGTTTCGCCGCCACTGCCAATCCCCTTCGCTTCGCCTCTTCGCGAACCATCTCTTTGGTTGTGTCACCCAGAGGGAAATATGCCCCCTGCAACTGACGCTGGTTCAAGACTGCGAGAACGTAGGACTGATCCTTGCTCTCATCGACCGCTCGATACATCGCGCGAAACCTCTCGCCATCCATCTCGATTTCGCGCATCTGGGCGTAGTGCCCCGTGACCACGCCATCGAATCCCATCGCTTGCGCTCGATCAAGGACGGCAGCGAACTTGATCTTCTCGTTGCAACGAAGACAGGGATTGGGCGTCCGGCCAGACTTGTACTCATCGAGGAAGTTCTCGACCACTTCTTTGTGAAACTCATCGGACATGTCCCAGATGTAGAACGGAATGCCGATGCGATCCGCGGCGCGACGTGCATCGTGCGAATCTTCGATCGTGCAACAACCTTTTGCGCCAGAGCGATACTTCTGCGGGTTCTTCGAGAGCGCGAGATGAACGCCTATGACCTCGTATCCGGCTTCTTTCGCACGCGCTGCAGCGACAGCGGAGTCAACGCCACCACTCATCGCTGCGATCACTCTGAGAGCGCTCACGAGATCGCCCTCACACTGGGCAATGTCGCCTGGAAGGCTGCCTTCGCGCTCCCAACGACCTCCCCGATCAGAGAGATGAAGTGATCCACTTCCGCTTCGGTATTCAGATGCGAGAGCGAGAATCGAAGCGAGGCGCTGACATCCTTCTCACTCAATCCGATCCCTAAGAGGACATGGCTCGGCTGCGCCAATCCTTGACTGCAGGCAGAGCCAGTGGAACAGGAGATGCCTCGCGCATCAAGAAGGAGGAGTGAGGCTTCGTTCTCGGTCTCAGGGAAGGTGATGTTGATGATGCCAGGTGCATCGCCGCGACCATTGACTCGCAATTCTGGAACAGCTTTCTTGGCGCCATCGATCAGGCGCTCTCGGAGAGTTCGTACTTTGAGCTGGCGTTCATTGAGCTCGTCGAAGGATTCTTCGATCGCTGTTGCGAGCCCTGCGATGCCAGGGGCGTTGAGGGTACCGGAGCGGATGTCGCGCTCTTGTCCACCACCATGGAGAAGTGGCGTGATCTCTACTCCGCGACGAAGGATGAGAGCCGCAACTCCCAGCGGCCCACCGATCTTATGTGCCGAGATGGCAACGCTCGTTGCCCCACTCGCTCTGAAGTCGAAGTCAACCTTGCCAATCGATTGCACGGCATCAAGATGAAGTGGAAGGTCTCCGACCACCGTCTTGATACGAGCCATCTCATCCGGCGTGATCGATGTACCAAGCTCGTTATTGGTGTGGATGAGTGAGATCAATGCAATCGCGTCACCTTCGGAGCGGACGATCTCTTCGAGATGATCAATGTCGATGGCGCCTTCGCGCGAGACTCTCACTTCACGAAGGATCGCTCCCTCATGTTCGATCAACCAATGGATCGGATCCAAGACCGCGTGATGCTCGATAGCGGTAGTGACGATGACCTTGCGGGGGTTTCGAAACCAAAAGAGGCCTTTGATCGCACTGTTGTTCGCCTCAGTTCCGGAACCGGTGAAGATCACCTCACTGGGGCCTGCTCCGATCCGAGCCGCGATTCGCTCACGGAATCCTTCGACGAGATCCCGGACCTTTCGCCCATCATGATGCAGGCTCGATGGGTTTCCCAGGACTGCCATCTCTTCTGCAACCACTGCCAGCGCACGCGGCGACATCGCGGTGGTGGCAGCGTGATCGAAGTAGATACGCCCTGTTGAAAGCCTGGACATGAGTGAAGTCTAGGCTCCCGGCGATTAGCCCTTCTTGCTCGAAAGCTCCTTCGTCGCCTGCGGAAGCACGGCGAAGAGATCTCCAACGACACCGAAATCCGCGACTTCGAAGATGGGAGCCTCAGGATCCTTGTTGATCGCGACGATTGTCTTGCTCGTCTGCATTCCGGCACGGTGCTGAATTGCACCGGAGATGCCACACGCGACGTAGAGATTCGGACTGACGGTCTTTCCAGTCTGACCTACTTGATGAGTATGCGGATACCAACCAGCATCGGTAGCAGCCCGTGACGCACCGACTGCAGCGCCGAGGAGGTCAGCGAATGCTTCAACCGGAGCGAAGTCACCATTGGTGCCTCGACCACCAGAGACGACGATCTTTGCCTCGGTCAACTCTGGACGGCCACCTTTGACTGGCGGTTGCACCTTGCTGATTGATTGCTTTCGAAGCGCATCCGGTGCTGAGTACTTCACCTCTTCGATCACGGGTTGAGATGTGACAGCTGGTGCGTCGATGGAACTTGGACGTATGGTCACTACCGCCGTCGGAGTGGTCACTGCTGAAGTCACAGAGAAGGAACCGCCGAAGACTGATTGTGAACTCTTTCGGCTGGCATCGAGATCCACCGCATCCGTGATGATTCCGCTTTCGGTCGCAACAGCGACTCTCGCAGCGATCTCCTTGCCACGAGAAGTGGAAGCAATCAATAGCGCCTTTGGAGAAAGAGCTCGCACTTGTTCCGCAATCGCACCTGCGAGAGCTGGGATGCCGACTTTCGCAAAGTCGTCTGACTCGATGACGATCACCTTAGTGAGATCGATACCGCTCAACTTTGCAGTTAGGGACGAAGCCTCTCCAGGCGATACCAAGAGAAGACCTGTTACTTCGCCAAGTCTCTTGCCAAAGACTGCTAATTCGGCCGCACTCTTGGCAACCTGACCATCACTATGGTCGATCAGGATCAACGCGCTCATACGACTCTCTTCTCCAATAGGAACTCGACCAACTTGTTGCCACCATCTCCGGAATCCTCGATCTTGACACCCTTATCGCGCGGTGGACGAGGTGAAGAGTTCTCTACCTTCGACCACGATGCGCTTGCACCGACAAGAAATGTTTCGATACCTAAGTCAGCGAGAGACTTGGTCTCGATCGTCTTCTTCTTCGCCGCCATGATTCCCTTGAAGGATGGGTAACGTGGCTCGTTGATCTTCTCGATCACACTCACAACCGCTGGGAACGATGCAGCCATCGTCTCGATGCCGAACTCAGTCATGCGGTCGATCTCGACCGATCCATCTCCGGCTCGGACCGCGCCTGCGAAAGTCAGATGGGCCCATCCGAGCCTCTCAGCCAACATCGCCGGAATGACACTCATTCGAGCATCTGTCGATTCGGTACCGCAGAACACGAGATCGAATCCGCCATCGGCGATCACCTTGGCGAGCACGCGCGAAGTGGCGAGCGCATCGCTACCGGCAAGGAGCGGGTCCGAAATGAGAATCGCATCGTGTGCGCCCATTGATAAGCCCTTACGAAGGGCCTCGCTCGCGCGATCGGGACCCATCGAGATCAAGGTGACAGTGTGAACTTCACTCCCTGCAGCCTCATTGAGCGGTTCGACGATCCGAAGCACCTCTTCGATGGCATATTCATCGAGGTCGTTGAGGACTGCGTCGACGCTCTCCCGATCGAGTCGGCCATCGACCATCTTCTTCTCCGCCCACGAATCCGGGACTTGTTTGACGCAGACTGCGATCTTCATGTCGCGGATGTTACTCGCCAGTCACTTTTCGCTCTATCTGGGGATATGGTGAAGATAAGGTGACGATATGAGGCCGGCGAGCAGTTTCAGAGCGGGCATAAGACTCGGTTCGCACCCGGTGGCGGGAGGTGTCGACTTTGCGCTCTGGGCCCCGGCAGCCGATGCCGTGGAAGTGGTCTTGGTCGACGATCGCGGTCAAGAGGTGAGCTTCTCGCTCGCTCATCGTGAAGGACCGATCTGGCATGGCCACCTCGCAGGAGTCAAGGTCGGCGACCGATATGGATATCGAGTCCATGGACCGTGGCGACCAGAGGAAGGCTGGCGCTTCAACCCGAAGAAGATCCTGATCGACCCGTATGCACATCTTCTTGATGGCGAACTCCTCCTCGCACCTGAGATCTACGGGCATCACGCAACCGACCTGGGCGGCGAAGGTGATCTATCGAGCCAGGACGATCGCAACTCTCTTGGATTCGTACCGCTCTCGGTCGTAACGGACACTCATCCCCGAGCGATCCATCGCCCCACACATCCGTGGAGTGAGACTGTGATCTACGAAGCCCATGTCAGAGCATTGACGATGCTGAATAAAGAGATCCCGGCTGCAGAGCGAGGTACCTACAAGGCACTCGGCGATCCATCAACGATCCGACACTTGAAAGAGCTTGGAGTCACAGCTCTCGAGTTGATGCCGATCCAACACTTTCTCTCCGAGCCCTCTCTCTTATCTCGTGGGCGAGAGAACTTCTGGGGCTACAACCCGATCGCACTCTCGGCTCCACATCGGGCCTTTGCGGCGACCGATGATCCGATCAAGGAGCTACAAGATGCGGTCGATGCTCTCCATGAGAGTGGGATCGAGGTCATCCTTGATCTCGTCTACAACCACACCGCTGAAGGCGGAATCAATGGACCCACTCTCTCTTTCCGAGGAATCGATAACAAGAGCTTCTATCGGAGCGTCTCTCCTGAGGGAGGTCCTGATACGTACGAAGACTTCACGGGATGTGGCAATACGGTCGACACACGGCACCCTTTCATCACGCGAATGATCATCGATTCACTCCACTGGTGGAGCGAGGTGATTGGAGTCGATGGCTTCCGTTTCGATCTCACTACAGCGCTGACAAGGGGTCGTTACGAGATCGATACTCATGGGCCGCTGATCTCAGCGATCACTGCGGACCCGATCCTTAGAGAACGCAAGTTGATCGCCGAACCTTGGGATATCTCCGGCTACGCATTGGGCGAGTTTCCGCATCCGTGGCGAGAGTGGAATGACCACTACCGAGATTCGGTGCGCCAATTCTGGCTAGGCAATCCAGCCCGAGGATTCAGCGAAGGTGTGGCAGATATCGCCAAACGCCTCTCCGGTTCTCACGACATCTTCTATTTCCGAGGTCCTACCTCATCGATCAACTTCATCACAGCCCACGATGGCTTCACTCTGCATGATCTGGTCACCTATCAAGAGAAGTCCAACCAGGCCAACGGCGAAGAGAACCGCGATGGATCGAATCACAATCGATCCTGGAATCTCGGTATCGAAGGCGAAAGCAAGGATGAGTCCATCAACGAGCTGCGCCATCGCTTGAAGAAATCTCTCCTTGCAACGCTCGTCCTCTCTTCCGGGGTGCCCATGCTCTCGATGGGCGATGAACTCTCGCGGAGTCAGGCGGGGTCGAATAACGCCTACTCTTTCGATCCGAATCGTGAATTCAGTAGTTTCGAGAACTTCCATGGTGGCCAATTCCTCACTTGGGATCCCACTACCCGCGAACAAGACATCATGGACTCGCTCAAATCCCTCCTCAAGATTCGAAAGACCTTCATGGTGGAACGAATCTCGGACTTCTTCACTGGAAACCTAGACCTTGGAACGAAGCGAAAGGATGTCGCTTGGTTTCGTCGCAATGGTATGGAGATGGACCAGGAGAATTGGCATCAAGGGGATCGCCGCTATCTAGCAGTGTTCATAGAGGCGAGCGCTGAACAAGGACTTTTGCTCTTCCTCAATGCCGATCTCAAGGACCATGAATTCACCTTGCCGGATGATCGCTGGGGAGATTCCTATCGCTCACTCTTCGACTCATCAATCGCAGACGAACTCTTCACTCCACACATCAAACGCCCTGGCGAGAACTCGAATGTCCTAGCCCATAGCGCACAGATCTGGTTGGTCCATAAGACCTGAAGAATCACTCCGTCTTGAAAGTGGCTGTGACAGTCGCCGTCACGGTCTTCTCGATAGTCGAGGTGTCGTAGTACCCGCCAGCCGCGGTATCGACGGAGTCAGGTGAAGTGACTTGGAAGGGACCACTTCGCACAGCGATCGCGACTCCAACCTTGCCTCCGGTCGATTCGACGATTGCCTTCGCGCGAGCCTCTGCATCGATCATCGCCTCTTTGAGAAGTTCTGGACGTAGATCCTTGAGGGATGAGATGTAGTAATTCGGGCCGAAGTTGTTGATCTGTACTCCACGTTCGAGCAGTGATCCGATGCCGTTGCTCATCGATGCGATCAAATTGACATCCTTAGATCTCACCGTGACCGGGCGCTCCGCGCGATAACTCAAGATACGACCTGTGGAATTTCCGTTGACCCATTCTTCGTTTCCAAACGTCGCGAGGGCGCCAAGTTGGATCGCCTCGGTGGGAAAACCACCCTCCTTGAGGTAGGCGACCAATTGCTCCATGTCATCGTTGACCGACTTGACCGAGGTGGAGAGCGTCGGTGAAGTCGCGTTCACATTGAGCGACCAAACTGCGTTGTCAGCTGTCGCATTGACTCGTGCGGACCCTGTCACCGTAATTCCGGCTTCACTCCGAGCCGCGAAACCATCGCCGACTTGATTGAGGCCGAGGGCTAAAGCGATGGCCAGAATGGCAGCAGGAATCGATAATGCAAGCGAAGACTTCAACCCTGCGACCCCGGCGGGGCTCTCATTCCCGTTCATATTCCCCTTCGCATTCCCGATCAGATTCCCGATCAGATTCCAGAGCGTAGACACGTGTCATACACAGAGAAAGGCTAGCCCCGCTCCCTCACTGAAACCGCTGGTTTCGGTGTGAATCTCATGAGGGTAGACTCTGCCCCAGTCCAACGCTTATCAGTACCGGCTTCATTGCTTCTGCACTTGATCGGTTCAGCTGTAAAACGGAAAGACTGACAATCTCGGATTGCGAGGTTGTCCAAACCGAAAGAAAAAGGAAGAAAATGGCAACAGGTACAGTTAAGTGGTTCAACTCTGAAAAGGGCTTCGGCTTCATTGCCGTTGACGGTGGCGGACAAGATGTATTCGTCCACTACTCAGCTATCCAAGGAAATGGATACAAGAGCCTCAATGAGGGACAGCCAGTGACATTCGAGATCGTCCAAGGTCCTAAGGGTCCTCAGGCAGATCAGGTAGTCCCTAGCTAGTCGATCACTCTGTCAGAAGAAGCCCCGGAGAGAAATCTCCGGGGCTTCTTCATTTCAATCCTTAGGTTCCTTCGGAACCACTCCCATCTTCGACAAAGCATTTCTTACTTGCTTGCGGGGTGAGCGCATCTCGCTCCTCTCCCACGATTGCAAGTATGGATAGGGAGAGATGATCCCTCGTCGAACCCACCAGATCCCATCTTCTGTCGGCCATGAGATCCCGAAGTGAAGATGTGGCTTCGTCCCGCGAGCGCTCCCACTGCTTCCGATCTCACCAAGTTTCGCCCCAGCCTCCACTCTCACTCCAGTCTCGACTCCCTTAGCCACGCTACGTAGATGTGATCCGTAATAGCGAACGCCATCGTCTCCAAGAATCGCCACGAACTTTCCACCTCGGGTTGAGCCGAGATTCTCGCGGCCGCTCCACGTATCTCTGCGCGAGACCTCGGTGATGACACCGTCAATAGGCGAAACGAAAGCACAGCCTTCTTTTGTGAAGATGTCAGCCGCTGGATAGTCATGGTGATATCGGGAGTACGTGCTCTTGCAATCTGCCACGGGAAAGAGATAGCGCATCTCCGTTCCCGTTGCCGAGTATTGAGGAGAAAGCAAGGCTGCGGTAACGAGGAGAGTGAGGAGCCGCTTCACAGTAAGGCGCCTCGATCAAGTTTCGCCGTGACCATCATGTGAGGGACCGTGAGCGCCCAGATCACAACAAGGAGAAGCCAGAGGAAATCGTCGCTGAAATTGTTCTCGCCCAAGAAGAGAAGACCTGCGGCCGCGATCAATGTCCCAAGAAGTGCAGGAGTTCCCGGGATCACTGCACTTCGAAGCGCTGCTGGAGCATCATCCCGCTCGTATGCTTCGTGCGACTTCCTGAGGTTCAAGGTCAATCGGGCCGTATGCCTCATTGCATGCCAAGTCCCAAAATAGACCGCAAATGCGATTAGAGGTGGCGTGAAGATCGCCAAGAGGCCAAGAAGGATGAGATCTAGCGCATCGCGCTCACGTCTGGCTACCGATTGCGCGATGACCGCTGCCACAAGAAGTGCAATCGCGAACCAATAGAAGAGATCTGCAAAACCACCATCCCAATCGACTAGCGAGGGATTGACTGCTGCGAGTGCTTGAGCGCTTCGCTCGTTGACCAAAGGGATCACGACAGGAGTGACGCCACCAGCCAATGCATAGAGGACTTGAGCGAATCGTGGTGATCGATCACGACCAATGATCCGATCGCGCTCTGCCAAGAAGGCGGCATCACCGATACCAAAGTGCAGCGCACTCATGACTACCACGAGATAGAAGCCATAGACGTTCCACTGCAAGATCGCCCATACTGCTATCAGAGCGATAGCTACGTAGAGCAAAATGAAGATCACCATCTTCACAGGGCGCGACCTCGGCAATGTCACTAGATGATCCAGTGCGCCATGAGGTATCCCGATCGCGAGGGCCAAGAGGGCTACGACTACCTGCCATCCCATCGACTCGCTCTGGAATAGGAAACCAAAGAGCGTGGAAAGAAGTATTGCGACACCGACAGCAAAAGATGAGAAGGTTCTAATCCCGTCAAAGACTCTCACTTTGGCGAGCGGTTTCACAGCGCTATCTGACGAGGTCATGCCAACGAGGGTAATCGGCAGGGAGCAAATTTCCCTCGAGACGCTTCGTGTCTCGCAAAGTAGTGAGGAAAGTGAGTGGAAGCATTGGGGGCATGCCCCGCTACGGCTACCTGGTGATGCTCCTCTTCACAATGGCTGGCTCCTGGTGGCTCGAGTGGGCCTTCAATCTTCGCGTCTTACGTCGGCTCAGGTTCACGCTGATGACCATCCTTCCGATCTCGACCTTCTTCGTCCTATGGGACTGGATCGCGATCCATTCTGGGCACTGGGATTTCGATTACTCGCAGACCCTCGGGTTGAGACTCGCTTTCGAACTTCCGCTCGAGGAATACCTCTTCTTCATCATCATTCCGTTAGCCATCATCCTCACCTATGAGGGTGTCACACGCCTCAAACCACATTGGCGAGATCGCCATCACGAGGAGCGTGTCTCGTGACCTACACCGAGCTGACATCACTGGCTCTCATCCTCGTCGTCTTGGTAGACATCTTCGTCTTCAAGACCTCGATGCTCACCACGCGTGGCTTTTGGGCGAGCTACGCAATCGTCCTTCCTTTTCAACTTCTCACAAATTGGTGGCTCACATCGAATGAGATCGTCACCTATTCACCCGATGCCATCATCGGACTACGTCTTGCGGGCGCTCCTATCGAGGACTTGCTCTTCGGTTTCGCGATGATGGTCGGATTCTTGAGCTTCTGGGTCTATCGAAATGAGAGGCGTGCTGCGATTGCGAGTGGGCCAAGATGATTCCGAGCCAATTCACAGATGATCCGTCCTAGGATTAAACAATGAAGAGTTCGACCATACGCAATCTCATTCTCGGATTGATCGTCGTCTTGATCGGGGCGCTGGTATTCATCGCCTCACGAGGAGAGACTTCCCGCTTTGAGACCGGATCTCCCGAAGCCACAGTCCAGTCATATCTCCGAGCTATGGTCGATCGCGACAATGATCGCGCATTGAGTTACTTCGAGATGGAAACGAAGTGTGACTCATCAGATCTCGATCGCCAGTATCTCTCCCCTGATCTCACGGTGGATCTCGTCGAGACATCCATAACCGGTGACCGGGCTCAGGTGAAGATGCGGATTCGCTATGCCGACAATGACCTCTTCGGAGGCTGGAGTGAGGACCACACCATCGGGCTTAGTCGAGTCGGCGGGATGTGGAAGATCACAGGAATTCCGTGGCCCCTCTACGAATGCGATGGAGTGAAACCATGATCGCTGGCCTAGCCTCTCTGATCATCACCTTGGGAGTGATCGTCCTCGTCATCCGGCGAATAGCAGTCGGACGGAGGGGCGGCATCGACTTCGCTGAGGAAGTGAAGGACTTCTTTCAATATCTCCTCTTGCTGATCTTGGTCCTTTTCGTCAATTCAGGTCTCTCCGGACTGATCAATTACGTTGCAGGCTCCGACAAGCGATTGATCGCAAATGAAGATGTCCTTGCGCGTGACTCTGCATTCGTCGTCGTGGCGACTCCGCTTCTCATTGCCACCGCTCTATGGACGCGTCGCACCCTTGAGAGGGATGAGGATTCGAGAGAGAGCTTTGCGCTTCTCCTCTATCTCACTGCGATTCAAATCATCGCATTCGCTTCTTTCGCGACGAGCGGCTACAGATGGCTTCTTGCCCTGATTGATGATGGCACCGTCTTTGGCGCGGATTTCGGATCGACATTCCTCTGGTTGGCGACTCTTGGGTTCCACTATCGGATGTCCTCTCATCGCTTACCCAAGGATCGCGTTCAAATCCCCTACCTACTGATCTCTGCGATTTCTCTCGTCGTAAGCATCGTTGCTGCGGCGAGAGTCATTCGAGCCCTCATGGTCGAATTCCTCCCCTTCTCTGAGACGATCCTGACCACGAGCGGTACCAATGAACTGACTCGCGGTCTTGTCACTGCACTTATCGCGGTTCCCGCCTGGTACTTCTACTGGTTCTCTGATCGCACTCGTGCAGAGGGATCCCAACTATGGAATCTCTACCTACTGCTTGTGGGCGTAGGTGGTTCTCTCGTCGCGGCTTTGGTCAGTGCGAGCATCATCTTCTATGACGCTTTGGTCTGGTTCTTCGGTGATGCCAACACCAATGCCGCTTGGGTCCACTTCGATCGAGTCCCTGGCGCGACTGGTGCGTTGATCGCAACTGCCATCTCATTTATCTATCACTCCAGGATTCTTGCCTCCCATCACGAATCTGAAGAGGGAGAGATCGGAAGGATCTATCGATATCTCCTCTCTGGTATTGGTTTGGCTACCTCTTCCGTTGGCGCGGTCACATTCGTCGTCTCGATCGTCGAGACATTCGCCCAGGACGATCTTCTCGTTGGACGCTCGCCGAGAAACTCTCTTCTCCTCGCAATCACTCTCCTCGTCGTCGGACTTCCGGTCTGGCAGATCCTCTGGCGACGAATCAACCTCCACATCAACCAAGATCCGGAGCGAGAGATCCCCGCGATCTCACGAAAGGTCTACCTCTTCACTGTTGTCGGGATCAGCGCTATTGCTGTTGTGGCATCAGCCTTGACCATTACAGTGCAGATCTTCCAAGGCCTCTTTGGCGGTGACCTCGGCGGAGGTACGTGGCGCGAGACGAGTTATGCAATCTCGATCCTCGTCGTAGGAATACTTGCTGGGCTCTTTCATCTTCAGATCATTAGACATGAGCGATCCCAGGCTGGTCCTAAGTCCAAGACGCACAAGTTCTTGCTCATGATTGGACCTGCGGACAAGTCCTTCGCCCGCGACCTGGAGCGGTCCACTGGAGCGCGTGTGGAAATCGTCGAGAGTCTCGATGGGTTGGCCACTGTTTGGGACCGCGACAAAGTAGAACGACTCCTTGCCGAGAACAAGGAGTCAGAGATCGCACTCATCGCCGATGCGGGTCAGATAAGAGCGATACCGATCAAGCGCTAGTCATTCACTCATCTACTATTGCGCCTGGGGCGGTAGCTCAGTCGGTTAGAGCCCCGGACTCATAATCCTGCTGTCGCATGTGCATTTCCAAGGTCTCT
>CAYORK010000026.1:0-16379 GCA_964406345.1 uncultured Actinomycetes bacterium | reverse complement strand
ACGGCCAGATCACGCCAGAAGAGGTCGAGCAGCTGAAGTCGAAGATAACGGTCTTAGAACGTGAGTTGAAGCGACTAAAGGGAGACAGCTAGCAATCTAAAGATTGAGCAGTGCCTTGCCCTTCTCCACTGCTTCTCTTCGATCCTTCGCGCCCAATTTGCGATAGAGATGTCGCAGATGTGTCTTCATGGTGTTCTTGGTGATGTTGAGATCTGCCGAGATCTTGGAGAGCGGTAGTTCAGAGGCGAGATGTCGCAGGATGTCAGCTTCTCGCTTTGTTAGTGGGATAGGTAGTGAGTCAGATGATGTCAATTTGTTTCGCAACCTTTCACTAGCGTCTTTGGATAGGCGCTCCAAGAAGAGCGAGGGAATCTCTGTTGAAGCGGAGATTAGGAAGGAGAGGAAACGATCTCCTTGGATCAAGAAGTACTGATAGAAGCCATGCTCTTGGGCCACCTCAAGGGCACTGATGAGGTGTTCGCGAGCCTTAGGTGGATAATCGAAATTTTGGATGGTCCGGAAGACATGTGCATTGAGCGCTTCGCGTGGCAAGCTCATATCGAACTTTGAAATCGCCTTCTCGAAGTCCCTCTCATTTCTCCGCAAGTGAGCCTGCGCACCATAGAGTTTTGCCGCCTGCCCACCTGGGAGTCGTCTCTGGATTGCCTCTCTGCGCGTTTCGCCAGAGATGAAATGTTGCACGATCATCTCGTGTCGATCGAACATGTTGTCGATCTCCTTCGTGCGCACAGCAGGAATCACCTGCAACAGAGCCTGGAAATCATCTATGCCCTCTTGGATACGACGATCACGCAACAACATGATCGCGTGCCTACTCTGAAATTGAACTATCCAGGGAAGGAAGTTGAGTCGTTTGATCTCTGAGATCGCCTCCTGGTAGAGACGCTCCGCTTCCTCTTGTCGGCACTGCTCCATCTGAACTTGGAAGAGGATGAAGTAACACTCGAATGGAGTGAAGAAGCCACGGATATTGTGTTGCTTCGCATAGGAGAGAGCAGCGAAGGCGAAGGATTCCGCGAGGCGAAGCCTGCCTTCGTAATAGGCGCGGGTAGCTTTGATCGCAAGTACATTCATATGGAAGTGACTGTTGCCCTCACTTTCAAGTGAGGTCTCGACGAAGCTCTCGATCCTCTTCATCGCTGGATAGTCCTCATGGAATAGTGCCGCTGTCATGCCGAATCGCAAGAATGAAGAGAAGGAAGAGAAACGATTCGTTATGACTTGGTTGGGAAGGCTTTCAAGTGCCTCTAGCGTGCTCGCGATCGATGATTCAAGTTCACCCCTGATGCAATCGATGATTGCTTGTAACCGCTTGCTTGAGAGCTTTACATGTTCAGCATCCTCACCTTGCACAGGTGCGAGCGAACGTTCCGTGATGAGTGCCTTCGCCTCCCCCAATTCACCGGAGAGAAGATGGAGGTAGAAGGTAAGGGCGAAGGAGAGCGACTTTGAAGGTCCCTCAAGGAAAGGGAGGATCAAGCTCCACGACTGCAATGCAGCTCGGTCATCTTGATAGACGGCATCTCGAATCAACTGGATGACTTCAGTCATGACCTCGGTGTCAGCAGCAAGACTCTTTATCTGCTCTGGGTTTCCCGTCTTTGCAAGGAAGTTGAAGGCTTGGTCTTTGGATCCGTGAGCGAATAGCGCTTCGAAGGTTCGCTTATGGAGATCGGTATAGGCCTGCAGATCCAATGCGAGATCATCGCGAAGTGCATCGCGAATGAGGGAGTTCATCTCATAAAGCGATGGCGTTGAAATGACACGGGTGAGGAAGAAGGATTCGGCCGCGAGTTTTGCAAGGATCATCGGAACCAAGTCATCTCCGGTGATCGCCATGGCTACAGGGTGCGAGATCCGATCGACGAAGACCAGTGACCTCAAAGTCTGTAGCTCCCGCTCGTCGAGTCGTGCAAGCGCTTGACGTGTCACCGATGAGAGTGAGACAACTGTGGAGTGCTGTCGATCGCTTGAGACGAGATCGAACTTCACAAGGTTCTCGAGGATCAATCTGGTCGCAGCTGGCCAACCACCACTCAACTCCAGGATCCGATCGACCTGTGAGGGATCAGATGCCCCTGGCATCATCTCGATCACTTCCTCTTTGCTCAATCTCAGGTCTTCAGAATTGATGACGATGAAATGATTGAGGCCAAGATTGCCCAGTGATGACGCGATGGGAGAGCGCTCTCTCAAGACCATGATGAGTATGTTCTTCGGCAGTCTGGCAATGAAGCGATTTGCGATCGAATTGCTGCTGACACCAAAGGAATCGGCGGAGTCGATGACCAACCTGATCGACTTCTTGGCCCGAGTCATTTCTTCGACAAGTCGATCCACTACTTCCAAGGCACTCTCGACATTATTTGGTTGGTTTGCGTCGAACCACTCGGCGAATTCACCCATCCCGATACGGAATGCTCGAACTGCAGTCGCTAGGAACTGTAGATCACTCTCAAGCGGATCTATCTCGATCCACACTCCGATGGAATCTTGGCGTAGCCCCTCTTCGATCCACTGCGAGGCGAGTACTGTCTTTCCAAATCCGACAGGAGCGACGACATAGATCATCTGTTGGCCGGATTGCGATAAGCGATCGAGGAGGTTCTGTCGCAACGCGAATTCCGGAACCCGACGGGGTGGCGTGATCCGAAGTTCTGGATCGAGTGGCCTTGAAATCACCCCCTCATCCTCCTCTTCGGCAGAGCCTGTAAGGGTGAGGAATCTCCCTTCACATAGGATTTCACCCCATCAACTAACCCCTGAATATCGGGGCGTTCCGTGTAGTTGCGAGAGAGTTACTGTGGAGCGAATGAGAGCGAAGATGAGACATGAATAAGCGACTTGAAGAACTCGGCACCTATTGGATGTCACCCGAGCTGACATCCGTCAATCGATTGCCGATGCTCTCTCTGCAACATCTTCATTCCCTCAGCCTCAATGGAAGATGGCGCTTCCAACTCCTCGAGAACCCTCGCGCACCGTTATCGCGCAAGTGGAGTGAGATAGACGTTCCTGGTCTCTGGACCATGCAACAACGTAAAGATGGGACATTCGTCTTCGGCGACAAACCGATCTACACAAATGTGCAGATGCCTTTCGACCACCTTCCACCCTTGGTCCCAGAGAAGAATCCGACTGGAGTCTTCGAACGCGATTTTGATTACTCCTCCATCTGGAAGGGTAAGCGCGTCGTCCTCACCATCGGTGGTTTTGAATCGGTGGCCAGTCTTTACGTCAATGGAAGATTCATCGGACTTGCAAAGGACTCACGCCTTCACGCCTCATTTGACATAACGGAATCTCTCACCACTGGAAAGAACACAGTACGGATAGTCGTGGTGAAGTGGTCGGACGCAACCTTCATCGAGGATCAGGATCAGTGGTGGCACGGTGGCATCACACGGTCCATCACGATCCATGCGACAGAACGAGTCTTCATCGAGCGCCTACACACTCAAGCCGGGCTCCTCAGTGATGGCAAGACTGGGACGCTTCGTGTTCGCGCACACATCAACTCCGTAGCCGGTAGCGAGATCGAAGGATGGACGCTCCGTGCTCGAATCTCCGGAGGAAAGAAGGAGACTCGCTTCGAAGCAGAAGTGACGCGTGCCGAACGTCCGAACTGGACTGAGATGACCCCGGCTCAACGACATGCAAGTAGTGAGTTCTTTCGCGGCACTTATTGGGATGGGAAGTTGCCTAAGGAAGCGCAGGAAGCCCTCAAGGAAATCGAACCATCAGGTCCCGGCATCATCGAATTCACCGGGCGTATCCCTGGAATCACACCATGGTCTGCCGAGACGCCAAAGCTCTACGAAGTTGAGTTCGAACTTCTCGATCCCGAGGGTAAGCCAGTCGAGATCGTCTCGCAGCGGATCGGATTCCGTTCGGTCGAAGTCAAGGGAAAGCAATTCCTCGTCAACGGCAAACCCGTCATCTTCTATGGCGTAAATCGACATGATTTCAACCGCGAGAGTGGACGCGTACTCACTCGAGACTTACTCCGACAAGATCTCCTCGAACTCAAGCGTTGGAACTTCAATGCAGTACGTACCTCTCACTATCCGAATGACCCGGTCTTTCTCGACCTCTGTGACGAGCTTGGCTTCTATGTGATCGATGAGGCGAACATCGAGTCACATGCCTTCCAAGACAGCATCTGCAATGATCAGAAGTACTTGAGCGCGTTCGTCGATCGAATAGCGAGACTCGCACAAAGGGACATCCACCATCCATCTGTGGTGGCTTGGTCACTCGGCAACGAGTCGGGCTCTGGACTCAACCACGAAGCAGCGGCGGCATACCTTCGTGCCTTCGATGACACTCGACCACTCCACTACGAGGGTGCGATCCGCAAGAATTGGACTGCCGGACAATCACAGACCGACATCGTCTGTCCGATGTATCCAGAGGTCGCTGCGATCGTCGCCTATGCCAAATCGAAACGTGCTGATCGTCCGCTGATCATGTGTGAGTACAGCCATGCGATGGGAAATAGCAACGGCACACTCAAGGAGTATTGGGATGCGATCCATTCCACGCCAGGCCTCCAAGGAGGTTTCATCTGGGAGTTCTGGGATCATGGAATTGATCAATATCTGCCCGACGGCAGCAAACGAAGCGCCTACGGTGGCGATTTTGGAGAAGAGCGCCACGATGGGAACTTCGTATGCGACGGTCTCTTCTTCCCTGATCGAAGCCCAAAACCTGCCTTGGAGGAATTCAAATTCCTTGCCTCCCCGGTCGACTTCTCCAGTAACGCTCCGGGAAGAGTGAGTATCTTCAATAAGAACTTCTTCGCATCTCTCGATGCTTACTCACTCCACTACGAGATCACGGTCGATGGTCAGGTGATCGATGGTGGATCGATACCGATCCCGAAGATTGGTCCTCGCTCCCGTTCTTCGTTACAGATTCGCTCCAAGTCATTGACCGAGAAGTCGAGTGGGATGAAATCCTCTGGCGAGAAGTTCCTTTCGCTCTCACTTAGATTGAAGGAGACCACAGCCTGGGCCCAGGTCGGCCATGAGGTGGCGTGGGCTCAATTCCCACTCTCATCAAAACCAAAGCCTCGTGCAAAGGTGAGATCGAATTCAGCTAGTGAGTTCGTCGGCGAGGATGGCAGATTACGACTTCCTTTGATGCCTGTGCCTCCGCGGTTGACACTCTGGCGTGCGCCTACCGATAACGATCTCATCGGGCATATTGCGACGAAATGGAACGAATGGGGTCTTCGTGATCTCACCATCGTCGACTGCATCATTAGGGATGGCGCGAAGCAAACCACGATCACTGAGAACATCGTCACAGGATCCGGCATCAAGATCTCGCATTCACAGCGGATTGAGAGCATCGATGGTGGCGTGAGAGTCACCGAGACAGTGAAACTCCCTAAGGTGCTCAACGATGTCGCTCGGATCGGAATCACCTTCGCCCTTACGAAGGACCTCAATGATGTGACGTGGTTCGGCGCAGGGCGCCACGAGAGCGCACCTGATCGAAAGATCGGGCGCGTACATCGATGGCGAGCGAGCGCTCAGGAGATGCACACCGACTACATCAAGCCGCAAGAGTGCGGTGCTCGCGCCGATGTCCGATGGTTCTCGATGAAAGACGCCGCAGGAAGTGGTCCCACCATCGCTCTCGATCGACCACGGTTCGTGACTATCTCCCCATACACAAGTGAGATGCTCGCTGATACATCGCACAATGTGGATCTCAAGGAGTCAGATGCGCTCCATGTCACTATCGACTGTATACAACGTGGAGTGGGAACCGCCTCTTGTGGTCCGGATACCTTGGCGAAGTACAAGATCAAGCCAGGCACTTATACCTGGAGTTGGGATTACCTCTTCTAGATGCTTCCTGTGCTAATCGGTTCTGTGCAGATTGGTTCTGGGACTAGTTAGCTCTTGGGGGCCATGAAGTCGGCTCACCGTACTTCGGCATGCGACCATCTCCCGACGAACGTCCACGGAGCCTTCGCCATATCCAGGGCAATAGGAATGCGAAGAACCAGTGGATGTTCTCTCGAGCCATCTTGATGCGGCTCTTTCCTTGGATCGAGCGAACAGGTTCGCGGAAGTTCGGATCGTGTGGCAACTCCAACTTGGCCAAGACGCCTTGTGCTGCACGGAAATGGCCTTCGCTATTCATGTGCAGGCGATCCCATGACATGAATGACTTGTCATGCCAGAAGGGCTCCGGATTGGGATCCAAGAGGATCGCGCCGACTTCATTCGCGATTCGCTTGACGTTCTCATTGAAGTGACGGAACCTCATGGCGAGCGCAGAGCCAGTCTTCGAACCAGCTGCGAAATCCTCCAGGACACAGAAGAGCATCAGTTGTACGCCGCGCTCTGCGAAGATCTCAACACCCTTCCTATAGGTGGCGATCGTCTCTTCAGCTGAGTATTTGGGCCTCAAGATGTCATTCGCACCTGCGTGGAATGAGACCAAGATGTCTGCAGGTTTGATCTCACTCGATCCCGGATATGGAATGTGACGAAGTGCGACTGGAATCTGCTCTCGAACAACTTGTCCGACGAGTTTTCCGCGAATCGCAAGATTCATGTAGGTGAAATCAGGATGGACTGTCGTTAGGACATCTGCGACACGATCAGCCCAACCTCGGAAGTTCCCAGCAACGATCTCGTCATTCATACCCTCGGTCATCGAATCACCGAGGGCGATGAAGCGGGCGTACTTACCTACAGCCTTGCTCATGACGAAGTCGATGCGCTCCTTCTCCGGGCTGCAATGCCATAGAGGGCGATGGAGACCGCGACGCTGGCGTTGAGGCTCTCTACCTTCGAGGAGATCGGGATCGAGAGCAAGAGATCGCACTTCTCCTTGACGAGACGTGAGAGACCCTTTCCTTCACTCCCTACGACGATGTAGAGAGGTTGGTCCGCAATCGTCATGGTCTCGAGAGTCTCCTCAGAACCTCCTTCAAGACCAACGATGAAGCAACCTCGCTCCTTCGCATTCTCGATCGAACGGACGAGATTCGTCACTTGCGCTACTGGGATTCGGGCGACTGCTCCAGCAGATGCCTTCCATGCTGCAGCGGTGATGCCTGCGCTTCGTCGCTCAGGTATGAGGATTCCATCAGCACCGAAAGCAGCCGCACTTCGAATGATCGCACCGATGTTGCGTGGATCGGTTATGCCATCCACTGCGATGTAGAGCGCAGGTTCCGTCGCTCGTTGGAAGATCTCTTTCTCCGATGAATACTGGAAGGGCCTGGCGATGAGGGCGATACCTTGATGATGGGCGATACCGGTGAGTGTGTCGAGGCGATTGCGTTGCACTTCTCGGATCGGAAGGGATACAGACTTAGCAAGGTCGACGATCTCGCGGATGCGATCATCGATATCGATCCCGATGGCGACGACAAGTTCCTTCGCTGGGATGCCAGCTCGAAGCGCTTCCAAAACGACGTTTCGACCAGCGATCGAATCGACGTGGACCTTCTCGCGCTCCTCACTTCGCATGGGGCGAGAACTTGTTCTTGCTCTGGAATCAGGTCTGGAGTCACGTCGTGAATCAGGTCTGGAGTCACGTCGTGAATCAGGTCTCGAGCTAGGTCTTGAATTTGGTCTCGAATTCGTTCTTGAATTCGTTCTTGAATTCGTTCTTGAAGTAGATCGTGCAGTCGTGCGCGACGTCGTACCTGTCTCTGACTCCGAGTCTGTTCGCGACCTTCCAGAGCTTCGTTCCTGCTTCCTCTTCGAAGAGTTAGCTTTCGCTGCCTTGTGATACGGGCGATCCTTCGCTTTCGGCGTCGGACCTTTACCTCGGAGCGCTTTTCGTGGAGCCCTCGCCATCATTGGATACTCCATCTCGGGCCCTCTGGGCCATCTTCGATTGCGATACCGAGATCCTGGAATGAATCACGGATTCGATCTGCTGCTGCAAAATCCTTTCGGGATCGCGCGTCTTCGCGCTCCTTCAGGAGGAGTTGAATCAAACCATCAAGCGCTCTCGTCACATTCTCCGAGGAGCCGCTTCCACCTTGAAAAGCATCATCGAAGGGATCAGCGCCAAGAATTGAGAGTGCACCTCGGATGCGCTCGGCCTCTCTCCGTGCGCCCTCAAAATCGCCTCCAGCCAAGGCAGTATTTCCGATCCGCAACCATCCCGAGATGAGAGCGAGGCCTTGCGGGACAGCGAGATCATCATCCATCACAGCCTTGAATTGCGGATCGATCACACCCTCGATCACACCCTTCTCGTGGACTTTGAAGAGGAATGACTCGATCCTCCGGAAGTTGGTCGCAGATTCCTCGAGTGCCTCGTAGGAGAACTCCAACATCGATCGGTAGTGCGCACCGGAGAGATACCAACGAAGTTCGATGCCACGGACCTGCTTCAGGATCTCTCGCACGAGAAGTGAGTTGCCAAGGGACTTACTCATCTTCTCGCCACTTTGCGTCACCCATGCGTTATGCATCCAGAATCGAGCGAAGCCATAGCCAGCCGCCTCTGATTGCGCGATCTCGTTCTCATGATGCGGAAAGATCAAATCGATGCCGCCACCATGGATGTCGAATTCCTCACCAAGGTAGGCCTGTGCCATCGCGGAGCACTCGATATGCCAACCAGGGCGACCTGGTCCCCATGGAGTCGGCCATGATGGATCTCCTGGCTTCGCCGCCTTCCAGAGTGCAAAGTCGCGCGGATCTCGCTTCATCGTAAGGTCAGCATCATCAGCAGGGAGCAAGTCATCGAGTCGCTGATTAGAGAGTGTGAGATACCGCTCTAGCTTGCGGACCTCGAGATAGACATCGCCATTTCCGGGTGCGTAGGCGAATCCACGAGCGATCAATCGCTCCATCAACTCGATCATCTGCGTGATATGTCCAGTTGCTCGTGGCTCATAGGTCGGAGGCAAGACATTGAGCGAGCGATAAGCGTCGGTGAAGGCCCGCTCATATTTCATTGCAACTGCCCACCATGGGATCTTCTCGTGCACGGCCTTATGGAGGATCTTGTCATCGATGTCGGTGACATTACGAACGAAGGTGACATCGAATCCCGAAGCAGTGAGCCAGCGCCGGAGAATGTCGAAATTCACGCCACTTCGGATATGACCGATGTGTGGCTCAGCCTGCACAGTCGCACCGCAAAGATAGATGCCGACCTTCCCAGGATTGATGGGAGTGAAGGCAGATGCAGTACGTGTGAGAGTGTTGTAGAGCGTAATTGTCATGGCAGATTCGAATCTTATCGGTGGGCTCGCGCGGACCTGGAGATGATCGCAGTCGCCACCGCGGCGATGCCTTTGCCTTCACCTGTCATGCCTAGACCGTCAGTCGTGGTGGCGGAGATCGAAACCGATACTCCACCAAGTGCACGGGAGATGGCTTCGCTCGCCTCTTTCCGTCGTGGTCCGATCTTCGGACGATTGCCGATTACCTGTACGGAGACATTGACGATCTCGAAACCCGCTCCACTCACTCTTCGCGCAGCTTCAGCGAGAAGCGTCGCTCCTGACGCACCGCTGTACTTCGGATCATCGACACCGAAGTTCGATCCGAGATCGCCAATCTGAGCGGCCGAGAAGAGAGCATCGCAGATCGCATGTGCTGCGACATCTCCATCGGAATGACCATCGACGCCGATCTCATCTGGCCAGTGAAGACACGCTAGATGAAGCGCTCGAGAAGCATCTTGTGAGAAAGCATGCGCATCACTTCCGATACCGCTGCGGAACTCTTTCTCTTGATCACCATCCAGGAAGTGTTGGGCGGTAGTCAGATCCTGAATCGTCGTGATCTTCATGGCACGAGCCTCGCCCTCGATCACTTTCACCTTCTCGCCGAGCCCCTCGACGAGGGCAGCATCATCAGTGGCTTCATCTCCCCGTGCATGTGCACGCATCAAGATCGATCGAGTGAAGCCTTGCGGCGTCTGTACTGCACGAAGATGCGTTCGGTCCGGAGTAAGTGAGACATACCCCTCCCGAGTGACTGACTTGATGGTGTCGGTGACAGCAATCGCTGGGATGACAGCGACCTCACCTCCGGCGAGCGTGTGGAGGACTCGCTCTGCGAGATCACGACTTGCAAGTGCGCGAGCAGCATCATGAACAAGGACGAGATTGATATCAGGTGAGACTGCTTCCAAGGCATTGGAGATTGATGCGCTTCGAGATGCGCCACCGACGACGACTCTTGCACTCGCTCCGACGATCTTTCGAACTTCTTCTTCCCAACCTGCTGGCGCTGCGATCACGATCTCATCAACGACTGCAGAGAGGGATAGGAGTGCATGTTCGAGGAGGGTCCTGCCAGCTAACTGAACGAAGGCTTTCGGCCTATCTGCACCGAGACGTTCTCCGCTTCCTGCAGCGGCGATGATGGCAGCGGATCGCATGACGAAACCTCCATCAGGGACTTCAGGATCTCTTTTCCTGGTCCCAGCCCAGAAAGAGCGTTAGGAAGCCAAGACCTCGTTGAGGATCGACTCTGCCTTCGCCTCATCGGTTCGCTCTGCAAGCGCGAGCTCTGAGATCAGGATCGACTTCGCCTTCGCGAGCATCCTCTTCTCACCGGCGGAGAGACCGCGGTCGAGATCGCGACGATAGAGATCACGCACGACCTCAGCTACCTTGATGACATCTCCTGATGCAAGCTTCTCGAGGTTCGCCTTGTAACGGCGCGACCAATTCGTCGGCTCCTCGGTATATGGCTGACGCAAGACGCCGAATACTCGATCAAGTCCGGCTGAGTCGACGACATCACGGACTCCGACGAGATCCACGTTATCTGCTGGGACTCGTACGGTCAGGTCGCCTTGATGGACTTTGAGAACTAGATATGTCTTTTCTTCGCCTTTGATTGTTCGCTTCTCGATCGCCTCGATCAGAGCTGCTCCGTGATGGGGATAAACAACGGTTTCGCCGACTTTGAATGACATTAAGCGCCTTTCGTTAGAGGGCGATTCTACATCATCACTACGAGAGGATGAAATTGAGGTGGCAGCGCCTTTCTGCCTTATCCTTTGCGCGTGGAAATTACTTATCTTCGCCGTCGCGCTCGTTCTTTGATTCGCTTGACAATCGCAGTTGCTTCACTCTCACTCTTGACAGGGTGTGCGGCAGGCCCCAATGCAGCGACGCGCCTCATCACGCAAGTTACTGATGGCGTCGAAGGTGAAGCAGGACCAGTGAAACTTCGTAATTTCACTCTCGTCCTACAGCCGGATAGCTCGGTGGTTCTAGTCGGAACGATCGTCAATCAGGATGAGGTCGAAGATGCCGTCCTTGCGATCGGAATCAACGGCGAGCGTGCGAAGGTCTTGGCTGGTGGTGGAGAGGTGGAATCACTTCCGCTGACTCTCAACAGGCCACAACATCTCGCAGGTCCTAGCGCTACTGCCTATGCCTATCTCGAATCATTCACGGTCAAGGCCGGGTACCGCGTCCCCGTCGAAGTGATCCTTCAGCGTGGTGGCATCGTCACTCTTGATGTCTTGGTGCGTGAGCGCGACCTCGAGTTCGCTGACGTATCTCTTCCCAACTAGTTCGCGATCTTCCAGTCTCTACGATCAAATCTCGATCTTGTAGCCGAGACCTCTCACCGTCTGGATCAAAGTGGGATTACCGGGATCCTTCTCCACCTTTGCACGCAGACGCTTGATGTGCACGTCCAGAGTCTTCGTATCGCCGACATAATCGCTTCCCCAGACACGATCGATCAATTGATTGCGCGTGAGGACACGACCGGCATTGCGCATCAGGAACTCAAGTAGTTCGAATTCCTTCAATGGAAGAGAGATCGGCTGTCCTCCGACAGAGACTTGATGGCGATCGATATCCATCCTGATATTGGCAACACTGAGCACTCCAGCATCCGCCTCATTGACAACGCCATTGCCTCGACGAAGGACGGCACGGATTCGCGCAACCAGCTCGTTCTTCGAGTAAGGCTTGGTCACATAATCATCTGCACCAAGCTCCAGACCGACCACCTTGTCGATCTCCGTATCCTTCGCGGTGAGCATGATGATCGGAACCTGGGAGTGGGTACGGATCGTGCGACAGACCTCTATCCCTGAGATCTCGGGGAGCATCAGGTCAAGCAGGATCAGATCGAATTCATTGCGAGCAAACTTCTCTAGCGCTTCGGTCCCAGTAGTGGCCGTGTCGACGACAAACCCTTCCTTGCCAAGCAAAAAGGTGAGCGCCTCAGAGAAAGACGCTTCATCCTCGACGATCAAGATCTTCGTCATCTACGACCTCTCCCCTGCTTCAATCGATGCCGGGTCGACGCTCGGAAGCCGCAATGCGAATGTGCTCCCCACACCGACCTTGCTCCATACCTTGACTTCGCCACCGTGGTTTTGTGCCACATGTTTGACAATGGAAAGCCCCAATCCTGTCCCGCCCGTCTCACGAGATCTCGCAGGGTCGACACGATAGAAACGCTCGAAGATCCGCTCCAGATCGGTCTCCTTGATCCCAATACCTTGGTCTACGACATCAACTTCGATCACATCTCCAGCACTCTTGAGTTCGACTGAGACCCTCGTGCCTTCAGGCGAGTAGTTGATCGCATTCTCGACCAGGTTATGGACTGCCATGATCAATTGCTGGCGATCTCCGAGTACCCACGCCTCGTGTTTGTCACCTCGCTCCACGGTTATCTGCCGTGACTCAGCATTGGTCTCTGCTTGTGCGATCGCTTCATTCACGACGGCACCCATCTCGATCGGATGAGGGTCAGTCAGCGGATCCTCTCCCTGAAGCCGTGAGAGGTTGATGATCTCGCGCACCAAATCCTCTAGTCGCTTCGCCTCGCTCTTGATCCGGTTCGCGAATCTCTCCATCGCTTCGGGATCATCCTTCGCCTGTGAGATCGCTTCACTCAGGAGCGAGAGGGCACCGATCGGTGTCTTCAACTCATGGGAGATGTTCGCGATGAAGTCCCTTCGAATTGCATCGACGCGCGCCTTCTCGCTCTCATCATTGATGAGTATCAATATCGAATCTTCATCGAGCGACGTGACGGCGATCTTGATCTTCCGCTTGCCCTTACCGAAGGTTCCTCTCGGGATCTCGATCAATCCTTGATGCGGCGTGCCTGTTCGTCGCACCGCTCGCACGATCGCAAGGATCTCGTCACCGTAAAGGCGGGAATCCTTGAGGATATTCAAAGTGGCAATACCTGGAGATTGGAAGATCGGAGAGTCATCGGTATCGATGACCAAGACATCATCCTCAAGAAGTTCAAAGATCCGCAGAAGTGCATCAGGTAGAACAGCACCATCGAGAGAGTGGATCTCTTCGGAGTCGATTGCCGGACTCTTGCGAAAGATCATCAGGCTTCAGACCTCTCAGGCACTTTGAGCCGCCGCTTCACTGTCTCATCGTAGAACTCCATCAATTGGCATCGATCATCGCGCACGAGTCAGGCAGCTCGATTTACCCGGTATTCACTCCTTCGATGTCTCGCATTCATCTCTCCTCCTCTAGACTTCGGCCATGGCTTGGCTAAGGTCCGCATTCCAGGACGAACTCGACGGTGTGACTGCATCATTGGTCCGACTCTCCAATGAGGTGAGCGCGGCGATGGATAAAGCCACCCATGCGATCCTCACTGCGAACCTTGAAGAGGCAGAGGCAGTCATCTCGGCAGATGATCAGATCGATGAACTGGCCCACGAGCTCGACAATCGCATCATCGAGATCATCGCGAGACAGCAGCCAGTTGCAAGCGATCTTCGTGCCCTCGTCACAGCGCTTCGGATGAGCTCCGACCTTGAGCGTATGGGCGATATGGCCCATCACGTCGCCAAGATCACTCGCTTGCGTCATCCTGGGGCGGCAATCCCATCTGAACTCCTCCTGACCGTCCAAGAATTGGGCAAGACAGTGAAGGCTGTTGCTGACAAGTGCAGCGAAGTCATCGCCAACCGCGACCTTGAAAAAGCCCTCGAGATGGAAAAGGACGACGACGAGGTCGATCGCCTACATCGCAAGTTGTTCGAAGCGCTCTTGGACGAGAGTTGGCCACACAGCACCGAGACAGCGATAGATATGACCTTGATCGGGCGTTATTACGAGCGTTATGCAGACCATGCAGTCTCGATTGCAAGACGCGTCTACTTCCTCGTCACGGGCACTTATTCGGACAAGTTGGTCTAACTAACTCTTCGTTCCGCTACTTCTTTCCCTGATTCGCTACTGCTTCGATCGCGATCTTCGCTGCTTCGGGATCCAGGTACTCGCCACCTTTGACTACGGGTTCGAAGTCATCGTCGAATCGATAGAGCAATGGGATCCCAGTCGGGATGTTGACTCCTGCGATGTCACTCTCTGAGATGCAATCAATGTGCTTGACGATGGCGCGAATGGAATTGCCGTGAGCTACGACCAAGACGCGCTTTCCTGCATTGAGATCTGCGGATATCTCACCATTGAGGTAGGGAAGCAAACGATTGACTACATCCTTGAGGCACTCGCTCTTCGGCAAGTCGGCACCGAGGTCGCTGTAGCGAGGATCGCTTGCCTGTGAGAAGGGATCGTCATCGGAGATCGGTGGAGGTGGGACATCATAGGAACGGCGCCAGAGCTGGAATTGCTCTTCACCATACGCCTCCAAGGTCGCCTTCTTATCCTTACCTTGAAGCGCGCCATAGTGACGTTCATTGAGGCGCCAGCTCCGCTTCACCGGTATCCAATCCCGATCACATGATGCGAGCGCATATTGCGCAGTATGAATCGCACGCTTGAGTAGAGAGGTATGCAGTACATCAGGGAGCAGGTTTCGCTGCTTCAGGAGTTCGCCACCCCTCTTGGCCTCAAAGATTCCCTTCTCGGAGAGATCGACGTCGACCCAACCAGTGAAGAGGTTCTTCGCGTTCCATTGACTCTCGCCATGACGAAGCAGGATCAATTCTCTACTCATGCGCATATTCTCTCATCAGTTGATCTTCAATCTGAGATCAAGTGCTCGAACGCTTTCAAGTTCGCCAGTGACTCCCCGCGTGAGAGTCTCCATGCCCACTCGCGTCGGATCGCGGTCGCGAAGCCGATCTCAAGGAGTGGATTGAAAGCGGCATCGGAGTACTGCAATACCGAGCCGATCACCTTGTCGAGTTCTCGCTCACTCACAGCGGCATGGCTCAACCGACCGACGAGATAGA
This sequence comes from uncultured Actinomycetes bacterium, assembly GCA_964406345.1. Classification (GTDB taxonomy): domain Bacteria; phylum Actinomycetota; class Actinomycetes; order Nanopelagicales; family Nanopelagicaceae; genus SYAN01. Next base: position 1,202 of record CAYORK010000026.1, on the reverse strand, counting down.
TATCGCCGATCTCGTTGATGGCGAAAGCGACCGAGTACATGTTCGCATTCTTGCGAAGTAGCCACTCGTGGACTTGAGCCACATTCTCATCCGGCTTCCTGATCACGAAGGCATTGATCCCCAAGGAGTGGTCACCGACCACGAGAGCGCAATGTGTCTCCAACTTCGCACTACCTGGCAGGGTGACCATGAAAGTTCTCTCATCAGCCACTTCGTGAGAGAGATCATGGGACGCCAAGAACTCCTCGACGACCGCAAGGGTGCGGGCTTTGGAAGTGCTCATGAAGGAAAGAGTAAACCTCAGGCGAGGCTTCGATTGTTGCTCTTGGCACTCTCTGCATCACTGATCACCTTGTCGAAGAGATCAAGGAGTGCGCGTGAAGTGCTATCCCAACCGAAGTGCGAAGCGTGCTGCACTGCACCCATCGAAAGAATCAAGCGACGCTCAGGTTGAGCGATGAGGCGGAGCAAGACCGCACCCCATGCCTTTGGATCATGACCATCGACGAGGGATCCAGAGAAACCATCAGATACCGCTGCGCGGAGACCTCCTACTGCTGTGGCAACGACAGGAGTGCCACAGGCTTGCGCCTCCAGCGCGACGAGACCGAAGGACTCGCTATAGCTTGGAACGCAGACAAGATCGGATGCTCGATACCAATCTGGAAGTTCTGATCGTGTGACCGGAGGTAGGAATCTGACCACATCGCTGATGCCGAGCCACTTGGCAAGATTGCGTAGTCGATCCAATTCACCGCTCTCGCTCCCGGAGACGCCACCGATCACAAGAGCATGGATACGCGAGCGAAGACCGGGGCTATGAGTGAGCACCTCCGCAACGGAACGGATGAAGATGTCTGGCCCCTTGTGAGGCTGGATTCGACCGACAAAGGTAAGGACGATCTTTGATTGATCTATTCCCAACTTCTCGCGCGAAGCGCTCTTGCCCTCTGCCACCTTGAACTCAGAGAGATTTACCCCAGGGGTTGCCACGAATACTCGATCCGGACAAGCGCCATAAAGTGAGACGAGACTTGCAGCCTCCGAATCAGTGTTGGCGATGATCGCAGCGGCCGCTTTGACAACATTCTCTTCACCGATTGATCGTGAGAGTGGCTCTGGTCGCTCACCATCTGCAAGCGAAAGGTTCTTGACCTTCGCTGTGGTGTGAAAGGTGTGGACGAATGGGATGCCACTCTCTT
>CAYORK010000025.1:0-17843 GCA_964406345.1 uncultured Actinomycetes bacterium | reverse complement strand
CATGGAAACTTGGATCCTTGGCGCAATCACATTCTTCGTAGCTCTTGACTATGCCATCAATACCTTCGTCGACTTCCTCAACCACCGCTCTTCGAAGCGTCCTCTCGATGCCGAGTTAGCGGGTCTCTACGACGAGAAGGAGCATCAGCGATCGGTCGATTATCAAGCTGCCAATTACAAGGTCTCCTTCGTCTCCTCGACGCTCTTCTTCCTACTTCTGATCATCGCGCTCACCTACAACTGGTTCGCCGTTCTTGATGATTGGGTGAGAGGTCGGTGGAGCAACGAGATCGTCATCTCCCTGGTCTTCATCGGAATACTGACGCTCTTCTCGAACCTGATCTCACTGCCCTTTGGGATCTATTCGACTTTCAAGGTCGAGGCCGAGTACGGATTCAACAAGTCAACAGTGACTACATTCGTCACCGACTTGATCAAAGGCCTTCTTTTGACCTTGGTCATCGGTGGAGTGCTCTTGACTGCGGTCCTTTGGATCAATCAAGAGTTACGTTCGACCTTCTGGCTCTGGGCCTGGCTCCTCTTCGCGGGATTCTCACTCTTCTTCTTCATGTTCGGCACAAAGCTGATCCTGCCTCTCTTCAACAAGCTGACGCCGGTGCCAGAGGGTGAATTGCGCAGCGAAGTGGAGAGATATTGCGCGTCCCAAGGATATTCACTCGGAAAGCTCTTCGTGATGGATGGGTCGAAGCGGTCGACTAAAGCGAACGCCTTCTTCTCAGGTCTGGGAAAGAGCAAGACGATCGTGCTCTTCGACACTCTCTTGGAGAAGCTGACAACCCGTGAAGTGGTCGCCGTCCTGGCTCACGAGATCGGTCACTACAAACGTAAACACACGCTCTCCATGTTCCTTCTCTCCAACCTTCAAACCTTCATCCTCTTCGCACTCTTGGGTTGGCTTCTCGGAGTCGAGGAGTTGTCGACAGCACTTGGAGCGAGCGAATCAAGTTTCCATCTATCGGCCCTTGCTTTCTTCCTCCTCTTCTCACCAGTTTCAATGCTGCTCGGTTTGCTCAACAACGGTTTGTCCCGTCGGAACGAATATCAAGCAGATGATTTCGCCAAGGAGACATACGACGGTGTCGCACTTCGCGAATCATTGAAGAAGATCAGTACCGATGCCCTCGCCAACCTCTCGCCGCACCCGCTCTACGTCGCGGTGAACTACACCCATCCGCCGATCCGTGAACGGTTGCGCAATCTGGGCTAGATCCCTTCCATCCGATTGAAGATCGCCTCCATTAGGCTTCGCCGGTGAGTAAATCGGCAACGAAGCTTCCGCATGGATTCAATCGGCTTTGGACTTCGAGCATCGTCAGCAATCTTGCCGACGGATTGCTCAGGACCGTGGTGCCGATCTATGCGATCACACTCACTGAGAGCCCGATTCTCATCTCCCTGATCTCTGCGATGACGTTGCTGCCGTGGCTCTTCTTTGCCGTCATCATCGGGACCCTGGCTGATCGAGTCGATCGAAAGAAGTTGTTGATCTATTCGAATCTTCTCCGCACAGCCGTGGTCGCGGCCATTGCGATCGCCATCTCTACAGGAGCGATGACCATCTATCTCTTGCTCGCCTTGATATTTATCGCAGGCGCCTGTGAGGTGAGTATCGATACCACCGCACAATCGATGATCCCCGAGCTCCTAGACAAGGATCAATTGGAGCGCGGCAATTCTCGCCTCTACATAGCAGAGACGGTCATCTCGCAGTTCATCGGATCTCCATTGAGTGGCTTCTTGTACGCGATCGCCGTCGTCGCGCCTTTCTACTCGGCCTCTGCTGGCTATGTCGTCGCGCTCGCTTTGTTGATCTTGATGCCATATCAGAGCCTCAATCGCACCGTTCGTGAGGCAAAGGCCTCCTCTCCTGAGGATGCCCGCGCCCGTTTCATCGATGAGCTCAAGTTCGGGATCCGATACCTCTTCACCCATCAAAGGCTTCGGCAATTGGTCATCATCACGACAATCCTTGGATTCCTCTTCTCCGCCTCGAGCGCAACTGCAGTGCTCTTCATGGTGAAAGAGCTTGGAATGGATCCCCGCTATTTCGGAGTCTTCCTCGCCATTCAAGGCGTCGGAGGCGTAGCGGGAGGATTACTCGCAAATCGACTCTCCACACGCCTGACTCGCGGCAAGACCCTCGCCGCAACGATGATCCTTGCCACCGCATTGATCTTGGTGATGGGGCTGGTTTCGAACATCTATCTCTTCACTCTTGTCGGAACGATCGCTGGTTTTGCGAGCACGATCTGGAACATCCTCTTGATGTCCACCTATCAAGTATTGATTCCTAATCATCTCTACGGTCGAATCCACGGCGCTCGGCGGACCATCGTCTGGGGCTTGATGCCCATCGGTGCATTCCTTGGTGGCGTGATTGCTACGGGTGGCTTGCGACTTCCCTTCATCATCTGTGGAGCGATCGGAATCTTCGTTGCGATTCGTGCCCTTCCATTCATCGTCAAGGTGGCGAATTCGACAGTCTCCGAAGAGGAGAGCGAAACGCCCTAGTTGAGATTGCTAGGTGAGAGAATTCCCGCATGCCAGTGTGGGCCTCTGCTTCCTCTGATTCGGGACTCGTTCTCGCTGAGATCGGTGGCGTCCTCCTCTTCCTCGGCCTGGTCTCCTTCGTTGCGGCCCGTTTCAAGTTCTCGGCTGTCCCAATCTTCCTGATCGCAGGATTAGCACTGGGAAATGGTGGGTTGATTCCACTGAGTGTGAGCGATAGCTTCTTGGATCTCGGCGCGCAGTGGGGCGCGATCCTCCTTCTCCTCCTCCTAGGTCTGGAATACACGGCAGGAGAGTTGATCGGAACTTTGAAGGAACGGAAGTCATTGGGTTTCTTCGATCTCATCGCGAACTTCCTCCCCGGGGCGCTTCTTGGCTTCATCCTCGGTTGGGGTATCACCGGCGCGCTCGTACTCGGCGGAATCACCTATGTATCTTCTTCAGGTATTGCCACCCAGTTCATCAAAGATGCGAAGTGGCAGAAACTTGAAAGCACGAAACGTGCAGTGGCAACGCTTGTCGTCGAGGACCTCTTCTTGGCGCCCTATCTACCGGTCTTGAGCGCAATCACTGCAGGAGTTGCACTCTCAACCGGCCTGATCTCCATCTCGGTGGCCCTTGTCATCACCGGCGCCGCGCTCTTCTTCAGCGCTCGCGGTGGACACATCCCTTATGCGCCGGTCGTCTTGGGTGATTCAGCGACGCTGCTCTTGATGGTCTTTGGTGCAGCGCTCGCTGCTTCAGGGCTCGCCACGATGATCGGTTTCTCAGGAGCCGTCGCAGCATTCTTGGTCGGACTCCTCTTGACCGGTGATCTTGCGATCGTCGCTCGTGTCCGTCTTGCACCGCTCCGAGATCTCTTCGCCTCGATCTTCTTCCTCTTCTTTGGCCTAGGCACTGATCCACGAGATGTGATTCCAGTCTTGATCCCTGCAGTGCTCCTCGCAGTATTCGGTGTTGCGACTAAGGTCCTCACCGCCTGGTGGGCTGTCCGTGATGTCGATGAACCACGAAAGGTGCGGCGTGCGGCGACATTGATGATCCCGCGGGGAGAGTTCTCCATCGTCATCGCCGGGTTGGCAGGGTCGACCTTCTTCGGTGACGAGCTCCAAGCACTCACCATCGCATACGTGATTCTCACCGCGTTTGTGGCATCATGGATGTTGCGGCGGGAATCTCATTTCGACAAGAGCCCACATGCGTGAGAACCTTCCAACGATGATTCGCAATCACGGGATGCGAAGTAATGAAGGAATGAAGGGATGACGGGGAATTGAATAGAGAATCACAGAGCCAAGCTCGCTTCGCCACCGCTCCTGGAGGCCTCTATCCCTATGTAGTCGGCATCTTCGTCGCCTTATTGCTGATCTCGAACATCGGTGCGGTGAAGTTGATCGAACTAGGTCCGATCATCACCGATGGTGGCGCGATCCTCTTCCCCCTCGTCTACATCGTCGGCGACATCCTCTCTGAGGTCTATGGATTCAAGGCTGCACGACGAGCGATCCTCACCGCCTTCTCGATGTCTATCTTGGCAGCGCTGACTTTCTATCTCGTCCAATTGGCGCCACCTGCAAGTGATTGGGGCAACCAAGACGCGTTCGAAGCAGTCCTCGGTTTCGTGCCAAGGATCGTTCTGGCGAGTGTGGTGGCCTTCGTCGCGGGTCAGTTGCTCAATTCCTATGTCTTGGTCAAGATCAAAGAGCGAACGAGTGAGCGTAATCTCTGGCTGCGTCTTATTGGATCGACTGCAGTTGGACAATTCGTCGACACTCTCATCTTCTGCACCATTGCTTTCTATGGGGTGATCACTGGCGCAGAATTCCTCAACTACCTCGTGGTCGGATATCTCTACAAGAGTGCAGTGGAGCTTGCGCTCCTTCCCGTGACCTATCGGGTCATCGCTGCAGTGAAAAGAGCAGAACCTAGTTACAACTAAGCCCTTTGTAGCTATTGCTTGAGGTAGTGCCCCAAGAAATCATCCTTGAACTCAAAGTAGTAACCGCCCGAGATTGCGTCACGGATCCGGTCGACCAAGGTGACGACGAAGTGCAGGTTATGGATTGTTGCCAACGTCGAGGCCAACATCTCCTTCCCTCGGAAGAGATGGTTGATGTAAGCGCGGGAGTAGTTCTTGCAGGTGTAGCACTGACACTCGCTATCGATGGGGGAGAAGTCCTTGCGATAGGGAGAGTTCGAGACGTTGAATCGACCGTTCTTCGAATAGACCGCACTGGTTCGAGCTTCACGAGAAGGTGCGACGCAATCGAAGGTATCGGCACCGTTCTCCACTCCAGCAAAGAGGTCTGTCGGCTCTCCGATTCCGAGGAGATGTCGCGGTTTATCGCGAGGTAACTCCTCGTTGACCCAGGAGAGGATCGTGGCCAATTGACCCTTGTCGAGTGCGCCGCCGATGCCGAAGCCATCGAATGAGATACCGGAGGAGACCATCTCAGAGAGATCACGCGCTGCTTTTCTCCGAAGGTCCTCGTATTGCGCTCCTTGGATCACTCCATAGAGTGCTTGATAGGGATGAGTGCTCCTCTCCTTAGTGAGGCGATCGTGTTCATCGAGACATCGGATCGCCCAAAGACGGGTCCGTTCCAAAGCCTTCTCCTGATACCTCCGAGTGTTGTGCAAGGTGGTGCACTCATCGAAGGCGAAGATGATGTCGGCGCCGATCTGGTGTTGCACCTGCATCGACACCTCTGGTGTGAATCGGTGCATAGATCCATCAAGATGTGATTTGAAGGTTACGCCGTCATCATCGACATGAGCCAGGCGCTCCTTCTTGTCAGCGATGACGTCATCCGCCTGCCAGAGTTCGGCATCCATCGCGATGACCTTCTTGAATCCCACACCGAGTGAGAGCACTTGGAATCCACCGCTATCGGTGAAGGTAGGTCCTTGCCAATTCATGAACTTGCCCAACCCGCCAGCCTCATCAATGGTCTCCGGCCCTGGTTGGAGATAGAGGTGATACGCGTTCGCCAGCACTGCTTGTGCGCCTAAAGACTCGACATCATGAGGAAGGAGTGCCTTGACCGTCGCTTTCGTTCCGACCGGGATGAAGGCAGGAGTCTTGATCACGCCATGTGGCGTGTGGATCTCACCTGTCCGCCCGAGATGTTCCTGGTGGGGTGATTGCAATCGCTCCTTCTCGAGAAAAGAGAACTCTGAAGAAGTAGACATGGCGTCATCTTAGTTCGGAAGAAGGTGAGTGAAGTTGTCGCACTGTAGAGTCGCAATGTGCGGTGGAGTCCGAAGAGAAAGAGACCTGCGGAGAGGGTCAGGCTCGGCAAGAATTATTGGCGACTGTGGAGTGCCACTGCCATCTCCAACCTTGGCGATGGAATCTCCTTGATCGCTTATCCCTGGTTGGCATCGGCGATCACACGCGATCCATTTCTCATCGCGTTAGCAGGCTTGGTTGGCAGACTCCCATGGCTCCTCTTCACGCTCCCGGCAGGTGTGATCACTGATCGCGTAGAGCGGCGAAAGATCATCGTCTCGATGGACCTCTTCCGGGGCCTGTTGACGATCGCAGTGGCGATCATCGTCTGGCAGGCAAGTTCCTCTCTTCCTGATCTCGACACAATCGCTCAAGCAGAGATCTCGACCAACTGGTCGCTCTATCTCGTCATTCTCTTCGCATCGTTGCTCTACGGAATGGCAGAGGTGCTCCGAGATAACGCAGCACAGACCTTCATGCCGCAGATCGTCGAGAAGGAGAAATTGGAGGTCGCCAATGGTCGGATCTGGTCAGCTGAGTATGTGACCAACTCATTCATGGGACCTCCGCTTGGATCATTCCTCATAGGAATAGCGATCTTCGTACCCTTCTTCGTCGATGCAGCAACCTTCTTGGTCGCAGTTGTCCTGATCGCAGGAATCAGATTGACAGTACCTGTGCCAAGCTCATCCGCTTCTTCCTCCGAAACACGAGGCCCAGTTCGGATGCGAGCCGAGATAAAGGAAGGATTCCTCTGGCTCTGGCGACATGAGCTCTTGCGTCCGATGGCGATCATCCTCGGGCTACTCAACTTCCTTGCTACGACCTCAACCGCACTCTTCATCCTTTTTGCGCAAGAGATTTTGCAGACCACGGTCTTCATCTTCGCGATCCTCGGTACCTCAGCGGCGGTCGGCGGGATGATCGGTGGTCTATTGGCTCCGAAGATCTCTGCGAGATTGGGAAGTGGTGGAGCGCTGGCGCTGGCGCTCTTCACACTTCCGAGCGCTTCATTGATCATCGGTCTCACGAGTTATTGGCAATTGGTCTGGATACTGACTGTCTTCTCGACGATCATGGCCGTTACGTGGAATGTCATCACGGTCTCACTGCGACAGTCGATCATTCCGGACCATCTCTTGGGACGGGTCAATAGCGTTTATCGCTTCTTCGCATGGGGGTCGATGCCACTAGGAATGCTCGCTGCTGGGGCGATGGTGGATCTTGCATCGGAGTTCACCTCTCGCGAATGGTCCCTTCGCACGCCATACCTCTTCGCTGCCTTCGGTGGATACCTTCTCTTCATCTATGCACGAAAGATCCTCACCACGGAGAGGATTGAAGCAGCACGCGTCCAGCAGGCTGAATGACAACCTTGTAAGTCATTTCGTTATCGTCTCGTTATACACACTTATTGCTCATTTTGGTCAAATTCCGGCACACTTCCGGCACTAAATCGCGAGGTATGGGAGCAGTCGACTTCTCATAGCTACTCGATTTACCTACCCCTATCCCTTAGGAGGATAAATGAAGAAAGCACGAGTAGCGAAGGTTGCTCTCGGCGGATTCGTTGCTGCGGCGCTCGTTGCCGGACTTGTCGGTCCAGCACAAGCTGCAAAGCGCTCCACTGTGGTCGCGGTTGAGAGTAACTCTCTCACCGGTTTGAACCCATCGGTTCGTGGCCAAAACCTTCTTACCAACAGCAACGTTGCGTACCTGACCGGAATGGGTTTCTGGTACTACAACGACAAGTCCGAGATCGTCCCGAACCCTGTCTTGGGTTCATTCAAGGTGACCAAGGACACTGAAAAGGATTTCCGTTCCGAGTGGCGCCTCAACAAGGGTCTCCTCTGGTCAGATGGAACTCCAATCACTGCACATGACCTCTTGCTCACCCACGCGATCTGCTCGAACAAGTTCTCGATCGATCGTGGACTTGGTGATCCAGCAGCAGGTGCGACCAAGTTCAATGCACTCTGCTACAGCGGTCTCTATGACCGTGCCAATGCTGGCGCACCGATCATCGCAAGGGATGGTCTTGCGGTCACACACCGCTTCACCTACCAGATCCCTGACTGGGAGCTCTATGGTCCAGGTGTCTTCCCAGTACACGCGCTTGTAAACCTCGCCGAGGGCAAGACCAAGCTCGGCTCTGTCGCGGACAACAACAAGGCCAAGGACAAGTTCCTCAAGGCCTTCCAGGGCAAGGACAGCGCACTTCTCACCAAGATGGCAGAGATCTGGTCGACTGCTTACAACATCAAGACCGTTGATGGCAGCACCAACCCGAACCTCTTGGTCAAGAACGGCCCATACTTGATCGACTCCATCGTCCCAGATCAGTCTGTGACCATGAAGCTCAATCCTCGATACAACTCTGGTCCAAAGACCAGCGGTATCAAGACCATCATCATCCGTACCCTTGCTGAGACCGCTGCACCACAGGCGCTCGCAAACAAGGAAATCGACATCTACGCAGGTCAGCCAACAGCTGACGGCGTGGCGCAGTTGAAGACCTTCGCAGGCGTAAAGGTGATCGGTAGCTCGCAGGCAATCTACGAGCACATCGACCTTCGCACCGGTGGTGGAACTGGCATCGATGATGAGTATCGCGGTCCATTCGCTGTGAGCAATAACAAGCTCCGCAACGATCGTGCTCGTGATCTTCGCACCGCGTTCCTTCTCGCATATCCACGCGATGAGATCGTCGAGAAGTTGGTCAAGCCGATCAACGCAAGTGCACGTCGTCTCGACTCACTCTTCTTCTTCCCAAGTGAGCCTTCATACAAGACGGTCACTAAGGCAAGCGGCGTGAGCAAGTACACCGCAGGTACCCAGGCAGAGCGCACTGCAAAGGCTCTCGAATTGGTCAAGAAGCACTTCCCAACCGCTTCTGCGACCAACCCAGGGTTCACCGTCAAGCTCCACTGGGGTACCCCAGCCAACCAGCGCCGAGCAGACTCTTCACGTCTGGTCATCGCGGAGTTGGCAAAGGCTGGTATCAAGGTTGAAGCGCCTGGCGATGCCGCATGGAGCACCAAGCTTGGTTCTGTCGCAAACGATGCGCAGTACTTTGCATGGGTCAAGAGCAGCACTTCGCTCGTCTCTACCGTAGCGATCTACCGCACCGGCGGTGGAAACAACTACTCCGGTTGGAGCAACCCAACGCTCGATGCAGCAGTCTCAGGCTTCGAGAGGAAGGCGTCTGTAGCTCAAAAGGCTCGGTTCGCAGGTCAAGCAGAGAAGGTGCTCGTTGACGAGGCATACAGCCTCGGTATCTTCCAGCATCCAGGCGTCACCGCACATAACACTGCGTTGAAGAACGTCAAGCCTGCTCCGCTCTCACCAAACCACTACTGGAACTTCTGGGAGTGGAAGTACTAATCGATCCCTCGGTTAGTACTTGTGGCCCCCGCTAGCGCGGGGGCCACACTCATTTAGGGACTCAAGCAAAGCCGAAGCAAGGCCAACTCAGAACTCGCCATCGATTTCCGTGCCAGAAGATTGCAAACCAAGTCTTCGTTCTCGAGCCTTCTTCGCTACGATTTGGCAGTTACCGTGGGGTACGGCCCCCGTCAAACCTGCTGAGAAAGGGGTCGCGTGCTTTCCTACATAGCAAGGCGTCTTGGCGCACTCGTCGTGATCCTCTTTGGTTCTAGCTTCATCCTCTACAACCTCGCTGCGATCTCTGCTGATCCACTGGAAGGTCTTCGCCAGAGCACCGAGCCAAACGCAAAGGCCTTGATGGAGTCGCTCTCGCGAGACCTTCGTCTCGATCTTCCACCACCGTTGCGATACTTCCTCTGGTTGCGTGGCGTCCTCGGAATCTTCACTGGGAATTTCACCTTGGGTGAGACTCGCGAGTATCAGAATGTCATGACCGAGCTGGGCACTGCCATCCCCGTCACAGTCCGTCTCGTCTTTGCGGCGACGATCATCGCGATCATCCTGGGTGTAGCCATGGGCGTTGTTTCCGCCCTCCGACAGTATTCACGATTCGACTACTCGATGACTTTCTTCGCCTTCCTGATGTTCTCGCTCCCGATCTTCTGGGTAGCAGTCCTCTTGAAGCAGTACATGGCAATTGAGTTCAACAACTTCCTCTCTGAACCCAACATCTCGCTCTCGTGGCTTGTGGCTATATCACTTGTGAGCGGCATCTTCTGGGCGGGAGTCATCAGCGGCACGAAGCGCCAAGTCGCACTCATCTTCCTGGGTGTCGCAGTGGCGACTGCTGCCTTGATCTGGATCTTGGATGCGGCCAATTGGTTCATCGAGCCACAACTTGGGATCGTCGGCATGACAATCCTCTCCGTCGCGACTGCCTATGGAATCACTCAACTCTCGACGGGCGTCGCAAACAAAGAGGCACTTCGAGCCGCGCTGGTAGTCGCGCTCTTGTTGGGCGCAATCGGCTACTTCCCGATGCAGGCGGTCTTGGAGTTCTCCAATAAGGCTCTGATGTTCCTAGGTCTCTTTGCCCTCGTCCCACTTCTTGGCTTCATCTCCTCACGCGTCTTCGCAAGGGTCGATCAAGGTCCGGTGATGCGAACTGCGACCCTCAGTGGCTACGTAGTACTCATCCTGCTCTTCTTGGACCGCTTGATGCAGGCATGGCTTCCATATATGCAGAACGATGCGGTCAACTTCAGACCGATCCCGACTATCGGCCAATCCAAAGCAGAGCTCACCCTCTACGGTGATGTGAATTGGTGGGTCGGCACTCTCGATGTCATGGTCCACTTGATCCTGCCGACCGTCGCTTTGACCTTGATCTCGTTGGCTGGGTATATCCGCTACTCACGCGGAACGTTGCTTGAGGTACTCAATCAGGATTACATCCGCACTGCGCGCGCCAAGGGGCTTACTGAGCGCACTGTCATCATGCGTCACGCATTCCGCAACACCATGATCCCGCTCACCACGATCATGGTCGCTGACTTCGCAGGAATCGTCGGGGGTGCGATCATCACCGAACGTGTCTTCGGTTGGACTGGAATGGGCACGCTCTTCAACAAGGCGATCACCGGATTTGATCTCAATCTCTTGATGGGTGTCTTCCTTGTGACTGCAACCCTCGCCGTCTTGGCGAATTTGATCGCAGACCTTCTCTACTCAGCCCTCGATCCACGAATTCGTGTCGGAAGCGGGAAGTGATCCATGAGCATAGATAAAGAAGTGATGCCAGGTGACAAAGAAGATGCGATCCGCAACAAGGAGACCGAAGGGCTAAGCCAAAGCCAGATCGTCTTTCGTAGATTCGTGCGACACCGTGCGGCGATGATCTCGGTCTTCGTTCTGCTCGCGATCTTCATCTTGGTCTTCTCCGCACTCGACTTTTCGTTGGGTCCGATCCAAATCCCAGGATGGTGGAAGTTCTCCTACCTCGATACACCCGAACTTCGATTCGAGGATTGTCCAGGTGGTGTGACCGGTTGCCCGACTCTCGACATGATCCCGTTCCTTGATGGCGATGGCGTTGTCGTAGGTCAACACCCATTCGGTCAAGACAACATCGGTCGCGATTACTTCGCACTCGTGATGCGAGGAACGCAACGCTCTCTCCAGGTCATGATCATCATCGGATTCATCGCTGCCCTAATCGGAACCGTCGTCGGCGCGATCGCCGGTTACTTCCGTGGTTGGGTCGATGCGGTCTTGATGCGCTTCACCGACTTCATCATCGTCATCCCGGCGATCATCATCGGTTCGGTCATCGGTTACCACATCGGAAACCTCGGTGCGACCTTCCTTGCCTTCTACCTCGGCCTCTTCGCTTGGACCGGTCTCTCGCGTCTCGTGCGCGGTGAGTTCTTGACGCTGCGCGAACGAGAGTTCGTCGATGCAGCCCGCGTCGCAGGTGCGAGCAATCGACGCATCATCTTCAAGCACATCCTCCCGAATGCGATCGGCGTGATCATCGTCGCAGTGACCCTCTTGATGGCAGGTGCGATCCTTCTCGAGACGGCGCTGAGTTACCTTGGCTTCGGTGTCACTTCGCCGGATGTCTCACTTGGTCTGATCATCAGTCAGTATCAAGAGTCATTCGTGACTCGGCCATGGCTCTTCTGGTGGCCAGGTTTCTTCATCATCACCATCGCTCTCTGCATCAACTTCATCGGCGATGGCTTGCGCGATGCGTTCGACCCTCGTCAGCGTCGCAAGCTCTCCATCAAGGACAAATTGACCGGCAAGCGCGCAGCAGATGTCGAAGGATCAACCAAGTGAGAGTTGCTGCTGTGAAGCCTCTACAGGGCTATGTCGATGCCGATCATCACCATGAGGGCAAGGATGACTCCTTGAATCGAAGAGTTCTTGGAGTATCTCCCTTCGATTGGAGTCGGCGCGGACTTCTTGTCGAATCTTTGTTGTCGCAATCTCGCGATCGCCGCGGCTTGCCCGGAGTGACTGCGTGGCGAGTCACCGGGGCGAAGGGCAGCCTCGTGACTGATTCCTACTCCGCGAAGATCCGAAGGGTGTATGGACCTGGAGTGGTATCGACCTGGAGCGGGAGCGGCGAAGGCGTAAATGGTCTCCGTGGACTTTCGGTGCCAGGGGAGTTTGATCTCTTCGCGAAGTCGGATCGACATGGTGTATCGGACATCGATGGTGACTACATCAGCCCAACTTCGAGTGATCTCGTAGAGCGGATTGGTGATCGTGATTCCTTCGTCGTAGATCACGACCTTGGGGCGAACGAAGATCAGGTAGGCGATGGTCAAGAGCAGTCCCGACCAGAGCGCAGTGGTGATGCCACTTGCGAAAGAGAAGTAACGGAAGCTTTGGTAGGTGTAGATCGCCGATCCGGTGGCAGCGAGGGCGAAGAAAATGTAGCCGCTGCGAGGACGGAAGACTTCGGGATCGGTCATGGTGCGATCCTCTCACGAGCTGTGATGCTGACCTTTGAATCGACAGGGGGAGTGACGCGATGAGCGAGCCAATTCTCAAGGTACGCGACTTCACCGTCGAGTTCTGGGTTGAAGGCGTCTGGTATCCCGCAGCCGTCAAGATGAATTTCGAAGTCCGCCCCGGTCAAGTCCTCGCCATCGTTGGTGAGTCCGGTTCCGGTAAGTCGACGACCGCTATGGGGTTGATGAGCCTTCTTGCCCCGAATGCACGGATGTCAGGCAGTGTTTCAGTCAAGGGCACCGAGATGGTCGGCGCGAAGAAGAACATCCTGCGCGACTTTCGAGGCAAGGAAGTCGCATACATCTTCCAGGAGCCGATGACCGCGCTCAATCCGGTCTACACCATTGGTTTCCAGATCGTAGAGACACTGCGCACCCACTTCGATATGACTCCGAAGGTTGCGAGAGAACGCGCCATTGAGTTGATCGGCATGGTCGAGATCCCAGATCCAGAGAAGTCCTTCGACAAGTACCCACACCAACTCTCGGGTGGACAGCGTCAGCGCGCGATGATCGCGCAATCACTTGCCTGCGACCCAGGAATGTTGGTCGCCGATGAGCCGACCACCGCGCTCGATGTCACCATTCAGGCCGAGATCCTTGATTTGATGCGCGGACTTCGAACTCGTCTCAACTCTGCGATCCTGCTCATCACTCACGATATGGGTGTCGTTGCCGATATGGCCGATGAGATCTTGGTGATGAAGGATGGCCTTACTGTCGAACATGGCACAGCGGATCAGATCTTCAACCGTCCGACCCATCCGTATACGAAGGAACTTCTCGCGGCGGTCCCCAAGCTTGGCTCAAGCAAGAAGCGAGTCCTCGCTCCAGAGAAGGCGAAGGCAGCACCAGTGCTCAAGATGGAGAACGTCACCATCGAGTATCCGAAGCGCGGTCGCATCCCTGCCTTCACTGCAGTGAAGGACTTCTCCTTGGAGATCTATCCAGGAGAGATCGTCGGTCTCGTCGGTGAGTCAGGCTCTGGAAAGACCACTGTAGGTCGCGCCGCGATCGGGCTTCTGCCGATCAAGGAGGGTCAAGTCGAGATCGTCGGTCGCGACATCTCCAAGGCGAGCCAGAAGGAACTCTTCTCGATCCGTCGCCACACCGGAATCGTCTTCCAGGACCCAGCCAGCTCGCTCAACCCACGACTTCCGATCGGCGAGAGCATCGGTGAGCCGATCTTCCTTGCCGGCCTGGCCAAGGGCGATGAGTTGAACAAGAAGGTCGAGGACCTCTTGGAGCAAGTCGAGCTTCCTCGCTCCTACCGAAATCGATTCCCACACGAGCTCTCTGGCGGACAGCGCCAGCGCGTCGGTATCGCTCGAGCGCTCGCCCTTACCCCAGATCTCTTGATCGCAGATGAGCCCACTTCCGCGCTCGATGTATCGGTCCAGGCCCGCTTCCTTGATCTCCTCTTGGAACTTCAAGAGCGACTCAACTTCGCATGCCTCTTCATCAGCCACGACCTTGCAGTCGTCGACATCCTCTCGCACCGCATCGCGGTCATGCAGGAAGGACGTCTCGTTGAGGTTGGCGATCGTGATCAGATTCTCAAGGATGCAAAGGATCCTTATACGAGACGCTTGATCGCTGCTGTTCCCGTTCCGAATCCAGAGGAACAGCGAATCCGCCGCGAGGCTCGTCTTGCTGCCAAGAACTAACCTACAAAAGCCCGCAGCGTCCTACCAGATCCGAACTCGCTCCTTCGGAGCCATGTAGAGATCGTCATCCTCGGATACCTCGAAGGCGCTGTAGAACTCATCGATGTTGCGCACGATCTGATTGCAACGAAACTCAGCCGGTGAATGTGGGTCGGTAGCAAGACGGATCTTCATCGTCTCTGGTCGTAACTTCGCTCGCCAGATCTGGGCATATCCGAAGAAGAATCGCTGAAGTCCGGTGAGTCCATCTATGACTGGCGGCTCTTTACCCTCGAGCGAGATTCGATAGGCCTTGTACGCGATCGTCGCTCCACCTAGGTCGCCGATGTTCTCGCCGATCGTAAGTGATCCGTTGACCGTGCTCTCAGGAGTCTCTTCCGGTGCAAGCGCGTCATATTGCGCGATCAATGAGGAGGTTCGTTTCTCGAATTCGCGTCGATCGTCCTCACTCCACCAATTGACCAAGCGACCATCCCCGTCATAACGAGAGCCTTGGTCATCGAAACCATGACCGATCTCATGGCCGATGACTGCTCCGATTCCGCCGAAGTTGACGGCATCGTCGGCCTCGGGATCAAAGAATGGTGGTTGCAAGATCGCCGCAGGGAAGACGATCTCGTTCATCCCTGGGTTGTAGTAGGCGTTGACGGTCTGCGGTGTCATGAACCACTCGGTCTTATCGACCGGTGCGCCGATCTTGGCGTATTCGAAGGCGGTCTCGAAGGCGTGGATTCGTTGGAGATTGCCGAAGAGATCACCTCGCCGGATCTCTAACCCGCTGTAGTCCCGCCACTTATCTGGATAACCGATCTTCGGCGTGAACTTGGAGAGTTTCTCGAGCGCCTTCTCGCGCGTCTCAGCGCCCATCCACTCAAGACCTGAGATCGATTGGCGATAGGCGGTGATCAGATGGCCGACCAAGGTCTGCATCCGCTCCTTCGCTGCAGGAGGGAAGTGCTTGGCAACGTAGATCTCACCAACGGCCTCACCCAGCGATCCTTCGACAAGGGCGACGCCTCGCTTCCAGCGCTCCTTCAGCTCTGGGATGCCCCCGAGTGTGCGACCGTAGAAGTCGAAGTTCTCATTGACGAGAGGGGTGTGCAGGTAGGGGGCGCCATTGCTTACGACTTTGAATGCGAGCCAAGAGCCCCAGGCGAAGGAATCGAATCTCTCCAGCATCGCGCTCATCCCCTGGAAGAAGGAAGGCTGCCGGATCACGGCGGGGGCTAGCACCTTCGCAGGTGTGTTGGATGCGGTCGACCAGAGACCCCAATCGAAGTGAGGGGAGAGCGATGCGATCTCTTCGAAGGTCATTTTGTTGTAAGTAGCGACTGCATCGCGGTTTCGCACCTTGTCCCAGTGGTGGGTCGCGATCTCGGTCTCTAGGGCGAGGATCGACGTGGCACGCGTAGATGGTTGATCGACTCCGGCCAAAGTCAGAATCCGCTCGACGTGACCGAGGAGTGCGGTGCGGATCGCCTCATGCTCTTCGAGGCGGTAGTAGGCCTCATCGGGAAGACTCAAACCACCTTGACCGAGATAGGCGATGTTGACGGTCGGATCATCTTTGTCTGTCGTGATGTAGCCACCGAAGAGCGCTGCTCGACCCCGTCCTTCGAGATGTCCGAGGGTTTCGACGAATGAGTCCTTATCCGCGACAGCAAGGGCTCGTTGTAGGTCATCGTGTATCGGTGCGATCCCAAGTCTTTCGATCGCACCCTCATCCATGAAGTCTTGGTAGAGGTCTCTGATCTTCGCCGCGCTACTGCCCTCTGGGCCATCGGCCTGCTCGATGATGGAACGGACTCGCTCCTCGGAGAGATCGCGAAGGGCGTAGAAGGAACCATCGGCAGCGCGATCGGCCGGAATCTCGGAAGAGGTGAGCCACGCACCGTTGACATGGCGATAGAGGTCATCCTGTGGCCGAACCTTAGGATCGATGTTCTCTCGAATCAGTCCACTTCGGCTCACGTTCTCTCGCTTTCTTTTCGGGGTTTGGTCAGCCACAAGAAGAGCGGGACCATCAACACCGCAGTAACGGTGCTTCCGATCCAATCGAGTTCTCCACTCATCAGCAGCGCTGCGGAGGGAAGAGCTGAGTCTTGATATGTCACCAAGACTCCGGTGAGGAAGTTGTTTGCGAAGTGCGCACCGATAGCCAACTCGAGGCTCTTGTCCCTCAAGGTCGCGATGGTGAGCATCGCTCCCATCGAGGTGAAGTACACGAAGGCGATGAGGTAGTAATCCTTGACCTCAGGATTGAACATGTGAGGGAGGGCGAAGAGCGACGAGTTGATGAAGACGATGAGCCAGATGGGTAAGCGACCACTGGAGACCCAACGCAGGAGCCAACCCCGGAAGAAGAACTCTTCCGCCGTCGTCTGGATTGGCAAGAGGGTCAGGGCGATGAGTAGGTAGGGCCAGAAGAGTGCAAAGTCGAAGGTGTAGGTGTAGTCCTCGCCATTGAGGAAGAGATCCACTGCCGATAGAGGCACCACGAGCGCGCTCATCACGATGAATCCATGCCAAATCCGTCGGAATGAGACCCTCTCGCGGGAGGTGATGAGGCGTTTGAAGGGCAGCTGCAGGAGAAGTCGATAGAGGATTGGGACGATGAGAAAGAGTGGAAGGAATGAGATCAGTGTGATGAAGCCCGCCTTCCAGGGTGCAACATCAGGGAAGGTCTCAAGGTCTTCGACCGGCACTCCGAAGAACTTTGCGGCAGCGAGGATGAGGGCCACCCCTCCTGCTTGCCAGAAGATCACGATGATGGTCGTGCCAAGAAGCCAGCGCCAGATGCGGGGCTTGAAGTCGGAGGCGCTCAGTGAATCACCAGCATGTTGCCGGGGAGTGAAGGGCGATTCGAACATGGAGTGAAGGGTAGCGAAGTCGAGACTCAATCGATGATGGGTAAATAGTTGAAGTTTCAAGTAACCTTGGGGCATGACCGGCAAAGAGCCAAAGTGGCTCAATTCGCGCGAGATGAAGGCATGGCGTGCCTACATCATCGCCTCCCGTCGACTCCTTGAGGCGCTCGAGCAGGATCTGGAAGACCATGATCTCTCCATGCCAGATTACGAAGTGTTAGCACAATTGAGTGAAGCACCAGGTCGCAAGATGAGGATGTCCGAACTTGCCGAGATCGCCATGGTCTCGAAGTCGAGGCTCTCACATCGCATCACTGTCATGGAGAAGGCAGGCTGGGTAAGGCGGCAGGCTTGCACTGAAGATAAGCGGGGGTCGTGGGCCGTGATGACCGATAAGGGGTATCGCGCCATCGTGAAAGCAGCTCCCGACCATGTCAGATCGGTGCGCGCTAGATTCTTAGATCAACTCAGCGGGAAAGATCAGGAGAGTATGGCAACGCTCTTCGACCGGATAGAGACCGGCCTTCGCGAAGACTTCAAGAACGAGGCATGAAAAAACCCGCTGACCGAAGTCAGCGGGTTTTCCCGATAAAGCGCAGGCTTACTTCTTCTTAGCAGCCTTCTTGCGGCGCTTTGGAGC
>CAYORK010000024.1:0-18453 GCA_964406345.1 uncultured Actinomycetes bacterium | reverse complement strand
TCTCCGGTGCTGGGTGAGATCACAGCAGTGACTGACTCCGTTTACTCAGTCTCGAACGGTGTCTTCCTGGAATCGGTGGAAGAGAAGAAGATCTCTGGGAAGATGGTCATCGTCTTGCCATTCCTTGGTCATCTCTTCAATGTCGTCGGCCTCTGACCTACCTATAGATCCGCTTCGCCTTTCCTGAACCCTTTCCCGATCATGATTAGTGGATCACAATGACGATTGGCTCGATTGCCTTAGTCGGTTCTGGCGAGTACCTGCCCGAGATGGCCTCATTGGAAGAGCAACTCATCTCAGATGGGCTCCTTCGCGGCAAGGAACCCTGGTTCATCCAGATTCCCACCGCAGCTGGCATGGAGGGCGATGAGAGTCTCGACTATTGGCGTGAGCTGGGACGCGCACAAGCCGAGCGGCTTGGTGTCGAGGCGAAGTTTCTCCCAATTCTCGGCCGTGAAGAGGCGAGCAATAGTGAATACACAAAGATGATTGAGAGCGCTGCCTTGATCTACCTCTCAGGCGGAGATCCACACCATCTTGCAAGGTCACTAGCTGGAACGCCCGTCGGTGCCGCGATTACTTCGGCTTGGAATTCTGGTTCATCCATCGCTGGTTGCAGTGCAGGCGCTATGGCGATGGGAAGGAGTGTTCCCCACTTCAGATTCTCGCGAAGTGAGCCGACTCATGGTTTGAATCTCACACCAGCTATTCGAGTCATCCCACACTTCGACAAGTTTTTTCGCTGGATCCCAGAGAGTGCAGCGCAAAGGCTCCTCCATGTCCCGGACGACACTGTCCTTCTCGGAATCGACGAGATGACAGCATTGCTCAGGCGTAGCGATGAAGGTCTATGGTCGGCATGGGGTAAGGCGAAGGTGCATCTTTTGAAGGGCGTTCCTCCTCAACAACTGTCACATGGGGAGAGCATCACACTTCCTTAGAGAGCTACTGGGCGGCACGAATGCGAATGAGGTTGCCCCAAGGATCCTCGACTCGTACTTCGTCATCAAGAATTAGTGCATCTTGGTCATGGAAGGCGAGGCGATCCTGCGTCTCAAGGACTTGGTCCTGGTTCTCAAGATTGATTTCCACGTTTCCGAGTCCGAGTGCAGGTTGCCTACGCCCGGCTCCGCGACTTCGCCAGGTATTCATCGCCATGTGATGGTGGTACTTACCGGCCGATACAAATAGCGCTTGGCCTCCCCAATTGAGAGTCTTCTCGAATCCCAGCATCTTCACGTAGAACTCCTCAGCGGCAGCAATCGATCCGACCGAGAGATGCACGTGCCCAACCTTCTTCTCTGCCGTAATCGGCTCTGGTGGTAGATGATCCTTGAGGTATTGATTGGGATCCAAGTAGATGGTGTCCATCGCTATCGATCCATGAGCCCAACTCCAGGTGCTTCGATTTCGATCCCAGTAGAGCTCGACACCATTTCCTTCCGGATCGTTGAAATAGAAGGCCTCACTGACAAGGTGATCGGCACTGCCCGTGAAGGTGCCAGGGTATTTCTGGGCGACAGAGAAGACTGCCTGTGCCAACGCCGCCTGACTCTCGAAAAGGATCGCAGTATGGAAGAGTCCCGCTTCATGTGGTGATGCATGATGCATCTCAGGTCTGGATTCCAAGATTATGATGTTGCGATTCTTCTGTCCGAGGATGGCTCGGTTCGAATCGAGAACGAGGAGATCGAGACCCACTCCCTCGCGGTAGTAGGTGACCATCCCATCGAGATCAGCCACCCAGAGGGTGACCGCGCCCATCTCCGTTTTCTCTGACAATAACTCGGACCCACGCACGAGAGGAGAGTAGCAACTTTAGTTGAAACTTCAACTAAAGTTGAGATCACGGCTTTCTCATCCGACGCTCTCGAGTCGATGTGTCATAGGGCTAAGGCTTAGACTCGCAACCGGAACATCCTAGAAATGCCCAGCGAGTCTGAAGGAGTCGTACGTGACCGAATCTGCCAAGTGTCCGGTGTCCCATGGTGCAAACACTCTCCAAGGGGAGACGCCCGCCAAATGGTGGCCAAATGCACTGAACCTCGACATCCTCCATCAGCATGACACCAAGACCAACCCTTATGGCGTCGACTTCGACTATCTCGAAGAGCTGAAGTCACTCGATGTGGAAGCGCTCAAGAAGGACCTACATGAATTGATGACCACTTCCCAAGAGTGGTGGCCCGCCGATTGGGGTCATTACGGCGGTCTAATGATTCGTATGTCATGGCACGCAGCAGGCTCCTATCGTGTCGCCGACGGTCGAGGCGGTGGCGGAACCGGTAACCAACGTTTCGCTCCTTTGAATTCCTGGCCGGATAACACCAATCTCGACAAGGCGCGCAGACTGCTTTGGCCGATCAAGAAGAAGTATGGAAAGAAAGTCAGTTGGGCCGATCTCTTGGTCCTTGCTGGAACGATCGCCTACGAATCGATGGGTTTGAAGACTTTCGGTTTCGCTTTCGGCCGCTCGGATATCTGGCATCCTGAATTGGAGATCAATTGGGGGCCTGAGAACGAATGGCTTCTACCGAGTGAGTCTCGTTATGAAGATGTGAATCGACCAGAGACGATGCAGCACCCACTCGCAGCGGTGCAGATGGGTCTGATCTACGTAAACCCACAAGGAGTGAACGGGGTTCCTGATCCGCTCAAGACCGCAGCACATGTCCGCGAGACATTCGCTCGAATGGCGATGAATGATGAGGAGACGGTCGCACTGACCGCTGGTGGGCACACAGTTGGAAAAGCACACGGAAACGGAAAGGCTGAGCGCCTCGGACCGAGCCCCGAAGATGCCGATATCAGCGAACAAGGTATGGGCTGGATGAATCACACCACACGTGCCATCGGTCGCAACACCGTGACAAGTGGTCTCGAGGGAGCATGGACTACGCACCCTACGAAGTGGGACAACGGCTACTTCGAACTCCTCTTCAAGTATGAATGGGAATTGAAGAAGTCTCCTGCCGGCGCACACCAATGGGAACCGATCAACATCGCCGAAGAAGACAAGCCCGTCGACGTCGAGGATCCATCGATTCGCTACAACCCGATGATGACCGATGCCGATATGGCGATGATCAAGGATCCTGCCTATCGAGCGATCTCAGAGAAGTTCTACAAGGATCCTGCTTACTTCTCAGATGTCTTTGCACGCGCTTGGTTCAAGCTCACCCATCGAGACCTTGGCCCTAAGGCGCGCTACTTCGGTCCGGATGTGCCGAAGGAAGACCTCATCTGGCAAGACCCAGTTCCACAGGGACCTAAGGGTTATGACGTCGCGAAGTTGAAGTCTGCGATTGCATCCTCTGGACTTTCACTTGCCGAGATGGTGACGACTGCCTGGGACAGTGCGCGCACCTTCCGAAGCTCCGATTTTCGAGGTGGTGCGAATGGTGCTCGTATTCGACTTGCACCTCAGAAAGATTGGGCTGGTAACGAACCAGAGCGACTTGCACGAGTACTCAAAGTCTTGGAGCCGCTTGCTCGATCACATGGTGCAAGCCTTGCCGACACCATCGTCCTTGCGGGCAATCTTGGCGTCGAGATGGCAGCCAAGGCGGCGGGTGTTACTGTCACAGTGCCGTTCTCCCCAGGTCGCGGAGATGCATCACAAGAGCAGACCGATGTCGATTCCTTCGCGCCACTGGAACCGATCCACGATGGTTATCGCAACTGGATGAAGGAGAATTACGACATCTCACCAGAGAGACTCCTTCTCGATCGCACGCAATTGATGGGGCTGACCGCGCCAGAGATGACAGCACTTATCGGCGGCCTGCGCGTCATGGGTGCCAACCACGGAGACTCGAAACATGGCGTCTTCACCGAGCGCGTAGGGGCACTGACGACGGACTTCTTCACCACCCTGATCGACATGGGTCACATCTGGGAGCCAGCGGGAGAGAACCTCTACAACATCCGTTCTCGCAAGAGCGGTGATGTGGTCTACACCGCGACTCGTGTGGATCTCGTCTTCGGTTCGAACTCGATTCTGCGTGCCTACGCCGAGGTCTATGCCCAGGATGATGCGCATGAGAAGTTCGTCCACGACTTCGTCAAGGCATGGAGCAAAGTGATGGATGCCGATCGTTTCGACTTGGTCGGGTGATCACGGCTTCGGATAAGTTATCTGCGTGATGGTGAGCTCGAGGGGTCTTCAGAAGCGTCGCAATTCGTCGCGTCGCGCCCTGATCCTCGAACATCTTCAGGGCGTCGATCGCTTCTTGAGTTCCCAAGAGATCCACAAGCAACTCAAGGCAGAGGGTGAGGCCTTGGGTCTTGCAACCGTCTACCGCCAGTTGGAGATCTTGGTAGAGGAGGGTCACCTCGACTCCATCGTCTCGCCAAACGGCGAGAAACTCTTCCGCCATTGTGGTGTGGATGAGAGTCATCATCACCACATCATCTGCCGCAAGTGCGGTGTGACGCGCCAGATCGAGATCTCAGAAGTGGAAGAGATGGCAGAACTTGCTGCGAAGAAATACAAGTTCTCCGAGGTCACACATAGTCTTGAGATCTTCGGCCTCTGTGACAAGTGTTCGCAGAAGTAGAAAGTACCCCTTAGGTTCTTAGATGAAGACACTGCTGATGAGGGCCATGGGAGCGATGCTTATCACTCTCGCTCTGGCACCGTACGCTCCTTCGATCGTGCAGGCGCATACCTCCTTAGTGGAGAGCAATCCAAGGGAAGGGTCGATGCTTACGACTTTTCCTCAAGAAGTCGAACTGAGATTCACTGAGCCGCTCTTGACCATTGGCGGCGAGGGAACGAACTTCTTCACCCTCTCTTCGCAGACAGGAGCGCAGTTGAAGTTGGGCGCGTTCACAGTTGACGGGCCTCTTCTCACTGCAGAAGTGATCGAGGTCCCTACAGAGTCTGGCGAATTTCGTATCGAGTATCGCGTCGTCGCCGGCGATGGCCACGTCATCAAGGATCAGTTCCAGTTCTCGTTCGATCCGGCCGGGGGAGTTGAAAGCCAGAGCGATGGGCCTTCGAAAGAGGAGAGCGCGGCCGGCGAAGATGGCGGTGATAGGTCCGTCCTGGTGCTCGCCATCTTGATCGTGATCACAGCCGCCGCCTTGATCGCTTTATTGATCACATCAGGATCGAAGCGTTCATAGAGGGTTTACTTGGCGTTCAAGGTTCTTGATCCAGGTCTCGTTAGGGTCCTCACATGACCAATCGGGCTTCCGTGGTAGCTGAGTTCCTGGGGACCATGTTCTTGACCCTCGCAGTCGTTGGCTCGGGAATCATGGCTCAGCTCTTGACCGCCGATGTGGCGCTACAACTTCTCATCAACGCGCTCGCCACGATCGCAATGCTCTATCTCCTGATCAATCTCATCGCTCCCATCTCAGGTGCACACTTCAATCCGGTCGTCACTCTCATCGCGCTTGTGAAGAGGACTGTCGAACCTCGACGCGCTCTCAGTTTCTTCGCAGCGCAGTTCACCGGGGCCATCTCCGGAACCTTGATCGCACATCTTCTCTTCGACAGAGAGATCATCGCGCTCTCTGACTTCGAGCGAAGCGGAGTCCATCTCTGGATCGCGGAGGTCGTTGCGACCGTGGGCCTTGTGACCATCGTCTTCGCTGATTGGAAGCGATTCGAGACTCGAGAGCGGGCCTCTTTCATCTCGCTCTGGATCGGATCCGCCTACTTCTTCACCTCCTCGACTTCCTTCGCCAATCCTGCGGTGACTGTCGGTCGTCTCTTCACGGATTCATTCGCTGGTATCGCACCAGAATCTGTCGCCCCTTTCGTCATCGCACAAGTCATTGGCGCCACCATCGCCTGGTTGCTGATTTTAGGTATGCGCAATCTGAAGATTGAAGAGAGGAGGTAAGAGATGATGAGTCAATCAGTGTCGAGTGAGAGCAAACCGACTGTCCTCTTCGTCTGCGTCCATAACGCGGGACGATCACAGATGGCCGCCGGGTATATGCGCCACCTCTCGCAGGGGAAGGTTGAGGTCCTCTCTGCTGGTTCTGCCCCCAAAGACTCGATCAATCCCCAAGCGATCGAGGTCATGAGCGAAGAGGGAATCGATATCGCGGCAGAGCAACCGAAGATCCTTACCACCGACGCCGTGATCGCATCCGATGTCGTGATCACGATGGGATGTGGCGATACCTGTCCCTTCTATCCTGGAAAGCGATATGAGGATTGGGTTCTTGATGATCCAGCAGGGCAATCGATCGAAGTCGTCCGGCGGATCAGGGATGAGATCAAGGCGCGGGTAGAGACGCTCTTGAAGGAGATTCTCTAGATCTTCGGGTTTGGCCCGCTTCCGACGTTTCCGTAGCGGTGATTTGTGATCGAGATGCTCTGCTCTTTGAGCCATCGCGTCAGTTCCACGCCACCGACTTGGGTCATGGGGCGGGTGTCGACAGAGATCCCGAGTTCGATGAGTTCTGCAGTTGGTGGCACCTCACTACTGAGCCAACGAACCTTTCCGAATGCGTTCTCGCGCGCGAAGCGTAGGAACTCCTCACGACTCTCGTTGTCACTCAGGACTATCTTGATTCCGAACTCTCTCGTCAACCAACTGATGAAGAGGCGTTCTGGATGTGATGTCGATGCATCGACTCGGACCAAGATGGGTTCGCTGTACTTGCAATAGCGTAGGTAATTTCGTTCGACATGGAGCGAGGAAGTCTCAATCAGACGCGAGCCAGTTCGATCCCACCAGATCCGAGCAGACTTCTTCGCGGCATCTGCATCTACGACAAGCGGCCAATTGCGCAATTGCTCCACATAATGAGGTCCACCAGCCTTCGAGGTGGGTCCGACGCTACTTCGTTTCCAACCACCGAATGGCTGGCGCTGCACGATGGCGCCCGTGATCGCTCGATTGACATAGAGATTTCCGGCTTCGACCCTAGAGATCCACCTTTCGCACTCTTCTTGATTGAGTGAGTGGATTCCAGCAGTGAGCCCGTAAGGAGTGGAGTTCTGCCAGGAGATAGCGGTGTCGAGGTCGGGTGCCTTCATGATCGCAAGTACTGGACCGAACCACTCGTTCTGATGGCTCCATGATCCTTCCTTGACTCCAACTTTGATCCCAGGCCGCCAAAGATGACCTGCCTCATCGAGTTGCTTCGGCTCTAGCAACCATGACTCACCCTCGTCGAGAGTTGTGAGCGCTCGAAGGAGCGAGCCACTCGGTGGTCTGATCACCGGACCGACAAGGGTAGAGAAGGAGGTGCCCGCTCCGACAACGAGAGAGGATGCAGCATCGATCAATTGCTTGGTGAAGTTCGGATGGTCATGGATTTTTGCATCGACGATGGCAAGCGATGCTGCACTGCACTTCTGTCCAGCGTGACCGAATGCGGATTGAACTAGGTCTTTCACGGCAAGGTCGACATCGGCAGATGCAGTGATGACGATGGCGTTCTTTCCACTCGTCTCTGCGAGAAGTGTGAGTTCTGGCTTCCATGAGAGGAAGAGACGTGCAGTCTCGAATCCTCCGGTGAGGATCACGGCTGCCACTTCATCGTGGGTGATGAGGTACTTGCCATTCTCATCGTCTCGGCATGGCAGGAAGTGGAGGACATCCTTGGGAACACCGGCCTGCCATAGATGGTTGACCGCACTCCAGGCAACGGCGACGCTCTCTGGAGCAGGTTTGAAGATCACTGCATTGCCTGCAGCAAGAGCTGCGACGACTCCACCGAGTGGGATCGCATAAGGGAAGTTCCATGGTGGTACGACTGCGACGACTCCGATCGGAGTGGATCCACGCGTCGAAGTGATCGAGGTGAGCGCGTAGTAACGGGCAAAGTCGATCGCTTCGCTGATCTCAGGATCGGCTTCTGCCGCCGTCTTGCCAGTGTCGCGAGACATGATCGAGATGGTCTGGGCGCGTGCTTCATCCATGATCTCGGCCGCCTTGAGAAGGATCTGACCGCGCGATTTCGCTCCCAGGCCGTCCCATTGGGCGACCGATTTGGATGCGATTCGCATCGCCTTATCTATATGGACGCGATCCGCGAAGGAGTAGCGATACCAGACTCTCCCATTCTCATTCGGGTCGCGCCCCTCTTCGGTCTCTGAAGTGAGGATTTCTTCGCCACCAATGACGAGCGGGATGTGGAGATTGGTGACGGTCGCTATTCCCTTGAATGCCTTCTGCAACTTGGCACGATAGTGACCATCGGTGAAGTCACCGTCCGATTCGTTCTCGAATCTCTCCAAGGTATGGGGAGTATTCAGCTTCTTGTCGTGAAGTCGATGAGAGGCCGTGGAGACAGTGGTACGGCGGTCGACCGCTTCTTCGAAACGTCGACGTTGATCCTCGAATTCCTTGCTACCTGCAGAGATTGTGAAGGACGAGCGAAGGTAGTTCTCCTCGGCGGTGTTCTCATCGAGACGACGAACGAGATAAGCGACGGCACTTGGGAAGTCGGATCTCTTAGTGACGGGTGTATAGAGAAGGACTGATCCGACACGATCTGCGATCGCGAGCGCTTCACCATTTGCCATTCCTTCGAGCATCTCGATGTCAATCATCTCGATGAGTCCTCGGGATGAGGCGAGGTTCTTCGCCCAAATGATGTGGAAGAGGTTGTGGCTGGCGATTCCAAGTCGGATCGCACCACGATTCTCTTCCTGCAGGCCTTCGTCGATCAGACGAAGGTAACTCGCATCGACATCTGCCTTCGTCTCATAGGGAGCTTGGCGATATCCGTGATACTCCGCCTCAGCCTTCTCCATTGCGAGATTGGCGCCTTTGACAATGCGAATCTTGATGCTCCCACCGCTACGGCGGTATCGAATGCGGCTCCACTCAATGAGGCGATGAAAGTAAGCATGTGAGTCGGGAAGGTAAGCCTGGATCACGATCCCTGCGTTGAGGGATTCGAACTCGCTCTCATCAAGGATGCGCATGAAGAGCGAGACCGTGATCTCAAGGTCTCGAAACTCTTCCATGTCGAGGTTGACGAAGGCGCCCTTCTTCTTCGCGAGGCGGTAGAGATCGCGGATGCGCTCCGAGCATCGCTCAATTGATCCTTCGGTGTCGAGCGTGATGATCTGGCTGATGATGCTCGAGATCTTCACTGAGATGTATGTGACCTCATCTCGCGAAAGCATCTCCAAGACTGATTGATATCTTGCTGTGGCCTCATCATCACCAAGGACTGCCTCACCAAGGACATTGATGTTGTTGGCGACACTTCTCTTATGTCGTCGCGTGAGGTGCTTCGCCAGTGGCTTCTTCTCTGATGCGAGGATCGCTCTCTTGCTGGTTGAGCGAACCTTCGCAGTGACGATTGCGATCGTGAGCCTCGGCAGAAGGAGACTTGTGAGAGATGCGAGCTTGATACTGAGGAAATCGATAAAGCCAAGACCTAGCGTCGCTTGCTTTGTGATCTGTCGAAAGCGTCTCGCCGCTTCACGCGGATTGACGATGCGGATCACCTCGTCGGTCAAACGAATGGTCAGGTCGATCGCCTTTGGATCCTTGAGTAACCGCGCGAAGCGGCGGCGATGCGTCCGATCGGCCCGCCCTCGCTTGCTCTTTGCGATGTCGAGAAGTTCTGAGACTTCTTTGACCGTCGCCTCAGTATCAGGGTCAGTCAGCGCGACGTTCACCCCGCCACGATAGCCAAATGATGCTCGCAAAGTGGTGGCGGGTAGGCTTGCCCCATGACAATGGAGTCACCTCTCGATACCGCACGCTCGCAACTTCGAAGCGCTGTGGAGAAGCTCTCACTCTCGGAGTCGATGTGGAACACCCTCTCCACTCCCAGGCGGATCTTGGAGGTGGCGGTTCCGCTTCGTCGCGATAGCGGTGTAGTGGAGATGTATAAGGGTTACCGAGTCCAATACTCCACGACGAGAGGCCCTTCAAAAGGTGGCATCCGCTTTCACCCCGATATAGATCTCCAGGAGACAGTTGCGCTCGCGATGTTGATGACCTGGAAGTGCGCTTTGGTCAATCTTCCTTATGGTGGTGCGAAGGGCGGAGTTGCCGTCGATCCACGGGGACTCTCGGCCCGCGAGAATGAACGACTCACTCGTCGTTACACCTCAGAGATCCTTCCCATCATCGGACCAGAGCGAGATATTCCGGCCCCTGATGTGGGTACGGACGAGAAGAACATGGCATGGATGATGGATACATATAGCGTCAATGCCGGCTTCTCAGTGCCTGGTGTGGTCACCGGAAAGCCGATCGTGCTCGGTGGCTCACTCGGTCGAACGACAGCGACAGGTGATGGAGTCGCGATCTCAGTAAGGGAAGCGTTGATCGATAAGGGCATTGATATAAGTGGTGCGACGATTGCGATCCAAGGTTTCGGCAAGGTCGGATACTGGACTGCGGTTGCTGTCGAGGCTATGGGGATGAAGGTGGTCGCGATCTCCGATGTCTCTGGTGGGATCAAAGACTTCGGTTCGATCGCCCAGTTGCATGATCACATCACCTCGGGAGGTGAGATCGCCAATTACAGCAAGGGCGAGAAGATCAGCAATGAGGAGTTGCTCCATCTTGATGTCGATGTCCTCGTACCTGCAGCACTCGCAGATGCCATCACCAGCAAGAGCGCACTAGGAATCAAAGCGAAGATCGTGGTCGAGGGGGCGAATGCTCCAACCACGCCGGAGGGCGACCGGATCATGCAGGAGAAGGGGATCACGGTCATCCCTGACATCTTGGCTAACTCAGGTGGTGTCATCGTCTCTTACTTCGAATGGGTTCAGGACAAGCAGAACTACTTCTGGAGCGCAGAGCAGATCAAAGAGAACCTCGAGTCCATGATGATGAGAGCCTTCGCCGATGTACGGCAGCTCGTCAAGGAGAAGAAGGTCTCGTGGCGTGATGCCGCGATGATGATCGGAGTCGGAAGGGTCGCAGAGGCGCATAAGTTGCGTGGCCTCTATCCGTGATCCAGACGAAAGATTCACGTGAAGTCTGAGGTATCTACTGAGACAGTGAACAAGCAGTGAGAGCGGGGAGTCGCAGATGGTGATGGAAGTAGATGGCAAGCAGTACCACGTCCGTCTTGGTAAAGGCGATGTCGGTCGATATGTCTTGCTGCCGGGTGATCCTGGTCGCTGCGAGTACATCGCAAAGTACCTGGATGATGCGAAGTTCGTCTCAAGCAATCGTGAATATGTGACCTACACCGGAAGCCTCGATGGCGTGCCAGTCTCTGTCACCTCGACCGGAATCGGTTGCCCTTCTGCGGCGATCGCAGTGGAGGAGCTCTATCGATGTGGTGCCGATACATTCGTGCGAGTCGGCACATCGGGCCATATTCAAAAGGATCTGAAGTCAGGTGACTTGGCGATCATCTCTGCCGCGATTCGCGATGAGGGGACTACCAAGCATTACCTGCCCATAGAGTTTCCGGCAGTTGCTGATCTCGACATCACACGCGCGCTCCAGATAGCGGCAAAACGTCTCGGAGCACCTCATCGCACGGGCATCTCGCAATCGAAGGATTCCTTCTATGGTCAACATGAACCAGAGCGGATGGGAGTAGCGGACGAGCTCCTCGCAAGGTGGCGCGCGTGGGAGTTAGGTGGCGCGCTCTGTTCTGAGATGGAGGCGGCGGGCATCTATATCGTCGCGTCGATGCTCAAGGCTCGCGCTGGCGGCATCGCGATGGTCCATGCGAAGGACCCGATGCCACCTCTCGACTCACTCCTCAAAGTCGCAGTAGAAGGCGTGCGAGAGTTGATTACGATGGATAGGGAAGCAGGGCGAGAGGTCTTCGTTCGCTGACCACTTACTTCTGGAGTGTTTGAGCCTACTTACTCCTTGGGAGCCATGAAGGAGCGGAAGGCCGCGAGCGCTCGCGGACCATAGACAGTTCCCGGACCACCGAGCATCTGGATGCAGACTCCGAGCGCCTCCGCCACTTGCGTCTCAGTTGCACCCTTCATCACAAGTGATCGCGCATGGGATGCGATACAACCATCACACTCTCGAGCGACTGCGATGCCAAGTGCGATCAATTCCTTCTCTACGGGAGAGAGGACTCCAGGTGCATGCGCTGCCTTTGAGAGATCAGCAAAGGCCTTGTAGACATCCGGGATCAACTCTCGAAGCGCTCGCCCTTCAGGCGCAAGTTGATCGAGCACCTCTCGGCCGTGGGTATGGATGTTCTCTTCGGTCATCTCTCGCTCCCTATCTCTTCCACGCATCTCAATCTCGAACTACCTGCGATTGCATTTATACCCCCTAGGGTATAAGTTCCTCAGCATGGCTACGATCGATGTGACTGGAGAAGAGTTCGAGACTCTGATCTCCAAAGAGGGAACGGTACTGGTCGACTTTTGGGCGGCATGGTGTGGTCCTTGCCGGCAGTTCGCACCGGTCTTCGAGGCTGCGAGTGAGAAGTACCCGGATCTCACCTTCGCCAAGGTCGATACCGATGCTGAAGGGGCGCTGTCGCAAGCGGCAGGGATCTCCTCGATCCCGACCTTGATGATCTTTCGCGACGGGATTCTGCTCTTTCGCCAACCTGGCGCGCTGGCGGGGAGTGCTCTCGACGAGCTCATCACACAAGTGGGCGCACTCGACATGGACGATGTCCGAAAGAAGGTCGCCGAGGAACAGGCTAAGCAGGAACCCCAAAAGTAGTTGAAGATTCAACTATCAGGTATTCTTCCCCGCATCTGACCCATCCGTGGGTCACTTCGATGGAGGCAGGCGGATGTACGAGAACCACCGTTTCGGTCTAGATACCTTCGGCGATATGACCGTGGATGCCCACGGAATTCCTGAGAGTGCTGGCGCAGTCCTTCGCCATGTTGTCGAAGAGGCAGTCCTTGCTGATCAACTTGGTCTCGATCACTTCAATGTCGGTGAACATCACCGAGATGACTTCGCGATCTCCTCACCAGAGACGGTCCTTGCCGGAATCGCAACGCGTACCTCACGGATCATCTTGGGTTCGGGAGTGACGGTTCTCTCTAGCGCTGATCCAGTTCGCGTCTATCAAGGCTTCGCTACCGTCGATGGTCTCTCTCGCGGGCGTGCGGAGATCACTGCAGGTCGCGGATCATTCACGGAATCCTTCCCACTCTTCGGTTATGAACTTCATAACTACGGCCGACTCTTCGAAGAGAAGTTAGAACTCCTGGTGGAGTTGTTGGAGGAGAAGACAATCACCTGGTCTGGTGAACTTCGCGCTCCACTACAGAATCAAGAGATCTATCCAAAGACAGAACGTGGTCACATCCCGCTTCGTGTCGGCGTCGGTGGATCGCCAGAGTCAGTGGTTCGTGCGGCGCGACTTGGGATCCCGATGGCGCTCGCGATCATTGGCGGGGATCCAGCACGTTTCGCACCCTATGCCGCTCTCTACAAGGAATCGCTTGCCAAGTATGGAAAGTCGGAACTGCCGATCTCGATCCACTCACCCGGTCACATCGCAGAGAGCGACGAGCAGGCGATCGAAGAGCAGTGGCCGCACTATCAGACTTCGTTTGGGCGTATCGGCAGAGAACGAGGTTGGGGAGTGATCGATAAGGGTCACTTCATCGCCGAAGTCAGGCAGGGTTCCCTCTATGTAGGTTCGCCGGAAACGGTGGCGCGAAAGATCGCCTACGCGATGCGGGCAGTTGGAGCACAGAGATTCGATCTCAAGTACGCAACCGGTCCGATGCCACATGAGAAGTTGATGCGCTCAATCGAGCTCTATGCCACGAAGGTAGTTCCGATGGTGAGGG
The DNA here is from genome assembly GCA_964406345.1 of uncultured Actinomycetes bacterium. Taxonomy (GTDB): domain Bacteria; phylum Actinomycetota; class Actinomycetes; order Nanopelagicales; family Nanopelagicaceae; genus SYAN01. The sequence continues at coordinate 4,757 of CAYORK010000024.1, read as the reverse complement.
AATTGCTCTCATCATCCCTCGCTGCGCCGGCACTCTAATCAGCCCAGCATGTGCCGAGCAATCTCTGACGCTTGATTCGCAACGCTCTGGTTGGCGTCAAGCGTTGATCAGAGTTCGCGCTTGGCTTTGATGTAGTTGCGTACTGAGAATGCGATGGTCAAAAGGATGAAGAAGGCAGCGATCCAATGGCTTGACTCTTCAAGGATCGGAATCGAGGCTGCGTAATAGCCAAGCATCGTGATGCCGACTCCCCAGAGGAACGCTCCGATGATGTTGGCGGAAAGGAACTTGTAGTAGTTCATCCGACTGATTCCAGCTAGGGGTGGCACGATCGTTCTGATCCATGGGTAGAAGCGCGCCAGGATGATCGCCGAATAACCGTACTTCTCGTAGAAGCGCTCAGCACGGGCGATCATCTTTCGTAACTTCGGCGCCTGATACTTGTCGAGGTAAGGCCTGCCGAAGTGGCGGCCGAGCACGAATCCCAATTGATCCCCTAAGAAGGCAGCCAAGAAGATCACGGTCACCAGGATCGTGATCGATGTGTCTTCGCGAATTGCCGCGATGAATCCGGCTGCGAAGAGGACAGAGTCACCTGGAAGGAAGAAGGCGATCAGGATCCCAGTCTCGATGAAGACGAAGAGGAAGAGCGTCACATAGATGAGCAGCGGCGTGGTCTCGATCAGGATCCCTTCCGTCCACTCCGAGATGGAAGCGAGCGGGATCGCGGGGGAGGCGAGCCAAGAGAACATAGTGAGAGCGCTCGTTAGGAGTTGAGCGCTGCCTCAAGTTGGTCTGCGTGTGCATTGATGTGATTGGCCGCGCTCTTGACGATGTCTTGGAGCTTGATGGCCCCTCGCTCCGAGTGCACCCCAGGTCGGGAGAGCGCGGCTTCATCGACGCGCGAAAGAACATCAGTGAGCGTCTTGCGAGTGGCTTCGATCAATTCGACTGAAGTCCTCCAATCGCGAGCGGCGTAGTTGAGGTTCACTGGATAGGGATCCTCGCTGTAGCCAGCGATCTCAGGATTCTCCTCAGTGAGCAGCCGCAACATGCGATGAGCGAAGTGGATCTCGAAGTCAGCCATGTGGTGGACGATGAATGCGCCATTCCATTCATTGACGGCGGGGACCTTAGCCATTGCGGCGTCGTTGCTTGCACGTGCGATCGCTACGAAACGGTTTCCAGAATCTTGGTATGCGGAGATCACTTCATGAGTCATGCACGCACTCTAGCGAAGGAGGTCAGAGCCCGATAGCCAGACCTTCGCATCGAGGGTCAGATCCGAACTCATATGTCCCATTCTCCAATACGCGCAGCAACTGCACCGCAGAGCCATGTCCATACGGTGTGATGGCAGCCACCTCATGGCCTTTCGATTGAAGACCCTCGATCGTTCCATGATCGAAGCGTGATTCAAGTTGCAAGGTGCCGGCGTATCCCTCGATACCTGCAGATTCTCCTGGCGCAATCAAATGTTGCCATCGTGGCGCATCGACTGCGTCCTGCGCGTTCATGCCGAGATCGATCACGTTGCTGATGACCTGCGCATTCGTCTGGACTTGGATGTTCGCCCCAGGCGTTCCGCTGACAAGATGAAGTGATCCGTCCACATGTGTGACGATGAATGCATTGAGCGTGTGCGCGGGACGTCTGCCGGGCGCGATGAGATTGGGCGAGTTCTGATCGAGTGAGAATCCGGTCAATCGATTGTTGAGGAGGATTCCGGTTCCTTCGACCGCAAAGGAGGCACCGAAGCCATGGAAGACGCTCTGGATCCATGAGATCGCATTGCCTTCATCATCGGCCGCGAGGAGATAGGTGGTGTCACTGCCCTCGTTGCCCCCATTGCCCTCAAGAGGCGCAGTGCGAGCCCTGGAAAGGTCGATCTCAGCAAAGCGGCGAGAGACGTGTGCTTCGCTCAAAACCTTGGCGACGCGATCCTTTGTCTCTGGAAGATCACCAAGTGCCCCATAGCGGTCTGCAAAACCGATCTTCTTCGCTTCGACGAGGAAGTGAATGCGATCCACTTCGCTCATCGACTTCAGGTCGACTCGATCAGCGAGGAGCATCTCGGAGAGAAGGATCATCCCCTGACTTGGTGGAGGCTGCGCATGGATGATTTGATCGCGATACCTCGCGCGGAGAGGTTCTTCGATGCGAGTGTGATGTGCAGCGAGGTCCGCTAGCGAGAACCAACCAGAGGTTGCAGCGACTATGCGCTCGGCAATTGAAGTTGAATAGAAGGCCTTGCGTCCCTGCTTCGCGATCTCAGAGAGCGACCAGGCAAGGTCAGGAAGAGTGATGATCTCTCCGACTCGAAGATTGGTTGGCATTCCTAATTGTTGGAAGACCTTTGAATCTGGATAGTTCTTCAGGTGGTGGGCAATCCTCTTGATCAATCCTGGTGAGGCGGGGAATCCATCTCGCGCATAGCGGATTGCGGGAGCAAGAATCTTCTCCATGGGGAGTCGCCCCCACTGATCATGTACTGCGAACCAACCAGAGACAAGACCGGGGACTGTCGCTGCCTTGTAGCCATGGAGTGGAATGCCTTCTTGGAATTCGCTGAGAGTCGCGCCATGCGGTGCCTCACCACTGCCGTTGATGGCAACGGTCTTGCGATCCTTGCCGGAGTGATAGATGGCGAAGAGATCGCCGCCCAACTGCGAATCACCGGGTTCGACGACGGTCAGCACCGCACTCGTTGCGATTGCCGCATCGACTGCGTTACCTCCGTCACTTAATACGGAGAGACCGGCACTGGTCGCAAGGGGTTGTCTCGAAGCGACTCCACCTCGACGTGAGTAGACATTTGATCGTGGCGACATGGTTCGAATGTTAGGGGTTGCGCCAACAGGCCTCGTGTCCGATGGAAGCCGAGAAGAAGAAAGCATTCCCCACCCCTAGGCTTTGGCCATGCTCTCAGTCTCCTTGTCACTGCCGATCGCCCTCTCCGCTGACCCCTCCATGAATGTCTCTCTCACTGTTTGGGCAGTGGTCGTCGCTGCGATCATCGCGCTGATCGTCCTCGACCTTGTGACGGTGAGCGCCCATCCTCATGAGGTGAAGTTCAAGGAAGCTGCGCTCTGGTCGGTCGTCTACATCGGCATCGCGATCGCCTTCGGCGTCTGGGTGCAGTGGTACTACGGCGGTCCTTGGGGCACTGAGTACTTCGCGGGCTACCTGGTGGAGAAGTCACTCTCCGTCGACAATGTCTTCGTCTTCGCGATCATCCTCGCCCAATTCGCCGTGCCTGCCATCTATCAGCAGCGTGTTCTTCTCATCGGCGTCATCCTTGCTTTGATCCTCCGTGCCATCTTCATCGCTATAGGTGCGGCCGCGCTCGCTGCATTCGCCTTCACATTCGTGATCTTCGGTGCGATCTTGATCTGGACTGGATTCGGGTTGATGCGTCACTGGAACGAGGATCCGGATCCAAACGAGAACTTCATCGTCCGTCGCGTTCGTAAGTGGACTCCGATGACAGATGAGTATCACGGCACCAAACTCTTCGTCAGGATTGACGGAAAGCGCCTTGCCACTCCGATGTTCCTGGTGATGATCGCGATCGGTGCAACAGACTTGCTCTTCGCACTCGATTCCATCCCGGCCACGTTCGGTGTGACACAGGAACCGTTCTTGGTCTTCTCTGCCAACGCTTTCGCCCTCCTCGGGCTTCGTGCGCTCTACTTCTTGCTCAAGGGATTGCTCGACAAGTTGGTCTACCTCTCCTTGGGCCTCGCCTTCATCCTGGTCTTCATCGGCGCGAAGTTGGTGATGCTCTACTTCCATGAGATCTACGATCCGATTCCGAAGATTCCGACCTCGACCAGCCTCATCGTCATCGCAGCCATCCTCACGATTGCCGTTGTTGCGAGCATCATCAAGACGAGGCGTGACCCTAGTGCTAGGGCGCACGCTGGTCGTGTCACAGGAGAGAAGAAGAAAGAAGACGAAGGCTTACAGAAGTAGCGATCTGCCGGTCTCTTGCCGCGCAGATCGATCTCTCACGCCTTACCCTCTGCTCCGTGCGCGATCTGAGTCATCTTCCCTTCGTAAAGCCGCTCGCGAATCGATTTCGCGAAGTGGTCTCTGGCTCAAAGGATGGACGCCCCGATTGGGTCAAGCTGATTGAAGTTGGTGATGATGAGGGCCTCTTTGGTCCCGAGTCTGCTGTTTGGAAGATACATGGAAGTGTCGTCACCATCATCGGCGGAATCAGAGCGCTACTCCTTCAGGCCACACACCCTGCGCCACTCAATGGCGTCGCCTCCCACTCTCGGTATGAGTCTGATCCTCTAGGGCGACTCGCTGGCACCACCAAGTGGCTAACGATCACCACTTTCGCTTCGCGTTCATCGATCGAAAAGGAAGCAAAGCGAGTAAACGCGATGCACGAGAAGGTCACCGGAGAGTTCGTAACGAAAGATGGTTCTCGCGCCGACTATCGAGCGAAGGATCAGCGATACCTGCTCTGGGTTCACTGCGCATTCACCGACTCTTTTCTCAAGACCTACTTGATGGTGGGAGACGGCGTGAGGCCAAGGAGTGATGACCAATCCCAACTCGAAGGTAGAGCGCTCGCTGATGCATATGTGAAGGAGTGGGCACTCAGTGCCATTCCGCTCGGGCTCCATGATGCACCACAGGATCTTGCGGAATTGGAGTCGATGCTCGCAGAGTTTCGCACCCATGAGCTGGCTCGAAATGAGAAGACGGAAGAAGTCGTCCGCTTCATCCTCAAGCCACCATTT
>CAYORK010000023.1:0-21122 GCA_964406345.1 uncultured Actinomycetes bacterium | reverse complement strand
CCGATAAAGCGCAGGCTTACTTCTTCTTAGCAGCCTTCTTGCGGCGCTTTGGAGCTGCCTTCTTAGCAGCAGCCTTCTTGCGGCGCTTCTTTGGAGCTGCAGCCTTAGCAGCAGCCTTCTTACGACGACGCTTTGGCGCTGCAGTCTTAGCAGCAGCCTTCTTACGACGACGCTTTGGAGCAGCAGCCTTGACGGCAGCCTTCTTGCGACGGCGCTTTGGCGCTGCAGTCTTAGCAGCAGCCTTCTTACGACGCTTTGCAGCCACGTGGTTCTCCTATCAGAATGGTCCGATCCGTCACCGGACCTGTTCACGGCAAAGCGTGTCAGTTCGCGCGGAATTTTTCTAGCACATTGCAAGATTCACTGGCGGGCGTGTCGCATCCACGATTTCGTCCCAACTTATGTTCTCACTACAGAAAACGTCGAAAACCCTTATTTATCAAGGTTTTTTCGGCCTTTTGGAAAGTCGACTTTTGCGCGTGAAAGGCCTTAAAAACAGCCTAAAAAAAATTTGAAAAAATTTCGATTTTCGACCCGATTTTGACCCCGAAATCCAGAATTTCGACGTTGAAATTGCACTCGTCCGACGACGTCCCATCACCGGTCGCTCGCACCTACACAAAGTGGCTGAGGTCTAGGGGTGGGTCGAGATCAATGAAACGAGTGTTCTTCGCTAGGAAAACGGCCCGATGACACATCGCTTCGCCACTTCACAACCGCCTCGCTCATCAGGGCGCGAAGATCGAGGTATTTCGGGGCAAAACGAGGGGGTTTGGCGGTAAGACCCAAAAGATCGGTCCAAACCAAGATCTGCCCGTCGCATCCGGCACCGGCCCCGATGCCTATCGTTGGAATATCAAGGGTCGCCGTGATCTCTGCGGCCAACTCCGCTGGAACCATCTCGAGGACGACTGCGAAGACGCCGGCCTCTTGGAGGGCAAGGGCATCGGCGATCACCTCTTTGCCACTCTCGCCGCGACCTTGGACTCGATATCCGCCGAGGGCGTTGACCGATTGCGGGGTCAGTCCGATGTGCCCCATCACTGCGATCCCAGCCTTGGTCAGGGCCTGCACTTGCGAACGCACTCGTACACCACCTTCTAACTTGATGCCGTGTACCCCTGCTTCTTTGAGAAAGCGAATGGCATTCTCGAGAGCTTGATCATCGGATCTCTCATAAGAACCAAAGGGCATGTCAGCAATCACCATCGATCGCTTTGAGCCACGAACCACGGCACGTGCAAGGGGGATCATCTCGTCCATCGTCACGGGGATGGTGTCGACCGCACCTAGGAAATTGTTTCCCGCTGAGTCGCCGACGAGGAGCACGGGAATCTCCGCCTCATCGAAGATGGCGGCAGTAAGAGCGTCATAGGCGGTCAAAGCGGAGAAGCGCATCTTTTCGGCTTTGAAGCGAGCGAGGTCGTTGATCGTGACCCGTCGATTGGCAGGGTAGTTGCTCATGACTTCCTTTTCCCTCGAGGCCAGTGATGGTCCCCGGGTGTTGGTCGGCGTGAAGATAGTACTCTCGTAGCCATGACGAGCCAATCAGGTACGGCTGCGATCACGCAACTACGAGTAGCGCTCGCACAGATCAACCCTCGTCTTGGTGACATCCCATTCAATAGCGCTCTGGTCATGGAGTACGCAGCGAAGGCTCAATCGATGGGGGCCCACCTCGTCCTCTTCCCGGAAATGGTGATCACGGGGTATCCGATTGAAGACCTCGCTCACCGCCTCACGCTCCAAGAGAGTTCCGCTCGCACTGTCGAGACTCTCGCACTAACACTTCAGGATGCCGGCTTCGGCGAGATGGCGATCGTCCTTGGTTATCTCGACCACGGCTCGCAAGAGGCCGGCAAGAGTTCGGCGCTCAATCGCGCCGCCATCATCCATCGTGGTGAGGTCAAGGCTCGTTACACGAAGCGTCACCTTCCGAACTACGGCGTCTTCGATGAGTACCGCAATTTCACTCCAGGCGGGACGAGTCTGATCTTCCGACATTGTGGAGTCGATGTCGCGATCGCGATCTGCGAAGACATCTGGCAAGAGGGTGAAGCGATGGCAGAACTCGCCACCAGAAGCCCTGGAGTCCTTGCCGTGATCAACGGTTCGCCGTACGAGCGAGATAAGGATGATCAGAGATTGGCGCTTGTCTCTCGGCGGGCGATGCAGATGGGAGCACCACTTTGCTACGTCAACATGACGGGCGGTCAAGACGATTTGGTCTTCGACGGTGACTCAATCGTCGTCGATGCAGCGGGGCGCCTTGTCGCAAGGGCACCACAATTCGAAGATGGCTTGATGGTCGTCGACCTGGATGTGAAGGCGAATTCGGCACTTCCTGACCTAGTCCTTACCGATGGACCTCTTCCGCCCTATGAGAAGTTGATACCTGGGATCGCATCGCGCCTTGAGGACGAGGCAGAGGTCTGGTCAGCGCTGGTGATGGGCCTTCGAGATTATGTTGCCAAGAACGGTTTCCAATCGGTGATCCTCGGTCTCTCAGGCGGGATCGATTCAGCGCTCGTTGCAGCGCTTGCTGTCGATGCCTTAGGCGCAGAACATGTCTATGGGGTAGCGATGCCAAGTAAGTATTCCTCGGAACATTCGCTCGAGGATGCGAAGCAATTGGCGATCAATTTAGGCATTCACTTCAACGTGGTTGCGATCCAACCGATGGTCGATGCCTTCCTCGCAGCGGTGGAAATGACAGGACTCGCAGAAGAGAATGTCCAGGCAAGGGTTCGGGGCACGACCTTGATGGGATTCTCAAATCAAAATGGTCACCTCGTACTTGCGACTGGGAACAAATCGGAGTTGGCGGTCGGATACTCCACCCTCTACGGCGATGCAGTTGGTGGGTTCGCGCCGATCAAGGACATCTTCAAGGGTGATGTTTGGCGACTGGCTAAGTGGCGTAATCGCTACGCCGAGGTCGAAGGGGCCGTCCCACCGATACCTTCCAACTCGATCACCAAGGAACCGAGTGCAGAGTTACGGCCCGATCAGCGCGATAGCGATTCATTGCCGCCCTATCCGATCCTCGATCAGATACTCGGCATCTACATCGAGGCCAATGGATCGATCGATGCGATCACTGCGGCCGGGTTTGCCAAGGAGTTGGCGGTCCGTGTCATCACCCTCGTCGATCGGGCCGAGTACAAGCGACGACAGTATCCACCGGGCACGAAGGTCTCGAATCTCGCATTCGGTAAGGATCGAAGATTGCCGCTGACCTCTTCCTGGAGAGAGCAGCTCTAGGAGCCCTATCCAGTTGCGAACGATTCGCGAGTGGCAAAAAGGAACTTCTCCCGCGAGAATATGCGCATGTTCGCTCTGCCGACTTGGTATTTCACGCGACGTCGCATCATCGACTTCGGTCGCGTCGGCACAGCCGCTTGTTGCTAGTCCTGTAGACCTAGCGCTCGCCCATCCCTTGATGAGGACTTGACTGAGTCTTGATCGATTGAGATCGCGTGGCGTGTGGGTCATATGAATTGCTGCAATGAAGATCTGCTGTTTTCAAAAGAGAGATCCACCTAAGAGGAATTGAACGAGAAGAGAGAGTTAGCTATGAAGGTTTACAACGACATCACTGAGATCTTTGGAAACACCCCGCTGGTCCGACTCAACCGGATGACCGATGGTGCAGGAGCAACTGTCCTTGCGAAGTTGGAGTTCTATAACCCCACCAGCACAGTCAAGGACCGCATTGGTATTGCGATGGTCGATGCCGCCGAAAAGAGTGGGCAATTGAAGCCTGGTGGCACGATCGTCGAGGCGACATCAGGCAACACTGGAATCGCACTCGCGATGGTCGGAGCCGCTCGTGGCTACAAGACGATCCTTACGATGCCCGATTCGATGTCGAAGGAGCGTCGAGCGCTTCTTCGTGCATTCGGTGCCGAACTCGTCCTCACTCCCGCGGCTGAAGGTATGAAGGGTGCAATCGCGAAGGCCGAAGAGTTGGGACGCGAGGGAGCAGTCCTCGTGCGTCAATTTGAGAACGAGGCCAACCCCGAGATCCACCGCAAGACCACCGCAGAGGAGATCTGGCGCGATACCGACGGCACAGTCGATGCGATCGTCGCTGGTATCGGAACTGGCGGAACCATCACAGGCATCGGACAGGTACTGAAGGAGCGAAAGCCTTCGATCAAGATCTTCGCCGTCGAACCAGCAGCATCACCGATCCTCAATGGCGGCAAGCCCAGCGGCCACCCCATCCAAGGAATCGGACCCAACTTCGTCCCGCCGATTCTCGATACCAAGATCTACGACGAAGTTATCGATGTTGAGGCCGATGATGCAGTCGCATTTGCTCGCCGAGCTGCGGCAGAAGAGGGCATTCTCGCAGGTATCTCGGCGGGTGCAGCGCTCTGGGCTGCACTACAGGTAGCGAAGCGGGCTGAGATGGCAGGTAAGACCATCGTCGTGATCATTCCATCCTTCGGTGAGCGATATCTCTCCACCATCCTCTACAAGGATTTGATGGATCAGTGAAGAAGTAAGAGATGAAGAAGATTCCCATGCTCTCTCGCCTCCTCGAGGAGATCGATAACGCCCTCGAGAGGGATCCAGCTGCTCGAAATCGCCTGGAAGTCTTCCTCACCTATCCGGGATTGCATGCACTCTGGGCGCATCGAGTCTCGCATTGGATGTGGAATCATCGACTTCGGCTCTTTGCGCGGATGTATGCCAACTACATTCGAAGGCAGACGGGAATCGAGATCCATCCAGGTGCACGAATTGGCAGACGATTCTTCATCGACCATGGCATGGGAGTGGTGATCGGCGAGACGGCGATCATCGGTGATGATGTGATGATCTATCACGATGTGACGCTTGGGGCGCGCTCGCAAGATCGCGGTAAGCGCCATCCGACGATTGGAAATCGCGTCATCATCGGATCAGGGGCTCGAGTCCTGGGCGCGGTCACTGTTGGTGATGGCGCGAAGATCGGTGCGAATAGCATCGTGACGAACGATGTCGCAGCAAAGGCCGAGAAGGATTTCGTAGGAACTTTCGTCATTTAGCCCAGACTTCGACTCTTGCTTGTTAGGGTTGGGAGCGTGAGCGCGCCGAAGGATCTCTCGAAAGTCGGCTTCGCAAAGGTCACCATCTCCTTCACATTGATGGGATTCACCAGTACCTGCTGGGGTGCGATCGTGCCCTGGCTTGCCAAGGAGATCGGTGTACCGATCTCCACCATGGGCGTGATCTTCGGCATCTATCTCTTTCACACATTGCTTGGAACCCTTTTCGTTCAGGCTTTCGGGAAGTCGCGAGACCTACGTTGGTTCATCCGCTACGGGCTCTTGCTCAGCTTGATCGGCTTCTCAGGGATCTTCTTGAGCCCAACTCCACTTCTGATTGCGGTCTTTGCTGCAATAGGTGGATTCGGGAAAGGTGGGATCGGTATCGCCTTCCTCTTCTTGGTCACGCGAGCTGCGAATGCTTCTCACTTTCGAATGAATGTCGTCAGTGCGGCGACCGGAGTCGGAGCTCTTCTCGGACCGTTGACTATCGCAATCCTCGGATCAGATCGCATCCCTTGGATCGTGATGGGATCCGTCATGGCGGCAGTGCTGACGGCTTGGGTCTATCCAGATGCCGCGTGGAGATTTGCTAAACGAGAGAAGGGGAGCAAGAGCACCCATAAGCCGATCCCACTCTTGCTCGTGATCCTTGGTGTCTTCTTCTACTCCGGTGTCGAGAACTCGATCGGTACCTGGATCCCCACTGTTGCGGTCAACTCGGGATTGACTCTCGAGCAAGGAACTCTCTTTAGCTCGGTCTTCTATCTTCTCTTCACTGCGGGGAGATTCCTTGGTGTTTGGCTCTCGACGAGAGCTTCAGCCGAATCGATCGCGCTCTTTGCAGTGACGCTGACCGCGGTACCACTGGCAATCTCTTGGGGAAGCCACGCCTTTCCACTCGTTGCGCTCATCGCCGCCGGTTTGTTCCTTGGGCCCATATTCCCCAACTCCTCGAGTTGGGTTGCCCGAAAGACGCCAGAGTTCCCCGGCGGTACGACCCTAATGATGCTTGCCGTGATGGGCGGTGGCTTCCTCTTTCCGCCAATCCTTGGCTATTCGATTGAGGGCGCCTCCGCGAAGGACTTCATCGCGATGATCCTTCCGCTCCTCGCGGTCTCGATCATCTTCTTCCTCTTCGGTGGCAGATTGTGGCGAAAGGCCGTCGCAAACTAACGAACGCGACCGTTCCACTTCCAACCTTCACGACGAGCCAATCCTGCGAGTTCGATTCGGCCGGCGTACCAAAGAAGGCGCTTTCCCCAACTCTCCTCATTGAATTGAGCATTGGTCTCAACCGTATCGGCGAAGAGTCGCGTGATCGCGAATTCACATGGTTCAGCTAATGGCGTGAAATCGATACCGAATCCTTTTGCAAGGTCGTAGGTATGGACGCTCACTTCGACGACTCCCATCGCAGCGAATCCGATTGGATCCGACTCACCGTAGGCATGCCAAGCACGATCGTCAGGGGAGGCGGTCGCTACGACTCGAGAGAGGTTGCGCGCCGCAGTCGGGATCATCGTGAGGTAGTCGGCCGGCGTGGCAGCTTCCTTTCTCTCGAAGAGGACAGGTTGATATGTGTCCAACTTCTTTCCTACGACTTGGAATGAATATTCCAAGCAGGCCCGCATCGTGTGTACTGCGGTCTGAACTTGCGTCCAAGCGAGGTCGGGAGTGGGTTGCTCCCAATCTTTCGTTGTCGTCGGAGCAAGCACTCGCGCCAATTCATCCGCAGCCGAAACGACATGGGCACCGACTTCCCGTAGATCCTTATTGTTGACCGCCATCTCGATCTCCCATTCATCTTCAAGTGCTCTTCGGACTCAAGAGAGCAAAGCATCTCACATGGTCCTATCTGAATTGATAACGGTTTTGCTGGAGATCTCCAGCACGGAGAGCTTGAACCTTGTACCGCACTTCACGTCAGCTCCGTAGAGTGTTGCGTATTATTGGAGGATGAAGCGGCTCCTATCGCCACTGGCGGCCTTCATCCTTTTCCTGGGTCTTGTTCCAGCGCATGCGAATTTCTCTCCTTCGCCGGCGCCGAGCGAAGAAGCTCACTGGGGAATCCTCGGTGGTGGAATCACTGAGTCCTTTGCCAAATTCGCTAATCCAAACCTCATGAGTTTCGCATCAGATAACTACAGGGTAGGTGTTGGCAAAGTCCTCTCCGTAACCTTCTGCGAGAGTTTCCCTTCGGAGAAGTGTCCTCGAAGTGAATTTCAAAAGTATCAAGCTCCACTTGGAATGTGCAGGGACTACAAGACAGATTGCATCGAAGAGGTTGTGGCAGAAGTCAATGGCAAGAAACTGAACGTCCTCTTCGATCGTTACTTCCCTCTATCTCGCAGTGAGTCCTTCCAAGGCTCAAGGGAGTTCAATCTTCCGAGCTCTGGAAGCACATTCTTGGTAAGGATTCCCGAAGCAGCCCATGAGAAGGGAGACTCGTACCTAGTCTCTGCCGTAGTGGACGGACTTCGAATGCCTGGTGAAGCAACATTCCGGACCAACTCTCTTGAGATTGCAATTTGGCCAGTGGCGCTGATTAGTGGCAACTTCCCGATGTATCGGCAGGCACTAGACCCGTCAGCGTACTCAGCGCTCGGGATCAACAGTGGCGCCAACGCGACGAACTGCACGGGAGTGCAGACGAACGGCACGGAATGTGCCATTCCAGTGGTCGCGCCCAAGGACCTTGAAATCGGACTCTCGCTTCGAATGAGCACCCAAGTGGGCGGCTGGCTCCATGGGCGCATCACGGAAGTTGATGCTGAGATCAGTTTCAATTCTGCATCGGAGCAGTTGCTCTCAGTAAGTGGCAAGTCGGTGACTGTTCCGATAATCCATGGATGGGTGAAGAAGTCGGAGGCCCCTGAAGGGCTCAAGAATTTCTATTCGTCGATGGATCCTTTCTATCTCAACATGGGACAGGGATACGGTTGCAAGAACCCTGCCTCGAGGGGAGGGCCCTGTGGTCCGCAAGATTGGATCAGTGTCTTGCGGAGCCCATCGAATAGCGTGGCAGGGATGACCGAACTCTCCCACTGGCTTCAGGTAGTTCAGGACCGCGCAGCGTCTCAAGTGAGCACATGGACGATGAGAACGATCAATGGGGACGTTACGGGCGGCTGCAGATCCCCACAAGACAAATTGGTCGGAATCGTGAGCACGAATGCGACGACCTATCTTCCCGGTCCTCCGACCTTCAATGCAGCCGAGGGCAGTTTGGATTACAAGGTCTTGGCGCCGCACCTTTTGAGCGATGGATCAGAGTTCAAGGGCACTTACGACTTGGTGATGCGATCAGATATCGCCCGTTGCGTCTATGGCTTCAGTAACGCGCCGATTAAGGCTTCAGTCTCTGTGGTCTCTGAGGATGGAGTCAACCAAATTGCAGCGACGACCATCTCCGAATCAGGAGGACTACTTCGTTTGGGTGCATATGGATTCACCTTTTCCTCTCCTACTCTTCGAGTGAAGCTGAGCCAGCAGACTGAGCCTGTCGCGAAACCGGAGTCAACTACTTCACCGGAGCCAGTGGCAAAAGTTGAAGCCCCAAAAAAGAAGAGCAAGAAGTCCATCACCTGCGTACGTGGAAGCGTAACGAAGAAGGTGCCAGCGAAAGAGAAGAAGTGCCCGCGAGGCTATAGAGTCGCATAGGCACTTGTCATTCCAGACTTTGCACGAGTCTGTACTTGGTCACATCCATTCTGGTTTCTGACGTTCGATGGTAGACATTGCCTAGAGTTTGAGACAGTAGAGTTCATCCGTGCCACATCTTTTCTCACCCATGAAGATTCGAGAGCTCACCATTCCGAATCGAATCTGGCTCTCACCCATGTGCATGTACTCAGCGGTCGACGGTATGCCGAATGACTGGCACTTCGCTCATCTCGCGCAGTACGCGATCCGACGAGTCGGTTTCTTGATGACAGAGGCGAGCGGAATCTCACCGACTGGTCGATCCACTTTGATGGATACCGGCATCTGGAACTCTGATCAGGCTAAGGCCTGGAGTCGAATCGTCGACTTCGTCCATTCACAAGGATCGAAGATCGGTATCCAACTTTGGCACGCTGGGCAGAAGGGTTCGACTACATCGCCGTGGCAGGGTCAGGGCTACGTGCCACCCTCGGCCGGTGGCTGGCAGCCGATGGCTCCATCGGAAGTCGCATTCGGAAAGCTGCCCAATCCTCACGCCCTTACTGTCGATGAGATCAAGTCGATCATCGCTGACTATCGCAACGCTGCTTCCCATGCCCTCAGCGCAGGCTTCGATGTCGTCGAGATTCATGGCGCACATGGTTATCTCATTCACTCGTTCCTCTCGCCGATCACAAACAAGAGAAGTGATGAATACGGTGGTTCCTATGAGAATCGCACCCGATTCGTAAAGGAGGTGGCGAATGCGATCAGAGAGATCTGGCCCGCGTCGCACCCACTCTTCCTTCGCCTTTCGGCAGATGACTGGATCGAAGGAGGTTGGCGAGTGGGCGATAGCGCCAGACTCGCAACGGAACTTCTACCGCTCGGCGTCGACCTCATCGACGCATCCTCAGGTGGCATTAAGACTGATGTCACCTATCCGATCGCTCCGGGTTATCAGGTGCCTTTTGCGAGAGAGATCCGCGAAGTAAGTGGTGTGCCGACGGCCGCAGTCGGTTTGCTTACCGATGCCAAGGCTGCCAACGAGATCATCACTCGAGGAGAGGCGGATGCGGTGATGCTCGGACGAGAGTTACTTCGAAACCCAAATTGGGCACTCAACGCTGCGCTCGAATTGAAGGACTTGATCCCTGCGGATCAACTGACGATCTCCTGGCCCAACCAATATCTCAATGGAAGGCCGAAGCTAAAACCTGATTGGTGATCCACCTTCATGTTCGCTATTCGGATTTCTTGCCTCTATTCCCAGCATGCAAACTCTGGATAGAGTTGCGGTGTTCAAACCAAGTTCAAACCAGATCCTCGGTTGAAGAGTGAGAGCGTGGAGAGCGACGATGTCAGTAGCGAGTGAGATTGCCAAACTCGGTGAAGATTTCTGGGATTGGCGACGGTTGCAACAGCCGCGATCACACGATGACATCCCGCGCATCGAACGTCCACGCGGTTGGACTCCACAATGGAGCAAGGATGACGTCGCCCGTTACCGTACTGATGTCCGCGCCTTCCTCGATCGCTTCGAGAAGATCGATGCCGGAAGCGCGAGCGCTCCGAAGGTCGAGATCGAAAGTTATGTCGAGTATCGACTGATCGGAAGTGCGATACATCGCGCGCTCTGGGAGCTTGATCATCTGCGTATTTGGCAGGAGCAGCCTCGTTTCTATATCGACCAGAGCATCGGCGTGCTCTTCGATCACCTCCTCCCTTTGGAAGTGACAGAGGAGGCGCTACGCGAGGTCTCACTCATTCTTGAAGAGACGCCACGGATCCTCACTGCGGGCCGCGAGAATCTTGAAGGTCATGCGATCAAGGCATATGCCGAGGTGGCGATCGAACTCCTGGAGAAGATCGATAGCCAGATTCGCGAAGTGATCACACACCTCTTGCCGAAGGCTTCCTCTTCACTGGGAGAGGAGCTCACCGCCCGAAGCGAAAGAGCTATCTCCGCCTTCCTTGATTATCGCGAGTGGTTGGTCCAAACGAAGGATTCCATGGCACCGATCAAGGCGATCGGGCGTGAGATGTATCAATGGTTCTTCGACAACATCGCCTTAGTTCCATACTCACCGGAGGAGATGCGAGCGGTCGGATTCATCGAGTGGGAGAGAGCGGTGACGCTCGAGTCCCTCTCACGGAACAAGCATCGCGAGAAACCAGTCACACCACTTCCAAAGAGTTCGGAAGAGCAGGTTGCCAACGAGAAGCGTGCCGAGGCGAGCGTTCGTGACTTCTATGTTCGCGAGGGGATCCTCTCGCAGCCAGAGACTTTGAAGCACTATCTCAATGCACCGATTCCGCCTTATCTCGTTCCTATTCGTTGGCTTGGTGTCACAGATGACCTCACCGGACCATCACGTGTCGACGAGGATGGTTACTCCTACGTGCCTGAACCTCACGCTGACCTTCCTTACTTCTACATCGCCAATGCGCGCGATACGCGAGCTGGAATCGTCCATGAAGGAGCGCACTATCAACAGCTAGCGATCTCGTGGCGCCACCCTCGCCCGCTTCGCCGTCACTACTACGACTCAGGTAGCAATGAGGGAATCGCCTTCTACAACGAGGAGTTGATGCTGGCTGCGGGTCTCTTCGACGATGCTCCGCACTCGCAGACTTTGATGTACAACTTCATGAAGCTCCGCGCGATGCGCGTGATCGTCGATGTCAACCTAGCGATCGGCGAGATCGATATCCCGACGGCGACTGCCTACCTCGAGAAGAAGGTGCCGATGGATCATGGCACCGCCTATGACGAGGCAGTCTTCTTCGCCTCGAGCCCAGGTCAAGCCTTGACCTATCAGATCGGAAAGACTCAGATCATCAAGTTCTACTCTGATGCGATCGAGAAGTTCCGAGATGGATTTGCCATCCAAGGTTTCCACGATTACCTATGGCTCAACGGGAATGTGCCGATCTCGTTGCAGCGACTGGAGTATCTCGGCGACGCCAGCGACTTGGTCGCGATCGACGAACGTAGGTCGCGTGCAGGTTCAACCTCGAAGGGGAGCAAGTAATGAACGACGATCAACGCTATATCTGGAATGGTGTCCTTACGATGTATGAGGGCTTCATCGAGAAGAATCGACCGAAGATCGACCAGTTCATCCACGAGGATTGCACGGTCTGGGACTCACACGAGCGCAATCTCGCCTTCGGACTCAAAGGGCTCAACGAAGTCCGAGCACGCCGACCACAAGATGGCAGTGGCCCGAAGGTCGAGCGAATCGACGCAACTGAACCAGAGATCACCATCTACGGTGACATGGCGGTCGCCCGTCACTATCTGACCGTGGTCTATGCGGATGCGCCTTCACGTGAGATCAGAAACACCGGAGTCTGGAAGAAGTTCGACCAGGGTTGGCAGCTGGTGCATAACCATGAAGATGAACTTCCGCTTGCGCACTGATTGCTCCTTGTTCACGCTGGAGAAGTTCCAGTACTGAGATAAGCATTCGAATAAGAGCAAAAAGAAGAGTAAAGAAGTACCGATCAAAAACCAGGACTAGGAAAGAGGGAGAGATGTTCGACTACAAGGAGCGCCGTCAGAGACTCTATGCCTTGATGGAGGAGCGAGGGATCGACCTCATCTTCCTTCCGAAGCACTCAGCGGACCTTGATTACCTCACAGGTACCGAGCGTCGTGTCGTCACCTTTGGAAACGTCGCCTACACCCATCACTGGGTCGCTGGTGCGTTCCTACATCCCAAGTTCGATCCTCACTTCGTCCTGCCACGCATGATCGTCGAGTTCGATTCACCAAATGGTGTCGATACGAATACCACCACAGTGGCCGAACTCGATGATGCCTATGCGAAGTTCTCCAAGGTCGCTCAGAGTTACGGTCATGTCAAGCGGATAGCAGTCTCGGCTCGCACCTGGAGCGAGACGATGATGAATCTCATCAAGGTCTTCCCTGACGCCGAGATCGTCAACGCTGAGGAGGTCGTCAACAAACTTCGACGGATCAAGACACCTCAAGAGATCGCTCTCATGACCAAGGCCTGTCACCTCGTCGACGGCGTTCTCGATAACGTCAAAGGACGAGTCCTCTCAGGTACCGCAGAGCTCGACCTCAAGAGTGAGATCAACTTCCAGATGAACAATCTCGGATCGAAGACCGAATCATTCGATACGGCAGTCTGGTCAATGGGACCAAAGAACACGCGCGATGCGTCGGATCGACGTACGAGTAACCCACTCGTCGATGGGATGGGAGTCTCTTTCGATTTCGGTTCTGTGATCGATGGCTACTGCTCTGATTTCGGTCGCACCATCTACGTCGGAGATCCCACACCCGAGTATGAGAAGGTCTACAAACTTGTCATGGATGCGCAGGCCGCAGGTATCGCAGCCGTAAGGCCAGGAGTCCTGGCATCGGAGGTGCACAAAGCGACTCGTGATGTCATCGTCGAAGGTGGTTATGGCGATTGGTTCCGACACCGAACAGGTCATTGCATCGGTCTTGATGTCCACGAGTTCCCATACATCTCCGAGGAGGATCACACCCCACTCGAAGTCGGCATGACCTTCACCATCGAACCATCGGTCTTCTGGCCCGGTCGCGTCGGTGTGCGCGTAGAGGACGTAATCGTCGTTGAAGAGAGCGGTGGTAGGAAGATCAACGAGTTCACCACTGACCTCATAGCCAACTAAATGATTCGATTACTGACCAGTTACTGACTTATATAGTTTTCGTTATCTGAATAAGGCGTGACTAGGTCCGGATAACGAACACTCCTGATCATTGATTTATTCATCACAAGTGGGCAGACTCTCGCCACTCGACATGCAGTGTGATCGATTCGGGTGATCGCATCGCATGACCCGAACATCTGAAAGGACAAACAGCACATGAAGGTAACCTTCAAGCGAGTGTTGGGAATTGCATTCTCAATCGCGCTCGTCTCGACTGTTGCTGTCTCTGGTCCAGTAAGCGCTGCGGCCAAGACTCTTACAGTTGAGACTGTCTTTCAGTTGACTTCAACCGATCCAGCTCGTTCGTTTGAAGGCACTGGAAACATGATCAACCGAGCTCTCTACGAGACGCTCATTACTTACAAGGGTGGCGACGCTTCGACTCCGGTCCCAGGTCTAGCTTCCAAGTGGAAGGTGAACGCAAACGCAACAGAGTTCACATTCACTCTCGATCCAAAGGCACGTTTCTCTGACGGTAGCAGGGTTACTTCAGCGGACGTCGTCTTCTCACTCAATCGTCTCAAGAACGTGAAGGGCAATCCATCATCGTTGATGAATGGAATCAATGTTTCTGCCCCTAACGCGAGGACCGTCGTGTTGACAACTGCAACGCCAACACCGCAGGTATTGGCGATCCTCACCTCACCTTCTTTGGGTATCCTCAATAGCAAGGTCGCGAAGGCAAATGGCGCATCTGATGCAGCCGATGCCAACACCGCAGATAAGGCACTTGAGTTCCTCAAGAGCGAATCTGTAGGTAGCGGTCCATACGTGCTCAAGTCATTCAACTTGACCACTGAGGTCGTACTCGAGAAGAACAAGAAGTATTGGGGAACCCCTGCGGCCTACGATCGCATCGTCGTCCGTAACGTCCCAGTCAACGTCCAGCGACTCAATGCGATCAAGGGTTCTTCCTCGATCGCCGTTGATCTCTCACCAGACCAGGCGATCAACCTTGGAAACAGGGTCAATATCGTCAAGGGCAATGGCCGTGCAGTCTTCTTCATCTATCTCAGCCAGAATCCTGACTTCTCTGCTGCTACCAAGTTCACTTCCAACGCGAAGTGCGTCGAGGCAGTGCGCTACGGAGTCAACTACAACAAGATCGTCCGCTACGCAGGCGATGGTGCGATCCAGGCAGCCGGCATGATCCCGACGATGTTCTCGGGCTCACTCGGACAGAAGGATCGAATCCGTCAGGACACCACACGTGCCAAGGCAGCATTCGATGCTTGCGGCATCAAGGACACACCAGTGAAGATCGGCTTCTGGGGTGATGGAGGTGCCGTCAACGGTATCTTCTTCGCTTCTGTCGCTGCTCTCATCGATGAGGACCTCCGCGCTCTTGGTTTCAAGACCAGACTCGAAGGTGCTCCATTGGCAGTCTCGCTCCCTCTCTACCGTGATAACAAGGAAGAGATGGGCGTCTGGTTGTGGAACCCTGATTGGCCGGATTCCACCAACTACACCGAGAGCTTCAGCCCAGGGACCAAGGTCGGTCTCCGCATGGGTTGGAAGACCGGTGCAGACAAGGTGATCGAGGATCTACGTGCAAAGGCAGCGGTCGAGACCGATGCCAAGAAGCGTGCCAAGATCTTCAGCGATTGGCAGAAAGAGATGAATAAGCGCGCGCCGATTATTCCTCTCCTCCAGCCAGCATCGATCCTGGTCCACAACAAGAATGTCGTTGGGGCTGCGCCTCACGTCATTTGGACCGTCAATCTCCACGAGGTAAAGCCAGCCAACTAAGGCTGGATCCTCAGACGATTGACGTCTGACTAGTTATGACAAGGGGGAAGCCGGTGCCTAAGCAAGTGACCTTTTTCAAGAGGGTCCTTCGGGGTACCGGCTTTCTTCCTTTCATCATCAAGCGGGTCTTCACCAGCATTCTCTTGATCTTCGGAATGACCTTCATCTCATTCACCATCACTCAGCTGGTGCCGGGCGACCCAGTCGCTGCAAACCTCGGACAGAGCGCCTACAGCGATCCGACTATCGTCGCCGCCTTTGAGCAGGAATTCGGTCTCGACCAACCTGTCCCTGTCCAATACATCAAATATGTCCAGAACTTGACTCAAGGAAACCTAGGAATCTCTCTCTCCTCCAAGAGACCTGTCGTCGAAGACCTCCGTGAATATTTCCCGGCAACGGTAGAGATCGCACTCGTCGCCGTAGTGATCGCACTCGTATTGGGATTGATACTTGGCACCATCTCCGCCGTAACGCGTGATCGCCTTCCAGATCAGATCATCCGCGTCTTCAGTCTCACTGGCGTTTCAATGCCGACCTTCTGGACCGCTCTCGTCGCCTTCTACGTCTTCTTCTTCGTCCTTGGTTGGGCGCCGGGTACAGGTCGATTGGACCCTGGTGTTGATGCCCCGAATCAAGTGACAGGTATCTTCACGATCGATGCTTTGATCGCTGGGGACATCGAGATCTTCCAGCAAGCGCTCTCATATCTCCTTCTTCCTGCGATCGTCCTAGCCATCTATGCGCTCGGAGTATTGACCCGCTTCACTCGCGCTTCGATCCTTGAGATCCTCGGCAATGACTACGTACGAACTGCGCGCGCGAAGGGACTACCGGAGATCACCGTCATCCGCCGCCACGTACTTCGCCCAGCCCTTCTCGCCATCATCACCGTCGCAGGTGTCTCATTCGCAAGCCTCATGGCCGGTTCGGTCCTTGTCGAGAACGTCTTCTCTTGGCCCGGTCTTGGTCAATATGCATATCGTGCCGCGGTGGGCCTTGACCTTCCAGGAATCATGGGAGTGAGCATGGTGGTCGCCACCGTCTACATCACAATGAACCTCATCGTCGACATCCTTTATCG
Organism: uncultured Actinomycetes bacterium; assembly: GCA_964406345.1. Classification (GTDB taxonomy): domain Bacteria; phylum Actinomycetota; class Actinomycetes; order Nanopelagicales; family Nanopelagicaceae; genus SYAN01. The sequence continues at coordinate 4,889 of CAYORK010000023.1, read as the reverse complement.
CGTCATCGATCCACAATTGCGTAAGGCGGAGCAGTGATGGAGAAGAAGAGCGAGAATACAGTGCAGAAGAAGCGTCAGAAGAACCTCAACTCCATCTGGCGGCAACCTCTCGCTGTCGTCGGAGTCGTCATCATCGCCTTCTGGATCCTTGCGGCGATCTTCGCACCATGGATCGCTCCGTACGATCCTTTGGGGCAAGAGCATGAGAAGTTCGCAACACCGGGATCGCTCCACTTGATGGGTACGGATGAACTCAATCGAGACATCTTCAGTCGCGTCATATATGGCGCACGGATCTCTTTGCCTTATTCGATCCTTCTCGTCGTGCTATCGGCGTTCTTAGGTTCTATCGTCGGCGGTATCTCTGGCTACTTCGGCGGTCGCGTCGATGCGGTGATCATGCGCCTTACCGACATGTTCTTTGCATTCCCAGCGATCGTCCTTGCCATGGCAGTGGCTGCAGCCCTCGGTCCTGAGATCCGTAACGCGGTCATCGCGATCACGATCGTCTCCTGGCCGGTGTATGCACGTCTCGTTCGGGGTCTCATTCTCAATGCGAAACAGAATGACTATGTGACTGCGTCCTCACTTCTGGGCTCATCATCGATCAGGACTCTCGTCGTCGACCTTCGCCCCAATCTCGCAGGTCCAGTCTTCGTCTTGGCATCGCTCGAAGTCGGAAATGCCCTCCTCTTGCTCTCAGGTCTGTCCTTCCTAGGTCTTGGCGCCCAACCTCCAGCAGCAGAATGGGGTTCGATGGTCTCGATGGGTGCGGTCAACTTCGACAGGTGGTGGGTAGGACTCTTCCCAGGTCTCGCGATCCTTAGCGCCGTCCTTGCATTCAATTTCATCGGTGATGCGCTCCGTGATGCGCTCGATCCTCGTACTGCGAAAGCGCTGCGCGACTGATGACACTTCTCTCTGTCCGTGACCTGACGGTCACCCTCATGACCGGTAGCGGCCCTGCCGATGCGGTTCGCAATCTCTCCTTCGATGTCAATAAGGGCGAGATCCTCGGTATCGCAGGTGAGAGCGGTAGCGGAAAGACCATGACTGCGCTCTCAATCCTCGGTCTCTTGCCATACAAGGGTAAGGCAAGCGGATCGATCCGTTTCGATGGCGAAGAGTTGGTCGACTTCAAGCCGAAGGATTTCCGTCGGATCCGTGGTCGCGATGTGGCGATGATCTTCCAGGATCCGATGACCTCGCTCCATCCAATGCTCACCATCGAGACGCAGTTGACCGAGCATCTACGTCATCACCGCAAGATCTCCAAGAGTGCAGCGCGAGCGAAGGTTTTGGAGCTCCTCGATACCGTCAAGATCCCAGATCCTGCTGCTGCGCTCCGTGCCCATCCAAGTCAGTTTTCTGGCGGTATGCGTCAACGTATCGCTATCGCGATGGCTCTTGCCTGCGATCCCAAACTTCTCATCGCAGATGAGCCGACGACGGCGCTCGACGTCACTGTTCAAGCAGGAATCTTGACCCTCCTCGATGACTTGAGGAAGAAGAACAATCTCTCGGTCATGGTCATCACCCACGACCTTGGCGTGCTCTCTGCCCTCACCGATCGATTGTTGATCATGTATGCCGGCTCCGAGGTCGAGAGCGGCCCCACAGCGCAGTTGCTGACATCTCCTCGCCACCCTTACACCAAGGGTTTGATCGATGCCCTCCCTGATTCGCAGAGTGATGGAAAACGCCTGCTAGCGATCGAAGGAATGCCACCAGAGTTGGGCAAGTTCCCAGCAGGGTGTGCGTTCCACACTCGATGCGCATTCGCGAAGGCGGAGTGCTCGGCAGCGGCGCCAAAGAAGGTGGAGATCTCCACTGATCGCAGGATCTACTGCTCGGTCGATCCATTCCTCGCTAGCCAAGGAGGTTCGCGATGAAGGATCTCATTCTCGATGTGAAGGACTTGGCAGTCGAATACACCCGAGGCGATCTCAAGGTGCGCGCTGTCGCAGGAGTTGACCTACAACTTGGCGCTGGTGAGATTTTGGGTCTTGTCGGTGAGTCGGGGTGCGGAAAGTCCACCCTCGGTAAGGCTGCGGTGGGAATCCTTGATCGCGCCAAAGGAGATGTCACCTTTGACGGTAAGTCGGTGACCAAGATCGGTCGCGGCAAGCGCGATCCCCACTTCCTCAGTCTTCAGATGATCTTCCAGGATCCATATGGCTCGCTCAACCCACGACGCAAGATCGGTGATCAGATCGCCGATGGCCCGGTGATCCAGGGAATGAGTAGAAGCGATGCGATCGAGAAGGCGAAGAGCCTCCTGGAACGTGTCGGGCTACCTGCGAACGCTGTCGATCGTTTCCCGCATCAGTTCTCTGGTGGACAGCGGCAACGTATCGCGATTGCAAGGGCGCTCGCCATCAATCCACGAGTGATCGTCGCTGATGAACCGATCTCGGCTCTCGATACCTCGTCGCAGGCGGCGGTAGCGAATCTCTTGGTCAATCTCGTCGAAGAGTTCAAGATGGGAATGATCTTCATCTCGCACGATCTCTCGATTGTCCGTCGAATCTCTGATCGAGTCGCTGTGATGTATCTCGGCAAGATCGTCGAAACCGGAAAGACCGAGGAGATCTGGAACTCGCCATCACATCCATACACCAAGGCGTTGATGTCGGCGATCCCTCACGCCGATGGCAAAGCATTCATGCCGCTCGACCTACCAGGTGATGTTCCTAATCCTGCCTATCCACCTTCAGGTTGCCGCTTCCACCCTCGCTGCCCGATGGCGATGGCAAGTTGCGCGACAGAGGTCCCACAACAGATCTCACTTGCAGACGGACGAAAGGTCTCCTGCGTTCTTCAAGCAGAAGGCGCGCCCGTCAAGACTCTGAACTTCGCAAAGTGACAGTCTTCACCAACGCTCAGATCGTCGATGTCATCGATGGTCACATCATCTCCGGCAAGGCAGTTCGCGTGGATAAGTCCGGCAAGATCGCAGAGATCGGTGAATCCACTCGTGTGACGTCTTCGTTGGAACGAGGAGAAGAGGTAATCGACCTTGGTGGTCGCTATCTCTTCCCGGGATTGATCTCTTGTCACACACATCTCTCGGTCGTCTTCCCTTTCTCGCTCACCGATCCCAATGAGAATCCAGCAGTGACCGCGTATCGATCAGCACAGCGCGCCAGTGAAGCCCTCAAAGCGGGAATCACGACATTGCGTTCCGTCCATGAGCAGAATCAAGCAGATCTGATGCTTCGCGCCGCCTCCAAGTCTGGATGGTTTGAGGGACCTCGAATCTTCGGCGCGGGACGTGCGATATCGACACCGAATGGACATGGCAAGGGTGGGGCGTGTTCCTACGCCAAGGACTTCGATGGCTTCTATCGTGCTGCGAGCGAAGAGCTGGCTGCCGGCGCCGACCACATCAAGATCTTCATCACCGGTGGTCTCGCACATGCCGGAGAGAGCCCTGATGTGCCTGAGATGTCCGATGATGAGATCAGCGGCGCAGTCAAGGCAGCCGAGGAGCATGGCACCTACGTCGTCGCTCATGCAGGGGAGTCGAAGGCGATCCAACAGGCGCTGCGACTCGGTGTGACCTCCTTTGAGCATGGCTATGTGATGGATCAAGAGACGGTCGATGCGATGAAGGCGAGGAACGTCTTTTATTCGCCGACGCTCTGCGTTACGCGATCAGAGTCATGGATGAGAGCAAAAGGTTTCGAAGAGCCTTCGATCCAGAATGCGCTCAAGGCCAGTGAACGCCACTTGGCGAGTGCGAAACTAGCCATCAAAGCCGACTTGCGGATGACCAATGGCACCGATTACCCGCCAGGCGATCTCGTCGATGGCATCCCGGCCGCGCTCCATGAACTCTTCTTGATGCACGACGCTGGACTTAGCACTCTCAAGTCCTTGCAGTCGATCACCAGCACCGCTGCTGCATTGATCCGACAAGAGAATTCCTTAGGTCAGATTCGTGAAGGCTTCGAGGGTGATCTCATCGCACTGGAGGGCAACCCACTCGATGATCCGCAGAACCTGCGAAAAATCGACCTCGTTGTCCAAGCCGGTCGAGTGATCAGATCATCACTCTGATACAACTCGCTCGCTAGATCAGAGCGTCGGTAGGAGAGCGTTGAGCTCTTCGATCATTCCCATCAATGTCTTGAGGCGCTCTCGACCCTCGTCACCCAATGATGCGAATGTGGTGATGGGAGGACGAACATCTCCGACCGGGTAACCACGCGCTGCCGCAAGGGCCTTGGAGTAGCACTGGTGACCATAGAGCGGATGTCCCTTGGCGATGAGGTGATCGATCTTGTTGATGTAGAAGGAGATTCGTTCTGCCTTTGCATATTCCTTCTTGGCGAGTAACTCGCAGATCAAGGTTGATGCCTCTGGAATGTAATTGGCATAAGGATTGACGTAGCCTGTTGCGCCGAGCATGTAGGACTCGACTACGCGCTCCCCAGCGAAGACCTTGACCAAGCCATCGGATTCATCGATCACATCTTTGACCCGAGCGACATCCTTGCTCGCTTCCTTGATGTAACGGATCTGCTCGAAGTCACGCGCAAGCTTGCCGATCAAGGATGCTGGCATATCGACCCTCGAGGTGAATGGGTTGTTGTAGACCATGATCGGAATGGAGACCTTGGCGCAGATTGCCTTGTAGTAGCCGTGGATCTCATCGTGGGTTGGGGTGTAGTAGTAGGGCGGCAAGATCATCAAACCGTCAGCGCCTAGTTCTTGCGCCTCTGCGGAGTATCGGACTGCATTCGGCGTATATGCGTTCATCGTGCCAACGAGAACCTTTGCGCGCCCTGCCATGTGCTTGACCGTGGTCTCGACGATCAAGCGCCGTTCGTCATCCGAGATGGTGAGGAATTCGCCAGTCGTACCAAGCATGATCACACCAGGAG
>CAYORK010000022.1:13502-21549 GCA_964406345.1 uncultured Actinomycetes bacterium | reverse complement strand
GCCTGCGCGACAGCAAGACCAAAGCCAGGGACGATCACGACGCGACGGGCGTAGTTGAGCAAGATCGCAACATCTTCAGGAGAGCCTGACTTCACTGGCCTCGACTCTGCTTCAGCGCCACCTGCCTGTGCTGTCTGAGTGAATGCACCGAAGAGGGTGCCGAAGAGCGAGCGACCCATCGCCTCTGCCATCAAGCGCGTGAGAATGGTTCCGGATGCTCCGACCAATGTTCCCGCGACGATCAAGAGCGTCGCTTCGAGAACGTAACCACTTGCAGCGACGGTGAGACCTGTGAAGGCATTGAGGAGTGAGATGACGATTGGAACATCTGCGCCACCCACAGGGAGTACGAAGAGCACTCCGAAGAGAAGCGAAAGCCCAGCAAGGATCAAGAGTGGGGATGTGCCCATCTCATCCATAACCCAATAGGCAACGCCAAGTACTGCCGCAAGGTTGGCAATGATCAGGAATCGCCCTGCAGGAAGGATCACCGGACGAGTGGTCATCAACTCCTGCAACTTCAAGAAGGTGACGATCGATCCGCTGAAGGAGACGCAACCGACGATCACGGTGAAGACCGTTGCAAGAACTGTTGCAAAGCCTGCCGTTTCGCCAAGCTTGATGTATTCGACGATCGCAACGAGCGCCGCTGCGCCGCCACCAACGCCATTGAAGAGCGCGACCATCTGTGGCATCTGCGTCATCTGCACTTTGCGAGCCGCGGGGACTGCGACGATCACACCGACTGCTATCGCACCCAAGATCCACTCGAGGTTCTCGAGAGGTAGCGAGTACTCGGGATCGGCATAGAAGAAGACCGCAACGGTTGCGATGAAAGCACCGAGCGCTCCAAGAAGGTTGCCACGACGAGCGCTCTTAGGAGAGGAGAGTCCTTTGAGGGCCATGATGAAGAGGATCGCAGCGAGGAGACCTAAGAGGTCATAGAAGGTTCGGCTCACTTGGCGCCGCCCTTCTTTTCGCCGGCTTTGCCGGAATCACTGGTCTCTCGCTTACCTTTGAACATCTCGAGCATGCGATCTGTGACGACGAAGCCACCGACTAAGTTGATCGTCGCCAAGATGATCGCAGCGACGGAGAGTCCCAATTCCAGGTTCGTCTCTGCGTGGCTCGCGACGATGATCGCTCCGACCAAGATGATGCCGTGGATCGCGTTGGCGCCGCTCATCAGCGGGGTGTGGAGGGTGGAAGAGACCTTCGAGACGACTTCGAAACCGACGAAGACTGCGAGTGTGAAGATCGCTAGGAGTGCCATTGCCTCGCTCATGAACTCTTCCCCGCATTCTCGCCTTGAATATGAGCGCGGGCTTGCTCATTACGAATCTCGCCCACATGGGTCACTGCGCTCGCAGCGATGATCTCATCCTCGAAATCAAGTGCAATGGTGGCCTTTGTACCTGACTCAGCGCTCTTGATCATCAGGCCCATCAAATTCACCAAGTTCTTCGAATAGAGCGAAGAGGCATGGAAGGGAAGTTGGCTCGGAACATCCTTGCCACCCCAGATTCGAACTCCTGCTGCTGTCTCGATCACTTCACCTGCGACAGATCCTTCGACATTTCCGCCGCTCTCCGCGGCAAGGTCGACGATGACACTTCCTGCCACCATCCCGCTATACATCTCCTTCGTCACAAGAAGAGGTGCGCGACGATTGGGAACAGCAGCAGTAGTGATCACTACATGCGACTTCGAGATGTAGGGAGTGAGCAACTCTCTTTGCTTCGCCGCCCGCTCCTCGGTCATCTCGCGGGCATAACCTCCGGCGCCTTCTAGAGATTCAAGTTCCAATTCGATGAAGGTCGCACCCATCGAGCGGACCTCATCTGCTGAAGATGGCCTGACATCGTAAGCAGAGACCACTGCGCCAAGGCGACGTGCAGTTGCGATCGCTTGCAAGCCAGCGACACCCGCGCCAAGAACTAAGACTTGAGCAGGAGTCACAGTTCCCGCTGCTGTCATCAAGAGCGGGAAGAAGCGTGGTGAGAGATCAGCGCCAACGAGTGCGGCTCGATATCCAGCGCAGAGCGCTTGCGAGGTGAGTGCATCCATCGATTGCGCACGTGAGATACGTGGGATCAATTCCATCGAGAAAGAGGTAACGCCTGCCTTCGCAGAAGCTGCGATCACATCATCACTCTGCGTCAACGGAAGGAATGAGATCGTTATGGCTTCCTTCTTGAGGGCCGCCATCTCTGATGCAGGAAGTGCTTGCACAGTAAGGACGAGATCTGCCTTTGCAAGATGTGCCGCGCGCTCACTTGCTGAAAAGAGGACCGCACCTTGAGCGCGATACGCCTCATCGCTTGCCTGTGCGAATGCGCCAGCACCGTTTTCCACGGCGACTTCAACGCCTTGCTTGACTAACTTTGAGATCACATCAGGCATCAACGCAACGCGCTTCTCACCGCTCTTCGTCTCTTTCGGTACGACAAGGTAGGTCACGCACCACTTCCTTTCGCCCGACCTGAGAGTTCACCACGGTGGAGGTGATAGAGCAAGGCCTGGATCGTGGTCCGGCGATGGAATGCCTGGCGCCAGATGAGAGATCGCGCCCCATCGATCACCGATGTAGCGACCTCTTCTTCGCGATGAGCAGGAAGACAGTGCATGAAGACCGCATCCTTCGCTCCCAACGCCATCAGCGCATCATCGATCTTGTAAGGGGCAAGGGCCTTCATCTTCTCGGCGCGCTCCGATTCAGGATCTCCCATCGACATCCAGACATCGGTGTAGAGGACGCTCGCACCTTCCGCCGCTTCTCGAGGATCGTGGATCACTTCGATCTTCGCCCCGGTCGTCTTGGCAATCTCCTCTGCTCGACGCACCACCTCAGTATCAGGAGCGAATGCACCCGCAGGAGTACTCGCAACGACATGCGCGCCCATGATCGCACCCATCATCAGCCAGGCATGTGCCATGTTGTTGCCATCGCCGAAGTAGACCAACTTCCGATTCTTCAATCCTTCACCCAAGAAGGTTGGACCGAAGTGTTCACTCATCGTGGTCCAGTCAGCAAGGAGTTGCGTCGGATGGTCATCATCGGTCAGTCCATTGATCACTGGAACGGAAGCGAATCGGCCGAGTTCATCGACATCAGATTGCTTGAAGGTCCTCACGATCACTGCATCACAGAAAGAGCTGATCACTCGCGCGGTATCAGCGATCGTCTCACCGCGACCGAGTTGGAGGTCATCTGCGCGAAGGAAGATCGGATGGGCACCTAAGTGAGCCACAGCACTTTCAGAGGCGAGTCTGGTCCGAGTCGATGGCTTCGTCATATAGATCGCCACCGTCTTGCCTGCGAGGTGCGACGATGCCTTCAGCGGATTCTCGGCAAATTCTTTTGCGCTACCAAGAAGGAGCTCTACATCCTGACGAGAGAGATCCTCGGTTCGTAGCAGGTCTTTCATTTGCGCAGTTTATAGACTCCGCACGTGAAGCGGGGCTCTGGGATCATCTCTGATGGCATCACTATCGTGAATAGTGAGCAAAGTCGTGGCATCGTCCACGCGCAAGCGAAGTGGCCATGGTCTCCCTCTCCCGATCGAAATCCATCTGAGGGTGGGATCGGCCAAAGAGAAGAGCAAGAGAGCAGCGTTGGCATCCTCGATCCAGAGGCGACCGAGGATCTTCGTGAGCCGGGCGATCATGAACGCTATTCGCACTATGTCTTGAAGGAGAAGATCGTCGAATCCGCGGTCACTGGCAAATCAGTGCGCGCGCTCTGCGGGAAGAAGTGGATCCCCGGTCGTGATCCGGAGAAGTTTCCGATCTGTCCCATCTGTAAGGAGATCCACGAAGGTCTGCGAAAGCGTGATGAGGGCAGTTCGAGTGGTGGATCAGGCGACAACTCCGGCGGTGGTTCTGGCGGTAACTCTGGTGGTGGCGGACCAAGTGCATAAGCGCACTCGCTCACAGGCGGCGAGGGTTTCACTCCTTTCCCTTCTTCTCGCCGCGCTCACTTTCTTTCCGCTCTCTGTTCCTCTCACTGATTCGACTTCGAAGAATCACATGATTCCGATGGCAGGTGCGGCCGAGACGTCGACTAGCTCTGCGGTGCAACCCGTGGCGCAAGATCCCAACAAACCACCTCGTCGCATCTGGAGTGGATGGATTCCTTACTATTCGATGCGTACCTCAATGCCGGCTGCGCTCAACAACAAGGACCTCATTCGCGAGGTGATGCTCTTCTGGTACACACTCAAAGGTCCGAATCGCATCCTTGATCTCTACAAGGGTGGCAATCCGAGCGTTCCGATGGATACTCCGCTGGCGCAACTTCGAAGCGCGGGCTATCTCCTCATCCCCACATTGACCGACGGAACCGAGAAACTCGAACTCCAGAGGATTCTCTCTAGACCACAGGAGCGCACTCAAACCGTTGCCACCATCATGAACCTCGTCCGTTCCAAGAACTTCGACGGCATCGACCTCAACTTCGAAGGATTCGCCTTCAAGGATGGCACTGGTTCGTGGGAGAAGACCAGGCCGGTCTGGGTCGAGTTCGTCAAAGAGCTCTCCATGGCTCTTCGCGCAGAAGGAAAACTTCTCTCAGTCACCACGCCGGTCCTCTTCAATCCAACGACAGGTAGGCGCGGTTATTGGGTCTATGACTGGGTCGGGATTGCGGAGCACATCGACCGACTTCGCGTGATGACCTATGACTACGCCACTTCACGCCCAGGTCCGATCGGCCCACTCTTCTGGGCTGAGGATGCGATGAAGTACGCCGTCTCTGTGATGCCCTCGTCGAAAGTCTTCATGGGGGTAGCCGGCTACGGTCGAGATTGGGTCACCAAAGTCACCGGAACGTGTCCGAAGGATGTCGCAGGGATCGTGAAGGCAGGAGCGAAGGCATCGACCTTTGTGATGCGCGATGCACCGACACTTGTCGCACGCTATGGCGCCAATGCGCAGTATCGAGTCCGCGAAGGTGAGGTCAACTTCACCTATCAACGGACCTATACCGGTGTCACTGCCAATGGAAGTCCGACTACCTGTACTGCAAGCAGGACCGCTTGGTATCAAGATTCGCGTGGCTACATGGCGAGGGCGCAACTCGTCGAGAAGTATCGACTCGGCGGTCTTGTCGCATGGACGATCGGCATGGAAGAGGCCAACGCGATGCTCGCCGTCCGTGGCGTCGCCCGCGAGATCGCTCCCGATATCGTCCGCGCCGACCTTACGATCGATCGCGAGAAGGTCCGTTACGGCGAGTTCGTCCAGATCAACGCACTCTTTACCCTTCCCGACAAAGTCCCAGCCGCGAACCTTCCGACACGAATCCAGATGAAGTCAGGCACAAGTGGTTGGCGCGATGTCTACACGGCGACGACCGGCAACGATGGTCGCGTCTTGATCTCCTCAGTCCTAGGAAACGGCGTGCAATTCCGTGCGATCTCCGAAGGGAGTTGGGAACGCCTCGCCTCGACCTCGAGCGAAGTTGCAGTGAGCGTCGATCCCGCCCTTACCTTGAGCGGTGCGAACCTCACATCACTCGGTAGAAGTGAGACCTTCACTGCCACGATCACACCGATGAGAGCGAAGGCGACGATCCTTCTAGAACGTTTCGACCGGAAGAAATCGGAATTCGTCGAAGTCGCTCGCGGCAAGAGTGATACAGCAGGAACCGCAACCTTCGCTTTCAACCCACCTGCAGGATTTCATTCCTACCGAGCGCGACTTCTCGTCAAGGCTCCCGCGAACTCGGCCTCCATTACGCTTACCGAGCCACTTGTCTCACCGGTTATCTGGGTGACGGTGGTCAAGTGAGCAAATCTCCCTTCACCGAGAGTGATCCTCAGCCGGTGGAGACTCAGGCTCTCAACCCTTGCCTAGCGCGCATAATTGCCCCGTGATCAAGGCGCAATCCACTCTCGATACCGAACTTCCACCCGGGCTCGAGGAATTGATCGAGAGCGACATCCATCCGGATCGACCATGGCTTTGCATCGTTTGGGACGATCCCGTCAACTTGATGAACTACGTCACCAAAGTCTTCATGATGGTCTTCGGATATCCGCGTCACAAGGCGACGGAGTTGATGCTCAAGGTACATACCGAAGGTAAGGCAGTCGTCTCAACCGGCACGCGCGAAGAGATGGAGCGCGACGTCGCAAAGCTCCATGAGTACGGTCTCTGGGCGACGATCCAACGCGACGATGAGTGATCGTGAAGAGACCGAACGCCAAGATATCGAGCGCGTTCGCCACATCTTCTCCTCGCAAGAGCGCTTCGTATTGATCAATCTCGCCGAGCAGATACTCGAACTCCTTGGGCAGGCCTCGATATCGCGCGATCCGCTCCATGACATCGTCGGGATATCAGGAAACGAACTTCCGCCCGATGATCCCGTCCTGAAGCGACTCTTGCCGAGCGCTTACACCGAGTTACAGGACGCTGCAGAGTTTCGTCGCTATACCGAAGATGCGCTCCGTGATCGCAAGCGATCCCATGCCCATCGCATCCGCGAGATGCTCTTGGATCTAGAAGGACGATTCGAAGCCGGATCATCCAAGAGTTCTCAAGGATCGAGCGACGCAACCGGTGAGGGAGTAGATGTCGGCATGGTCTTCGTCCATGGTGAGAGCGAAGTCCAGTTGAGTGCGCTCGATATGGAGATCCATGGTGAGGACATCTGGGCGTGGTTAGGTGCGCTCAACGACATTCGCTTGGCCCTTGCAGTCCGCCTTGATATCGGTGGACCGACGATGGGGGATCTCCCCAATGATGCTCATCGCGCGAACACCTCTCCCATAGATGAAAACGATGCGAGCGAAGATGAAACTTCAAATGCTGGACGCTTGAGCCAAGAGGCGATCCATCGCAAGTATGAATTGATGACCGAGAGCGACCCGATGAAGGCGGTTTATGCCGTCTATAGCTGGCTTGGTTGGTTACAAGAGGACTTCCTCAAACAGATGGAGGAGCCCGAAGGGCTTTGAGAAAAAGAATCGGGCCCGATCCTCGTGATGAGGATCGGGCCCGATCTCTAACTAGGTTCTAAGGACAAACCATTCGATTATTAGTGGTCGTCCTTCATGCCCTCTGCAAGTGACTTCATGCGAGCGATCTTGAAGATCGTCAAGCCGAAGAGGCACTTGGCAAGGACATCTGCCACGGTGTAGCCGACCTGGCGCCATACGAATGCATTTGGATCCGAAGCATCGGAACCGAGCAAAGGCATGAGGTAGGCGATCGGGTAGACGCCCCATGTCGCAATGAGGAGCATGCGGAGACGTCCGACCGTTGCAGCCACACCTTCAGGCTGACGATCGAGAGACTTACCGAGCTCTACGAAGAGGACATAGAGGATGTAGAGGAATGGCAGTGTGGAGAGGACGCCCCAAAGGATCTTGGTGCCGTCATCTGTGCTGATCTCGCCTGGGTAACCAAGGGCGATCATCGCTGCTGATGCAGGGACGAGTCGAGTGATCAGCGACTTCGCAGCCTCACGAGCGAGCGCGAGTACGGCGATTACTTCGACGAGAAGTAGGGGAACAGTGAGGATCCAGTCAACATAGCGATAGCCCTCGTTGAACGCCTTTGGGTCAGCGTTGAAGTCGACCATCACATTGAAGCTGCCTTCGACCGTCGCCTCAGAGAATGAGTCGAAGATTCGGAGGTAGTGGTAACCAGCGATGAAGGTGACCATTGAGGAAAGGATGAGCGCGTTGCGGTACTTCGGGAGTACGCGATGCTGGCTCACCAGGGTGTACACAGTGGTGGCGAGCATCGATACAAGTCCGAATGAGAGGACGTTGTAAACGGTGCTCCACTGTGAGCCGTCTAGATTGATCATTAAATAAGCCTCCATGGGCTCTCAATACGGCCTCCCGGTTTGAGAGGTCGAGTACCAGGACGCGGCTTCATATGAGCGCCACGTCATAGCGCTGGTGTAAGGGTTCACCTTGTTCACAGGTTGTGCAACCTTTTTGGGGGGCGTTTCCCGGGGAATTTTCAGGTGTTACTGGGCAGTCACGCTCAATTCGGCCCGTGCCCAGCGCCTGCCCGGCCCCCGAGAGGCCCC
>CAYORK010000022.1:0-13402 GCA_964406345.1 uncultured Actinomycetes bacterium | reverse complement strand
CAGAGCGAGCCATCAGAGCAGGAAGCCCTCCGCGTACCCTTGGCAACGTGACCTTCTCTTCCGCCCCGATCGGAATCTTCGACTCTGGGGTCGGCGGACTCACCGTCGCTCGTGCCGTCATAGACCAGCTCCCAGGCGAGTCGATCCTCTATCTCGGCGATACCGCTCGAACACCCTACGGACCGCGACCCCTCGCTGAGGTTCGCGCCTTCTCACTAGAACTCCTCGACCGACTCGTAGAAGAAGGAGTGAAGGCTCTTGTCATCGCCTGCAACACCGCGAGCGCTGCGATGCTGAGGGATGCACGGGAACGCTATGACCTACCCGTTGTGGAAGTGATCCAACCGGCGGTGCGACGTGCAGTCTCAGCCACGCGTAGCGGAAAGGTCGGCGTCATCGGGACTGCGACGACCATCGAGTCGCGCGCCTATCTCGATTCATTCGCCGCGGCCCCTCACCTTGAGATCACATCGGTCGCTTGTCCGCTCTTCGTTGAATTCGTCGAACGTGGTGAGACAAGTGGCGCTGAGATCACGAAGATCGCCCGTCAATACCTGCAGCCGTTGATCGATGCCAAGGTCGACACCTTGGTCCTTGGTTGCACTCACTATCCACTCCTTACCGGCGTTATCTCCTACGTGATGGGAAACGAGGTGACTCTCGTTTCTTCCGCTGATGAGACTGCGAAGGATCTCTATCGCGTCCTCGTCGAACGCGATCTCCTCAGTGACGGTAGGTCGAAGGTGGAGCATCGTTTCCTTGCAACGGGAGATACGAAGGCATTCGCAGCGCTTGCTCGCCGCTTCCTCGGTCCCGAGGTCGTCGACGTGAGCACACTGAGTGAGAGGAAGTAGTCAGAACCATGACGACACGAATCGATGGCAGGCATCCGCAAGAGTTGCGACCGATCACATTCACCCGCGATTGGCTCCGTAATGCGGAGGGCTCAGTGATGGTCGAGTTCGGTCACACCCGTGTCCTCACAGTGGCTTCTTTCACTCCAGGCGTGCCGCGATGGCTCAACGGCAGCGGTAAGGGTTGGGTCACCTCGGAGTATTCGATGTTGCCACGCTCGACCCATACCCGTTCTGATCGCGAGAGTGTGAAGGGCAAACTCGGTGGCAGGACCCAAGAGATCTCGCGACTCATCGGACGTTCACTTCGCGCCATCATCGACCTGAAGCAATTAGGGGAGAACACCATCATCATCGACTGCGATGTCTTGCAGGCAGATGGTGGAACGAGGACTGCGTCGATCACCGGCGCATACCTTGCGCTTGCAGATGCGATCACGTGGGCAAAGAAGGCCGGTCACATCGGAAGCGATGCAGAAGTGCTTACGGATTCAGTCGCCGCGGTGAGTGTCGGAATCCTTGATGGAGAAGCGATGCTCGATCTCTGTTATGAAGAGGATGTCCGAGCCGAGACCGATATGAATGTGGTCTGCACGGGATCCGGGAAGTTCATCGAAGTACAAGGAACGGCCGAAGGCGAGCCCTTCGAACGCTCACTCCTCAACGACCTACTTGATCTTGCTGTGATCGGTTGTGGTGAGATCACCGAACTGCAGCGACGAGCGCTCGCCTAGCGCTCGCATAGCGGCAAGTGAGATCTCAGTGACGTCATCGAGTAATGATTCGCACTCTCTCCTCGTAGCAACCCATAACAAGGGCAAACTGAAGGAGATCCTTCGGATCTTTGGCGCGGAGATCCCCGATCTTCGCCTCTTCACCCTCGATGACTTTCCCGGCGCCGATGAGGTCGATGAGGTGGGCGAGACCTTTGAAGAGAATGCGCTCCTGAAGGCGCGCGCCGGCTTCCTTCACTCTGGAATCCCAACACTTGCCGACGACAGTGGATTGGCAGTCGATGCCCTGGGCGGAAGACCTGGGATCCATTCCGCGCGTTATTCGGGAGGCGGTGATGCCGCCAACGTAGAGAAGGTGTTGCGCGAGCTCGACGGATTCGCGCCGGAGAAGCGGAGTGCCCGCTTTGTCTCAGTTGTTGCCTTTGTCGATGGCGTCGAACCGGCTGTCACCGCGGAAGGTGAACTAGAGGGTGTGATCGTCGATGCGCCTCGGGGTGAGGGTGGTTTCGGCTATGACCCGATCTTCGCTCCTCTCAATTCAGCCTCCACTCTCGCTGAAATCTCTGCAGCCCAAAAGGATGAGATCAGCCATCGCGGGCGTGCGTTACGCAAGATCGCCCCGACTGTGGGGATAAGATTCGCGCAGTTTCGTCCATAACTTCAGATAACCCGTTTCAACGGGTCATAACGAGGAGTCATCTCAGTGGCAGCAGCGCGTAAGCCTAAGAAGTCCGTGAAGAAGGCAGCCAAGAAAGTAGCCAAGAAGGCGCCGGCGAAGAAGTCAGTTGCCAAGAAGTCGGTAAAGAAGGCAGCCAAGAAGGCAGTCAAGAAGGCGCCGGCGAAGAAGAGTGCGCAGAAGTCAGTTGCCAAGAAGTCGGTAAAGAAGGCAGCCAAAGCGGCATCAGCGCGTGGCACCAGTGCGGCATCGATCGCGATCCCTGAAGTTCCGACACGTGGCGTAGTTGCCCCCACATCGACTCCGACGCCTGCTGCAAAGCCAGCGAAGGCCGCTCCCACTCCCGCAGCCGCTCCCAAGAAGAAGGGCTCTGGCCCGTTCTTCTTCATCCTCGTTGGTGTTCTCGCAGTCGCTTTGATCTTCGCTTCACAGAGTGGTGATGATGGTGACGACAATGGTTCTGGCACGATGATCGAAGAGAGCATGTCGCCTGCACCAGAAGCAAGTGAAGAAGCAAGTGATGAGACTAGTGAAGAAGCAAGTGATGAAACTAGCGAAGAGTCCACAGAGGACGCGTCGGAAGAGACAGCTTCACCAGCTTCCTATGACGCTCCTACCGGCATCGTCGCTCAGTACACCAAGAGCGATAAGAGCGCCGCGACCATCTTCTGGAAGGCTCCAGCATCGACTGATGGAATCTCTGGTTACGCAATCCAAATCCAGCGCAACGGTGGCGCACGTGAGGATCTCTCCTCGACTCCTTCGACTCAGTTCACACTCGACATCACGAAGAGTGAGGCTTCGGGTTGGACCAGCTTCATCGTCCAAACCGTCTACGCTGATGGAACGGTCGTCGATGGCAAGATCTTCGGTCTCTCTGGTCAGTGGAAGTAAAGACTTACTTCGACCTCTGATCGTTCACTGGCGGTAGCCGACCTCCTCGAGAACTTCGAGGATCGATGAGACATAGGCGTTTGCTCCTGTCGGGACAAGATGCACTCCATCAGGTGCGAAGAACTCTGGCCTGTCGGTAGAGATCCGATCCCAATCGACGAGCCGGCCATTCGGGAACTCATCGATTACTGCTGCGATGATCTCGTTGTTCGATTTTCTCCAACCGCGCGGCACTGCTGCATTGACCACGATGAAGTAGGGCTGATTCTCTAGGAGCGCAAATAGCGCCCGCACTTGATCCTCGCTGATGGCACCGTTGTTTCCCAGGTTCACGATCGCAATCGAATCTGGGACGCTCTTCACATCCACCTTCACCACATCGATCAACTCAGGCAACTGTCGACCTACTCGAGCATTGATCAATTCGACTGGTTCATACCCTTCCAAGAGAGAACGAATTCCAAGGATCACGGAATCTCCCGCGATCCAGAGCCCAGTCTTCGCATTGGGAGAGGTCACCGGGTCGAAGTCTGATGCCGACCCACTCTTATTCGTCTCTGTCTGTGCGGTATTGGTCGAGTCACGCGTGCTTTCAATCGCATTGAGTGAGACCGTCGTCGTAGCAGTGAGCACGGCTGCAATGGAGATCGCCACCAGAGTCTTCTGTCTCGCGCGCACCGCAGGAGTTCGATACTTCAAGCCCTTGACCCAGAGTTCGATCGCACCGTTTCGAATCGGCACTTCGATCCACCTGTAGGAGATATCTGCGAGGGCGAAGACGATGAGGATTCGAAGCGCGTAGAGGGCCCAATCTTCTCCAGTCAGATCAACCGACGGCCGAGTCACTTGGAAGACCACCCAATGCCAGAGATAGATCCCGTAGGAGCGTTCACCAATCCACATCAGCGGTGCGCGGGTGATCTGTCTCGCAAGGCGAGATGCCGGATGAACCAATGACATCAGTGCCATGCATCCGAAGATCGCAGTGAGAGGAAATGCGATTTGGTAGAGAGTTGGATCATTCGGATCGACGAAGAGGAAGAGGGCAAGGAGTCCGATGAATGCTGCAATACCGAAACCGTCGATGAAGTTCTTCGCACCTCTTTGGATATCGGCGCTGAAGTTTCGCGGGATCCAACGCACTGCCAGCGCAGCCCCAAGGAAGAGACCGATGCTGTGAGTGTCGGTGCCGAAGTAGACGTGACTGACAGAGGATGCAGACTCAGCGTCGATCTTGACTGAGTAAAGGAAGAGGAGGGTTCCGGAAGTGAGTGCGAAGAGGAGCGCGAAGGCTGGGATCCGCTTCTTGCCGAAGAAGCGCAAGACGAAGAGGAGGATCAACGGCCAGAGAAGGTAGAACTGGATCTCGACGGCCAAAGACCAGGTGTGTTGAAGGAGAGGTGGGCGGCCGATCGTGGCGAAGTAATCCTGCTCTCGCGCTACGAGCGCCCAATTCATCAACCCGGTGAAGAGGAAGGGAAGGTCGGAGACGAAGCGCCGTACCGTCTCCGGTGCCCAGACTCCGATGAAGAGAGTGGTGGTCACCACCATGAAGATGAGTGCAGGAAAGAGTCGTCGGATGCGGCTTCGGTAGAACTTACGAAGGTCGAGCGCACTCGATCTCTCGATCGAGTCGAGGATCAAGCGTGTGATCACGTAACCGGAGATGACGAAGAAGAGGTCGACGCCGAGGAAGCCTCCTGGCCACCATGGCAAGGTCAAGTGATAGAGCAAGACCGCGATCACTGAGATCGCACGAAGTCCATCGATTGCTGGGATGTAGCGATCCGACTTGGACGCAGAAGCAAGTTGGGGATCAGTCAGCGCCATGGCATCCCCATCAAGTCAAGAGTCGAGTTCACTCGATTCGAGTGGTTACTTCTTCTTGGACTTTGCGGAAGTGGACTTCTTCTTGTCCTGCTTCTTTTCCGATGACTTACGAGAAGATCTCTCACCACGACTCTTCTGTGATCCAGTCGCCTTCTTCACATCACTCGGCGCAGCTGCCGTCGCACTCTCTTCATCTGACTTTCGTGCCAGACGAGGCTTTCCATTCTCATCGACACTGCGCTCGACCGCCGCACTCACTTGTGCGAGGCGCTCCCATGCGGCATCCAGGCGGCCGCGAGATTGCTCGATCGCGCTCGATGCGGCAGCGAGTGATTGGACTTGAATCTTGTAGAGGCGCTCTGCCTCAGCGACGACACTTGCGAGCCACTCGCGATAGGAGGCGACGTCGGTGACCGCAGCAGTGAGTAGTTGCTCGGCCTCCTTACGTGCCATGCTAGTCAGCGCAATCGACTCTCGACGCTTGGTATTGAGAAGTTCCTCTGCCTTCGACTCCGCCGCCTGCAACAGTTCCTTCGCGTCACTCTCGGCGGCATCGATCAACCGTCTTCCCCTCATCTCAGCCTGAGAGAGGATGCTCCGTGCCTTTCCTTCAGCCGCTTCGAGGGCACCCTGTGCGCTCCGCTTGCTCTCCGTGAGTATTCGCTCAGCCGATTGGGTAGCTGTTGCCTCTCGTCGTTGTGCGGTCCTGATCAGCGTCATCGCTGTCTCGGTCGCGAGGATCTCGAACTCCTCCTTCGAGAGAGTGGTGATGTCTCGACGAGATCGAAGGTCGGCTAGTTGTGCTTCAAGTTCTCGAATACGTGCAAGCGCACCGGAGTTGTTCGCGGGGTTGTTGCCGGAACCAGTGGAAGTGTTGGTCTCCACCGAGACCTCTTCATCCGCTTTGAAGCCCATCCATCGCTTCACGCCGCCACTTGATCGATCCGACATCTCAACCTCCACTGACTTGGACCCAAAGGGACATGAAACCCATTGGAAAGATCCCAGAGTAGGTCCTGAATTCGGATCCCTCTGAGCGACGGATATTACGTGGGAGTGGTGGAAAAGGTAAGTGCGATTGCAGATACGCGAGATAGCCCAGTACGTCAGTTGATCAGGTACGAATCGCTGGTGCGGGAGGTGGGACTTGAACCCACACGTCCGAAGACACAGGTTCCTAAGACCTGCGTGTCTGCCATTTCACCACTCCCGCAAGTGTGGTCGGATCATCGTTTCTGACCTGGACCGAGGGCAAGGCTAAATGAGGGTGAGGGCAAACGCCTAAACGGTAACCTTGCTCCGGTGAGCGTGGAGATTGCACTGACCGAAGCTGTCGCTGCTGCGCTCGCAAGAATTCTTGCCGCCGGCGCCCTCCCAAGTATCACTGCCGATTCCATCGCACCGTCGAACATCCCACTCGAGCGCCCGAAGAATCGCGACCATGGCGACTTCGCTACCTCGATAGCCCTCGCCCTTGCAAAGTCTGCTGGGAAGAAACCGCGTGAGATAGCGGAGCTGATCGCCGCGGAGTTGGCAACCGATCCGATGCTCGCAAAGGTCGAGATTGCAGGACCAGGATTCATCAACCTCACTTTGAATAGCGCAAGCCAAGGTCAGATCGTCGAGACGATCCTCCGAGAAGGAGCGAACTTCGGCAAGGTTCAAGACCTCGCTGGAGTTCGGATCAATGTCGAGTTCATCTCGGCGAATCCCACCGGCCCCATCCATCTCGGTCACACTCGATGGGCTGCCGTCGGTGACGCGCTCGCACGAGTCTTGATCGCCGCTGGTGCCGATGTCACCCGAGAGTTCTACATCAACGATCGCGGCGTGCAGATGGATCTCTTCGGTGCATCGATCCGCGCCAGCGCTCTCGGTATCGCAAGACCCGAAGAGGGATATCAAGGCGCCTACATCGATGAGATCGCCTTCGACATCGTCAGTGAACACCCCGAGTACAAGGAGTTACCAGAGGCGGAGTCGATCGTCGCCTTCCGCGAGGCCGGCTACATCCACCAACTCCGGCAACAACAAGAGGTGGTCAAGCGTTTCGGCACCGTCATCGACATCTGGTTCTCAGAGCGAGAGCTCCATCAAGGCGAGTCTGTACTGCAAGCAACTTTGAAGAAACTCGAATCACAAGGACATGTCTACGAATCGGAAGGTGCGCTCTGGCTTCGCACCACCACTTTCGGCGACGACAAGGATCGCGTCTTGCGAAAGTCGAGTGGTGAGTACACATACTTCTCCAGCGATACTGCCTACTACCTCAACAAGCGTGGTCGCGGCTTCGATATCGCGATCTACATGCTCGGCGCAGATCATCATGGCTATATCGGGAGGTTGAAGGCGACTGCTGCATGCGCCGGTGATGATCCGGAGTACAACATCGAGATCTTGATCGGTCAATTGGTGAAGATCATCGAAGGAGGAGAGGAACTCAAGCTCTCCAAGCGTGCTGGCACCATCGTCACACTCGAGGATCTCGTCGAGAAGGTAGGAGTCGATGCGGCTCGCTACACATTGATTCGTTACCCGGTGGAGACACCGATGGTCCTCGACGTCGACCTGCTGAAGAAGCACACCAATGAGAACCCGGTCTACTACGTTCAGTATGCCCATGCGAGGATCGCAGCCCTCCTTCGTAACGCAGCAGAGTTGGGAGTTGCACATGGAGTGGAGACCCTTGATGCCACCCTTCTCGATCACGAGCGAGAGCGTGAATTGATCGGAGCCCTTGCAGAGTTCCCATCGATCGTCTCCTCGGCTGCATCCCATCGCGCACCTCATCGGATCGCCCGCTACATCGAGGAGTTGGCCGGTACCTATCACCGCTTCTATAGCGACTGCCGCGTCCTTCCGATGAGTGGCGAGGCGCCATCGGCGCTTCACTCCTCCCGCGCGACGCTCTGTGCGGCGACGAAACAAGTGATCGCTAACGCGCTCGCCTTATTGGGCGTGAGTTCACCGGAGCGGATGTGAGAATCTCCCATGGCTGATCTGATCAACCACTCCTCAACTTCGGTATCCGCGACACCACTTCCTTCGAGCGTCCTCTCGAAGAACTCCAACTTTGATTCGGGGGAGTTCAAAGTCGCCGGAGTGAGCGCTACGAAGATCGCCGCAGATTTCCAGACTCCAATCTTTGTTATCGATGAAGAGGATTTCTTCGAACGTGCCGCTCGCTTCAAGGGTGCACTCGAGAGTGCTGCTGGCCCGAAGGCAGGTCATTGCTATTACGCGGGAAAGGCATTCCTCTGCAAAGAGGTGGTCAAGTGGGTCGATAAGGCAGGACTTGCGCTCGATGTCTGCACCGGCGGTGAGTTAGAGGTAGCGCTTGCTGCGGGATTTCCGACAAGCAGGATCGAGTTCCACGGAAACAATAAGTCCGTCGCGGAGATCCGAAGAGCGATGAGCGTCGGTGTCGACCTCATCATCGTCGACAGCGAGATCGAGTTGGAACGAGTGGCAGAGATCGCATCGCAATTGAAGAAGGTGCAATCGATCCTCATCCGCTTGACTCCAGGGGTTGAGGCTCACACCCATCAATACATCGCAACTGCGCACGAAGATGTGAAGTTCGGTCTCTCGATCGCTTCCGGGGCTGCGATGAACGTGATGACGAAGGCGCTCACTCTCCCCACCATCAACTTGCGCGGTGTGCACTTTCATATCGGTTCACAGATCACCTCTGCTGAAGGCTTCGAGCTCGCGATCAAGCGAACGATCGAATTCCTTGCTGAGTTCACGAAGAAGAGTGGCAAGGAGATCGAAGAGTTCGATATCGGCGGTGGCTATGCCATCTCCTACACCGGAGATGATGAAGCGCTCGATCCGAGCGAGATCATCAACGCACTCGTCGCCGCGATCCGTGGTGAATCCAGTCGCGTCGGGATCTCGATGCCCAGGATCTCGATCGAACCAGGACGCGCCATCATCGGGCCGACGACTGTCACCATCTATGAAGTTGGCACCGTCAAGGAAGTCGAGCTGGAATCAGGAACTCGCAATTACATCTCAGTCGATGGCGGCATGAGCGACAACATCAGGACTTCGCTCTATGACGCGGTCTACTCGGTCGCACTCGCGAATCGCGTCTCAACGTCGGATACGACCTCTTCGCGCGTAGTCGGCAAACACTGCGAGAGTGGTGACATCGTGGTGCGAGAGTGTCAGTTGCCAAGTGATGTCAGGCCAGGGGATCTCTTGGTGACTCCTGCAACGGGTGCCTACGGTCGAAGTATGGCCAGCAACTACAATCATGTTCCGAGACCTCCTGTCATCGCCATCCGCGATGGCAAAGCGAGAGTGATCGTCCGAAGAGAGACGGTCGAAGATCTCTTGGGGCTCGATCAATAGTCGGTAGAAGGTTTTCGTCGGATAGAGATACGGAGTCTGAGTCAGATCCAGAGTATGAGTATGAGAGATGAGAGGAGTGGAGAAGGAAGTGAGCGTTGAGCGAATCGGTCTCGGCCTTCTCGGCTGCGGCACCGTCGGTAGTGAGGTCGCACGCCTTCTTTCGCGCGATCATGCCGATCTCTCTGCGCGATCTGGGGCGAAGCTTGAATTGATCAAAGTCGGCGTCAAAGATGCCGCGAAGGATCGCCCCGCCATCGACAAGTCACTTCTCACGACAGACCTTGCCTCAATCGTCACCGATCCGAGCGTTTCGATCGTCATCGAAGTCATGGGTGGGATCGAGCCAGCGCGCTCCTTGATCCTGCAAGCGCTCAATGCAAAGAAGTCGGTAATAACTGCGAACAAGGCCCTCCTTGCCAAACATGGCGCAGAGATCTTCGCAGCGGCCCGCGCGAACGGTGTCGACCTCTACTACGAAGCTGCAGTCGGTGGCGCGATCCCGATTCTTCGTCCACTTCGTGAATCGATCGTCGGCGATAGCGTCACGCGCGTGATGGGCATCGTCAATGGGACGACCAACTACATCTTGACCAAGATGGATGAAGAGGGCGCCGAGTACGAGACGGTCTTGAAGGAAGCACAACGACTTGGCTTCGCAGAGGCAGATCCCACTGCTGATGTCGAAGGTCATGATGCCGCGGCGAAGATCGCGATCCTTGCCTCACTTGCATTCCATACTCAAGTGCGGATCGATGATGTCCATGCTGAAGGGATCTCTTCGCTCTCCAAGCGCGACATCGAGATCGCAAAGGCGATCGATCATGTGATCAAACTCCTCGCAATCGCAGAAGTGACCGAAGATGGAAAGGTATCTGCGCGAGTTCACCCGACTCTGGTCCCGCGACATCACCCACTTGCAGCAGTGCGGAACGCCTTCAATGCAGTCTTCGTCGAAGCGAAATCAGCGGGGGAGTTGATGTTCTATGGTCGCGGAGCAGGGGGAGCACCGACCGCGAGCGCGATCCTCGGCGATCTCGTCGCCATCGCACGCCACATCTCCTTTGGTGGAGTTGGAAGCAGGGAGAGCGACTACGCCGACCTTGGGATCGCATCGATCGATCAGGTCAAGACTCGTTACTTGATCCGCCTCGATGTCGCAGATCGACCTGGCGTTTTGGCATCTGTCGCGCAGACATTCGCGACTCATCGCGTTTCGATTCAGACCGTCCGTCAGAGTGGACGTGGCGCCGATGCCGAACTCGTCATCATGACCCACAGCGCCACCGATAAGGATCTCGCCGCGACGGTCAAGGATCTCGCGGGACTCGAGCATGTAGAGAAGGTCGAGAGCGTCCTTCGCGTCGAAGGAAGCGAAGGATGAGCATCTCGCTGAAGCGACTTCTCACCGGTAAATCTGGTGCGCATCAGTGGCGTGGAGTGATCGAGGAGTATCGGGATCGCCTTCCAGTCTCGAAGTCAACACCGGTAGTCACGCTCTGTGAGGGCGGCACACCTCTTATCTATGCCTGCGATCTCTCGTCGCGTCTTCACAATGATGTCTGGCTCAAGTTCGAAGGTGCCAATCCGACTGGGTCCTTCAAGGATCGCGGCATGACGATGGCGATCTCAAAGGCGGCAGAGGCCGGATCGAAGGCAGTGGTCTGTGCCTCCACCGGAAACACCAGTGCATCTGCAGCTGCATACGCGGCGAAGGCAGGGATGTTGCCAGTCGTGCTCGTTCCACAGGGAAAGATCGCGATGGGAAAGCTGGCACAAGCGATCGCACATGGCGCCAAACTCTTGCAGGTCGATGGGAACTTCGATGATTGCTTGGAGATCGCACGCGAACTCGCCGAGCACTATCCAGTATCGCTCGTCAACTCGGTCAATCCAGATCGTATCGAGGGACAGAAGACTGCATCCTTCGAAGTCGTCGATGCACTTGGCTTCGCTCCTGATATCCACGCACTTCCAGTCGGCAATGCTGGCAACATCACGGCCTATTGGCGCGGCTACAAGGAGTATCGAAAGGATTCGATCATCAAGAGCCTTCCGCAGATGTGGGGTTTTCAAGCATCCGGTGCTGCTCCGATCGTCCGCGGTGAAGTAGTGAAGAAACCGGAGACGATCGCAACTGCGATCAGGATCGGCAATCCCGCATCATGGCAACAAGCGGTGGAGGCGCGTGATCGCTCCGGAGGACTCATCGATGAAGTCACCGATGAGGAGATCCTCGCTGCATACCGTTTGGTGGCAGCGAAAGAGGGAGTCTTCGTCGAGCCTTCGAGCGCCGCAGGGATCGCAGGTTTGCTCAAGTATCGCGAACTTGGAAAACTCCCGACGAATAAGAAGATCGTCATCACCGTTACTGGGAACGGGCTCAAGGATGTTGCATGGGTGCTCGATGAGGCGAAGGATCCAGTCGTGATCCCGGTCGATGTCAGAGCAGCCGCTGATGCCATCGGTCTGGTTCGAAATTCGGAGAAGGTGCGCTGATGGCAAGGAGTAAGCATCGCCAGCGGGTGACGTTCAAGGCGACGCCGCAGCAGGTTCGTGTCCCGGCAAGCGTTGCCAACGTCGGTCCCGGCTTCGATTCCTTGGCTCTTGCAGTCGAACTTCGCGACACTTATGTGGCACAGATCCTCGATGAAGATATCTTCGACATCGATGTTGCGGGAGAGGGCGCAGCTGACGTTGCACGCGACAAGAAGAACCTCGTCATCAAGGCGATCTTCCATGGCTTCGATTTCCTCGGTGGCAAGCCTGCAGGAATTGCCCTTCGACAACTCAATGAGATCCCGCACGGGAGAGGCCTTGGCTCCTCTGCTGCAGCGATCGTCGGTGGTCTCGCACTCGCTCGCTCGCTTGTCCTCAACGGAAACCAGATGATGAGCGATGATGATCTGATCGCACTTGCAACCGATCTCGAAGGCCATCCCGACAACGTCGCAGCAGCCACCCTTGGTGGTGCGACGATCGCGTGGAGTGAGGATCGGATGGGCGTTGCGACAGGTGTCGCAGTCCGAAGTGAGGTCGATCAGCGAATCTCGCTTCTCGCTCTCATCCCGGAGAGTTCACTCTCGACTTCGAAGGCCCGCAAACTTCTTCCAGATTCGGTATCTCATCAGGATGCAGCGTTCAATCTCTCGCGATCTGCTCTCTTGGTCCATGCGCTCCACTATCGACCTGATCTTCTCTTGGCAGCGACCGAGGATCGACTCCACCAGCCTTATCGTCGCGAAGCGATGGCGCGTTCCGTCTCTCTGGTAGAGACCTTGCGAGCTGCTGGTGTCGCCGCTCTCATCTCTGGAGCAGGACCGACCGTTGTCGTGCTCGATACTGGAGAGAAGTCGGAGCGCGAAGAGATCATCCGCGCCGCAGGCTCACATTTCACCCCTCGTGAGTTAGAGGTGGCGAAGACTGGGGTGGAGTCTGCTGCAATCTGAAGCAGGATTTGACCTGACTCTTGGGGATGCTAATCTTCTGCCATCTGGTCAATCGGCCGAAATGCAGAATCTTCAGTTGCGATCTTGAAGTCCAATCCAACTCGAATCTTGTAGGTCAGATCAGATTCCATCGTAAGTAAGGCAAATCCAACACCTTGTGAAAGTAGCCGCTGGCTACAGAAAAGACCCGAGTAAGTACATGAGCGAAACCGCTACCAAACCCCGCAAAGACATCACCGACCTCTCATCGATGGCGGTGGCAGACCTGAGGAAGACCGCGAATAACCTCGGCATCGAAGGCGCTGCAGATATGAAGAAGGCGGACCTGGTCAAAGCAATCGGCGATCTACAAGCCGCAAATAGAGAAGCCGCGCGATTAGAGCGCGAGGCGAAGCGAGAGGAACGCATGGCAAGAAGGCAAGAGAAGCTTGCGAAGAAGGACTCTCGCGACAATGGCAACGATGAAAGCGAAGGTTCCGACCAAGAGATGAACGACGACTTCGATAACGATAATTCAGGAGAGAGCAACGACCGAGATCGCTCCAACCGTGGTAACCGCAGTGACCGTGGTGATAGAGGGGATCGTGGAGATCGTTCTGATCGCGGGGA
>CAYORK010000021.1:8556-23226 GCA_964406345.1 uncultured Actinomycetes bacterium | reverse complement strand
ACGAAGAGCCCTTGTGAGCGTGCAAGATCGAAGATCTCTCTTGACTCGGTGGCATTCATGGTGAATGGTTTCTCGCAAAGGACATGCTTTCCTTCGCTGAGCGCCGCCATGACGGTTTCATAGTGTGCGCTCTGCACGTTGGCAACGTAGACGACATCGACTTTGGGTGAAGTTAGAACTTGCAAGTAACTTCCGAAGTGATCATCCACTCCGAATTCCTTTGCGAATTGCGCAGCGCGCACAATCTCTCGAGAGCCAACTGCGGTGATTCGGTGATCTTCTCGTGAAGGGTCAAGAATCGCGAGATCAGAGGCGAATACCCGCGCGATGGCGCCTGGTGCGATGACTCCCCATCGAAGTGCCATGGCGGTAAGATTACGACTTCATCGATGACCTCGATTGGTAATGGAGTCGGATCGCTTCCATGCCAGAGAGGGCCTGCAGCGCTGAATGTTGAGCAGGTCTGAACTTCTAAGGAGAGACGATGAGTGAAGCGAAAGGCTCTTCGAGTTTGAGCCCGACGATCCTGGCCTACACCTTGTTGAAAGCGTTCCTCTCTCCGATCCTGATGATTTTCTTCCGTCCGAAAGTTACAGGCTTGAGAAATGTCCCCACAGTTGGTCCGGTAATCATCGCCTCGAATCACCTCTCGTTTAGTGATTCGATCTTCATGCCACTTGTAGTGCCAAGGAAGGTCACCTTTCTCGCAAAGAGCGAGTACTTCACCTCTCCTGGGATCAAGGGTTTCTTGAAGAAGATCACTTTCCATGCCCTGGGTCAGGTACCCGTAGATCGTTCGGGTGGAGCACGAAGTGAGGCTGCTATCGATACGGGCCTTCGGGTCTTGGCTGAGGGAGATTGTCTCGGCATCTACCCAGAGGGAACTCGTAGCCCTGATGGACGCCTCTATCGAGGCAGGACTGGTATCGCGCGTCTCGCAATCGAATCCGGGGCCCTCGTCGTCCCCGTAGCGATGTTTCATACCGACAAGATTCAACCGACAGGGCAGGTGATTCCCAAGCTGCGCCAGGTGGCGATGGTCTTCGGCGAACCGCTGGATTTCTCCGATGCCGGCGACTCGGACAATCCATTGGTCTTGAGACGAGTCACCGATGAGATCATGGCGACGCTACAGCGACTCTCCGGCCAGGAGTATGTTGATGTCTACGCAACAGTTGCAAAAGAGAGATTGGCGCGTGGAGAGAAAGTCACTGACGACGAGGTGTAGGCCTCATTCGCTGCCAAGGATCTCGCGTCGCTCGGAGATATAGCGACAGTGTTCGCACCCTTGAGCGCTCTTCACAGGTGAAGAGATCATGGTGATGAACTCAGTCAACCTACTTTGTAGGGCTTCCGGATTCCTTTCGATGGGACGCCAGCTGCTCTTGAGCTGAAGGCCAAAGCCAGAATCGGCATTTCCTCGAGGCGTCACCAAGGACCAGACGAAGAGTCCTAGCGAAGAGACTCGTCGTGGCTCGCCTTGCGCCGGATTCTCGAGCGCGAATGCGTATGCCTCAAGCTGCGGAGCATAGAAGTCACTCTTATCAGTATCCCGCGCTTGGAATTTGCAATCAATGATGCCGAACGAGCCATCTTCGAACTCCATCAGAATGTCGTACTTGCCGCGAATCGCGAACTTACTGGGTACGCCATCGACCTCGATCGGCTTAGAGACTACGAACTTGCCGCGATCGAGGACTTTGCCTGCGGGGATCCCTGGATCCATATGATGCGAGGAGGCTCCGTCGAAGTAACGCTCCTGCATATCAGCAAGGTCGCCGACGAGAGGCAGGAAACTAGGGTTCTTCACACCATAGTTGTAGTAGAGCCAGAGACAGCGATGACAGTCATTCCAGGAGAATGTGAGATCGCTCGGGGAGATGAACTCTCGCGCTTTCTTGCCGTTCTTGGTCTTCATTGAATTGTCAGACATAGAAATCACCATACCTTTTGGGGCACCCGAATCTAGCTCGGGTCTTTTTTGTGGACGTGAGTGATTCTGCCCCCTTCTACTGACAATCGCTCGGAGAAACGCAAGACCCCCGGTTCTCAATGAACCGGGGGTCTTGAACGTTGCAGGCGTTACCGATCGAGACTGGTACCGCGTGACTTGGCGATCGAATTCAAGACGCGATAGCCGACCACGGCTACAACGGTCGCATTGATGATGCCATTGAAGGTGTAGTCGCCCCATGTGAAGGAGACGTCTGCGATTCCGATGATCATTGCGGAACCTGCTACCAAGATATTGGTGGAGTCTGCGAAGTTCACCTTCGACTCAATCCAGATCTTGGCGCCAAGGATGCCGATCATGCCGAAGAGAGCAAGGCTTGCTCCACCGAGGACTCCTGCAGGTGTTGCGTTGAGAAGGGCACCGAACTTTGGTGAAAGCGCTAGAAGGACTGCGCCGATACCGGCGATGTAATACGCGGCGGTCGAGTAGACACGTGTCGCAGCCATAACGCCGATGTTCTCCGCGTAGGTAGTGGTTCCAGAACCGCCACCCGCACCTGCGAGCGTGGTTGCAAGACCATCACCTAGGAGAGCATTGCCCATCTGGTCGTCGAGGTTCTGTCCGGTCATCGCAGAGACTGCCTTGACGTGACCTACGTTCTCAGCGATCAACACGAGGACGACGGGCACGAAGAGCAAAATCGCGTTGAGATTGAATGTTGGAGTCGTGAAGTCTGGCAGAGCGACCCACTTCGCTGCCTTGATGCCATCAGTGTTGACATCACCCATGAAGAGCGCGACGACGTAGCCGATGACAAGACCGGCGAAGATACTGATGCGTCCCAGGAAACCGCGCGAGAGTGCTGCGATGAGCGCGATCGAAACCAAAGTGATGATGCCGAGCATCGGACCCACTTGGAGATTTCCAGGATTCTGGCCCACGGTGTCGGGACCGAACCATGCCTTGTTGTAGGCGACGCTGGCGAGGTTGAAACCAATCACCATGACGATCGTTCCAGTGACGACCGGTGGCATGAGCCAGTTGATCCAATTCGCACCCGCTGCTTTGACGACGAGGCCGACGATCGCAAGAAGCACGCCCGTCGCGACGACGCCACCTAGCGCTGCTGCCATGCCGCCTTCACCGGCGACTGCTGCTGCGATTGGACCGAGGAAAGCGAACGAGGATCCGAGGTAGCTAGGCACTCGATTCTTCGTGATCAAGAGGAAGAGGATGGTTCCGATTCCGGAGAAGAAGAGCGTGGTCGCTGGAGGAAGACCCGTGATCAGCGGGACAAGGAATGTGGCACCGAACATCGCTGCGATGTGCTGTGCACCGATACCGATAGAGCGTGGCCATGAGAGGCGCTCATCCGGAGCGACGACCGCACCGGGTGCGATGGACTTGCCATCGCCATGCATTTTCCATGTGAAGAGGCTCACTTGGGGTTCTCTCCTTACCTAAGAGGGTGGGCAGAGGGGGTCGGTCGAGGCTTGAAACCCCTCCTGCGAAGCCAGGCACATACACGACTGCCGGGCTCTAAAGGATGAAGGTAAGAGGCAACTGAGAAGTAACCGTGAGGGCGCGCCGACTTGCTTAGAGGTTACCGGCCAGTTATCTTTCGTTTCGATATATCGAAACGATATATCGGTTGTTCGACCGTGAGGGAGATGAAATGAAGTCGCGAGGCGAGTCTTTGGAGTTTGCGCTCCTTGGGCTTCTGGCGCAGAACTCTCTCCATGGCTATGAGCTCCGTAAGCGGATCGGCGCGATCTATGGTCCTTTCCGCGCCCTTTCATTCTCAGTCCTCTATCCAGCCCTTCGCCGGCTCGTTGAGGGTGGATTGATTGAAGAAGCTGCCTTGGGAGAGCGAGGCGGCCTCTCGCGTCGTTCGAGAATCGTCTACGCGATCACCGAGGCAGGTAAGAGTCACTTCGCCGAGATGGCAGAAGTCGCCGGGCCTGAATCTTGGGGAGACGAGAGTTTCGGCATTCGTTTCGCCTTCTTCAGCCCGACCTCGGCTAGCAACAGGGTGCGAATCATGGAAGGGCGATTGACGAGGCTTCGAGAGAAGGTCGCGATGCTCAAGGACGAACTGAACCGTGACCCGATAGGTATGGACCGCTATTTCACCGAGTGGCGTCGTCACTCGCTAGAGACCGCTGAGCGAGAGATCGCTTGGCTTGAAGAGATGATCAAGAGCGAAAGGAAGTCGTCGTGACCAGTTCCAAGGAGATTCGCGTCGCAATCGTGGGTGTGGGCAACTGCGCCAACTCCCTCGTACAAGGCGTGACTTATTACAAAGATGCAGCAGCGGATCAGGAGATCCCAGGTCTGATGCATCCTGTACTCGGCGGCTATCACATCGACTCCATCAAGTTCGTCCTTGCCATAGATGTCGACGCGAAGAAAGTCGGTCTTGATCTAGCTGATGCGATCTGGGCGAGTGAGAACAACACCATCAAGTTTGCAGAGGTAGCCAAGACGGGCATCATCGTGCAGCGGGGTAAGACACTTGATGGCCTCGGACGCTATTACAAGGAGACGATCAAGGAATCCACAGCCCCTGAGATTGATGTCGTCAAGGCACTCAAGGACGAGAGAATCGATGTTCTTATCTGTTATCTCCCTGTCGGATCCGAGGAAGCCACCAAGTTCTATGCGCAGTGTGCGCTCGACGCAAAGGTCGCATTCGTCAATGCGCTCCCAGTCTTCATAGCCTCCGACCCAGTGTGGGCGGAGAAGTTCACAAAAGCCGGAGTACCGATTGTCGGAGACGACATCAAGAGCCAGGTAGGTGCCACCATCACCCATCGCATCATGACCAAGCTCTTCCAGGATCGTGGCGTCTACATCGATCGCACCTATCAGCTCAATGTCGGTGGAAACATGGACTTCAAGAACATGTTGGAGCGAGACCGCCTGGAGTCAAAGAAGATCTCCAAGACCCAATCCGTCACTTCGCAGCTCGATTATGAGATGGAGGATCGAAACGTTCACATCGGACCTTCGGACTACATTCCTTGGCTCGATGATCGCAAGTGGGCTTATGTCCGTATGGAGGGCCGCGCCTTCGGAGATGTACCACTCAACATCGAGTACAAGCTAGAAGTATGGGATTCCCCGAACTCCGCTGGTGTGATCATCGACGCGCTTCGCTGCGCCAAGATCGGTCTTGACCGCGGCATCGGTGGGCCACTCCTATCCCCATCGAGCTACTTCATGAAGTCGCCTCCTGAGCAATACAGTGATGAGGTCGCACACGACCGCACCGAAGAGTTCATCGCTGGCAAGATCGCCAGATAACTCGAATTCCTAAGGGACGGCCTTCTTATCTTCGATAGGTCGACCGTAGGATGAGGCTATGAGTGACGTCGTCATAGGCCATTCCGGTCCAATCACCACAATCACGCTAAATCGACCTGAGAAGATGAACGCGATCACGCGTGCGATGTACAAGTCGATGGCAGATGCGATCAACGGTGCCGCAGAAGATTCAGCCAAGTCGGTCGTAGTCATTGAATCTAATGGCGATCACTTCACCGCCGGAAACGACATCTCCGACTTCCTCAACAACCCGCCGCTAGAAGATGGCTCTGAAGTTTGGCAATTCATCAGAGCAGCCCATGATTTCCCTAAGGTTTTGATCGCTGCGACGCAAGGAAACGCCGTCGGCATCGGTAGTACCATGATCATGCACTGCGACTTTGCCTATGCCTCTCCGACTACGAGATTCCGGATGCCCTTCGTCAATCTCGGTCTCGTTCCTGAGTTCGGTTCGAGCTATCTCTTCCCGAAGAACCTTGGCCAACGTCGCGCTGCTGAACTTCTCCTGATGGGAAGGGAATTCTCGGCAGATGAGGCCGCATCATGGGGAATCATCAATGAGGTTGCAGATGATCCGAAGGCTCGTGCCCATGAGGTCGCCCTTCTCGTATCCGAGCAGCCACCGAACGCACTCGTCCAAGCGAAGCAGTTGATGAAGAGCCCGGACCACGAGCGACTCAATGTGATCATGAAGGCTGAAGGGGAGTTGTTCCAGCAGGCGCTTACGAGTGAAGAGGCCCAGAACGCCTTCATGAACTTCTTGATGAAGAAGAACAAGTAACAGAGCCCTGAATCAGACCAAGCCCGAGAGAGA
Source organism: uncultured Actinomycetes bacterium (assembly GCA_964406345.1). Taxonomy (GTDB): domain Bacteria; phylum Actinomycetota; class Actinomycetes; order Nanopelagicales; family Nanopelagicaceae; genus SYAN01. The sequence goes on along the minus strand of CAYORK010000021.1, from coordinate 17,131 downwards.
CGAGATAGAGATGGCAAACCTCAAAGAGAAGCGGATCTTCATCACAGGAGGTTCTCGCGGTATCGGACTGGCCATCGCCCTCAAGGCAGCAGCCGACGGAGCGAAGATCGCTATCGCCGCGAAGACCTCTGACCCTCATCCGAAGTTGCCTGGAACCATCTTCACTGCTGCTAAGGAGATTGAGGAGGCCGGAGGTTACGCTCTTCCGATTCAATGCGACCTTAGGGATGAGGATCAGATCGCATCATCGGTCGCTCAGGCCGCCAAGGAGTTCGGCGGTATCGACATCCTCATCAACAACGCAAGTGCGATCAATCTCACCAATACCGAGTCGACTCCCGCCAAGAGATTCGACTTGATGTTTGATGTCAATGTCCGAGGAACCTTCCTCACTTCGCAGGCAGTCATTCCACACCTTCGTGAGAGTGCGAAGCAGGGGAGGAATCCTCACATCCTGACTCTTTCACCACCGTTATCGATGAAAGCGCACTGGTTCAAGAATCACCTCGCATACACGATGGCGAAGTATGGGATGAGCATGTGCGTCCTTGGAATGTCATCTGAGTTCAAAAGAGATGGCATCGCCGTCAATGCTCTTTGGCCACGGACCGCGATCGATACCGCAGCGCTCCAGATGATTCCCGGAGTCGACACGACGCTCTGCAGGAAGCCTGAGATCCTCGCTGATGCCGCTTACGTGATCCTCAACCGTCTGAGTAGTGAATGCACTGGGAACTTCTTCGTCGATGATGAGCTCCTGGCAAGCGAAGGGATCACTGACCTCGACAAGTATGCGGTCGTTCCGGGGACGAAAGACTTCTTGCTCGACTTTTTCCTGGACTAAGCGAAGAGCCTACTCCTTAGAGCGAGAAGCCCTTGGGAAGCTCGAGCCGATATCGTTGAAGCAACTCTTTGTCTTTGAGAATCTTCGAAGTGTTGTCGTCTGCGACGATCGTTCCTTCAGCCAAGATCACCGATCGCTCACAGAGTTCATAGGCAAATGGCAAGTCATGGGTGACCATGATCAAAGTGATGGGTAGATCCTGAAGAATCTCTGCCAACTCGCGCCTACTCGCAGGGTCTAGGTTCGATGAGGGTTCATCGAGGACCAAGATCGAGGGGTTCATTGCCAATACAGTGGCCACTGCAATGCGTCTACGCTGACCGAATGAGAGATGATGTGGTGGGCGTTCAGCGAATTGGGACATCCCCACGCGAGTGAGCGCATCTGCCACTCGTGCCTCCACCTCGGAGGGCGAGAGCCCCATGTTCCGCGGCCCGAAAGCGACATCTTCGAAGACGGTCGGCATGAAGAGCTGATCATCCGGATCCTGGAATACAAGTCCGACGGTTGCTCGAATCTGCTTGAGGCCGGGTTTGTCGCTGACATCGATCCTCTTGCCATCGACTTCCACAAAGCCATGTTGGGCACCATGAATTCCATTGAGGTGCATGACCAAAGTTGTCTTTCCTGCTCCATTAGGGCCCAAGAGCGCAAGACGTTCACCTTGTTGGATCTTTAGGTTGACGCCAAAGAGCGCCTGATGACCATCTGGATAGGCAAATGCCAATTCTTCGATCAGCAGTGCTGGCTTAGAAGACACTAGCGAATGATCCTTTCACTGAGCGCAACGATGAGAGCGAGTAAGGGTAGCGAGATGACTTGCAAGTATTGCTTGGGATTTGGGGGAGAGTCTGGTGTTCGCGGCAATACTCCAGTAAAGCCCCGTGAAAGCATCGCTAGATGGACTCGCTCGCCACGCTCGTAGGAGCGCATGAATAAGGTTGCGAGGACGCTAGCGAGGATGCGCCAATCTCGAATGCCCTTCGGTTCGAAACCTCGAGATGTTCGAGCGATCTGCATCCGTTCCATCTCATCGGTAACGACATTGATGTAACGAAGCATGAATGAGGCGATATTGACCATGAGTGCTGGGAGTTTGAGTCGCTCTAAACCTCGCAAGATCTCGCGCGCGGTCGATGTCGAGGAGAGCGTGATTGCGCCAAGTACGCCAAGGGTTCCTTTGGCTACGATGGCAGTTCCGGCGAGTATTCCTTCACGGTAAAGGGTGAAACCTGCGACCTGGTAGCTCTCCCCAGTCCCGAAGAATGGCATGAGGAATGCGAAGAGTACGAAGGGGATCTCGATGAGAGAGCGCTTGAGGACTGTGAAGACGGGGAGGCGAGCGATCAGTATCACGGTGATGATCAGGGCGAAGTAGACGAAGTAGCTAACAACATGGGTGATCGGTGTGGTGACGACTACGAGCAGGAATCCAAAGAGCGCGAGGATCTTGAGATGGGCAGGAAGCCTGTGTATCGCACTATGGCCGTGAATGTAGAGGCGTTCACCGGCATCGTGCCCATGATGATGCTCCTCATGGGCGTGCGACTCCGCTTTGACTGGAAAGTTGATTGCTACTTGCCCTTCTTGGCGAGGGTCTTGAAGATAGCGAATGCGACCACCAAGGTGACGCTCACTCCGATGATTCCGCTCAGACCCACGCTCAGACGCTCATTCTCTAGGCCTGAGATGCCATAGTCGGCAAGTGGAGTTCCGGCATTCACGGAGTCTTTTGCCGTATCAAGGAAACCCTCATCCTCTGCGACTTTCTCCAGGCCGTCAGGTTCAGAGGACGCGTAGAAGGAGAGGACTCCCGCAATCGCAAGTGAGACGATGAGCCCGGCTCGGAGAAATTTGTTCTGGAGGAACTCCTTCATGACTTCACCTTCTTGATTTCGAGTTTCGGCGCGATGCCCTTCCAGCCATATACAAGATCGCTGCGCGTTGCGAGAACGGCCGAGAGCGTGAAAGCCGTAATCAGCGCTTCGCCAATGCCAATCAAGACATGAGTCGAAACCATTGCGGTAAAGACCGTGCTTACCGGGATGGTCGATTCAGCACCGATCGCATATTGAAGAACGAATGAGATCGCAGCCAAAGGAACCTGGATCAGAGCGGCAACAAAGCCGGCAACGGGAATGAGGTTCTTTTTCTTCGGCAAGACTTTTCGGAGGAGAAGGAAGATCAGGTGACTTCCCCAGACTCCGACAAGTGCGAGGTTGAAGACGTTGAGGCCAGAGGCGATCAAGCCACCGTCAGCGAAGAGCAGCGCCTGAAGCAACAGGACGATCGTGATCGAGAGTGTTGCCGCATAGGGGCCTATGAGAATGGCTGCGAGTGCTCCGCCGAGCAGGTGGCCGCTCGTACCGGCAGCAACGGGGAAGTTGACCATCTGTGCAGCGAAGATGAAGACGGTTGTGAGCCCTGCCAATGGGGCCGTCTTGTCGTCGAGCTCGCCCTTGGCGCCACGGAGCGCGAGTGCGATTCCTGCGGCCGAAAGAAGCATGAAGATGATCGAGGTTGGGACATTGATGAAGCCGTCTGGTATGTGGAGCATCGTTGCGAACATGGTTCAACTATAGTGCAAATGGTTCGCATCTGCGAGGATGTAGCGGTTGAAGGGTGAGTCGCTGGCATAGGTTGAGCGCATGACCGAACCTTCACGAGCGAGGATCTGGGGCGCTCTTTGGATCGTCTATATCGTTTGGGGTTCTACCTATCTGGGCATTGAGTATGCGATTCGCTCAATGCCACCGCTCTTGGCTATGGGCATCCGCTTCTTGACGGCTGGATTGCTCCTGCTGATCGCCCTGGCGATCAGGTTCGGCCCGCGCTTTCTCGTGGTCACAGCGAGACAGGTCCTTGCGATGGCGCTCTTGGGCGCCCTTTTGCTGGGCCTTGGACTCGGCATGGTCGCAATGGCGCAGTACAACGAAGTGCCAACTGGCATGGTGGCGCTCTTGATCGCCGCCCTTCCGTTATGGATTGCTATCTTCAAGGTTATTGATGGCGCGAAGTCCTCGCCATTGAGCTGGCTCGGGATACTCATCGGTTTCGTCGGTGTTGGAATCTTGTTGCAACCGGAATTGAGTAAGCCCAACAACGGGACCCACATCTTCTGGATGCTAATGGTGGTGGTCGGAAACTTCGGGTGGGCAATAGGGACATACATTGCTCCGCGACTGGATCTTCCAAAGAGCGTGCTCACTGTCACTGGTTATCAGATGCTCTTGGGCGGAGTTTCGATGGCGAGCGTCGGGCTCCTCCTTGGAGAGGATCTCAGCGACTTCTTTGACGCGACATTGCAGTCATGGCTCGGTTGGATCTTCCTCGTCCTCATCGGGTCTATTGCCACCTACACCGCATACCTCTGGCTCGTTCAGAATGCCCCGGTCGGCTTGATTGCCACCTATGCCTATGTCAATCCCGTGGTTGCCATCGCACTAGGGACGCTCTTCCTGGATGAAGTCTTGTCGATCACGCTTCTCTTCGGAGCAATCGTGGTGATTACGGGCGTTGCTTTGGTTGTTTGGGTCGAGTCGCGATCGAATCGTGAACCATCCTTGCCCACCGCCTAATCGCTGGGCGCCATACTTGCTCTAGATCACCCATCGCATCCGCAACATCCTTCGCAATCCCAGATCGACGTTCAGACCTCTGGTAAGCCTCGTCTGCTTTCTTCTCCCACATAGTCACGATCGTTGGATCCGCTTCCGGATGGAATTGAAGGCCGTAGTGGATCCTTCCTACGCGGTAAATCTGGTTCATGCAATGTTTTGAAGAAGCGATTGTTGTCGCCAGCGACGGCAATGTGGAAACCATGTCTTGGTGCCATTGAATCGTTGGCAAGGTTTCCTTCTGTGAGAGAGAGCCGAATATCGGGTCATCCTGGTCGGAGATCTTGATCTCGTGGACTCCGATCTCTGGTTGCGGCGCTTTGCCGACCTCGCCATCGAGGCTTGCTGCCAGCAATTGGGCCCCAAGGCAGATGCCAAGGATCGGAACCTCACATCGAACCGCATCGCGTAGAAGTGCCCGTTCGATCGGAAGCCAAGGCGCCTTCTCATCGTCGAGTGCGCCAATCGATCCACCCAGAGGGATGATGGCAGCGAGCGTTGCATCGCCGACATATCTCTCGAGGCCGGAGATCTCTGATGGGAGGGGTTGCAGCGCGTATGCATGGATAGTTCGCACCTCGAAACCAGCTTCCGTCAACCACTTTCCAACCAAGTTGATAGGGCCAGCTGCGCCGTTCTGAATTGCGACGATTACGGGAACAGGTGTGATGTCCGTCATGAGATGAGTCTATGCCAGTCGAATTTGAGTACATTGGGGAGGTGAGTGAGGGAACTTCGCGACACGACGCATTCGAACCAATAGATACGCCACGAGAGAAGCGCTGGCTCCTTCGTGTGCTTCGTGATGAGACCTTCGGCGGTGCACTCCTGCTCTTCTCCGGTCTTTTGGCCCTCGTCATCGCTAATTCTGATCTCGGTGATTGGTATGCCGATTTCCGTTCTACGAAGATCGGGTTCGAGGGGATCGGCCTGAATCTAACGATTGCCCATTGGGCGGCAGATGCTTTTCTTGCGATCTTCTTCTTCGTAGCGGGATTGGAACTCAAACACGAGTTCACTCATGGTTCGCTCGCACAGCGGAAACAGGCGGTCGTTCCGATTGTTGCGGCCATCGCAGGGATGATCGTGCCCTCACTCCTTTACGTTGCACTTGCTCGAGGAGAGAGTGGTGCTCTCGATGGCTGGGCCATCCCCGTGGCAACTGACATCGCATTTGCTCTCGCCGTTCTTGCAGTGGCCGGAAGAGGATTACCTCTCGAACTCCGCGCATTTCTCTTGGCGCTCGCAGTGGTCGATGACCTTGGTGCCATCACGATCATTGCCATCTTCTACTCCGAGAAGACCAATTTGGTCTACATCGGAGTTACGGTGGTGCTTCTCCTCTTCTTCGCGCTCCTTCAAAGGACTGGGGCGACTCAGTGGTTCTTGATGGTCCCGCTTGCCTTGACTATCTGGTGGAGCACCTACCAGTCCGGTGTGCACGCGACCGTAGCGGGTGTACTTATGGCCCTCCTCACGAGACTAAGTAGTAGGGATGGCGATCCATCTCCGGCTGAGGTTGCCGAACTTCGAGTCCGTCCACTGTCGGTCGGTATTGCTGTGCCATTCTTCGCATTCACTGCGGCGGGTGTCGACCTTCGCGCCCTTGGGGTGGAAACGATCGCAGAACCCATTTCGGTTGCGGTGATCGCAGGTCTTGTCATCGGCAAGCCAGTTGGTGTGCTTCTTGCCACCTATCTCTTGACCCGATTCACAGCCGCCAAACTCAATGAGAACCTGCGATGGGGCGATTTAGCCGGAGTCGGACTCTTGGCGGGCATTGGTTTCACGGTCTCGTTGTTGATCGCCGAACTCTCTTTCGATGATGGCAGTAGCGCGCTTGCAGCAGGAAAGATCGGAATATTGGTCGGGAGCCTCATTTCCGCAACACTCGCAGTGTTCTTCTTGCGGATCTCAAAACGATCTAATCGCTAAGCCAACGCTCAATTTCAATACACTCGTAAAGCAGAAGACCCTTTGACTCGCGCCAAAGGGTCTTCTTTCTCGATCATGTCTAGATCATGCCTAGTTCATGCCCAAGATCGTCCTTAGATAACTCTTAGATGTCGTAATAGAGCTCGAATTCAGCAGGGTGCGGACGGAGGCGTACATAGTCGACCTCTTGCGTCCTCTTCCAGCTGATCCACATGTCAATGAGATCCGGAGTGAAGACGCCCCCCTTGGTGAGAAATGCGTGATCACGCTCAAGGTTGTCCAAGACCGCATCGAGTGATCCAGGAACCTGTGGGATCGCCTTTGCCTCATCGCCCTCGAGCTCGTAGAGATCCTTATCGACCGGTGCTGGCGGCTCGATCTTGTTTTGGATTCCATCGAGACCAGCCATGAGCATCGCTGCGAAAGCGAGGTATGGATTTGATGATGGATCTGGGCAACGGAACTCGATTCTCTTAGCCTTCGGGCTGGTGCCTGTGATCGGGATGCGGATGCAGGCACTTCGATTTCGCGCGGAATAGACGAGATTCACAGGAGCCTCATAACCCGGGACGAGTCGCTTGTAGGAGTTGACCGTTGGATTGGTGAAGGCGAGTAGCGACGGCGCATGCTTGAGGAGACCTCCGATGTACCAACGCGCCATATCGGAGAGGTCTGCGTAACCATCCCCGTAGAAGAGGGGTTTGCCGTCCTTCCAGAGCGACTGATGGCAGTGCATTCCGGAACCGTTATCACCGAAGAGTGGCTTCGGCATGAATGTTGCCGTCTTTCCTGCCTGCCAAGCAGTGTTCTTGATGATGTACTTGAATTTCATGAGATCGTCGCCGGCATGAAGGACGTCGTTGAACTTGTAGTTGACCTCCATCTGACCAGCGGTGCCGACCTCATGATGTGCGCGTTCGACACTGAGACCAACTCGCTCCAAGTTCATCACCATCTCATCGCGCAGATCGGCGAATTGATCGGTTGGGGAGACAGGGAAGTAGCCGCCCTTGATCCTGGTGCGATAACCACGGTTAGGAGTGCCGTCAGGATCCTCTTCGATACCGGTATTCCAGGCACCCTCGTAGGAGTCGATGTGATGGAAGGCCTGGTTCATGCCGGTGAGGAAACGAATCCGGTCGAAGACATAGAACTCTGCCTCAGGTGCGAAGAAGGCCGTGTCTGCGATTCCAGTGGATCGCATGTAATCGACAGCCTTCTTGACGATGCTTCGTGGATCACGGGAGTAGGGCTCGTTCGTGATCGGGTCATGAACGGAGTGAGTGATGATCAAAGTCTTCTCTTTGCGGAAGGGATCCAAGTAAGCGGTCTCTGGTGCTGCGAGCAACTTCATGTCGGACTCATGAATCGATTGGAATCCGCGGATCGATGATCCGTCGAACATCAGACCGGTTTCGAACATCTCTTGATCGAAAGTCGCTGCCGGAACATTGAAATGATGTTGTATACCTGGCAGATCGATGAATCGAACATCAACGAACTTCACATCGTTCTTCTTGATGTAGTCGATGATCTCGCTTGCGTTCTTGAACATTCGTGCCTCTCCCTAGATCTGAACTCTTGGAACTTCTTCTTTCCGCACCATTGCGGTCAGGCTATGAGATTTGGGATCCCCCTGGCCTGCTGATGGGTGAAGGCTAGGGCGAACCAGTGAAAGACGCGTGACCGCCTTGTTACAGTCATGTTTCCCGCTTTTGCGAGAGCTGGGTCTGACTACTATGCCCATATGAATGAGCGAGGACCGGCCGGAGCAGGAAGTGAAGTCGCCGGCATGGGGCGACGGTTCGTTGCCATCACACTCGATTGGTTGATGAGTTGGGCGGTGGGTTCCCTAATCTTCAGCCAAGAAGAGGGTCGAGCGCTATGGATACCGCTCGTCTTCTTCCTTCAGATCGTCCTACTTACCTGGCTGACCGGAGCGTCGGCAGGGCAACGAGTTCTCGGCCTCACTGTCCGCAGCTACCCAGAAGGCTCCGCACTCTCATTGCCGAAAGTGGTCCTTCGGACCCTCTTGATCCTGCTCGTTATCCCAGCGGTCGTCTTCGATTCTGAAGGTCGAGGATTGCACGACCGAATCGTCTCGAGCGCGGTCTTTCGGAGAGCACGAATCTAGTTCTTATTGGCCTTCTTCAAGCCCCTAGGGGCGCTTTGGCATCTT
>CAYORK010000021.1:0-8456 GCA_964406345.1 uncultured Actinomycetes bacterium | reverse complement strand
CCATCTCGGCCCTCTCCGACCAAGACGATTCCAGCCTTACCGACAGCGCGATGGACCATGTCTTGACTGCGATTGACATTGACCGCGGTATCTACGGTCCATCCTTTTCGAATCGACATCAAGACGCTCGCGGCTGCGCCGGGTTGTCCTTCGATAGTTGAGTATGCCGCAGAGGTCGCCGCACGGGTGAAGACGATGAATGCGATCAAGAATGCTAAAGGAGTGGTGAGGAAGGCGGCATATCCAGGGCGACCGAGGAAAGCACCGATCATGATTCCGACCGCAAGCACCGCGATGAAGATCATGGAGAGGAGCGCCGCGATGTACGGCTTCTCCTTCTTGGTCACCGCGTATGCATCTCGAACCACCTTGAATCGTGGTCCTCGAGCGGCGCGAGCAGCCTTCTTAGCGGCACGTTTCTCGGCGCGGGATAACTTCTTTTCGGAATCAGCCATGTCGGGAGTTTATCTGGCTCGCATCACTTCTTCGTACGAAGAGCCTTCTGGCGCTGCTCTTCCTCGATGATCGCTTCGAGTTCCTTCGCAGTTGGGGCCGTGCCACCGAGTCGTGGTGGCGCCCAAGGTTCCCCGTTGGGAACATCTGGGTAATTTGCTTGTGCCAGCAAGAGTAACTCGCTCATCTTCTCGCGCAACTTCGCCATTTCGATCTCGATATCTGCATCAGGTGAGACTTGGTACGGAGATCCGATAGCTATCGTGATAGGAAAGTGGTTCCGCTTGAAGTTTCGCTTCTGACGTTTGGTCCAAATCCGTTGACTTCCCCAGACGATGGTCGGAATGATCGGAGTTCCAGAGTCCATGGCGAGACGCACTACGCCACTTTTCATCTCCTTCAGTTCGAATGTGCGCGAGATGGTGGCCTCCGGAAAGACACCGACGATCTCACCTGCCCTCAGCGCTTTGAGTGCTTGCACGTATGAGGGTGCGCCATTGCTCCTATCGACACTGATGTGATGCATGCCTCTCATCAGCGGTCCCGATATGGGGTGATCGAAGACTTCTCTCTTCGCCATGAAGCGCGGAAGTCGCCCGGCGGGGAGCACTGCTGTTCCTGCGATTGCGAAGTCGAGATAACCGATGTGGTTGATCGCCATCACAGCTCCGCCATGACGAGGTACATTCGCTTCACCGAGAATCGTGAAGCGCAAACCAAGGTATCTCCAAAGTCCCTGAACGATCTTGATGACACCGGGGTAGACGAGATCAGCCATCCGGGGTCACGCCTTTCGCGCTGCGAGGGCTTCTTCATAGAGTCGACGTGCGCGATACGAGGAACGCACCAATGGACCGCTCATGACACCAAGGAATCCAACCTCTCGTGCCTCAGCCGCTAACTCGACGAACTCTTCTGGTTTCACCCATCTCTCGACAGGATGATGTCGATTGGTAGGTCGAAGGTATTGCGTGATGGTGATGAGATCGCATCCAGCTTCATGCATGTGGCGCAGAGCCGAGGAGATCTCTTCGCGCGTCTCACCCAATCCGAGAATCAGATTCGACTTGGTGATAAGTCCGAATTTTCGCGCTTTGTCGATGACCGAGAGTGAACGGTCGTAATTGAAAGCAGGACGTATCCGCTTGAAGATCCTCGGCACCGTTTCGACATTGTGTGCGAAGACTTCGGGCTTGGATGCGAAGACTTCAGCGAGGAGCTCATCGCGGGAGGAGAAATCCGGTGCGAGCATCTCGACACCACAGCCAGGTACCCGCTCATGGATTGCTCGAATGGTCTCGGCATAGAGCCAAGCACCTTCATCGTCGAGGTCATCACGCGCGACCCCTGTGACCGTCGCATAGCGCAATTCCATCCGCTCGACCGATTCTGCGACTCGGCGTGGTTCGTCGCGATCGAGAGCCGTTGGTTTCCCGGTGGCGATATTGCAGAAGTCGCAGCGTCTCGTGCAGACATCGCCGCCGATGAGGAAGGTCGCTTCCCGGTCTTCCCAACACTCGAAGATATTTGGACATGCGGCCTCTTGGCAGACCGTGTGAAGACCCTCGCGCGAGACGAGGGATCTCAAATCCGAATAGTTCGGACCCATCACCGCTCGTGTCTTGATCCAGTCAGGCTTCCGCTCGATGGGAACAGCGGCATTCTTCGCCTCGATGCGAAGTAACTTCTTGCCATCCTTCGAAGTTCCGGAGTCAGAGATGATCGTCATGTGAGTGCCTCGAGAATGGGAACCATTTTTGCTTCGACCAGAGGAAGAAGGTCAATCACCGAGACATCTCTCGATAGCTCTTTACTGATTGAGGTGACCTTCGCATCGCTGATTCCGCAAGGGGTAATCTCTTCGAAAGGGGAGAGCGAGCAGTTAGCGTTGATGGCGAAACCGTGCATGGTCACACCTTGGGCGACACGAATACCAATTGCAGCGACCTTTCGTTCTCCTTCAATCCAGACTCCCGAGCGACCTTCGACTCTGCCACCGATGACTCCGAAATCAGCGAGGAGTTCGATGATGCCCCGTTCTATCTCTCGAACATAGCCGACCAGCTCCTGAGGGTTACGTAGCCGGAGGATTGGGTATCCAATCAATTGCCCAGGTCCGTGCCAGGTGATCTTTCCGCCTCGATCCACCTCAATGACCGGAGTAGTGGAGAAGGGACGTTCCGATTGCTCGGTTCGCTTCCCTGCTGTGAAGACTGGTTCATGCTCCATCAGCAGGAGAGTCGAGGGTTGAACCCCAGTTGCGACCTCATGATGGATTCGGCGCTGCAGATCAAGAGCGCCCTGATACTCCTGCGGACCCTGTTCGAGAAGGGATATAGATCTAATCCCGACAGCCGTTGCCTGTACGAGATTCATGACACAAGCCTAGAGCCGGCATGAAGTGAGTGCTCCACCGAACTAGGCTTCTCAGGTTGCCGGTACGAAGCGGTGGCCAGGGAATTTCGCCGGATGTGGCGAAGAGAACACCTCTAGAGCGCCTAGCCACCCCAGCTAAAAGGAAAGAAAGAGACGGTCATAACAGTGTCGAGTCCTCAGGAAACCAAGCGGACAGTCAAGGGTCGCAAGGCCCTCTACATCTCCATCGTCACCATCATCGCGTGGTTGGCCATTGGCGGCATATCAGGACCTGTCTTCTCCAAGATCTCGACGGTCCAAGAGAATGACAACTCGACCTTCTTGCCAGACAGCGCTGAATCGACGATCGCAAGTGATGTCATCGTCAAGTTCCAAGATCAAACTGCAGAGCTCCTGCCGACACTGATTCTCTTGGAGGGCGCAGTTGGGCCCACGAGCGACCCTGCACTATTCGCCAAGATCAACGAGTATGCACAGACATTGCCAGAGAAGGTGCTACCGGAATCTGGCAAGAAACTGAGCACTTATTTTGCACCAGGAATTCCTCTGGCAGTCATCCCGTCCGCTGACGGGAAGGCAGCCCTGATCAATTTCCAGATCAATAGCGTCCTTGCCGGAGAGAGCATCGGCGAAGAGCAGGCGTTGCCATTGCTGATCAAGTTCATCCGTGAGGATGTGAAGAAGACGTTCGAAGAAGGTACAGAGGTTGATGCCTACGTCACTGGCGCTGGTGGCATCTTGGCCGATCTCTTCAATGCATTCGGCTCGATCGATACCACGCTCTTCCTCACCACTCTCGGCGTCGTCTCGATCATCTTGATTCTTGTCTATCGCTCGCCACTTCTCTGGCTCATCCCGCTCTTCAATGCGGTCTTTGCTCTCACTTTTGCGACATTCATCGTCTATCACCTCGCGAAGAACGACATCATCGATCTCAATGGACAGACGCAAGGAATCCTTGATGTTCTCGTCTTAGGCGCGGCGACCGACTATGCACTATTGCTGATTTCGCGTTACCGAGAAGAATTACACAATCATCAATCCCGCTATCAAGCGATGGCAATCGCTTGGCGAGGCACAGTGGAACCCATCCTTGCCTCCGGCGGCACCGTAATCGCTGGCTTGATGGTTTTGCTTCTCTCGGATCTCTCCAGCAATCGTGGCTTGGGTCCAGTCGGCTCGATAGGTATCGCTTGCGCGATGTTGGCAGCCCTCACCTTCCTTCCAGCTGCGTTGGTCCTTCTAGGACGTTGGATCTTCTGGCCCAAGATTCCGAAGTTTGGGCATAGCGACGAGAAGCTCTCCGGAATCTGGGCCAAGATCGGATCCCTTGTTGATCGCAAGCCTCGTCAGGTAGGCATCGCAACGGCGCTTGGACTTGTGATCTTCGCCGGATTCTCCTTCTCGCTCAATACGTCGGGAGTCGCTCAGACCGAGGTCTTCACTACCAAACAAGATTCTGTGATTGGTCTTGAACGCTTGGGCCTTCACTTCCCGAGCGGTGAGGGAACTCCAGTCGAGATCGTGGTCAAGGAGGATCGTGTTGCTCGAGTCTCGGCCGCCCTCCTCTCCCTTGATGACGTTGCGACCGTTACGCCCGTGATGGTGCGAGATTCAGTCACCGGCGCTCCAACCAGTACACCGAAAGTCGTAGAGGGCAGCGTCCTGCTCAACGCAATCTTGGAGGTGCCTGCAGATTCTGGTGAAGCCAAGGATCTGATCCCGACTATCCGGGAGACGGTAAAGGAGGCAGATCCGACCGCCCTTGTTGGAGGTCAGACTGCGATTGGTTTCGACATCGATCAGTCTTCCCGACGCGACAATCAAGTGATCATTCCGATCGTCTTGATCCTGATCGCATTGATCCTTGCTCTTCTTCTCCGAAGCATTCTGGCCGCCGGAATTCTGCTTCTGACAGTGGTGCTCTCATTCGCTGCCACATTGGGTGTTTGCGCCTTGGTCTTCGAGCACGTCTTTGGCTTCCCATCGACCGATGCAGCCTTCCCACTCTTTGCCTTCGTCTTCCTTGTGGCTCTCGGTATCGACTACAACATCTTCTTGATGACGCGAGTCCGTGAAGAATCGCAACGGATAGGAACCCGTGCCGGAATCATCAAGGGTCTGACCGTAACCGGAGGTGTGATCACTTCGGCAGGTATCGTCTTGGCAGCCACCTTTGGTGTTCTTGGCGTCCTTCCGCTCGTCTTCTTGGCGCAACTTGGTTTTGCAGTTGCGTTCGGCGTTCTCCTTGATGCACTCGTTGTTCGGTCGCTCTTGGTTCCGGCGCTGGTTCGCATCATCGGACCTAAGGTCTGGTGGCCGTCGAAGTTGCAGCATGAGAACACCAACGCTTGATGTTGCGATCGTCGGTGCTGGACTCGCAGGTCTTGCTGCTGCACGACGCGCGAGCGAGTTAGGACTTAGAGCGGAAGTTTTCGAGGCCAGCGATGGCGTCGGGGGACGGGTTAGAAGCGATCGGATCGATGGCTTCATCTGTGATCGTGGATTCCAGCTCGTCAATCCTTCGTACCCAGCGCTCTCGCGCTACTACCCGAAGGAACTCCTAGGAAGCCATTCATTCCATCGTCTGCAACGCGGTGTCGATGTCGTTATTGGAGACCGAGTTCACCATCTCGGTGATCCGCGCACGAATCCCAGCTTTCTCCGCGGTGATCTCACTTCGGCAACCGGCAGTGCCACAGAGAAATTGCGGTTCGCGCGTTATCTCTTCGCTATCTCGCGGGGCAAAGAGAGCCGGTTGGGAATAGGGACATCGAACGACACGTCCTTCGAATCCGAGATGTTGGAACTAGGGATCGGAACCTTCTATTCGCGAGTCATCGCCCCCTTCGCAAGTGGAGTCTTCTTGAATCTTCCATCACGAGTATCGGCTCGAGTTGCGCGCGAATTGATCCACTACTTCCTCATCGGTGAACCAGGATTGCCGAAGGGCGGAGTCGGCGAAGTCTCGAAGTTGCTCGCCCAGGGGATAGAAGTGCATCTCCGGGCTCCCGTCGATGAAATTGGCGAGCGATACATCCGTATCGGCCGTAGGAAAGTAAGCGCACGAGCGGCGATCATCGCCACTGATCCGATTTCACTCGCATCTTTGATTTCAGTCGACTCGCTCGCAGGAAAGAAGAAGTTCGCCTATTCGTCGACGATGTCTGCGAGCACGACCTGGTATCACAGCGTCGATAGTGATGATTTCCCAGAACCTCTTCGCATTGATGGCGGAGGAGGTGGCCCGGTAACCAACACAATAGCGATCTCACAACTCGCACCTGAGTACGCCCCCGAGGGTAAGACGCTCATCTCTACCACTGTTATGAGTGCCTATGGGCAAGAGGTCTCCGAGTCTCGAGTTCGAAGCCATCTCGCCGAGTTATGGAAACGCGACACCGCACCTTGGAGACTGGTCGCAAAGTACTCGTTACCGAAGTCGTTGCCTCTTCTTCCGCCAGGGGCGCCTCGTCAAGTCAGCCTGGCTTTGCCAGTGAAGCGTGGATCAATGCTTCGCTATGTCGCGGGGGATTTCTTGACTATTCCGGCCCAACAAGGCGCGATGGAGTCAGGGATTGACGCTGCTGAGGAGATCGCTGGGCGACTGTGAAGAAGTTACTTGACGAGTTCAGTCAGCGCCGAAGGCAACTGTGGGAAGTCGAATTGGAATCCAGAGTCGACTAGGCGTTGAGGAATCACACGCTTGCTGCCAAGGATCTCAGTGGAGAAACCACCGAGTGCAATCTTGAGCGCAAAGGCCGGAGCTGGGAAGAGTGCAGGTCGGCGTAGTGCTCGCGCGAGTGCGGCAGTGAACTCGCCATTTGTCACGGGATTAGGCGATGTCAGATTGACTGGCCCCTCAATCTCTTTCTCAAGCAGGTAGGAGATGGCCTTGATCTCATCGTGAAGCGTGATCCAAGACCACCACTGCTTTCCGTTGCCAAGGCGTCCACCCAGACCCATCTTGAAGAGCGGCATCATCCGCCCCAGTGCGCCACCAGTGGGATCAAGTACGAGACCGGTACGGATCTTCACTGTACGAACAGATGTCACAGCATCCGCGGCTGCCTCCCACTCCTTGCAGACGGAGGCGAGGAAGTCATCTCCTGCGCGATCACTTTCGGTGACAGCACGATTCCCTGTCTCGCCGTACCAACCAATCGCTGAACTTGAGATGAATACGCTTGGCTTGAGCTTCTCCACTGCAGAAGCGATCGTTGTCGTACCAAAGAGACGCGAATTGAGGATTTGAGCCTTGTACTTCTTGCTCCAGCGCTTGTCGCCTACTCCGGCGCCAGCGAGATGAATGATCGCATCGACACCTTCAAGCGGCGCTAGATCCACTGTTCCGTTGATGGGATCCCAGGCAACCTCATCAGGAGCGACCGGCTTACGACGAACGAGCCTTTGCACTGTGTGACCCTCTGATTTGAGGTGTCCCACCAGGGCTGCACCGATCAACCCAGATGATCCGGTGATGGCGACTCGTTGTGGAAGTGGCAACTCTTGCTCCTTCGAGAGATTCTGGTAGGTCTTCTTGACTGACTTCGTCTAGGAGAGTCCGAGGTCGGATTCGAAACGACCGCCCTCAAGCCTTTCCTTCAGTGTGGAGAGGAAGCGTGCTGCATCCGCGCCATCGACGATTCGATGATCGTAGGAGAGCGCGAGGTAGACCATGGATCGGATCGCGATCGTCTCGCTGCCGTCATTCCCCTTGATCACCATTGGCCTCTTGACGATGGATCCGACGCCAAGGATCGCTACTTGAGGCTGATTGATGATGGGGGTGTCGAAGAGAGCTCCGCGACTTCCGGTATTGGTGATGGTGAAAGTTCCACCGCCGAGTTCATCTGGAGAGATCTTGTTCTCTCTCGTCCTTGCCGCAACATCAGCAATCTTTCGCGCGATCGCTCCCATGTTGAGGTCTCCAGCATCACGAATCACCGGAACAAGGAGTCCTCTATCTGTATCCACTGCGATTCCAAGGTGCTCGGCACCGTGATAGATGATCTCCTCACCCTCTACGGAGGAGTTGACTACGGGATGTTGCTTGAGTGCTTCGCAGGTCGCAATCGCAAAGAAAGGCAAGAAACTCAGCTTTACGCCTTCACGAGACTCGAAGGCACCTTTGGCACGGTTTCTCAGTCGATCGATTGCAGTGACATCGACTTCGACGACAGTGGTGAGCTGAGCCGAGACTTGAAGCGATTCCACCATCCGGGCGGCGATGACCTTGCGAAGTCGTGACATCGGTACACGAGTGCCTCGAAGTGGAGATGGAGTGACCGATGGAGCTGGAGTTTGCGATGGTGTGAAAGACGATGGAACTGACGCAGATGGAGCCGCGGTCCTTGGTGCAGCTGCGGCCATCACATCCTCTTTGCGAATCCTTCCGCCGACGCCACTACCGCGAACAGTGGAGAGGTTGACGCCAAGTTCTTGCGCCAACTTTCTCACTATCGGAGTCACGTAAGCATCATCGCTGCGTGTCACTGGTGCTACTGCGGCCGGTGCCGGTGCCGGTGCCGGCGTCGGAATGACTGGAGGAGTTGGGCTCTGCACTGGTGTGGCAACAGGTGCCGGAGTAGCAACAGGTGCCGGAGTAGCAACAGGTGCCGGAGTAG
>CAYORK010000020.1:20252-23734 GCA_964406345.1 uncultured Actinomycetes bacterium | reverse complement strand
GTGATGAGAAAACCCATCTCAGTCGTCATCGCAACGACGATCGGACTTGGCATCCTCATCGCACCGATCGCCGACATCAAGTTCTCTCTCGTCGATTCTCGTGTCTTGCCGGCAAGCGATCCCGCCGCGGCATCCGCTGCCTTCATCGCAGATAACTTCCCCGGACAAGAGAGCAATCCGATCGAGATCATCTTCCCCACCGCTGCAGACGAGTTGGATTCGATCGAACGTTTCCGCACACAACTTGAGCAGGTTGAAGGAATAGTCAGGGTGGATCAACTCATTCAGGTGGGTGAAGCGGCTCGTTTGGTCGCGATCCACTCGATGCCGCCTCGCACACCTGAGGCAGAGCAATTGATCGCTGACATACGGGAACTTCTCGATGGTGTCGATGCCCTTGTTGGTGGAGTCGCAGCCGACTACGCCGACACTCAGGGCGCGACTGCTCGCACACTTCCTTATGTCTTCCTCTGGATCCTTATAACCGTCTTGATTCTGCTCTTCCTCTTTACTGGATCGATCCTGCTGCCGATCAAGGCGATCCTGCTCAACTTCGCCTCTCTCGCGGCGACGATGGGCGTACTCACCTACATCTTCATCAACGGTCATCTCACCTTCCTAGTAGGTGACTTCACGGTCACTGGGACCCTCGATACGAGCACGGTGATCTTGATTGCCATTGTCGCCTTCGGACTATCGATGGACTACGAGGTCTTCTTGCTCTCTCGAATCAAGGAAGAGTATGAGAACGGTCGCAACAATGAGGATGCTGTCGCATTCGGATTACAAAGATCGGCGCGAATCATCACTGCGGCAGCGCTCTTACTTGCCACTGTCTTCGGGATCTTCGTCATCAGTGGAGTCACTTCGATCAAGATGATGGGCTTCGGTGTCGCCTTTGCAATCCTTCTCGACGCAACGGTGATTCGAGGGCTCCTTGTACCTGCATTGATGCGACTCTTCGGAGAGTGGAATTGGTGGGCGCCAAAAGCACTCAAACGCTTCTCCATACAACACTGATAATTGAAATCAGTAGATGGCGTCCCTGGCCGGAGTTGAACCGGCGACCTACCGCTTAGGAGGCGGTCGCTCTATCCACTGAGCTACAGGGACTCGTTCGTTGCTATGTAATTGAATCAGTGGCGGTGCGTATTGTAATCCTGAGAATTCACGCTTGATTTGCTACTTCACGCTGATTGCGGTTACCCTGCCGTCAAACGTTTGGAGTTGTTTTTCCCATGAAAGCCCTAGTAATAGGCGCCGGTGGTGTTGGTCGAGCGATCGCCAACATCGCATCTCGAAGGTCCTTCATCACATCGCTGGTCATCGCTGATCGAACCTTCGCGCGCGCACAAGAAGCAGTAGAACGCCTCGATGATGAACGATTCTCCGCGGCTGAGGTCAATGCCGCCGAGTTGGAAGACATCCGTGAGCTGATCCGTCAGAGCAAGCCTGACGTGGTCATCAACGCGGTAGATCCCCGCTTCGTGATGCCGATATTCCTCGCCTGCGAGATCGAGAACACCAATTACATGGATATGGCGATGTCGCTCTCTCGACCACATCCGCTCTATCCATACACCGAGACCGGTGTGAAGCTCGGCGACGAACAATTCGCGCGTGATTGGAATTGGGCAGAACGGAAGATCTACGCACTCATCGGGATGGGCGTCGAACCTGGCATGAGCGATGTCTTCGCTCGATATGCCAACGACGAGCTCTTCTCACAGATCGATTCCATCACCGTGCTGGATGGTTCCAACATTCGCGTGGAAGGTTACGACTTCGCGCCTTCCTTCTCGATCTGGACCACGATCGAAGAGTGTCTCAATCCTCCGGTCGTCTGGGAGGACGGGCGTGGTTGGTTCACGACGGAACCCTTCAGTGAACCGCAAGTCTTCGACTTCCCAGAAGGAATCGGACCGGTGGAGTGCGTCAACGTCGAGCACGAGGAAGTGATCCTGATCCCGCAGAAGATCGATGCGAAGAAGGTCAACTTCAAGTACGGACTCGGTAGCGACTTCATCGAGATCCTCAAGACCATCAACATGCTCGGTCTCGACCGGAAGGAGAATGTGGATGTGCAAGGCGTCTCAGTCTCACCACGAGATCTCCTCGCCGCTTCGCTTCCTGATCCTGCGAAACTAGGAGCACGGATGCATGGAAAGACCTGCGCCGGCATCTTGGTCAAGGGATTGGATAAGTCCAATCAGCCGCGCGCTGTCTACATCTACAACGTCGTCGATAACGACTGGGCGATGAAGGAATACGGCGATCAAGCAGTCGTCTGGCAGACCGCCATCAACCCTGTCATCGCAATGGAGTTGATCAATCGAGGGAAGTGGAAGCCTTCAAGCGGCATCAACGGTCCCGAGTGGTTCGACTCGAAGCCATTCCTTGAACTCATGAAGGAATATGGTGCGGAGTGGAAGATTCGCGAGGAAGACCCGACTAAATGAGTCGGGTACGAGTCGGGTACGAGACAAGCATGAATCAAGAAAAAACCCGAAAGCGAGCACTCGTCACGGGTGCGAGCGTGGGAATCGGAGAGTCCTTCGCACGACTTCTCGCTCGCGAGGGATATGACCTCATACTTGTGGCGCGTGACCTCGATCGACTCAAGCAAAGACGCGAGCAACTCCTTTTGCATCATCCCGGGATCTGTGTCGACGTCGTGAGTGCGGATCTCGCCACTGATGAGGGAATCATGGCCGTAGAGGATCTAGTCAGATCAGGAGTTTCAGTCCTCGTCAATAATGCTGGGTTTGGCATCAATAGAAGTTTCACTCAATCGCAGATAGAGCAAGAGAAGGCACTGCTCTCGGTTCTTGTGACTGCACCCTTACGCCTGACCCATGTTGCGCTCTCTACGGCTGACGGTGACGACGTGAACATCAGGGATCGGGAGTTGAAGATCATCAATGTCTCGAGCGTTGCGAGTTGGATCGCTGGCGGAACCTATAGCGCGGCCAAGTCGTACCTCACCGTGCTCTCCGAATCACTTCACACCGAGCTTGCTGGTAGCAAAGTCAAAGTGATGGCTCTCTGTCCGGGATTCACCAGGACGGAGTTCCACCAGCGAGGCAGGATGAAGATGTCGGGACTGCCTAATTTCCTTTGGATGAGTGCCGATGAGGTCACAGCGATCGCTTGGCGAGATCTCAATGCCGGTAAGCCAATCTCAATTCCAGGTTGGCAGTACAAACTCCTTAGCTTCATCGCCCGGTCGGCCCCACGTCCTTGGGTCCGCAAGATCGGGATGAACTTGCGAGCAAGACAGCGATAACAGTCCCTGAGAGTCGAGAGTCTCAGAAATCTCTCATCGATCCTGTCGAGTATTTCCAAGGATTGAAGCAACGCGACCATTAGCATCGTCCATTATGAGACGCATCCACCACATAGCAACCGCCAGCCTTATGGCTGTAGCCCTCTCTCTTCTGGTCGCCCCTTCGAGTACTGCAGCATCAGCAAATGGTTCCTGC
>CAYORK010000020.1:0-20152 GCA_964406345.1 uncultured Actinomycetes bacterium | reverse complement strand
CGTACGGCAGGAGTCGCTGAGATCCCAACTTCATGGACCACTCAGTACCAGGCCGTGATCATCGATCGCCAGATAACGGCTGCGGAACTAGCATCACTTGGACGAACCTGGAAACTGACTACGGATCAGACCGTCTTGGCAATCCAGTACCTCGCGCTACAGATACAGATAAACCAATACGTCAGAGCGGCGGAGCGTTACGAAAAGAACGTCTCCACCTACATGAAGACGGAACAGACGCTCTCGTCAGTGATATCGCAGCGTGACACCACGCTCAAGACTCAAGCAGAGTTGATCAAACTCGCGCAGGATGATGTGAAGACTAACCTACGAGTTCGCAACACTGTCTGCAGGATCTAAACCTGCACGCTTAGGAGATCAGGACTTTCCTGGCTGTCGCAGCTACGCGTAACTTGCGCAACGGTGTTGCCGCCGGTCCGAGCTTGACATCGCCATTGAGGGCAAAGGCTGCTCCGTGATTAGGACAGCTCCAGTTCTCTCCATCTTGCTCAACGACTGTACCTTGATGAGTGCATCGAAGATCTAGCGCGGTAAAGCCGTTACGGCCCTTTGCTGTACGCACTAAAGCGATCGAACGTCCACTGACTCCATCGATGCGCACCACACCACCGACCTCCCTCAGGGCTGGATTCTGAGCAAGGGTCACTTCGACACGACCGTTGCGCAGGACCTTCACGCCACTTGCGACTGCAGCTGGTGCCGCCATGACCCCCAGAGTCAGAGTCGCCAATGCACAGAGCGCACCCCGCCTAGAGACCTCTCCGCCGAATAGCCGTTGCTCCGGTGACTGTGAATTCATCTTCTCTCCTGCTCATTCAAGAGTTACTCTCAAGGATGCGACTTTATCTTCTACCTCGCCTGCTCGCCTTCCCAACCTTCCTGGCGTACGTGGGAGTCCGCATAGCCAATCCTGAGATTTCCATATTAGGTGACCTCGTTCTCTTCAATCTCGTCGCACTCCTGGCCTCGATCAGCGCGCTTTTCGCCACGACGAGCGCAGGATCGACTCGAATACCGATCGCTCTGGCAATCCTCGCCTGGACCTTTGGTTCCACCGTCTCCAGTTGGAACGCGATGATTGGTGACGGCTTACCAGCGTGGACCAGTGACCTTGGTTATCTGCTCTTCTACCCGCTCCTCTTCTTCGGTCTCGTGAGTTCACTGAAAGAACCTCAGCGGAGTAATCGGCTTCAACTCCTGGACTCACTGATCATCGCGCTTGGGATCTCCTCACTTCTCTCGATCATCGCTCTCTCGATGACGAACTCAGAGCTCGGGACGTCCGACTACGAGATGATCCTGAAGAACTTCTACCCCATCGCAGACGTGCTCCTCGTTGCAACGGTCCTCGTGATCATCATCCGTTCAGGTCTCGATACTCGCAACCTCATCATGCTCCTCGCCCTAGGGCTCTTCGCCTTCGTGGACGTCCTCTTCCTGATCCAGTCATCCGATGGGAGTTACAGATTCGGATCGATCATCGATAGTGGATGGCTGATCGCAGTGATACTGCTGGCAGAGGGTCAATGGCAGAGAACCTCGGAGAGGATCAAGAAGTCATCACATCCCATGTTCGCGACCGTACTTGCCGCCGTCACCAGCGGTCTGGTCATCGCAATCGAAGTTCTACTGCCCGAGAGACTTCCAAGTGGTGCGATGATCCCTGCATTCGCAACGCTGACTCTTGCGTTCGTGCGAATGTCACTCGCACTGATGGAGGCACAGAGTCTCAACGATGTAGCCATCTTGGCCACGACCGATGAGTTGACTGGTTTGGCGAATCGTCGAAGGTTCGTCGCGGATCTCGCTGATACGAAGATCGGTGACTTCGTCATCCTCATCGATCTCAATGAGTTCAAACCGATCAATGACTCCTTTGGCCACGAGACTGGTGATGAGCTACTGAGACAGGTCGCGCTACGGCTCTCACGGACATTCGAGCGAGATTGGACCTTCGCTCGACTCGGTGGCGATGAGTTCGGACTTCTCGTTCGAGGCGGTGGTTCGAAGGAGGAGGTCGCCAATTCGATCGCTGCATCCTTCTCATATCCCTTCCGCCTCCCGAATGCGGGTGAGGTGAGCATCTCTGCTTCCATCGGTGTAGCCGAGGAGGATGGTGGAGGCGAGATCTTGAGGCGTGCGGATCTGGCCATGTACAGCGCCAAACGAAGTGGGCGGACTGTCGTCTTCTGGTCCCGCATGGCTCCTGACGCCAGTAACCTTTCTCCGCTCACTGACCGTAGGTGAGCGGAATCGGAGGCCACTAATTGGCTGCAACCTTCACCAACAAAATGTTGGTACTCGGCGCAGGATCAGTTTCACAATGTGTATTGCCACTTCTGACAGAACATCTCCTCGAAGCAAAACAGATCACGATCATCGACTTTCAAGACAATCGCGAACGCATCAAATCGACACTCGATAAGGGTGCTAACTTCGTTCAATCACAGATAACTGAAGAGAACCTCAATCATGTCCTCTCTCAATATCTCTCTGCCGGTGACTTCCTCCTTGATTTGGCGTGGAACATCGATGCGAATGTCATCATCCAGTGGTGCCACGACCACGGCGTCCTCTATCTCAATACTTCCGTAGAGGAATGGGATCCCTATCTTGGGGGATCGAATAGGAATCCGGTCGAACGCACCCTCTACTACCGCCATATGCGTCTTCGATCGATGAAATCGACATGGAGTTCGACTGGTCCTACTGCGATCGTCGAACACGGTGCGAATCCAGGACTTGTCTCACATCTTGTGAAGAAGGCTCTCGTCGACATTGCAACCCGTGGGTTGAGCGAGGGCAAAGTCTCGCGAGAAGTCGAGGCTGCCCTTACCGATGAGCGATACAACGACCTCGCACATCAACTTGGTGTGAAGGTGATTCACATCGCTGAGCGAGATACCCAAGTGACAAATCATCCGAAACAGTGGGATGAGTTCGTCAACACCTGGTCGGTCGAAGGCTTCTACGAGGAAGGGATCGCACCCGCAGAACTCGGTTGGGGAACACACGAGAAGAACCTGCCGCTTCGCGCCTACGAGCATCCCACCGGACCGAGGAACCAGATCTGTATCGCACAACCGGGAGCGACGACATGGGTTCGCTCATGGGTACCTAACTTCGAGATCGCCGGCATGGTCATTCGCCACGGTGAAGCCTTCACGATCTCTGATCATCTGACCGTTCGTGATGGTGATGACGCGATCTACAGACCTACCGTCCATTACGCATACTGCCCTTCGAACGAGGCGATCGTCTCGATGAAGGAACTTGAGATGCGGCAATGGCAGATGCATAGCAAGCAAAGGATCATGAACGATGAGATCACCGAGGGTGACGATCGACTAGGCGTTCTCTTGATGGGACATCCCTATAAGTCATGGTGGACCGGATCACTTCTCAACATCCATGACTCAAGGAAGTTGGTCCCGAATCAATCGGCGACCACAGTCCAGGTTGCTTCCTCGGTCTACGCTGCAGTGGCGTGGGCGATGAAGAATCCAGACCGCGGGCTCCTCGTTCCTGACGATATGCCCTGGCAGGAAGTCCTCGGCTATGCGGAGAAGTACTGGGGTGGATATCACTCCGAAGCCGCAGATTGGGATCCGCTCAAGAATCAGAACGACCTATTCAAAGGTTGGAATGGTCGAAAGTACGACGAGAGCGATCCCTGGCAGTTCTCAAACTTCTTGTTGTAGGAAAGTCAGCGTCACTTAGGTGGAAGAGGCTTGCTCGCCTTGATCTCTTCGAGGCGGGCAAGCGATTCGAGTCGCTCTTTCGCGTGATCGACGATGCGCTCGGGATATCCATGTGAGTAACCATCGAGCGTCTCCCATGGCTCATGGATCGAATCTGTGTCGAGATGTGCAAGCTCTGGGACATACTTCTTGATGTAGCTTCCCTCGGGATCGAACTTCTTGCCCTGCTCCACTGGATTGAAGACGCGGTAGTAGGGCGAGGCATCTGTGCCAGAACCAGCGGTCCACTGCCAACCATGGGCATTGGATGCGACATCGAAATCGATCAGATGCTTCGCGAAGAACCTCTCACCATGTTGCCATTCGAGATGTAGATCCTTGACCAAGAAGGATGCGACGACCATGCGAGTTCGATTGTGCATCCACCCGGTCGTGATCAATTGCCTCATCGCAGCATCGACGAATGGGTATCCGGTCCTTCCCTCGCACCAAGCAGCGAACTTCTCGCCTGGCTTGTCGTAACGCATCTTGGTGAACTTGGCATCGTAATACTCGCGAGATGTATGGGGATTGTGATGGAGGACATCGGCATAGAACTCCCGCCATGCGATCTCCTTGCGGAAGACCTCATGTCCCTTGGAAGATCCCAATTTCGCAAGGATGGTCCGTGGATGGATCTCGCCCCAGCGAAGATGTGGGCTAAGTCGTGAGGTGCCCTCGATACCGGGAGTATTTCGATTCTCGCTATATTCCTCGGCGCTCTTGATCAAGAATGACTTGAACTTGGCAAGCGCGATCGCTTCACCCGTTGGTGGAAGATCGATCTCCGTTCGCCAATCGGGGATCACTTTCATCGCCTTATCTGGCTGAACCCAGTTTGGATCCTTCGGTGCAGCAACCGGTGCGCGCCAACCATGTGCAGACCACGCTCTATAGAAGGGCGTGTATACGCGGTACGGAGTCCCATCATCCTTGCGAACGCGGCCGGGAGCAACGGCATAACCACTTCCAAGGATCGTCAATTCGATCCCTGCGGAAGCACAATCGGCCTCTGCCTTGACACCAAAGGGTGCGAACTCCTGATGACAATGGATCGATGTCGCCTTGTAATGGTCCTTGACTCTACGCAAGACATCGACGACGGAGCCAGAGATGACATGGAGGTTTCCATCGAGCGACTGATCGAGAGAGTTGAGTGAATTGACGAGATTGGCGTTGCGGTTCGCACCAGCACGTGAAGCCACATCCTCATCCATGATGAAGAGTGGGATTACCTCATCCGATTCCGCAACTGCTGCGAGGAGCGCAGGATTGTCTGCAAGGCGAAGGTCCCTGCGGAACCAGAAGATCGAGCGAGTGGTCACTTCCTGACTCTAGGTAGCAGAGCACGGATTGTCATCTTGGATCACTGCCAGCATCAAGTACGTTCAGGCGAGGCGGTAGATCCCAATCGCTGGGCCATCACAGGAGAAGCGACCACGTGAGAGCGAAGGGCCATAGAGTCTCTCGGCGACTTCACCAACCTCTGTCAGATCAACTTTGACTCTGCTACGTGCAGCGACGACAAGTAAAGACTCCCTATTGGACTCGCGAAGGAAAGCTATGCACTCATCCTGTACCTCGAGCCAACGTAGGCCGCCTTCGGCGAGTGCATCAGACTCTCTCCTGATCCTTACGAGGCGCTTCACATCCTCGAAGAAGTGGAGATCCCATCCGCTTCGAGTCCAGTCGATGGTACGCCGTGCATCTTCACCCCACGCTCCCTTGATCCCGATCTCATCTCCGGCAAAGATGGAGGGCACACCGGGATATGTGAGTAAGAGCCCCATACCAACGAGGTGGCGAGTTGGATCGTCACCGACGACATTTCGAAATCTTGCAGTGTCATGCGAATCCAGAAGGAGCATGGAAGAGACGAAGTTCCGCCACGGAATCATCGCAGTGAACCCTCGCAGTGATGCGACAAGTTGACCGCCCGTGAAGGATGGCACTTCGACGGGTACACCGAAGAATCCATATTGAGTATCAGGTCGCGCCTTGAGCCAACCCCAGAGTGGTCGCATGAAGCCGTTGTAATTCATCGTGCCATGCCAACCGAAACCGTCGAGGTCGTTTGGGAAGTGATCGGCATTCTCAGCAAGAAGCCAGGCATCTGGGTTTACCTCATCGACTGCTCTACGAACGCCGCGGATCACCTCCTGATTGATGTCCTCGCCGCGATATCTACCTGTCATGTTCCCGACGTCGATGCGCCAGCCTGCCAAAGCGAATGGGGGTTGTAACCACTTCTTCACGATCGACTTCTTACCGCTGAACATAACTTCACGAAGTCGCTTCGAGTTGTAGTTCAACTTAGGAAGGCTTGCCAGTCCCCACCAACCTTCATAACCATGTTCGACGCTCTTATCCCAATAGAAGAAGCCCCGTTCAGTCGACTTCCGATCCTTGAGGGCGCGCTTGATCCAGCGATGCCCTGCACCGCAATGATTGGTGGTCAAGTCCCCCATGATCTTGATTCCTGACTTTGCGGCAGCGTCACGAAGTCTGATCAGTGCCTTGTCTCCACCCAAGAGCGGGTCCACCTCATCGAAAGAGGATGCGTCGTATCGATGGGTCGATCGCGCCGGAAAGAATGGAGTGAAGTAGATGCCATTTGCTCCAAGTTCTTGGATGTGGCTCAATCTCTCGCGTACGCCATCAAGGTCGCCGCCGAAATACTCGATACCCGTGGTCTCATCTCTGCCCTTTGGCAGATCACTCCACTCTCGTGAGACGAAACGTTCCGATTTCTCTCTCCGGTACTTTCCCGTGGTTGCGAATCTATCCGGGAAGATTTGATAGAAGACCGAGCGTCGGATCCAAGCGGGGAATTCCCGCATCGCAAGGAGTTGGAAGTCCTCAGCACTGGTGACATCGTGATCCTGGACCCCTCGAGCAGTCAGCCAGAGATAGCGGTCGCCATCCACCAAGAGGAACCGATAACTCGTCTTCCTATTGATGATCGGAGCATCGACTTTCCACCACTGCTCTTTGGAAGATCGCTCCCCTCTACTCTCCTTGATCATCGGAAAGAATCTTGGCTCACCGTCGTGATAGATCCGAAGGATTGCTTCCTTGATAGGAAAATCCTCACCGGCACGAAAGCGGAACGTCACTTCTTCGCCCAGCTCTGGTGAGCTCGTGCTTAGATAGAGCTCACTGCCATCATGGTGCGGAAATCGAGAGAGTGATCGGCTTCGACTCATAGCGCTCTCCTTTCGACGAAACGACGAGAGCTTTGACTCG
The DNA here is from genome assembly GCA_964406345.1 of uncultured Actinomycetes bacterium. Classification (GTDB taxonomy): domain Bacteria; phylum Actinomycetota; class Actinomycetes; order Nanopelagicales; family Nanopelagicaceae; genus SYAN01. Next base: position 13,145 of record CAYORK010000020.1, on the reverse strand, counting down.
CCTCTGACCTGAGTATTGGTTGGGGTCGATGTAGACGTTGAAGGGGCGATTGAGATCCACTCCCAACGAACGCCATGAACCATCGTCTTCGATGAAGAACTCCGCCCGCGCAAGGTCCTCACTCTTGACCCTTGCCGTAACTCGTTTGAATCCCGTCAAGAAGTCTTCCTTTGCCTGCAAACTCTCAACGGTGATGCGGGACTCGGTGATGGTCCGTCTTGCCTCAAGCACGAGAGTCGTACGCGGTGGCATAACCACCTCCACGGCCGTGCCACGTGGGATCACTTTGGCATCCCCGAAGATCTCTCGCCACGAGGATCGAGTTGCTGTAGGAATGAGAGCGGTAGTGGAGTTCGATGAGTTATTGAAGACGACAAGGTACTCGCGCGCTGAATCATGATCGCGCTTGGATATTGCCAATACCGGACCCTTTGCAAGTCGGACTTGCATCTGTCCGTTGGCAAGCGCTGGGTGCTCTCTTCGCACCTTGGCCAGGCTCGTCAGATATCTTGAGAGCGGGTGCTTCCGCTGCGAGAAGGAATCTCCATCGCCTACTGGATCACTACCTACTCGCTTTTCGCCCTTCCACATCTCTACTTTGGTCGGGAACATATCTTGACGAGCTCGCTGATCATTGCCGTTCTCTGAGCCTGTCATTCCAACCTCATCGCCGTAATAGACGACCGGTATCCCCCGACTGAAGTACAGGAGTGCATGTGCCAACTTCACGCGCGAGAGCAACTCAGAGTCAGGGTTTCTTTTCTTTCCCTCGATGAGGAAGGCGACTCGGCCCATGTCGTGATTACCGAGAAAGGTCACCAAGTTCTGTGCTGACGAGGTAGCAGTCGTGTAGTAGTCGTCATATTCGAAGAGGTTCTTCAGCGTCTTTGCATCAGAACTCCCCGCTGCGTACTCCACGGCAACGCGCTGGAACGGGAAGTCAAGCACGGTCTGGATCTGATTGATTCGGACGAAGTTCATCAATTCGACCGGCACCGTCTCCCAGACCTCACCGAAGATCGTGAAGTTTGGGACACCGCTTGATTCCGCACTTGCCTTGATCAATGGGCTCCACCGTTTGAAGAATTCGTTGTCGAGGTGTCTTGCGGTATCGACGCGGAAACCTGCGAACCCATATCGCTTGATCCACTCACCGTACACATCTGCGAACCCTCGGTAGACGACCTCTTTCTCAGTAGCGAGGTCATCCAAGCCATAGAAATCACCATCTCGCATACATGAGCCTGCGCTCCAACAACTGCGCATGTCCCCGACGTTGTGATAATTCTCGATGTCATTGAGCCAGGCAGGGTTCTTGATCTCCTTGTACTTCTCCGGGATGTAGGCCTTCCTCCCCTCGTACCAGACGATGTCACCGGTGTGGTTTGTGACCACATCGAGGACGAGCTTGAGACCTAACTTCTTCGCGCATGCACTCAATCTCTCCAAGTCTTGATTGCTTCCAAGACGAGGTTCCACATTGAGGAAGTCAACGCCCCAATAGCCGTGATAGCCCGCGCCTCCCTCAGTTGGAGGTTGTTGCACCACGAGTGGTGTGAGCCAGATGGTGGTGAAACCCAATCGTTTCAATCGCGCAAGACCATCGTCCTTGCTATCACTCGCCTCACAACTTCCGGTCAGACCTTTGAGGTCACCACCATGGAAGAAGGCGGTGTGAGTTGGGTCGTATCCCGGACCCTGGTCATTACTGGGATCACCATTTCGATACCGATCCGGCATCACGAAGTAGATCACTTCGCGATCAAGGCCTGTCCTAGGAACATCGATCTGACTTGTGTTTGCTCTAGATGGGAGTGCGAGTGGATTCACCGAGATCAGAGCGAAAGAGATCACAGCAACCGAGAAGGACTTGAGGATCGAACGAAGACTCATCCCTTGACTGAACCTGCGGTCAATCCACTGACGATGTAGCGCTGGAGGCTAAGGAATATGATCACGATCGGAATCGAAGCGATGATCGATCCTGCAGCGAATGGTCCCCAGTTCTCCGAGAATTGTCCGCCGATGAACTGCTGAAGACCGACTGCAACGGTCCTACTCTCCATATCCACGAGGAATAACCGCGCCAGGATGAATTCGTTGAAGGTCCCGATGAAGCTCAAGAGCGCAACGACCGCAAGGACCGGAGCGGCAAGCGGGATGAAGATCAACCAATAGGTCTGAACGGGAGTGGCACCGTCAATCTTTGCGGCTTCATCAAGTTCAGTTGGGATCGAATCGACGAAACCCTTGAGCAACCAGATGTTGACTCCCATCGCGCCACCGAGATAGATCAGGATCAAACCGGCTTGAGTACCAAGGCCGATGCCAGGAGCGAAGGTATAGACCCGCTCCATGATCACATAGACGGCAGAGAGCGCGAGGATCGCAGGGAACATCTGGATCAAGAGCAAGACCTGAATTCCGGCCTTCTTGCCCTTGAACTTCAATCGGCTGAATGCGAAAGCTGAAGCTGCTCCCACCACGACCGATACGACGGCGACGAAGGAAGCGATCACGAGAGAGTTCTTCATCCACGTCAGATAAGGAATTCGCTCATCAGTGAAGAGCAACCTGTAGTTTGCAAAGGAGATGTCGGTCGGGATGAAGGAGGTGATCTTCAAGCTCCCGGTCTCGTTGAATGATGTGATGACAACCAGATAGAGCGGGAAGAGGGCGAAGAGACACATGATGATGCCTGTGATGTGACGCCAGAGATTCTCTCGAAGCCACTTCGTCATGAGAAACTCTCCAACACCTTGGAACGCTTCACTCCGTAGAGTGATATCGCAGCGACGATGAAGAAGATGATCACTGAGATCGCACTGGCGAGACCTAAGTCTTGGATGTTGCTGCCGAAGGCGATCTGATAGGTATAACTGATCAAGATATCGGTAGCTCCGGCTATCTCACCGTCGAGTTGCTGTTTCGGTCCCCCACCGGTGAGCAGGTAGATCAGGTTGAAGTTGTTGAAGTTGAATGCGAAGGATGCGATCAAGAGTGGCGAGAGGATCTGAAGCAAGAGTGGGAGTGTGATGCGGCGGAAGACCTGCCTCGGATTCGCGCCATCTATCGCTGCAGCCTCGAGCAACTCGCTTGGGATGGCCTGCAAAGAGCCACTACAAACAAGGTAGAAATACGGGAAGCCAAGCCAGAGATTGACCAGAATCACCGCTGCCCGGGCAAAGTTCGGATCCTGGAACCATGCGATCTGTCGTCCGAGAATCTCGTTTATGGCGCCGAATTCGGTGTTGAACATTCCGCCCCAGATCAAGATCGACATGATGCTCGGCATCGCGTAGGGCAGCACCAGGATCGATCGATAGATCCGTCGGCCGCGGATCGGCTTGTTGAGCGCTAGGGCTAGAAGAAGTCCGAAGGCAAATTGCGTGACGACTGTCAGCGAAGCGAAGACCACAGTCCAAATGAAGACAGAGAAGAGTGGGGTGCGCACACGATCGTCTTGGACGAGGCGCGCGAAGTTGGAGAACCATGCCGGATCGCGCCAGCCAGGTTCTAACTTATCTTCTCGATCATCGACATTTACGTAGTTGCCATCCCCGTTATCTTCATAGAGAGCACCGGTGATGAGGCTTCGGAATTGATCCGTGGGCTGCAGGTACTGGAGGGTCTGACGAAGGACTACACCTACATTGAGGCTCTCGACCGTAAGGAAGTACTCACCATCGAATTTGAAACGAAGTGAAGCAGCCTTGCTCGATGAGACTCGCTCTGCGGGCAGCGGAATGAAATCTGGGGCTGATTGTGCGACGCCGATCTCATCAATCTCGATGCTCTCAGGATCAAGAGGGATCCGATCATTGACCGTAGAGATGAAGTAACTGGAATTGTTGATATCTGATGCAAGGAGCGCGAACTCGCCTCGGTATCTACCGACCAGGATGTCGAAGGCGGTCCCATTGGCATCGGATTCAACGGCCAAGTCCTTGATCCGCTCGATCGCTTCTTCCTTGCTGATGTAGTTTCCGGTGCGATAGTTGTAAGTGGACATCACCACGGTGTAGAGGATCGGCGTGATGACGAATGCAGTGAGAAGCAGGATTCCTGGGAGGAAGAACTTGAGTGGGACTCGCTTCTTGCTGAAGTAGGTGAAGTTGAGAAGGATGATCGAGATCGCCAAGAAGAGCGCTATTGCGTATTGCTCTTGTGCGAATGCGCTCTGAGTGAGCATCAAAAGGATGGCAGTGATCAACGCTAAGGAGATCGCCTTGATGGCAAAGGCGACCTTCCCGCGGACCAGTGTCGTCAGCATCGCACTCCTCGAGAAGCGGGTGGGGAATCAGACCATATAGCTGGAGAGGGTAAAGCCGGAGAGGGAACTAGTGTGGATTTTGCTTCCACGCTAGTTCCCTCTACCTATCCTTGTTCGGACTTGCTCGATTCCTCTTGTTCCTATGACCAATCAGTCCTATGACCAATTAGTCCGATGACTTAGGAATCGCTTGGATGATTAGAGATCACCCTTTGCGAGAGCAAGGTTGGCGCGATAGATGGCAGCAAGCTTCCTTGCCTCAACGGTCGCGTCCTTGCCATCGACGAGGACTGCAGTCCAGTAGGCAGGAAGTGCATCCCAATAGCTCTTGCCGCTAGGACCGTTCAAGACTGCGCCAACCTGAGGGACGCTCGCTGCAGCTGCTGCTGCACCGAATCCCTTTTGGCCTGCAGCGACTGATGCATCACTAGCTGCACCCTTCTCTGCTGGTGGACGCTTCTCGATCTTCTGATAGGCAACCTGGCCCTCAGTTGATCCGAAGAAGTTGACCAAGAGCGACTTTGCAGCTGCTTCGAGGCCACGGGTCTTTGCGAAGGATGTGAGCAATGCACCAGAGACAGAGCCGAATGCCTTACCTGGTGAAGTCGCGTTGACTCCTGGCACTGGCATCAAGTTCATGGTGAAGCCCTTTGCGGTGTAATCGGTCCACTCCCAATTGCCGATGACGGCGAATGGAACATCGCCCGCAAGGAAGTTGTCCTTGCAACCGGCATCAGACGCTGGAAGGAAGCCATTGCTTCTTCCACCGTCGAGGAGGTAGGTCTTCACATTGTTGCCGAAGGTCGTCGGGTTGAAGACGCGACCAGTGTTGATGCTGCCATTTGAATTGAAGTAGTAAGCATCTGCACCGAGAGCCGAAGCGATCGAGTGCGCTCCCCACGACATACCGCCACCCGCAACACAGAGACCAGCCTTGAGGCCCTTAGAAGTCTTGTTGGCCTTGTAGTAGTCGACCATGTCACCAAAAGTCTTTGGTGCGGTGGAGACGAGCTTGGTGTTGTAGATCATCGCGACGTTGTTGACGTCGACTGGGATTCCATAGAGCTTGCGCTTGTAGGAGAGATCGTAGAACTGGCTCGGGCTGAATCGTGCTCGCTGTGATGCGGTCAAGGTGAGCGGTGCCAACTTTCCGTTCTTGGCAAGAGTCGGGACCCAGTCATTGGCTCCGACGACGATATCTGGACCAGTTGTCGCAGTTGCCTTATCAATGGCGTCCTTGAGTGCATCGAAGTTCGCGAACGCTCTGACAGTGACGGTGTAGCCCGGCACCCAGTTGGTCTTCGCCTTCAACGCTTCACGGATATTCGGTCCACGGGTCTCATCAGCCCACACGACGATCTCGGTCGTCGCGCTTGCGGGGACTGTGAAGATTCCAGCACCGAGAACAGCAGCTAAAGCGACTGCGAGTGTCTTGAATCGAAACATGTTTCTCCTAATTTCTCTCACGTGAGAAGGTTCGCCACCATGCGATGGCGGATGGCATATTTCACTCCAGAATCTAAAAAAAGGCTACGGGGAGCCATGGAGGGTCGAGGTGTGGCAGGGTCAGATGCCCGGATCGTTATAAAGACTTCACTTTCAGAAAAGTCACTTGTGGAGCTGGCTGACCGTATCGTCCCAACCCTTGACATCTTCTGGACGTCGCGGCCCCTTGCCGATGTAGCGGGCTGAAGGGCGGACCAATCGTCCAGTGCGCTTCTGCTCCAGGATGTGGGCGCTCCAACCCGCAGTACGGGCTGAGGTGAACATCGAAGTGAAGAGGTGCGCGGGTACCTCAGCGAAGTCGAGGACGATCGCCGCCCAGAACTCGACATTGGTCTCTAGGACTCGATCTGGATAACGCTCCTGCAGCTCCGCGAGCGCAGCCTTCTCCAACTCAAGTGCGACCTCATAGCGAGGGGCACCCAACTCCTTCGCAGTACGACGAAGGGTGCGTGCGCGTGGATCCTCGGCGCGATAGACGCGATGGCCGAAGCCCATCAAGCGCTCCTTGCGGTCCATGATTCCTTTCACATAACCGCGTGCATCGCCGTTCTTCTCGACTTCTTCGATCATGTGGAGCACACGCGATGGCGCACCGCCATGGAGTGGACCGGACATCGCACCGATCGCACCAGAGAGTGAAGCGGCGACATCAGCACCGGTCGAGGCGATGACGCGTGCAGTGAAAGTGGATGCGTTCATTCCGTGTTCTGCTGCTGATACGAAGTAGGCATCGATTGCTCGGACATGCTTCGGATCGGGTTCACCGCGCCAGCGGATCATCATGCGCTCGACCACTGTATGCGCCTTGTCAATCTCTGATTGCGGGACCATCGGTTGCCAGGTGCCGCGCGCAGATTGCGCCACATAGGAAAGGACCATCACAGATGCACGAGCAAGGTTGTCTCGTGCTTCTTCATCCGAGATGTCGAGGAGTGGTTTCAAGCCCCATGCAGGAGCGAGCATCGCGATCGCAGATTGCACATCGACACGGACATCTCCGGAGTGGACCGGAAGTGGGAATGGTTCGGCAGGAGGAAGACCAGGATTGAATTCATCATCAACGAGCAGACCCCAGACGTTGCCAAAGGTGACTCGACCGACGAGATCGTCGATATCGACACCGCGATATCGGAGCGCGCTACCTTCCTTATCGGGTTCGGCGATCTCTGACTCGAACGCAACGACACCCTCTAGACCTGGTTTGAAATCGCTCATGACGCTCCCTTTCCGGATACCGCCCTATTCTCTCCATCACCTACCGCCAAGACAAACTCGCGGTAGTGACGTTAGATACACCCATGAATGAAGACCTTCGCCAACGCCTGAAAGAGATGCGACGCAGTTATGGCGAAGAAGGGCTGATCGAGGATCGTCTACCGGAAGAACCTGTTGCCCTCTTCACTCTCTGGCTCCGCGAGGCAAGCGAGAATCCATATATCGTCGAGCCGAACGCCATGGTCCTCGGTACCAGCGATCTCACCTCACGGACCGTACTCTTGAAGGACATCGTGGGTGAGCGCTTCACCTTCTTCACCAACTATGGATCACGAAAAGCCAGAGCGATAGAGACCGATCCGCGAACCACTCTCCTCTTCCCTTGGTATCCGATGGAGCGCCAGGTGATGGTGACCGGCCGCGCGGAGCGAGTCTCAGGGGCAGAGTCAGATCAGTATTTTGCATCCAGACCCTATGGGAGTCAGATCGGTGCCTGGGCAAGCCATCAATCCGAGATACTGGCATCACGCCAAGAACTCCAATCCCGATTCGAAGAGCTCACCACAAGATATCCGGAAGGGTCGGTGCCAAGACCGCCGCATTGGGGAGGCTTCAGCGTCACGCCAGAGATATTCGAGTTCTGGCAGGGACGACATTCACGACTTCATGATCGAATCCGCTTCACGCGTGAAGGCGAACATTGGCAAAGGGTGCGCCTCAACCCCTGAACTACCTCTAACCTTTCCCTCATGTCCGATTCCACCGCGCCCGATGGCGCAAAGAAGATCACCATCCCTGATTCCTTGAAGCCAAAGGATGGGCGCTTCGGATGCGGTCCTTCGAAGGTTCGCGCCGATGCGCTCACCTCGCTTACCTCCGAAGCAGCCTCGATCATCGGCACCTCTCACCGTCAGAAGAACGTCAAAGATGTCGTTGGTCGCGTACGAAGCGGACTCAAGGAACTCTTCTCTCTTCCTGATGGCTACGAAGTAGTGCTCGGCAATGGTGGATCGACCGCATTCTGGGACATCGCCACCTTCGGACAGATAGAGAAGAAGTCACAACATCTCAGCTTCGGTGAGTTCTCCTCGAAGTTCGCGTCGGCCGCAAAAGCTGCGCCATTCCTTGATGACCCTTCAGTGATCAAGTCGGAACCTGGATCGCACCCCCTGCCGACAGTCGAAGCAGGCGTCGATCTCTATGCGCTCACTCATAACGAGACCTCCACCGGTGTCTCGATGCCGATCATCAGGCCTAAGGGAAGTGATGGCGCACTCGTACTCGTCGACGCAACGAGCGCAGCCGGTGGTCTCCTCGTCTCTCCTAAGGAATTCGACACCTACTACTTCGCACCACAGAAGTCCTTTGCATCCGACGGTGGGGTCTGGTTGGCGCTCATGAGTCCTGCTGCGATCGAACGCGCGGAGCGGATAAAGGCAAGCGAGCGTTGGACTCCGGCATTCCTCGACATCAACATCGCAATCGAGAACTCAAGGCTTGATCAGACCTACAACACCCCTGCTGTTCTGACGCTCTGGCTCCTTGCCAAGCAGATCGAGTGGATGAACTCGAATGGAGGACTCTCCTTCGCCGCTGGCAGGAGCGCCGAATCAGCGCGAATCATCTACCAATGGGCGGAAAAGAGTGCAGTTGCAACCCCTTTCGTCACTGATCCAGCGATGAGATCGAATGTCGTGGCAACCATCAACTTCGACGATTCGATCGATGCGCTCGCCGTCGCGAAGACGCTGCGCAGCAATGGCATCGTCGACACCGAGCCTTATAGGAAACTCGGTAAGAACCAACTTCGTGTCGGAATGTTCCCTGCTATTGACCCATCAGATGTCGAAGCTCTCACTCAGTGCATCGACTTCGTCATCGAAGAGCTAGCTCGATAAGTGACAACTCGTAAGCGAACATAGATTGAGCGATAGGTTCGTACGCGACGGCAAGTTCTGGTACGTCGCATCCCAACTCGGGATCATCGGCCTCTTCATGGGAGGTTTTGGACCTGCCCAACCTCTCTTGCAATCAGACCAAGGCACAAGTGGGCTCGTGGCAGGTCTTCACGGTACTGCGCTTGGCCTCTCTGGCCTCCTCGCCGGACAACTGAATGCACGGATGGTGCATCGATTCGGTCGATTCACCACCTCCTGGATTGGAATGGCAGTCTTCCTCTTCGGTGTCGTAGCCATAGCAACACTCGACCGTCCCTCTTTCACCATCACCGCCGCTGCAATTGCGGGCTTTGGCATCACCACGGTGATCAACAACTCCGTCACCTTCCTCAACGACTCGCACCCAGAACACTCTGCGATCGCCATCTCGCAGGCCAATGGATTCAACTCAACGATGTATCTCATCGGGACGATCTTCATCGGAACCCTTGCATCTTTAGGTTGGGGCTGGCGATGGGGACTTCTTGCGACAGTGCCACTCGCACTCGTTGCCTTCCTCTTCTCCAGGGATCATCGCGGTGATATCCATGAGATCGATGAATCAGGTCCGCAACGAGGTCGTCTCTCTAAGCGGTATTGGATCGGCTGGATCGGCTTCACCTTCGCGATCTCGGCGGAGTTCTCCACCGTCTTCTGGGCAGCCGCACTCCTACGCGAGCGCTTCGATCTCTCAAGCGGTACGGCAACCACTGCAGTCCTCTGCTTTGCAGCCGGCATGGCTCTGGGTCGATGGTTCGGAGTCTCAACATTTCGAAGAGTAGATATCGATCCACGGACGCTCTTCTTCGTGACGCTGCAGTTGGCGGGTTTCCTGATCTTCTGGCAGGTAGAGAACTTCACTCTCGCACTCTTCGGTCTCTTTGCCACCGGTCTTGGTGCCTCAGCGCAATTCACTCTCTTCTCCACGAGACTCATTCGTTTCGCCAAGGAGAAGCCTGACCTTGCTATCGGCATCAGCGCTTGGGGCGCAGGGCTTGCGATCGGATTCGCGCCATTCCTCGTCGGTGCGCTCTCAGATCATGTAGGCATCTACACCGCGTACTGGGTAGTGCCGATCTTCATCGTTTTGGCAGGGATGACGCTCGTGGTTCGCTCAGATCTGATCACTTATCGTCGTAAGTAGTCTCCAGGACATCATCGACGGCATAACTCTCGGGATTTCCTATCTTCTCCTTGAGGGCCAGGTAGGTAATCAATCCAGCAAGAGCGGTGACCGCACCGCAGAGCAGCATCGTCCATTGGATCCCGATCACACCCGCTAAGGCTCCCAAGATCGGAGAGCCAATCGGTGTTCCACCAAGAAAAACGGTGAGATAAACCCCCATCACGCGCCCTCGGATCACAGGGTCTGTACGCACCTGCATCAAGGAGTTCGCAGTGATCATGGTCAACAATGCGATGAAACCAGTAAAGGGAAGGATGACCGCGTAGACGGTGAAGTTCGGAGACTGCGATCCGATCATCAGCGCGATCCCAAAACCCATCACACCGAACATCACTTGTTTCGGAGTCCGCTTCTTCTCGAACTTGGCACTGACTAAGGCGCCCGTGAGGGATCCGATCGCGAGGATGCTGCCGAGTGCGCCAAAGACTTCGACACCAAGACCGAAGACCTTGGTAGTCATCAATGCGTTGTAGATGGCGAAATTGAAACCGAATGTAGTCGCGAAGAAGACCACGATCATCGTGCCATAGAGATCAGGTCTTGCCTTGATGTAAGCAATTGCCTCACGGACCTTGGAATTGACGTTCGGCTTGGCTTCGATGAAGAGCTCGTTCTCTCGTATGGCATAGAGCGAGAGCACGACACCTAGGAACGAGAGCGCATTCAGCAGGAAGGAGGGGCCGGTACCGAAGGCTGCGATCAAGAGCCCGGAAAGCCCAGGGCCGATCAATCGAGCAGCATTGAAATTCGCTGAATTCAGGCTCACCGCATTGGGAAGGTCGGCCTTTCCGACGATCTCACTTGTGAATGCCTGCCGCACCGGGGCATCGAGCGCTGATGCGAGTCCTAGCGTGAAGGCGAAGAAGAAGACATGCCATAGTTCGATGAGATCGGTCAGTATCAAGATGCCGAGTGCGAATGATGAGACGAAGCCACCAAGGTTGCAGTAGATCAAGACCCGACGCTTGTTGAAGCGGTCTGCCATCTTCCCGCCCTGCATTGAGAAGAGGAGTGCTGGCATGAATTGGAGTCCAGTGACGATGCCGAGGTAAAAACTCGATCCAGTCAGTTCTAGGACGAGCCAATCCTGCGCCACTCGTTGTGCCCAGGTCCCGATGTTGCTGACCGCGTTAGCCGGGTAGAGGATGCGGTAGTTGCGATGTTTGAATGATCGCAACGTCGCCATGTAACCACCCTATCCCTTCGACTTCAGGAGACTTGACCTACTCATTAGAAGAGACCCGTAGAATCATCCAATGCGCGAGGCACTCGTCGTAATCACCGTCGGTATCGTGGGATGGTCTGTCTTCTTAGTCTTCGCATTGGCAAGCAACGCAGATTCCAAGGCCATCTACACCGCGCTCGTCGGAATCATCCTCGGATTAGTAGGAATCCGATACACCATCCGTCGAGGACGGCGAGAGAAGATCTAGTTCGTTCCCTCGATCTGACCTGCGATTCCACGCAAGACCTTCGCTACTCGAGATGCCTCTGCCTCATTGGGTGCGCGACCGTGGCGAAGGTTGTTGCCGACACGATCGAGCATCTTGATCGACTCCTCGATAAGGATCGCAAGATCCTCGGTGTTTCCGCGAGAACCTGAGATGGAAGGTGGTGCTTCGACGACGCGGATTGAGAGAGCTTGTGGTCCTCGACGTCCCTCAGCGATACCGAATTCCAACTTCGTCCCTGGCTTGAGAGTGGTGACACCTTCAGGGAGGGCCGAGGCAGAGAGATAGACATCTTCTCCCTCATCAGAGGAGATGAAGCCGAATCCCTTTTCCAGACTGAACCATTTGACTCGACCGGTAGGCATAGCGATCTCCAAATCTTGTCCGTTAGGTGTCGTGAGCGACTGGCATCTAGAGAGAGTGACCAGTGGCCGGATTTTCCGGGCAGAGGAGGAGTTTATCGCCTACCTCTTCCCAGTGGAAGCGGAATAGGCGGAAGCGGAATAGGCGGAAGCGGGATTAGCGCTAGACCAAGACCTCGGAGTGCGCGCCACAGCCGTGATCGACCGAGACCACGCGTCCATCCTCAGGTGAGATTCCGTTAGCACAAACGCCAAAGGCTTGACGGAGTGAGCCAGCGATCGGAATGAAGAAACCACAACTATGACATGGCAGAGGAGCAGCCTTAGCGATCTCGGCTTCAGGACCATGGTCACCTTCGTACCAACGCTTGCTCGCTTGGTCACGACCCTCGATGGAAAGGACTCGTGCTCGTCCGATTCCGTTCTCCCAAAGAAGTTCTGGTGTGAGTAGATCGAACTCCTCATCACTCGGTAGCACCGCATAACCAGGTGTCAGTCGCACATCATCAGGCTCGGTTGGCACGATATCCCCGACGCCTACATCACCCTTCTGGAGTCGCTCACCGTAAGGAATCCACTTGGGTGCCAAGAGTGAATCAGGGCCAGGCAGGAGAACTACATCGCAGATAAGCGGCGCATCGCCTTCGATCTTGCTCACCGTCACTGCCCATCGCCATCCGCGATAACCGGGCAAAGCACTCTCGAAGAGGTAGGTAGCAATCTCGGGTTGTTCGTTCTCGATTGAGATCAACTCTCCGACTCGGGAGGTGTCGCCAGAGTCTGCGATCGCTGCATCACGCGCGAGCGAACTTGCTTGGAGGGGGTCGTTGATCACCTGCCCATCATAAATGCAAAAGCCCCCGAGTTTTTCGGGGGCTTTTGCCGTAGATCTGGGAGCGAGATGAACTAGAAGTCCATATCTCCGCCGCCTGCGCCGGCAGGTACTGCTGGCTTTGGCTCTGGCTTGTCAGCGATCACAGCTTCGGTGGTGAGGAAGAGCGCTGCGATCGATGCTGCATTCTGAAGTGCTGAACGAGTCACCTTCGCAGGATCGATGATCCCTGCCTTGATCATGTCGACATACTCACCTGTAGCGGCGTCCAGACCGAAACCTGGCTCGAGGTGACGTACTTTCTCGACGATGACTCCACCTTCGAGGCCAGCGTTTACTGCGATCTGCTTCAACGGTGCTTCGACAGCGAACTCGACGATCTT
>CAYORK010000019.1:0-24576 GCA_964406345.1 uncultured Actinomycetes bacterium | reverse complement strand
AAGAATCGTGGTGCAGCGAAACCATGTTGACTGAATGCTGATCTGATCGCCTCTTCCGCTTTCGGCACTTTTCCGCTTTCGATCAGCGCTATCGCACTCCCACCGAAGCCACCGCCGACCATCCTCGCACCGAGTGCGCCGCACTCCTTTGCGATCTCAACAGCGAGATCGAGTTCGGGGCATGAGACTTCATAGTCATCACGAAGTGATGAGTGTGAAGCATCGAGGATTGCTCCCACGCGTATGAAGTCACGCGAATCGAGGGCTGTGACCATCTCATGTACTCGAGCGATCTCCGTCAGGGCGTGTCGAACCCGGCGAAAGGAGATGGCGTCGAGTGAATTGGCGAAGAGTTCAAGTTGATTGAGGTCGAGATCCCGCATGGATGCGAAGCCAAGTTGGCGAAGGGTTCGATGACAGGTCTCTCTTCGCTCCTTATAGCCACCATCGACCAATTCATGATGTGCCATGGTGTCGATGACGAGAATCTCTAGTCCTTCAGGAGTGAGATCGAAAGGGACGTCTCTTGTGGAGAGGTCTACGCAGTCGAGAAGGAGGGCATGACCTTTCTTGGCCATGAGGGAGACTGCTTGGTCCATGATGCCGCAAGGCATGCCGACATATTCGTTCTCACCGCGTTGTGCCACTCTCGCAAGGGAGGCAAGGTCGAGTTGAAGGTCGAAGAGATGATTGAGTGCGAAGGCAAGCGAGCATTCAAGCGCTGCTGATGAAGATAGACCTGCTCCCAGTGGGACTTGCCCATCGACTTCGATGTCGAGGCCGACCATTACGCGCTCAGAGAAGTTTGAAGTGGTTGCAAGTGACCAGATCGTCCCCGCCACATAGTCACTCCAGTCATTTCGACGATTCTCAGGGCGTATCTGATCGAGAGGTAATCGAATCTCATCTCCCTGTTGCTTGGATCGAATCGTCACTATGGAATCGAGAGAGGTCTTGACTCGAACTGTAGTGCGTTCGCGAATTGCGAAGGGAAGGACCCAGCCATCGTTGTAATCGATGTGTTCGCCGATGAGATTGACCCGACCTGGACTTGATGCGACGACGACTCGGCCGGTGTTCGACATCTAGTTGCCTTCGAGCTTCACTTCACGAAGTTGTGCCGCAGACTGCTCCGGTTTCATATCCATGATGAAGGCACCCATCGCCGACTCCGAACCAGCGAGATACTTCAACTTCCCCGGTTGGCGTCGAACGCTGGTGATCTGCCAATGAAGGCGTAGTACGTCACGGCCGGTGCGCACCGGTGCTTGATGCCAAGCAGCGATGTATGCCATTTCGATCCCAAAGACGCCATCGAGTCGTTGCATCACTTCCTTTGCGAGCGCAGGGAAGAGAGCACACTGTCTCTCGTCGAGCCCGACGAGATCTGCGACGGGGCGAAGAGGCGCGACATGGATCTCGAATGGGTACCGCGATGCCCACGGGACATATGCGATCCATTCATCGTTCTTCGCAATGACCCTAACTTCATCCTTGATCTCGCGAGCGATCACATCATCCATCAAGACTCTGCCAGTGCGATCCTTATGTGCCTTCGCGACCCGGAGCATCTTCTCGGTGCGGGGAGTGATGTAGGGGTAGGCGTATATCTGCCCATGGGGATGGAAGAGGGTCACACCGATCTCTTCGCCACGATTCTCGAAGATGAAGATCTGTTCGATGAATGGGAGTTTCGAGATCTCAGCAGTGCGATCGCGCCATGCGCTGAGGAGTGTCGCAATGCGGGCCGTTGAGAGGTCCTTGAAGGATGTCGCATGCTCTGCAGTGAAGCAAACCACCTCGCACTTACCGGCCGCATCGACAATCGGTGTCTCGATGCTGAGATCGCTTGGAAGGGACCATGATCCTGTTGGGGGTCTTAGCGAGGGAAAACGATTGTCGAAGACCACGACTTCATAATCATCTTCGGGGATCTCACTTAGTAGGCCGGGCTTCGAGGGACAGAGAGGGCAGAGTTCCTTCGGTGGCAAGAAGATCCGACCTTGCCGATGGGCGGCCATTGCGACCCACTCGTTGAGAAGTGGATCAAGGCGCAGCTCTCCGATGCCCGGTTGTTCTTCCTTCTCGCGTTGGTCATGGGCAATGCGCTGCTGGTGCTTGGTGTCGTAGTAGCGAATAGTGCGTCCATCGGCCATCACACGGTCTTGGCGAACGACGTCACGTTCGACCGGCAGAGAGACGCTACTCATGAGGAGAGATACTCTACCGTCATGGCTTCTGACGCCACCTTTCCCATTACAGAACAATTCGCGGTCATCACTGGCGGCGGAGCACAGTTGATCGCAGAGGTGATAGATGGTGCTTTCGTCATCCATCATTGGGGTAGAGAGATCTCCTTCGACCCAAAGCGAGAGAGTAGATCTCTTCGCTCCTTACGTTCGCGAGCGCTAGGACACAGTCAATTCGATGAGCAACCGTGGCCTGGCATCTTGCACGAGCACTCGCGCGGATTCCTCGGTTCACCCGCTCTAGAAGGACATCGAGATGGTCGTGATTGGTCGAGCAAATTTCATGTGAGATCACTCAAAGCCGAAGGCGATCTCATCGAGCTTGAGACACGCGATGATGACCTCAAACTGGAACTTCAGGTGCGACTACATATCGATCGATTCGGGATCTTGCGAGTCAGCTATAGATTGATCAATCACGGCGATGCTTACACACTCAATTCTTTGCGATATTGGCTTCCCTTGCCGGATCATGCGAGCGAGCGACTCGACTTCTTCGGCCGCTGGTCGAATGAGCGACAACCGCAACGCTCATCCATCGATGTCGGTCTTTTCTCACGGGAGACTCGAGAGGGTAGAAGTGGACATAACTTCACCATCGGTCTCCTTGCGATGGAAGAGTCCTCCAACTTTGTAGATGGCGAGGTCTGGTCAGTTGCCCTTGCACATAGTGGAAATTCGCTCCATCAAATCGAGAAGAGTTACGAAGGGGAACAGTGGATTGGAGCAGGTGAGATCCTCTTTCCTGGCGAGGTGATTCTGGCCAAGGGAGAGAGTTATCTCGCCCCAACTCTCGTCGCGAGTTACTCAGATGCAGGCCTCGATGGCATCGCAAGCAATCATCATCGTTCGCTACGCAGTCGGCCGAACCACCCCGCGAAACCAAGACCATTGACCCTCAATATGTGGGAAGCAATCTACTTCGATCATCGTGAGGACCGTGTCCGTGGCATCATCGATGCAGCCGCTGAAGTTGGCGTGGAACGAGTCGTACTTGATGATGGCTGGTTCGGCTCGCGACGGAGCGATCGAAGCGGTCTTGGTGACTGGACCGTTTCGCCAGATGTATGGCCGCAGGGCCTCAAACCCATCGCAGATTACGTCCGCTCCAAAGGTATGGAGTTTGGTCTCTGGTTCGAGGGAGAGATGGTCAATCCTGACTCTGACCTCTATCGGGCCCATCCGGAGTGGGTGCTGAAGGTCCATGAGAGAAGGCAACCTCTCTGGCGTCATGAGTTGGTTCTAGACCTTGCAAATCACGAGGCCTTCGATTTTCTTTTCGCAAAGATCAGCGCTGTCATCGGTGAAGTCGGCGTCAGTTACATCAAGTGGGATCACAATCGTGTTCTTGTCGATGCTGGAAGTGAGAGTCGCGCCAAGTATCGCGTGCAAGTCGATGCCATATATCGATTCTTCGACGCGCTCAAGGCGGCGCACCCAGGACTTGAGATCGAATCGTGTGCATCAGGCGGGGCTCGAATCGACCTTGGCATCATCGACCATGTCGATCGCTTCTGGACCAGCGACAACAATGACGCACTCTCGAGACAATCGATCCAGCGATGGAGTGCTCAATTCATTCCACCGGAGTTGTTGGGCACTCATATTGGTCCTTTCCCAAGTCATCAATCGGGGCGAAGGACGCCACTCTCGATGCGGGCAGCGACTGCACTCTTTGGTCATGCCGGTATCGAGTGGGACATCACCTCGACGAGCGATGAGGATCGTGCGCTCTTGAAGAGTTGGGCGACCTATTACAAGTCCAATAGGGAGTGGATACATCGCGGCACCAATATTCGTATCGATCATCGCGATGAATCGGCCTACCTCTATGGCGTCGTCAGTGAAGATCGAAAGCGAGCGCTCTTCACCTACGCACAGCTGGAACCAGCATCAACTTCACATCCGGCTGCGTTGCGATTCCGAGGCTTGGATGCAGATCGTCGATATCGTCTTGCTCCAGTCTTTCCAGCGGGAAAGCCGCGAGAGATGGCACTTGCCTCACCGCCATGGTTCGAAGGTGTTGAGATCTCAGGTGACGCGTTGATGCGAGTCGGAGTCACTGCTCCGATCCTCGAACCCGAGAACGCGCTTCTCATGGAGATCATCGCGCTCTAAAGCGAGTTCGCCCAGCTACTGCCAGTCCAGCGTTCTCTCGATCGCGCGCTTCCAGGTTCTATGCCCTGTGGTCGCTAGCGGGGACTCCTTAGTTGGATGCCAACGAGCACTCTCTCGCCACTTGGCTTTGAGTTCATCGACGCTCTTCCACACTCCCGTCGCAAGACCGGCTGCGAAACATGCCCCAAGCGCAGTCGTCTCGTTGATCTCCGGCCGTACGACATCGATCTGCATGATGTCTGATTGGATCTGCATGCAGAGTGCATTTGCAGTGATGCCACCATCGACTCGCATCTCTCGAAGTGCAACCCCAGAGTCTTGAGTCATCGCATCGAGCACATCACGGGTCTGGTAGCAGATCGCCTCCAAAGTGGCGCGAGCGATATGCGCTTTCGTCGCTGCCCGGGTTAGACCGACCATCACGCCTCGAGCATCGCTTCGCCAGTATGGAGCGAAGAGTCCGGAGAATGCAGGGACGAAGTAGACGCCGCCGTTATCCTCAACGCTTGCGGCAAGGGCTTCTATCTCACTCGCGGATCCGATGATTCCGAGCTGATCGCGCAGCCATTGCACTGCTGAGCCAGTCACCGCGACTGAACCTTCAAGGGCATAGATTGCTGGCTGATCCTCAAATTGATAGCAGAGCGTGGTCAATAGTCCATGTTGAGAGCGGACGATCTCCTCACCAGTGTTGAGTAGCGCAAAGTTGCCGGTGCCATAAGTGGTCTTCGATTCACCACGAGAGAAACATGCTTGGCCGACCATCGCAGCCTGTTGATCGCCAAGGACTCCAGCGATCTCAACTTCAGAGCCAAACGGTCCGTTGGTCTCGGTCTCGCCGAAGATGGAGATTGAAGGCTTGATTGCGGGAAGTATCGAACGAGGGATGTCGAAGAAGGAGAGGAGTTCGTCGTCCCAATCCAAAGTCTCAAGATTCATCAACATGGTCCGTGATGCATTGGTGACATCAGTGGCGTGGACCCTGCCGCCAGTGAGCTTGTAGATCAACCAAGAGTCGATGGTGCCGACCATGACTTCATCAGGCGAGACCTTGTATTCACGGAGCAACCAGGCGATCTTGCTGGCGGAGAAATATGGCGCGATTGCGAGCCCACTCTTCGACACCAGGGCCTGCTTCTGATGGTCGGAGAGGGCATCAAGTATCGGAGTCGTCCTTGTGTCTTGCCAGACGATGGCATTACCGACCGGCTTTCCAGTGGTTCTGCTCCAAAGGACAGTCGTCTCTCGTTGATTGGTGATGCCGATGCCTGTGAGGTCGCTTCCCTTTAGTCCTGCCTTCGTCAAGGCGGAGGTGATCACCTCGCAACTGCGTTCCCAAATCTCCTCAGCATCATGTTCCACCCAACCTGCGGTCGGAAGAATCTGACGATGTTCCAACTGATGTTGCGCCACGAGAGATCCACTCTCGTCGAAGATCATGAAGCGCGTACTTGAGGTTCCTTGGTCGAGCGAGCCGATGTGTGGCATGCCGGTTATCCTAAGCCCGTGATGCTCCTCAATTCAGCCCTCAATCCCGATCAAAGAGGCGAGGATCTCGAGAGTCTCCAGCGTGATGAGTTCGACATCGTCGTCATCGGAGGCGGGGTAACCGGAGCAGGAATCGCTCTCGATGCTGCGAGTCGCGGATTGTCAGTTGCACTGGTCGAGGCGGCGGACCTTGCATCCGGCTCCTCATCGAGGTCATCGAAGTTGATCCATGGTGGGCTTCGTTACTTGGAGCAATACGACTTCCGACTAGTCAAGGAAGCCCTTCGCGAGCGAGAGATGATGGTGACGACTCTCGCGCCTCATCTGGTCAAACCCGTGAGTTTCATCTATCCGCTGACCGAGAAACTTCGTGAGCGAACTTACGTTGGCGCTGGTCTTGCTCTCTACGACATCCTGCGCGGATTCAAGCGTGCGCTGCCGTGGCATAAGCATCTCGATGGCAGGAAAATCGCCAAGATCGCACCAAGTCTTCGGAGCGATGTCGTCGCCGGCGGGATCCAATACTTCGACGCCCAAGTGGACGATGCTCGTCACACCATGACGATCGCACGAACTGCGAAGAAGTACGGTGCCAGGATCGTCACACGCGCCGAAGTGGCCGATGTATTGCGGACGGGTAAGCGGATCACAGGAGTGAAGATCTCCGTCGATGGCAAGAAGCCTTTCGACGTCAAGGCGAAGGTGACCATCCTCGCTGGAGGAGTCTGGACTACGGCGCTCTATGAGAAGTTCGATATCAAGCCGGGTTACGAGGTGAGGATGAGCAAGGGCTCCCACATCGTGGTTCCTGGTGATGCGATCACTGCAGAAGGTGGCGTGATCATCAAGACAAACGTCTCCGTGCTCTTCATCATCCCGTGGTTTGGAAAGTGGATCGTAGGGACTACGGACACTGAGTATCACGAGGACCCCAATTCCCCGGTTGCTAGTGATGCTGATATCGATTACATCCTCGACCAAGCCAATCGGGTATTGAAGCCACGATTGAAGCGAAGCGACGTGATCGGCGTCTATGCCGGTCTTCGTCCACTCATCTCTTCCTCGCCGGACTCTCCGACAACGAAGTTATCGCGCGAACATGTAGTCGACCGCCCAACCCCGGGCTTCGTCAGCATTGCAGGTGGCAAGTACACGACCTATCGAGTAATGGCTGAGGACGCCGTCGACATCGCCTGTGCTGAATTGCGACGGATCACGCCGGATTCGGAGACGGCTCGGCTGCCACTCATCGGAGCCGACGGATATCAGGCGCTGCGTAATCGTCTACCAGTGATCGCCGCGCAGTACGGAATCAGCGAAGAGACAGCCACTCACCTCATTGATCGCTATGGCACCTTGATGATTGAGGTACTTGATCTCGGTAAGTCGGAGAAGTTGCTCGATGCTCTCGATCCAACTCTTCCTTACATCAAGGCGGAGATACGTTATGCCGTCACGGCCGAAGGTGCGATGACACTCTCCGACATCATGGATCGACGAACTCGCATCGGTATCGAGAGCGATGATCATGGTCTAGCCATCATTGATGAGGTGGCATTGATTGCAGGTAAGGCACTTGGTTGGAACGTCGCGCGACGACGCAAGGAGATCGAAGAGTTCAAGGAGCATGTCGCCGCTGAGCGGATCGCACTTCCTCGCTAGTTACATCCTTATCTGACGTTTGCACCCATCAAGTGTCGGGTTCTTGATCGCAGGCTTGGTCACCTGTGGCTTCGGTGTGGGTTCGGGGCCTTGCAGAAGCGAGAATTCGATGCGAACCATGCTCTTGGAATGAGTCTTCGTGGGGTCTTTGAAGCGGATCTCACCGAAGTGAGTACCAGCTGGATAACCCCTGACCGAGATCGTGAATCTTCCACTCGAGTCCCTTACCGTGGCTTGGCGGATCGTTACAGTTGAAGTGTCGATCGTGGGATCTGGGATCAACTCCACGCTTCCTGTGATCACAGGCTCTCCATTAGCGCGCCTGACATCGACTTGGATCTCGATCTTCTTGTCCGTGGTGGTGGATTTGATGTTGGTGATCACCATCGTGGTCGACTCATTGATCGGCAGCAAGTCGCCTTCTAACGGTTCCCAGACTCCACGGGTTAGTCGAATGAAGGACTCCACATCTCCTCGATAGACATTGAGGTCGAGTCGAGAACCAGGAACACCATACTTCGGTGCGATTCCACACGATGAGAATTGCCAGATCTGCCAGAGTGAAGTGCAGTCGCTGGTACTCCATGAATGGACGAAGCAACCGACGACCTTGCGGCCAGGTTCAGCCCTTTCCTTCGCCGGATTGATCCCGAAGTGTGAGAGCCAGAGCGGATAAGTTCGAAGTTTCGCGCTTCGATTGAGCGCACGCTCGAGGAAGGCAGGATAGGAATAGAGGAAGGGCTTTCTTCCGGTTTTCTCATAGACGGTATCGAGCCAAGTCTCCGCCCAAAGCGTGTTGAACTTCCTCGACGAGTACTTGGTGCATCGCTTTCCTGAGTAAGAGACACAGTTGTTCTCGAAGTCCAGCGCGTAGGGAAGGTCCAGCTCGGTGTAACCGCCAACGCTCGCCAAGCGCCAGATCGCACGTTGCGCTTGTGCCTTGGCATCTTCGATCACGACCCGACGACTGGTCGTGTTCGGTGGTGTGGCGTAGTGATAGAAGCCGGTGTAGAGACCTGCAGCTTGTGCGGCATGTCGATCCATCGCAAGGTACTTTCGTGCCAGAGCATCTGAGTCATCCCTGGTATCCGATGCCTTGATCATGACGAATCGCATCCCAGCCTTGTACATCTTCTTGAAATTGATCGGCTGATCATTGGGATGCTGCCAGCGGCTCACATCTGAGCCATAGATTCGAACTCCTGGACCAGACTTGGTAATCAGGGATGCTGGATCGCCACTTCGCGAAGTGAGAGTCGGACTGAGCCGGAGTGATCGTTCGGATGTCGTGAAGGTACGAGATTGGTAGTCGATCTCTGCCTTGAAGTTCACCTCGGACGCTTCTTCTACCGTCGTTCTGACCTTCCAGGTTCCGAGTGAACCGGTCTTCGTTCGGAGTCCAGAGTCGATCCAACGATCGCCATCTCTGGTGAGGATCCTTATCGCCGCTCCTGCGACAGCTGGTCTAACTACACCGTGAATCGATACGAGCGGTGCTCCGATGCTCGGAGTCTGTGTCACGAAGAAGGTTGACGAAGTGGCACTGTGAGCGGGCGGTTGTAGGAGGGAAGCTCCGAGGAGCAGGGAGAGGAGAATGAGAGTTCTAGATCTCAACGACTTTGATACTTTCACCAGTCACCTCCTTGATGGCATCCTCGAGGGCCTGACGATGCTCGTCCTTGCGTATGTAGGTGTAGTCATGATCACCAGCAAGTTTCGCAGCATCCCTAAAGTCGAGAGTCAGTTCCCCCTCAGTGAGCGCTGAGAGTCTGCCGTCAAAGTAGGCGAGCCACGCGACTCGATTCGATCTCTCCAAGTGATCCAAGACTTCATTCCAACGGCTCTTGAGTCCAACGAGATCGATCATGGCAAGTCCGACGAAGTTCAATTGATGATTGCGAAGATCACGGCCGCGCTCGAGACGATCCATGCGATCTGTTTGAGCGGTGGGCGAGTGAAGTGCGAGGATGTCTGAGGCAAGAAGGTGCCAATCAGTTGAAGCGCGCCGATTGTTATGATGACGATTGAGTTGTTGAAGGCTCCGGGCTCTGCGGATTGATAGCGCCAGTTGATCAGACCCAATGCGATCAACATATAACTCATCCATCGCAAAGGTGTCAGTGGGTGCATGGTCAGAGGTTATCGTCATACTTGTTCGAAAATGAGTAGGTGAAGGTGTAG
Source organism: uncultured Actinomycetes bacterium (assembly GCA_964406345.1). Lineage (GTDB taxonomy): Bacteria > Actinomycetota > Actinomycetes > Nanopelagicales > Nanopelagicaceae > SYAN01. Next base: position 14,878 of record CAYORK010000019.1, on the reverse strand, counting down.
GCGGAGCCCTGCGTCACTCACCCTCCGAAGGCCGCGAGGGCATTTGGAAGCCTTGCCGGACAGGCGCTACCAGGTGTAGTCGTCGCTTCGAAGTGCCACCACTCATTGTCAAAGACTCTACAGAGACCGAACTTCCAACCATGGCGCTCCAACCATGCCGCTCCCGACGGGTCGCCTGGATAGTTCACATCAATCGCCAATCCCATCGGGTGATGTGAAACGTAGGGAGGAAGGACCCACTTTGCGGCTTCGGTTTCGGTCCCGTACTTCTTGATCGCTCTTTCAAAGAGATACCTCTGCCTCTCGACGGTTCGGAAACCTGACGCGATATAGAGCGAGACCCCCACTTTCGAAGCCTCTCTTTGCGCTACATCGAATCGCAATTTCACCTTCGGGTGGAGTGCGACAGGATTCTTCTTTGCCTTCGTGATGGGAGTGGTGCCAAGTGAGCGCTCCGTCGGAAGACAGCCGGTCTGACTATCTGACGCGCGCAACTCAAGAGTGATTCGATCGGCGCAGAAGAGCGGGGTGGTATCGAGATTGATCCCAAGTGCATGGTTCAAGGTGAGGAAGAGAACGATGCCAATCTGCATGAGGAGATTTTCTCACGCACAACGCGGAGACATCAGCCCATCATCAAAGCGGGTTGATGGAGGAAGTGCTTGAAAGACTTGATCAACTTTCCGGCATGTGCTCCGTCGATGATCCTGTGATCTGCCGTTGCGGTGATGGTGACGACCTTTCGGATTCGAACTTCGCCATCAACGGCTAGGGGTGCATCGTGAATCTCGCCAATCGCCATATAGATGGGAGTTCGCGCGAAGGGAAGTGGAGCCAGGTAGGCCTCGCGCATCTCGAATCGTCCGACATTACTGACAAACGCTGAACCAAGGGGGTGACCTGGTTGTCCGAAGAGGGACTTACCCAAACCGCCGCTCCACAATGAGAAGAAGCGCATCAAGGGGCGCATCAAGAAGGTGGGCGTGTAGTGCGCCCATCCGGCGGAGCGTTGGTAACCCTGGTCGAGTCGTGCGCGCAGTCGCTCTGCACCGGCGGAGAGTTCCTCTCCGATTTGAGTCACTGTCTTTCGGTCTGCATCAGCAACGCGACATTGAGCCAGGTCCGTACCGTTCTCGATATCTACGGCAAAGCAGATGTCGATCCGAGGAAAGTTCTTCACTTTCCCGAAGACCACTCGACCATTGACCTCAGGATGAGAGGCAATCGCTCTCGCGAGCGCACCGCCGACGAGATGCGTCAACGTGAGAGAGAGGTGCTTCTTGCTCTCGAGGAACTCAAGAATCGACGTCAGATCGACCTGGATCTTGGCTTGGATGCGAGCTTCACGTGGTGCACGCCAGGTCGCGAGAGCGATTTTGCGACGATGCTTGAGTGGGGCGCTCACAGAGCGGATACTCGCACAAAGCCTGGTTCGCTGCTTGGCTCGTCACTACCCATCAACCTGAGCTTAGGCCCGCTTGAATCCTTTCGGGCAATCTCCCTTGCTTTGCGAGACTTTCACTTTCTGCTTCCCCTTCACGCAAGTAACTGTCTTTGAGGCTTTGTTGGTGGACTTCTTCACAGCCGATACTGAGGTGGGAGATGGTGAAGGGGTGGGAGTCACGGTTGGGGTTGCTACTGCTTGGGAAAGTCTGACTTTGATCGTTGGACTTGAGAAGGTGAAACCAGAGGCTCGGAGTTTGATCAACCCATCCTTCTCGCTCACTGTTTCGGTGGAGATGATGTTGGTCCCACCTTCACCTTCAATGGCGACGGTGGCTGAAATGGGGGCATCACTGAAACCATAGAGGCATCTCGCCACGTCGCTTCGCATCGTGAGGTCATAAGTACCTATGTGCTTCGTTATGCCATCGGATGTGTAGTGAGGGGCGGCGACTTTGTATTCCAGTGTCCCTGTTGATTTGTTGAAAGTGGGTGGACCATCACTATAGACAGATGCATTTGAATTTATGACACCAACCAAGCCTTTTCCTGCAGAGCACTGATCGTACTGGCCACTTCGATCCTCGACGGTTTGTAGATTCCATCGTGTGCGCATGGCAGTCGCCTTATCAGAGATCAACGGGAGCCAGGCGTTGAAGTGCTTGATGCTTCGCTCTCCCGCTTCGTTGATGAGGGTGAGGATCGTGCGTGACTCGCCATCCTGTTTCAAGAGCTCTTCTGAGACCTGCTTGCCAGGACGCCACTGATGTCCGTCAACACCTTGCGCATAGAGACTTCGAATTTCTGGAGTTGTGTCTTTCCACTTACTCCATGCAATGACTGCGCCAACCTTGGAAGGATTGCCGGAGATGGTCATTTCAAAACCATCTTGGTCGGGCAGTGTCTTTGAGCCTAGTTTGAAATCTTGGATCCGGCCAACCATCCAACCAGGGACCCCTTTGCTCATTCGTACCGTCAGATCAAAGTTGATTGAAGTGTCGAATGCCTTGTTCAGGGCGCACTTTCCATTGGCAACAACAAAGCACTCTCCGATTGAGGAGGCATTTCCCGTCCTGATCCCGTCCACAACCTGCTGCGTTACCTCTCTATATTGAGGCGAGTTCAACAGCTCAACGGGTTGCAAGGCATAGATCATCTTGACGCGGCTGACTCTAGAGTCGTTTCCTGCAGCACGGCTCTCAGAAGCACCGTTTACGCGCAGCTCTAGGCCAGCAACGAGTGCGTAATCCTGTGAAGTATTCCCATCCCTCAATGTCCAAATTGACGCACCAGCACCATCAGGAATTCCCTGTTTCGGATCTCCCGCAAATGCACTCCGTGACGCGAGAACCTCCTTGAGTTCACCCTTCAACTTCGTTCCATCAGATTTCGTAGCACCGAACGAGACAATGCAATCACGATCAGAGTCAGATGTGCATTGATCAAAGAGGGCCCGTACATCAAGGATCAACCCAGGCTTTATACAATCGCTATCTTCTAGGGACTTACAAAAAGCAACGTTGCTGTTTATGGTCCAATCTCCGGGGAGCCTGGCCAAGATGCTGGAGGGCAGCCCCCAACCTTTGATCGTGTTGTCGAAGTTGACACCGTGCCATCCATCCTCGGTTGGCACCTCGGCGCGGAATCTCTCTTCTGCGTCTGAAGCGGCGTGGGCGACCGGAAGGAGTGAGGCGGCTAGAAGTGCGGATGCGACGGTAAAGAGCGCGAGCTTGACCATCTTCGTCCGCATTTTGGTCCCCCTCACAGAAGTAATACCGCTGAATTGGCCTAGTTTTATGCAGCGACTTCTCCGTGGCAATCATCTACCCCCTTCAAAAGGGATAAAAATGGGCTGGTTCTAGGTGGCTAGATCCTCTCTCGGCCTGGTGGGCTGGCGACTTGCCTTGAAACTCTCACTAAATTCTTAGCCCTTTGTCGAGTCGATTTTCGAGCTCAAGGCCGGCTTCGCTAGGAGACTTATCGGGTGAGGGCGCATCGGGTTGTTCGCATCCTTTTCCACTCGTTGACACTGGTCTTATTCACCCTAGCCCTCCTCGCTCGCAACATCACCGGTGCGCCTAATGCTCAGATTGCGTTCTCGGAAGCGATCTACGAGAAGGCGATCCAGGGTCCATCCGTGGAGTCGATCGATATCACCTCACAATCTGAGCGAGCCTCTATCCAAGGCGTTGTTGGAGACACTTCCATCTTCTCTGAGGATGAAGACAAAACCCAATACAGGAAGACACTCTGCCCTGATCGTCCTCTTGTTTACGATTCAAGAAGTCAGTTCCGTGAAGTCATCTTTGAGAATTCCGATTTCACCGAAGTCTTCTTCCCCACGACCGTACCTTCCAACGTACATGCACAGGCTCCACCGAAGGCTGATGCGTCCGCTCATGCATTCAGTCACTTCTATTTCAAAGGAGCCTTACATCTTGAACTACCGAATGACAATCAATGTGGTTGGAGGATCGGCTTCGACGGCGTTCGCGCTTGATGACCCTGATTCCGCTTGGCCCACACTATTGGCGGAGAAATTCAACGCTGAAGTTCGACAGGAGTCTCAAGGTGGGCTGACGATGGTCCGTTCACTCGACCTGATCGACAGCCTCCCGCAAGCAGATCTCTTGATCCTCCATCTTGGTACTTCGGTCGCGTGGCCCAAGCCGATCATCGAGCTTGGAGCCCGATTCGGAATGGACTTCCATAACGAAACTGCTTTTCATCAGCCTCCTCACGGCTTCTCCGGTCGACTCGGTGTGAGATTGAGGAAGCAGCTGAGGTTGAGGTTGCGAAACTCGATCAAATACCTGCTCTTCATCGTGGGCGCTTATCGGCCGAAGATCTCCATCCGTGAGATCGAAGACCAGGTCAACGCAGTTCTTGCTCTTTCAACCAAACGCGCGAAGCGAGTGATTTGGATCCAACATAGGTCGCTTCAGACGATGAGGCTCCTCATCGAACGGGGTGTTTACGAACGTTATTACCGGAGGCTAGTTGGGGCGGTTCGCGCCCATGTAAGTGACTCGTTCGAGTTCATCGAGCTTGATCGGTCATTTCTGATTGGCAAGAACTATCTTTTGGATGGAGTTCACCTTTCAGAAGAAGGCCATATGCGAATCTCTGAGATCCTTGAGGCGAAAATCGCCCCTGATCAAGGTCGCCCTAAAGCGTGAAATCCCCGCTTTCGGTGCCAAGATTTGCCTCATGCTTCGTCCCCAGCTCATGAAGTGGACTTGGATTCCCGTCTTGTTCGGGATTCTGAGCCCCCTTCTCTATGCGCCTTCGGCAGGTAGCGCGGTGGAAGGCAGCAAGACGGTCGAGTTCTCTCTGGCCGACTCCCAATATGGATTCTGGCTTCAGTCAAAACTCCTTGGATTCACCTTCAAGCCGGGAACGATCGAGATAGATCAACGTCTTGCCTGCTCTGCATGGAATGACCCCGCGTGCGCAGGAGCCGACCAACTCCTCGGTGAATTGATCATGCGCCCCTGCGCTACTCCTGCGGACCGCGGCTGTATCGAAGCGGTAGAAGCAGGATCAAATTCCAGTACATCTTCGAGCACCCTAGAGAAACTCAATCTGATGGAGGAGAGCCCGAGTAGTCCGATTCCTGCAGTTCGATTCAATGGCCGAAATGCGGGTGACTTCTATGACGTCCCTGCTGGCGGTGGCGTATCGGTATGGGAGAGCGGAAGCAAAGATCCCTCTGGCGCTCCAAAGAGATACATGGCGCATGTGCTCACTCGCTACTCCTACTTCTGTGGCGACTTGAAATTGTTTGTCGGTGACTTCGTCATTGCAGGCGAGCGACCATGCGCGATAGCGACTATCGAATTCAAAGGCTCTCTAATCCCAGTGACACTAGTCCCCAAGACAGGGGAGTGCTCCTTCTTTGCACTCAAGGATCAATGCATTGAGGTTGCAAACTTTTCCGGGGATGAGAAGTTGGCATTGACCCTCAGGCAGGATCGGAATCGCACCGGTTGGCTCTTCGGGCGCATGAGCGATGCTGAGTTCTCGATAGCAAGCCTTGACTCGGCCTTCAATCGGGTACGCATCGCTGGAAACACGGTCTTTGTTCCGCCTCTCAAGGCGATCGTCGATAAGAACGAGATCTCTCGAAATCCCAAGCTTGAACGACTCCTGAGGGTTCGATTCAATGGTGAGAACGGGCGCATCACCTATCAACAATTCCTCCAAGAGCCAAGAACGATCATTGACCGACAGATCTATGACTCGTGGGAGATCTTCGATGCTTTCGAAGAAAGCCTCAAACCTGTCGCAACCACTGCGAGCAGAAACCCATTCAATGTCACCCCAAAGACCAACTCGATTCTTTGGAATTTTGCCTCTGCGATCTACGATGGCAGTGATCTCCATCCTTGCTCGGCAGACAAGAGCAAACTTCATGGTCTCGTCGTCACCAATGCTCCTCTCTATGCAAGCGGTCCACCGAAGTTCCAACAAGGCTCACTCGATTACAAGGTAGCGGGTGTCCATAGGAATGAGGATGGGTCGCTCTTTAGGGGTCGATACACACTCGTCGTACGATCCGACACCGCACGTTGCTACTACGGTTTCTCGGCCGCACCGATAGAGGCAAGGGTCGAAGTCCTTTCCTCCAATGGTGAGAACCAAATCGCGACCACGACGGTCAATGAACGGAATGGGTTCCTTACACTTGCTGCCGCGGGTTTCACCTTCTCGGCTCCTGTCATCAAGGCAACTTTGACTCAGACTTCCGCGAACAAGAAGGCGGCCTCGATTACATGCAAGAGAGGCTCAAAGACTGTCACGGTCGCAGCGACCAAGAAGAAGGCCAAGTGCCCTGCGGGTTACAAGAGAAGCAAGTGAAGAGGGCGCTAAGAAACTAGAGCGCAGATTTGATCCAGCGCTTGCGTGTTGCGTTGGATGACTTCCTTCGCCAACTCTTCCAACCCCGCCACAGTCTCAGGTCTTGCGTCGTCGAGTGAAGATCTCATTCCAGAGATCAATGGCTGGATTCTGAAATAGTGACCCTTGCGAAGGATCTGATTGAGTTGCCAGTCGATTGCATGATTTCCTGCTTGTGCAGTGATATCGAGAATTGGCCGAGCCCAATGAGCCAAGCCCCAATCACGCACCTCCTCGTAAGCGAGTTCTCGTGAGACGGCTCCGGTTCCGATAGAGACGATCGTCATCTCATCTTCATCAAATCCCAGCCTCTGAGCGTGGGCGAAGCCGCACATTGTTGGATTGTTCGCAAAGACTCCGCCATCTATGAAGGTGAGTTTCTCTTCGCTACCGATCTTCGCTGCTGGTTCGAAGTAGGTAGGCGCGGCGCTGGTGGCGCGCGCAACGAACTTCATCGGATGATTACGGCGCGGTTCACTCTTTGCTTCGCTACTGAGAAAAAAGTGAGGCTCTCCGCTCTCTACTTCAAATGCTGTGACGAGGACTTCCGTCAAGGCTTCACTCAACATGACATCGCCAAAGATCTCTTCGAGGACCAACTCGATGCCTTCTGCGGAGTATCGCTCTTCGGTGATACCACGCAAAGAACCAAGGAATCTATTTCCTGTTGAGGGAAAGATGCGGCCGTAGGCATCCTTGTAGAAGTCCGCGAGATCAGATGCCTTCCATTTGGGTTTCCCATCAACACCTGGCGCTGACAATGCAAGGGCGATGTGACCCCCAGCCGAGGTTCCGGCAATCAGGTCGAAAACTTCTGAGACAGGCCTCTCTAGTCGCCGTTCTAATTCGACGATGACCATGCCCGGGATGAGCCCTCTAACTCCTCCGCCATCGATGGAAAGTATGTTCATGGAGACGAGAGCATAGCCTCGGGATGACAGGACAGCCCCCAATAAAGCGTTCGATTGCAATTCAGAGGTCGGTAGTGGAGTCTCTTCCATGGCTTCAGGAGAATTGTGCGCGTGATGACTGGGCCGAGTTCGATTTCCGAGGAGCGTATGTCTGAGGCGAATCCAAAGGTGGGAATCCGAGAGGTCGCTCTGGAAGCTGGCGTCTCGATAGCGACGGTGTCGCGAGCGCTGCGAGGACTTCGTAATGTGCATCCAGAGACCAGGGACCGGATCTTTGAAGCGGTCCGGCGAACGAATTATTTAGGTGGAACAACTCCTGAAACTCGATTCTCTGGAAGTACGAACACTGTTGGAGTCGTCGTTCCTTATGTCTTGAGATGGTACTTCGCACAAGTCATCGGAGGCGTGACTCGCGCTCTTAGGGAAGCTGGAATCGATCTTCTGCTCTACAACTTCTCGCAGAGTAAAGGGCGAGAACTTCTCTTTCAACATCAGCATCTCAAAGGTCGCGTCGACTCGCTGATCGTGATCAGCTTGCCACCGACAGAAGAAGAGTTCCGCTCGCTCTTGAGTCTGGATGTGCCCATTTCTCTCGTAGGTTTCCATCATGAGGGTTGTTCGAGCGTGGCAATCGACGACGTACTCGGTGCACGGATTGCGACGCAGCATCTGATCGATCTTGGTCACCGGAAGATCGGCTTGATCTCGGGGAGACCGACAGATCCTCTTGGATTCACAGTTCCACGGGACCGCCGGAGCGGATTCTTACAAGTCCTGCAAGAGAATGGTCTTGCCTGGAGTCCGGGCCTAGAGGTCTTCGGTGACTTCTCCATGATGGGAGGTAGCCAAGCCATGCAAGAACTCCTGGAACTAAGGGATCGCCCCACCGCGATCTTTGCGCTATCCGACGAGATGGCTCTCGGAGCCTTGCAGACGATACGCCGTAACGGTCTTCGGGTTCCCGAGGACATTTCGATCATCGGATTCGATGACCACGAGATGGCAGAGTTCTCAGAGCTCACCACGATTCGTCAACCCGTCCAGGAATTGGGAGAGAGCGCAGCCTTGGCCATCATCGAACGTTTGCACTCACCTCAACCTCGCTTGGAGTCGGTCACTCTTCCTACGGAGTTAGTGGTCCGTAACTCGACAGCGAGCATTTCGAGCGAGGTTTCCGAGCGATGAGCGATCTCGAATCGATGACTACGCGAAAGTGGTGGCGCGATGCTGCCATCTATCAGGTCTATCCACGATCGTTCCGGGATTCGAATGGTGATGGCATCGGCGACCTACAAGGAGTCATCGCTGGACTGGACTACTTGAGTGAGCTCGGCGTTGACGCCATATGGCTCAGCCCTTTCTACAGGACGCCCAATCGAGATGGCGGGTATGACATCTCCGATCCACGAGATGTGGACCCACAATTCGGCACTATCGATGACGCCAAGGCATTGATCGAGGCGGCGCACAGAAAAGGTATTCGTGTCATCGTCGACTTAGTCCCGAATCATTTTTCATCGGATCACCCATGGTTCCAAGAAGCACTTCGATCGAGACCTGGATCTGCAGCCCGAAGCCTCTTCCACTTCTATGACGGTCGAGGTGCAACAGGAGAGGAACCGCCAAACAATTGGTGCTCAATCTTCGGAGGACCTGCTTGGACCAGGGTCAGCGATGCTGGCGGCGTTGATGGCCAGTGGTACCTCCATCTCTTCGATTCGAGTCAGCCAGATTTGAATTGGAACTCCGGGGAGGTACGCGATGACTTTGAGAGGACGATCCGATTCTGGTTGGACCTGGGAGTGGATGGCTTTCGCGTAGATGTGGCTCATGGCCTCGTGAAGGATCAGATGAGCACGGATCATCATGACCCCGAGGGATTGATTCGAGCTCTTCGTATGGATGTGCGGGACATCGCTCAAGAAGAGAGGGAAGCCCTGCTCAGTGACATCCCGTTCTTCGATCGCGACGGCGTGCATGAGATCTATAGATCGTGGCGCGCGATCCTGGATTCATTTCCAGGAGATCGAATGATGGTGGCGGAAGCTTGGGTGCATCCGAGCACGCGTGCCATGCGATATGTCAGAGGAGATGAGCTACATCAGATCTTCAACTTCGACTACATGATCGTAGATTGGGATGCAGAATCTCTGTTGAAAGCGATCGAGAAGACGCTAGGTGAAGTGGCAAGCGTCTCGGCGCCTGCGAGTTGGGTGCTTTCAAATCATGATTCCGCAAGGGTTGTCACTCGCCTTGGTGGCGGCCGTAGCGGCAGAGAGAGATCTCGTGCGCTCGCGCTCTTGACTCATTGTTTGCCTGGATCGATTTACGTATTTCAGGGAGAGGAGTTGGGTCTCGAAGATGTGGAATTGGCGGATCAAGATCGACGCGATCCCGTCTTCTTTCGCTCGGCCGGCAGAGATAAGGGTCGAGATGGTGCCAGGGTGCCAATACCGTGGGTGCGGGATGGAGTGAGTTTTGGATTCACCAGTGGGCGATCCTGGCTACCGATGCCTTCAGGCTGGGATGAGTTCTCCATTGATTCGCAGATCGAAAGTCCTTCTTCCAAACCGAAGAGTCACCTCTCGCTCTACCAACAGTCACTCAAGTTGCGCAAAGGGCTCGTCGATAAGGAGACGCGACTGTCCATAGTCGGCGAGAAAGTGATTGCCGTTCATCGTGGCGATGACTTTCTCTGCTTTGTGAACACGTCGGCGAGAACGGCAAGGTTGGAAGTGCCCTTTGCAGCCTCTGAGGTGATGCTTTGTTCACACCCAGAGGTCATGTTGACCGGGAATCTGCTTCTACTGCCGGGGGATTCAGCAATTTGGCTTTCTCGCAAGGACGTGCGCTGATGGAGAGGCCGAGTTGGCACTTCGCCCCCGAGCGAAACTGGATGAACGATCCCAATGGTCTGGTCTTCTTCAAAAGGCGATTTCATCTCTTCTATCAGTACAACCCCTTCGGCGATGTGTGGGGACATATGTCGTGGGGACACGCTGTGAGTGAAGATCTGCTGACATGGCGCGAGAAGGGAGTGGCCATCCCAGAAGAGGAGGAGTACATGATCTTCTCTGGAAGCGCAGTAGTGGACGAAAAGAACTCCTCCGGGCTAGGTGATGGTGGAGAGCCACCACTGGTGGCCATTTACACCGCTCACAAAGAGGGAAATCAAAGTCAACATCTCGCATACAGCCTCGATGAAGGAGAGACGTGGAAGCAGTTCGAAGGAAATCCTGTCCTCGATATCGGTCTCAGCGATTTTCGAGATCCCAAAGTCTTTAGGTATGAGAATCGATGGATCATGGCAGTTGCTCTACCGAAGCAATCGAAGATCGCGTTCTTCTCTTCTGAGGACTTGAAGAATTGGGATCACCTCTCTGAGTTCGGACCAGCCGGAGCGCATGGACTGTGGGAGTGCCCGGACTTGTTCTTCTTGGATGGAAGTTGGGTGCTCCTGGTCAGCTTGAATCCAGGAGGTATCGCAGGTGGTTCAGGCACGCAGTATTTTGTCGGTGACTTTGATGGAACATCTTTTCGTCCCCACCACGAGAACACACTTTGGCTCGATCACGGTCCTGACAATTATGCAGCCGTAACCTTCAACGAACTTGAGGAGCGAGTTGCAATCGGATGGATGAGTAATTGGGACTATGCGCACGACCTTGCTGCAAAACCCTGGCGAGGTTCGATGACGATTCCTCGAAAGCTCTCACTCTCCAACGGTCTTCTTCATTCCAAGCCCGTTGGTAAATCCACGGTCGTCAGATTGGAACCAAGAGGCGAGCAGTACGGATTGGATTTCATCTACGAAGGTGAGCGAAGACTTCTGCTTCGCGTTGATCGCTCCTCCCGCGAGATTTGGGTCGACCGGAGCGAAGTCTGGAGTTTGGAGCGCAGCACCAGGCACTCCGCCCGAATGGATGATGATTCCGAGCTCTTCCTAGAGATCGTCACGGATGAGGGGTCGGTCGAGATCTTCGCCGGACCACTCGCCTTTACAGTTCTCGTCACAGCAGAAGGGCAGCCCCGCCTCGTTGCTGCCAATGCCAGCCTGACTTACTGCCCTTCCATGTAAAAGACTGAAAAAGTTGGCCCTGATTGTTACCTTTCCTTTATCTCCTACTCCTTGGTCGTTGCGGTGGCGAGGAGCAAACTTCTGCTTACGCGGTTGCCCTCGAGGGTGGCCACGATTTGGGGAAAGGATTTTCATGAAAAAGAGAATGGGTCTTGCAGCGATCGCCTCAATGGCACTCGTTGCTTCCATTGCAATCGTCCCTGCCGCAAAGGCATCGGATACCGTGACCATCTTTGGTGGCTTCGGTGGTGCACAGAAAGATGGCTTCCAAGCTGAGCTTGACGCCTTCGGTGCAGCGAACAACATCACTATCAAGTACACGCAACTCAATTCCTTCGATACTGATATCCGTGTCAAGGTCAAGGCAGGTCAGTCGCCAGATATCGCGATGTGGCCACAGCCAGGTGGATTGCTTGAGTACTCATCGGTTCTCGAGCCATTGGACAAGATTGTGAATCTTCCTGCGATCCAAGGCACTCTTGTTCCAGGTTGGGACAAGTTGGCGGCGAAGGCAGGGAAGATCTACGGACTTCCTGTTTCTGCAAACGTGAAGTCTCTCGTTTGGTACAACCCTGCTAATTTCAAGGCTGCAGGTTTGAAGGTCCCCAAGACCGATGCTGAACTCACACGCCTCATCAACACCATCAAGAGCAAGAAGCTCGGATTCCCATTCTGCGCCGGTATCGAGTCGGGTGGTGCAACTGGATGGGCAGCTACAGATTGGCTCGAGGAGTATGTCCTCCGCTATGGCGGCACTGCTCAGTACAACGACTGGTGGAAAGGCAAGATCAAGTTCAATTCACCATTGGTGACTAAGGCTGGAAATAAGGTAGCTGAGATGCTCCTTACGAAGGGCAATGTCAACGGCGGTGGCAAGGCGATTGCAGCGACCAACTTCGGTGCGACAGCTCCACTCTTCGATACAGGTAAGAACAAGTGCTTCATGATGCGTCAAGGCTCCTTCATCACTGACTTCTTCCCAGATGCAGTGAAGGCGGAGTATGCGGCTGGAAACTTCAGCCGGGTAGGCGTCTTCAAGTTGCCAGCTCCTGCCGGTGCGACTGATGCCGTCCTCGGCGGTGGCGATTTCGCTGCTGCCTTCAGTGACAATGCAGCAACCAAGAAAGTCATGAGCTTCATCCTCTCTGACAAGCTTGGACAAGGTCCGATGCTCACCAAGTACCCCTCGTACTTGTCAGCACATAAGACCTTCCCGAGCAACCTCTACAAGAATCCGATCACTAGGAACATCGCTCAGACTTTGGCGACTGCTAAGGCATTCGGATTCGACGGTTCTGATCTCTCCCCAGCGATCGTGAATGCGACCGAGTGGACAGAGTTGACCAACTGGATCGCTGGAAAGAAGACGATGAGGCAGGCATTTGCTGCCATCGACGCCTCCTGGAAGAAAGTCTGATCCTTCGGACTGACTTCGATTAAGTAGCCGATAGCGCAGATGGCAACATCTGCGCTATCGGACTTTCACGACCTAGACACCACCGATCGCTGCGAGTAGGAATACCCCATGAAGGATCTCCTGACGGCAACCCAAGCGATCCTCGTCGGTGTGGCGCTGACAGCCACCATCTACTGGTTGCTGAATAAAATGGTTGCCTTCTTGCCTCGTCGGGCAAATAAGTTTCTACAGCCGTTGATCTTCATCGGCCCCGTCATTCTGCTGGTCTCACTCTTCCTCGTCATTCCCACCATCCAGTCGATTCGACTCTCCTTCATGGAAGAGGATCTCCTGGGGGAGACGACATTCGTAGGTCTTGAGAACTATCGCTCCTTGATCAGCGAAGAAGGTTTCTCCAGCATGGTTGCCAACAATCTTCTCTGGATCGCGGTAGTGCCAGTCGCAACAGTTGCGATCGGACTTGCCATCGCTCACTTTGCGAACAATGTCGGAGCTGTTCGTGAGCGGATCTTCAAGTCGATCATCTTCATGCCCATGGCAATTTCGTTCATCAGCGCTGCGACGATCTGGCGCCTGCTGTATCTCTACTTCCCGGAAGGACAGGCGCAGACGGGTGTCTTCAATGCGATCTGGACCTTCTTCGGAGGTGAGCCTCAAGCTTGGATGCAGATTGAGAGCTTCAAACTGAACAACCTCTTCATCATGCTCATCTTCGTCTGGCTGAATGCCGGTTTTGCAATGGTCCTGCTCTCGGCGGCCATCAAGGCGGTACCGGAAGAGACGATGGAAGCGGCCCGAGTCGATGGCGCATCCACGACGCAAGTCTTCTTCCGCATCATCTTGCCGCAGATCTGGCCCACGACCCTTGCTGTCTTCATCACCATACTCATCGGCTCAATGAAGGTCTTTGACATCGTGCTTGCGATGACCGGTGGCAATTACAAAACCAATGTCTTGGCCCAGAACTTCTACTTGGAGTACTTCATCTATGGCAATACGGGTCGAGCGATGGCCACCGTCGTCATCTTGATGTTGGCGATAGCACCTGTGATGGTCTATCAAGTTCGCCAGTACAAGAAGATGGGTGTGGGCCACTGATGAGAATCATGCAACTGCTTCGGAAGAGTCGGTTCGGATCCACGCTCGTTCTCGTCATCATCAGTGCTCTCTGGTTCACCCCAACATTTGCCTTGTTGGTCACGTCGCTTCGCGAGAGCACGGAGTCCCAGCGCAGTGGATGGTGGACCATTTTCACTAACTTCGCTGGACAGGATTGGTCCTTAGTTGCATTCCAAGAGGTGATAGAGCGACAGAACTTGGTTGCAAGTTTCATCGCTTCCTTCGCAGTGACCCTGCCTGCGACAATCCTGCCACTGCTCTTCGCGGCTTACGCCGCCTACGGCTTCACCTTCATCAACTTTCGGGGCAGGGAAGTGATCTTCTCCATTCTCATCGCTCTGCTGGTTGTTCCTATCCAAGCGGCGCTCGTGCCGGTTCTTCGTATGTTCCTACGGTTCACCGAGAGGACCGGAATCGAACTCTCTGGTCAATTTGCAGCAGCATGGTTCGTTCATTCGGCTTTCGCCATGCCTCTTGCGGTCTACATCCTTCGCAATTACATGGCATCCATCCCCATCGCATTGATCGAAGCAGCCAAGGTCGATGGCGCGGAGAACTTCAAGATCTTCTGGCGATTGGTCTTGCCGATTTCGGTTCCAGCTCTTGCCTCCTTCGCGATCTTCCAGTTCCTTTGGGTTTGGAACGATTACTTGATCGCATTCGTCTTTGTGGGCAACGAGAGACCAGTGCTGACCTACACCCTGCTCACAATGATGGGTCAATACGGTGAAGGTTGGCAAAATGTCGCGGCGGGCTCGTTCATCTCAATGTCGATTCCATTGCTGGTCTTCTTCAGTCTCCAGCGCTACTTCATCAAGGGACTTACAGCAGGTGCGGTGAAGTAATCGCGGTAACCCAACGACCCAAGGGCAATCACTCCAGCTTCTCAGCCAGCCCCAAAGGCGAAAAGTCTGCAAGCTTCAAGAGCATCCCTCCGTGTTCACCGGAGTCCAGCGGTGGGGCGGGTGGGGCTCGAACCCACGACGACCGGATTATGAGTTCGGCGACGAC
>CAYORK010000018.1:5406-25526 GCA_964406345.1 uncultured Actinomycetes bacterium | reverse complement strand
GATGTAAGCATCCTCAAGGACTGCTTCCATGCGATCGGTATCGGTTACGAAGTAAGGAGAGATGTAACCCTTGTCGAAGCGCATACCTTCGGTCATCTCGAGCTCGAGGCCGAATGTGTTGCTCTCTTCGACGGTGATGACGCCTTCCTTGCCGACCTTGTCCATCGCCTGAGCGATCATCTCGCCGATCGTCGCATCAGCAGCAGAGATCGAGGCTGTCGCTGCGATCTGCTCCTTCGTTTCGACGTTCTTCGCCATCACGGAGAGTTCAGCAGAGATCGCCTCTACCGCCTTCTCGATACCGCGCTTGAGTGCCATCGGATTCGATCCAGCGGCGACATTTCGAAGTCCTTCACGGACGAGTGCTTGTGCCAAGACGGTCGCGGTGGTTGTTCCATCTCCTGCGACATCGTCGGTCTTCTTCGCTACCTCTTTGACGAGCTCGGCGCCGATCTTCTCCCATGGATCATCGAGTTCGATCTCCTTGGCGATGGAGACGCCATCGTTGGTGATGGTCGGGGCGCCCCACTTCTTCTCTAGGACCACATTGCGACCACGAGGTCCGAGGGTCACCTTCACCGCATCGGCCAGGGTGTTCATGCCACGCTCAAGTCCACGGCGGGCTTCTTCATTGAAGGCAATCATCTTTGCCATAGTCGTGCCACTCCTCTATTAAGTGCTTGCTTTACCTCTTGAAGGGGTCCGGGCGGATTATCACTCCCACCCGACGAGTGCTAACCCGAACCCTAAGGGGCGTATTCCCGAAGCTCAAATCCACAGCCACCGTTCAGTCAGTAGCTATCCGGAATCCCCAAACGGGGCATACCGTGGCGCCATGGCGGCTCATACAGAGATGACTTCCAGGCAGGTTGTTGCCCGCCTCTCTCAGCGCCTTGGTTTCGGCACCAAGCCCGGGGAGTTTCAAAATCTCCTATCGCTTGGGGTCGATGGCGTCATCGAGCGGTTCATCTCGTCGCCAGCAACCGGAACGCCAGACGAGGCGAAGAATCAACTGGGGCTGCGAGATCTCGGTCCCCGGCCGCGGCCGAACACTCCTGAGGTTGTCGCCTACTCGACCGAGAAGCGATACATGGTGAGGGAGATGGGTCTCTGGTGGCTAGATCGTATGACCGTGACCGACTTCCCGCTCGAAGAGAGGATGACCTGGTTCTGGCATGGCCATTGGGCGACTTCACTTGTGAAGGTTGATGAACCGCTGGTCATGTTCGAGCATGTTGCCAAACTTCGTGACCTTTCATTGGGCAACTTCGAAGAGATGGCTCAAGCCATGGTCCTCGATGGAGCACTGATCTATTGGCTTGATGGCCAAAAGAGCACTGCAAAGTCTCCAAATGAGAATCTAGCAAGGGAGTTGATGGAGTTATTCATACTCGGAGTGAATCGGTACTCGGAGTCCGACATAAAAGAAGCATCCTTGGCACTGACGGGCTATCTGGTAAATAAGTCGAGCGGGCAGGTCTCACGTAATCTTCGGCGCGCATACATGGGAAGAACCACAGTGCTCGGTAGGAGTTGGAATTTTGATGCCAACTCATTGACCAATTACCTAGTGTCCACGGAATCGTGTCAGAGATTCATTCCCGAGCGCCTTTGGTATCGCTTCGTATCAACTCGTCATCCGCTACCGCTGAACTCAGAAGTGGTCCAAGCTTTCGCTTCACGAGACATCAAGTCGGCAATTGAGGCATTAGCGAGTGATCCAGGGTTCGTGAATCCTGCCCATTCGCAAGTGAAGTCTCCCGTTGAATGGCTGGTGGCAGCGATGCGAGCACTTGCTATCCGACCATCAAAATTCACGCGTCCAGACCATCTATTGACGGTGCTGCAACAACTCGGTCAACGTCCATACCTGCCACCTAACGTCGGCGGTTGGCCCGCCGATGAAGCTTGGCTCTCGACGGCCGCAATTCAATTGAAAATCCAAGTGGCGCAACTGCTCACTCGCGAAGGTGACCTCTCACCCATCGAAGAGACGGCCCCTCGCGCCAGAGTTGAGTCCGTGGCTGACCTGCTTGGCATTCCCATGTGGCAGGAAGAGACGAGGAGAGTGCTGCAGGAAGCCAAGAACTCGCCTCAAAGGCTCATCACACTCGCACTTTGTAGTCCCGAATTCTTGGTAAGTGCCTAGGAGGCAGAGATGGACACAATCTCACGGCGACGATTCATCCAATTGACTGGCGCCGGTTCTGTGGCTGCGGCTGCACACTCCCTCTCCTTCTCTTCCATTGTGGAGGCGGCAATCAAGCGCCCACTTCCCCCGGATACTCCTATCCTGGTAGTGGTAACGCTCTATGGTGGAAATGATGGACTCAACACCGTGGTGCCATACACCGATCCGGTCTATCACTCGTTGCGTTCGCAATTGGCCTACTCTGCCGACGAAGTAATCCCAATTGGTGACGAGCTAGCGCTCAATGGAGCAATGACGGGGTTCAAGTCACTTTGGGATAAGGGAGATCTCGCAATAGTCCGAGGCGTCGGTTATCCGAACTCAGATCGATCTCACTTTTCTTCCATGGCAATTTGGCAAAGCGCACGACTCAATGCCGATCGGACAGGTTGGTTGGGAAGATGGGTAGAACGACAACCGGATGATCCCTTCTTGGCAATCAGCCTTGGATCAGTATTGCCTCCACTTCTCGCGGGTGAGAAGCGATCCGGATCAGTACTGCCACTTGGTGGTCTCAGACTTCCCAAAGGACCAATAGCGGGCGAATTGAGGAAGTTGGGAAACGTGCGTTCAAGAGATGAGCACTTCTCCTTCCTTGCTGCTCGTTCTCTGGAGCAACTCTTCGCGGTATCAGAGGAGACTGCGCCCATCCTTGCCTCTCCAGAACCACCTGCGCCTGACCTGCCTACGGTGGTCGGTGGGAATGCGGGTGGTGAGAGCAACTTGGAAAGTCAACTGTCTATCGTTGCCCGTCTCATTGCGGCTGGATCACCGACAAAAGTCTGGTCGGTCTCGCTTGGTGGCTTCGACACACATGCGGACGAACACACTGCACAGTCAATCCTCTTGGGTGCGGTCTCAGGGGCGATCACCAAGTTCATGTCACAAGTCCGCGCGACTCCACGTCGCCGAGATGTCACCGTTTTGGTCTATTCCGAATTCGGTCGTCGAGTTCGAGCGAATGCCTCTGACGGAACCGACCATGGAACGTCTGGTCCGATATTCCTCGTCGGTGAAGGAGTCAATGGTGGATTCCATGGCGAGCAACCTTCATTACGACGCCTCAAGGATGATGATCTCGAAGTCACCACTGACTTTCGCGACGTTTACGCATCTGTCCTAGAGAAGATCCTCAAATCCGATCCCGACCCCGTACTCGCCAATTGGCGTGGACGCACCAGCGCCCTATAGCGGTAGGAATCTTTACGCGTCAGAAGACCAGGTCAGCGCGTTCGATTACGCTCAGCGAGCCGTGCTTCCCGCATACGGCGAAGGCGCTTGACCAGCATCGGGGCTGCGGCGAGTGCCTCTTCGCGATCGATCAAGTGATTGAGGATCTCGTAATAACGCGAAGGTGAGAGTTGAAAGAGCTCACGAATCGAGCTCTCCTTCGCGCCGGCGTACTGCCACCACTGCCGTTCGAATTCCAGGATGCGACTCTCGAGCTCGCTCAAGTGCCCATCTCTCGCAGGAAGGTTCATTGCCGGATCCGCCATAGTGACTTCACCCTATATCCCGAGCCTATGAAACCTCGGGAATCTCAGCCGAAGAGGACTTTCCTTCGACCACTTCGAACGATGTTTCGAAGCATGGTCGGAAAGACGAAAGCATGAAACGGAAGAATCACATACCAATAGATCTGACCGCCAAGGCCTCGTGGTGCGAATGAAGCCTCTTGGACTATTTCGGTCTTATCTCCCACGCGCTTGATCCGAAACTCCAGCCACGCCTTCCCTGGAAGGATCATCTCGGCATAGAGGCGAAGTCGTCGCTCGTCACCGGTCTTTTCGATCGCTTCCACGCGCCAGAAGTCAAGGCTCTCCCCGACTCGCAATGTCTTCGGATCACGCCGTCCGCGACGAAGTCCCACACCGCCGACGAGTCGATCAAGCAAGCCACGCAGATACCAGAGGAAATCGGCACCATACCAACCACGCTCTCCGCCGATCTCTTCGATCGATTCCCAGATCTTCTCCAACGGTGCATCGGCAAGAGTCTCTCGACGGTCGTAATACATCGACTCGCCTGCCCAAGATGGATCACCTTGTGCTTTCTGCCATGGCGCAGTGGGTGCTGTTGCGTCAGACCAACGTGTCTCCACTTGATTCTCATTTGTGCGAGTCAAAGCAAGTTCGATGGCAGTCGACACATCAATCAATCCTTGTGGCGGGCGTGGAATGAGTGAGTCGATCGACTTATTGGGATCTGCAACGACTTCATTGATCAAGGAACCAACGAGCGGGCGTGCGAGCTGGGTTGGAACTGGAGTGACGAGACCGATCCAAAGACTGGAGAGCCTTGGTGAGAGGACCGGCACTCTGATGATGATGCGCTTGCGAAGCCCGGAGAGCTTTGCGAACTTCTGCATCATCTCGGCATAGGAGAGCACTTCCGCTCCACCAATATCGAAGATTCCAGAGACGGGTTTCTCAAGCTCTGCAGCATGGGTCAAGTACCAAAGCACATCTCGGATCGCAATCGGATGGGTGCGATTGGAGACCCATTTCGGCGTTGTCATGATCGGTAAGCGATGAGTGAGATGTCGAAGCATCTCGAAGGATGCTGAGCCAGAGCCGATGATGATTCCGGCACGCAATTCCATCACCGGAGTCTTTCCTGATGCGAGGACTTCGCCCGTGTGCGCTCGTGATGAGAGATGCTTGCTCATCTTCTTATCATTGGCGATTCCACCGAGATAGACGATCTGACTGATTCCTGCCTGCTCCGCAGCATCAGCGAAGATCCTCGCCATTCTCTCTTCAATCGCATCGAAGTCTGGTCCCACTCCGATCGAGTGAAGGAGATAGAAGGCAGTGTGAACACCTTTGAGCGCAGCCTCCACGTCTTCAAGTTTCATTGCGTTGCCTTGGACGACTTCAACCTTCGTGCTCCAAGGTAGGTCTTGGATCTTTCGCGCGTCGCGCACAAGTACGCGTACATCAAGTCCATCAGCAAGGAGGGCGCGAACGAGACGACCGCCGACATAACCGGAGGCACCAGTGACAAGTACTCGCCGAGCCTGAGCCATACGCATAACAGTAGACTCCGGTGGTGAACTTCGAAACTCGAGACCAATCATCAAAGCCAAGAGTCGTCATCCTTGGCGCAGGTTTCGGCGGCCTCACATTGGCCAAGAAGCTCGCTAAACGTGCCGCTGTGACTGTCATCGATCGTCACAATTATCAGACCTTCTTGCCACTTCTCTATCAAGTCGCAAGCGCTGGACTTGCAGCCGATCACATCGCACATCCGATCCGCGGCGCGCTCCGTGGACTCGGTGTCGAATTCCGTATGGGTTCACCGATTGCCATCGATTCACAACGAAACACAGTCAAACTCGATAGCTCTGAACTTCTCGAATACGACCATCTCGTCGTAGCGCTCGGTTCTGAGACCACGGACTTTGGAATTCCAGGGGTCACTGAGAACACACTCGGCATGAAGAGCGTTCATGAGGCTCTTCGAATACGCGGTGAGGTGATGCGCCACTTCGAAGATCTATGTCGGATCGATGATGGCACCCTCCTTGAAATCGTGATCGTCGGCGGAGGTCCAACCGGCGTCGAGATGGCAGGAGCGCTAGCGGAATTGGCTCGTGGTCCACTCCGTAGAGATCTTGAGAGCGCTGCCAAGCGAATATCGATCTCGCTCATCGAAGCCGGAGAACGACTCCTCCCCTCCTTCCATCCAAAACTCTCAGCACGGACCAAGGCAGACCTTGAACGTCTCGGCGTCAAAGTCCTCCTTCAAACAAAGGTTGCACGGGTCAATTCAGATCGCATCTTGCTCGAAGACTCCACCGAGATTCCATCGCGTGTGACGATCTGGGCTGCTGGTGTTCGCGGCGATAGCGCGATCGAGAAGCTAAGACTTCCCGTTGAACAAGGACGCGTGAAGACCGCGACCACACTTCAAGTCGAAGGCTTCGAGAACATCTGGGCAATTGGCGATGTCGCAGGAGTTGTCGGCACAGATGGCCGAAGGCTTCCGATGGTGGCGCCGGTTGCGATGCAGCAAGCGCGATTTCTTGCCAAGCAACTCTTCCGAAGCACACTGGGCGAATTCACGTATCGCGATAAGGGTTCAATGGCGACGATAGGCAGACACAAGGCGGTCGTCGAAGCGAAGAGCATCCGTATCTCTGGTGCGATTGCCTGGTTCGCATGGCTTTGGCTCCATCTCTTCTATCTCCTCGGTGGCCGCAACAAGGTCGGCACTATGGCTGACTGGACATGGAACTACCTGACATTCGATCGAGGCAATCGACACATCATGGATGGCGCAGAGTTGTGAGCCATATCGACCTGCGTGGTCATCAGGTCTGGAGTATCGAGAAGAGACCGCTCTTCAAGCGAAACCCAGAGAAGGTCCTTCTTCTCCATGGTGGGCTGAGTTCGACGGAGAGTTGGATCGATGCGATCTCTCCTGCAGTCAAGGGATTTCATATCTATGGCTACGATCGAACGGCACATGGAAGAACCAAGATCCGTGACGGCTACTACCACTTCGACTTTCAGACCGATGAAGCAATCGCTTATCTCGAGGATGTAGTACAGGGTCCAGCACATCTCATCGGATGGAGCGATGGCGGCATCATCGCACTCCATGTTGCGCTCAAACGCCCGGACTTAGTCTCATCGATGGTTCTCATCGGCGCCAACTATCACCACGACTGTGGGGCGTCGCATGACGTGCTCACGATCGATGTGAAGGAGGAGGAGAAGCTCCTCTTCTCTCAGCGCTCTGGCCAAGAACCTGAACTCCTTGAGACGATCGTAAGAAAGGCTTACGAGGTGTGGATGAGCGAACCGAATCTCACCGTCGAGGACCTCAAACGAATCAATGTGCCGACCCTTGTTCTTGCTGGTGATGATGAACCTTTCACCAGTGAACACACATTCTCAATGTATGAGGCTCTGCCTCTTGGACGCCTTGCAATCGTCCCTGGCTCTTCGCACTTCGTCGTCAAAGAGAAGCGAGAATTGACTCAATCGATCATCAAGGACTTCCTTGCAAACCTCGACTTCCCAATCACAAGGTGGCCCAATCGCAGGAAAGAGATGACCGAACGCCTTACTCAAGAGGATTCAGCGAACTCGTAACTCTCCGACTGCTCCCTCTGGCACCACCGGTGCTCGTGGTGGAATAGCCGGCATCCTGACGTAACTCTCGCCTTGAGAAGGTCTCAAGTCCTCATCTCCCTTATTTGGCCAAAGCGATAACGCGCGCTCTGCCTGCGCGGTGATGGTCAGTGAAGGATTGACGCCAAGGTTTGCAGTAAGGGTCGAACCATCGATCACATGAAGCGTCGGATAGTTCCAAACTCGGTGATAGGGATCGATCACTCCACTCTTCTCATCGGAACCGATGACACAACCACCGACAAAGTGAGCGGTGAAAGGAGCGCTGACAAGATCTCCGACATGCCCGACTGGAATTCCACCATGGCGTCTAGAGATGGATCGCGCAACCTCATTTGCAGCCGGGATATACGTGGCATTCGGATTATCTGAGTTGTTCTTCGAAGTGAGTCGGAATCCAAAGAGCGAGCGCTTGGCACGAACTGTGATGGCGCTATCAACGTTCTGCATGACGAGCGCGATCACGGACCGCTCGCTCCAGCGCCTTACATTGAGGATTCGAAGCAGCGTCACTGGATTTTTAAGAACTTTCCTCAACCAACTTCGCCTACGCTTCGATGCACTTCCACCTTCAGTCATCACCGTCTGGAGCAAGCCCATGAGATTGCTCCCTTTCCCATAACGGACAGGTTCGACATGGGTCTTCTCATCAGGGAAGAAGGAGGAAGTGATGGCTGCTCCTTGCGAAAAATCTATCTCGCCGCGCTTCATCACAGCCGCCGTCAACGACTCACTATTGGTGCGAGCCAAATCACCTAAGGTCGGAGATAGTTTCGGCAGTACATCTTTGCTCTTCATCCGATGAAGTAATTTGAGGGTGTTGTAGGTACCGCATGCGATGATCACTTGATCTGAGGTAAAGCGCTTTCGACCTCCGAACCAGGAACCACTTGATCGTGTCTCGATCGACCAGCCCCTTTCCATCGGCCTGACTTCCGTTGCCGTTGTCTCAGCGAACACTTTTGCGCCAGCTTCCTCTGCAAGGCCTAAGTAGTTCTTCGGCAAGGTGTTCTTCGCATTATGCCTACACCCGGTCATGCACTCACCACAGTGAGTGCACCCTCGGCGCTTCGGGCCCTTTCCTCCAAAGTAAGGATCATCGACTTCGAGACCAGGTTTTCCGAAGTAGATACCGAGGGATGCGGGTTTGAAACTCTTCTCACGTCCCATCTCACAGGCCACTTCATACATGGCATCGTCACTCGGTGATCGAAATGGATTCTCTGCGACTCCAAGCATGCGGGATGCTTGGTCGTACCAAGGATCCAACTCTGCACTCCAGTCAGTGATCGAAGCCCACTGTGGATCCTGGAAGTAACTCTCTGGCGGACGGTAGAGCGTGTTGGCATAGGCAAGGGAACCGCCACCAACACCCGCTCCTGACAATATCAAGACATCAGGAAGTGCGTGGATGCGTTGCAAACCTTTCAATCCCAACCGTGGAAAGAATAAGAAACGATTGATTCGCCATGAAGTCTTTGGGAAGTCCTTCTCTTCGAATCGTCTACCCGCTTCAATAAGGGCGACGTTGTATCCCTTTTCGACCAACCTCAGCGCAGAGACAGAACCACCGAAACCAGAGCCGATAATGACGACATCGAAATGGCGCTCTGCCATGGTGACATTTTACTCGTAGCGAACCGTCTTGATGCCGGCGGCGAGAAGCTCCCGATAAACCTGTTCGAACTTCAACTCGAATTCAGGATGAGTAATCTCATTACGCCATTTCTGCGCAATAACACGATCACCCTCGACCTTACCGTCGAAATAGCCTCGAATACCTGGCTCATCTTCGATCTCCAGGAATGCGAGCAATCCTTGGTACTGATTCTCTCGATCGAAATGCGCGAATTCCTCCAACTGGATCTCAATCACATTCTTGCGAGGTACTCGTTGTAACGCTTCGTGTGAGGCGATGATCCGATTCTTCCACCAGAAGATCGCCTTGATCGGATCCGTTGGTCCCCAATGCTCCTTAAGGACTGAAGCGATGGTGTTCCGCCCATCACGCTTCATGTATATGAATTTGGCTTCCGGGAATAACCTCGAAATACGATCAGCATTGAAAATATTCGGCGGCGAGGTATCGATCCAGACTTGTTCTCCATGGTTGTTGTTCTGTGCGGCCACCATCGTCTCAAAAAAGCGAATTGCTGCGCCTTCGGGATCCTTTCGTCTCGTTGACATGAATGTTGCAAGTGCATGATCTCTAGTCTCAACAGAAACCCCACTCTCTAGCCCAGGCCCCTTCCCTGCGATCTTCTCTCGTTGCCACCAATCGTTGAGCAATCTCTCTCGAAACT
This sequence comes from uncultured Actinomycetes bacterium, assembly GCA_964406345.1. GTDB lineage: Bacteria > Actinomycetota > Actinomycetes > Nanopelagicales > Nanopelagicaceae > SYAN01. The sequence continues at coordinate 15,891 of CAYORK010000018.1, read as the reverse complement.
TTCGCTCTAACTCGAGTCGCGAAAAGAACTTTGAAGTTGTAATGATGCGGTAAGCCCAACTCTTGCGCTTCTTCATCTCGACGAAGTCGCGTCGTCCGAAGGTCAAGTCGAGCAACCCAGCATTTCCCGCTAAGAATTTGATCTCGATCGGACGACTGACCCGAATCAAGGAGTGATGACCGAGGAGCTTGCCGATGATGGTTGTGCCACTTCGCCCAGTACCGCCCGAGAAGATGATCTGATTCGGCATGGGTTCTGACGTCATGAACGATGAGGCTAGGGGAACCCATGAACATGCAATGAACGACGCCCAGTTGTTTACCAACTCTTCATTGATTGGACAGGAAGCAGCAGAGTTCTCGTACCGATTCCTTCCTACGGTCATGGAGTGAGATCACGCCCAACCATGATCCTGGCCACCAGCAACGGGATCGGAATGGGTCACCTTGCGAGGGCATCGGCGATCGCTCGCGTATTGAAAGAAGAGGCGGAAGTCATCGTGGTCTCGATGGCAGCAGGCGTGGCTGAACTTCCGGAGTCGCTTGAGCTGCGCGTGGAGTACATTCCCGGGCGAGATCGCAATCTGATGCCGCGTAGCAAGTGGGATCGATATCTCAAGGACCGATTGGTCGCGCTAATCGATGAAACTGGGGCATCACTACTGGCATTCGATGGTGTCGTTCCTTACCCGGGAGTGATTGCGGCCAAGGATGCAAGGCCCTCGATCAAGCTGGTCTGGGTTCGAAGGGGATTGTGGCAGTGGAAGCCGAGTCGACACCTTCTCTCCCTTCAATCTCGATTGATGGACCACATCGTCGAACCTGGTGACTTCGCTCGAGTCTTTGATACTGGACCGACTTCGATGCGAAACGATGCCCACCTGACATCTCCTATATCCCTCTACCAACCGCGATGGGCGATGGATCGCAGTGAGGCCCGAAGGATCTTGGGTATTGATCCTCATCGACCAGCAATCCTGGTGCAGCTAGGAACAGGTGACGGTGATGTCAACGAGAAGATGCACGCAGCACTTTTGGGACTAGTTGGTTGGCGTGATCTGCAAGTCATCTTGACCAAGAACCCCACTGACACCCATGGAAAATCGCTTGCACCTGAGGGCTTGGATCTCAAGGTGATCCGTTACTTTCCCTTGGCCGATCTCCTTCACGCTTTTGATGGTGCAGTCGCAGCGGCCGGATACAACGGGGTCCACGAACTATTGCCGGCATGTCTTCCCACAGTTTTCGTTCCCAACATCCGAGGTACGGATGACCAGGCTTCGCGAGCACGATGGACTCATGAACAAGGATTCGCGTTGACTGCAAATCAAGACGATCTAAACGACATAACGGCGAAGGTCCGAATGCTCCAAGACGAGTCACTCCGGGAACGACTTGCGCGCGCATGTCGCGACTTACCTGCAATGACAGGCAATGAGGAGGCCACGCGCCACTATCTCAACTTGATTCGAGACGAGAGTCACCATCTCGGGTTCAAAGTCAACTACTTTCGCTATCTCTTGCGAACGCAAGCTCTACGCCGAATTCGGTCCGTCGGAATCGCGAGTCTTCGCGTACTTGCTATCGCTTACCGAACCTTCTTTCCTCGCAAAGATGTCGCGCCAGAGGTGGTTCATCCAGTCACCTTCTCAGAGGAGACGCAAGCACACGCCCTCATGACTCTGATCAAATCGGAGGCGCCACTCGAGCACATGATCACAGGCGCTAGCCGTACCTATCGAATGCGAAGGCGTTCCATCGCAGCACGTTCCTACCGAGCTCCTCTTGCGGAAGACGCTGGGGACTTCGACCTCCCTGATCCTGTGACACCCATCATTGAGGAGTCGATCTAGCAGGATATGTTTGATCCCATCCCTACTATTCGACCTGTGCGCCTCGGTGTCCTTGATGTCGGTTCGAATACCGTTCACTTACAAGTCGTTGATGCACATCGCGGTTCACGCCCCATTCATACATCCAGTCACAAGACGGAGCTTCGACTGACGGAATATGTCGATGAGTCCGGAAGAATCTCGGACGAAGGAAGGGAGTTGCTCTTCAGAACCATTGAAGAATCTCTAGCTAACGTGACTCAACTCGATCTGGATGAGGTTCTCGCTTTTGCAACGTCAGCTATCCGAGAGGCGACCAACGGGCAAGAGATCATCGAATCGATCAATCAACGGCTGGATCTCGACCTGCAAGTGCTCACGGGGGAAGAGGAGGCAAAGTTCACGTTCCTTGCGGTACGAAGATGGTTGGGGTGGTCAAGCGGCGAACTACTGGTCCTCGATATTGGTGGTGGCTCGCTTGAGATTGCTGCTGGCGGCGATGAGGTGCCGGAACTTGCTCACTCTTATCCTGTTGGAGCAGCACGAATGACACGCGAGTTTCTCAGAGGGGACCCCTTCTCAGCGAAAGGCATTCAGAATCTTCAGCAGCATATTGAAACCACTCTGGCTCCACTTACGGAGGACTTTGCTCCGTTTACAAGCTATCGCGCGGTTGGAACCAGCAAAACGTTCCGTACTCTGGCGCGACTTACGTCGGAGTTGCTTGGTGACGGTACCGGAATCATCCTTCGAAAGTCGTTGGATCTACTCACCAAGAAGTTGATCGGGATGACGACGGCAGAGCGGGCAAGACTGCCTCGAGTCTCGGCCTCCCGGGCACATCAATTGGTTGCGGGCGCGATCGTCGCCCGAGAGCTCATGAGTGAGCTGCAACTTCCAACAATCGAGATCTGTCCTTGGGCACTCCGAGAAGGAATCGTCCTTCGTCGTATCGATTGGCTCGATAACCTCAATTGACCTTGAGGTGGTCGATGTCGTAGATCTTCCCGTTACTTCGATGGATGATGAAGGCATCTCCCTTTCCGAGCGAGAAGTCCTCCTTGTACATATCCAATCTGCGAGCCAGTTTCTTTACGATCTTCGAAAGGATCGGATTGTGCCCACAAACCATGATCGCCTCATCGCGTTCAAAGAGGTTCTTGATGTAGCGAGCCGCGCTGGCCTTATCCCTTGAGTAGGTGTACTCGCTCAAGTCGCTGTTGACCACAGGTCGAATTCCATAGGCACCTGCGATCGGCTTGACGGTCTCAAAGCACCGTATTGCATCCGAGGTGTGGATCTCCTTGATATCAAAGACGCGCATACTCGTGATCAATTCGGAGACCTGCCTTTGCCCTTTGTCAGTCAATGGACGATCACCATCATCACCCTGCCATCCATCGCGCTCAACGGCTTCTGCATGGCGGAGTAGCACGATTGGTCTTGTATCTCGACCCAACTTCAGGAACTTCTTGAGGATCTTGCGATCATCCTTGATGGTCAGCCGTTCGATCGCCTTCTTTGGGGCCAACCAAAGAATCTCATCAACTTCGGAACGGTCGAAACTCTCGTCATCACCTGGTAGCGCTTGCGTGGCCCAATACCTAACCACCTTCGGGATGCCATTGACTTGATAGAAGGTGTCACCAAGATAGGGACCGAATCGGGATCTGTAACCCGTCTCCTCCAAGACTTCACGGTAAGCGCAGGCGATCAGCGCTTCGCTGCCTTCGACTTTTCCTTTCGGAAGTGTCCAATCGTCGTAAGCCGGACGATGGATGATAGCCACTTCGACTTGACCGGCTCTATCGCGGCGCCACAGGACGGCACCCGCCGCCATGATCACATCCTCCTCATCACGAATCATTTCGCTGCCCTCCTGCGCTCGATCTCACGCTCTTGGAAATCGCTGAGCCTGTTGCCGTCTTGATCAAGGAAGACTCTGCGCCATGAAGTCCCCTCGCTCAATTCCCATCGGGATACGTCCGGGCTGAAAGCGTCTGTGAATTGTCGATTGAGTTCATCTTTGTGTTCGGCCCGATCAATACGAACCAACGCTTCTACTCTCCGGTCTAGATTTCGCTCCATCAAGTCGGCGCTACCGATGAAGTACTCATCAGATCCACCATTGTGAAAGTGGTAAATCCGGGAGTGCTCCAAGAATCTCCCGAGTATGGAGCGGACTCGGATCCGCTCGGATCGACCCAAGACTCCAGGCTGGACTGAACAGATGCCCCTGATCCACAGGTCGATATCGACTCCCGCCTCGGAGGCCCAATAGAGATAGTCGCAGAATTCCTCATCGACGAGCGAGTTGAGCTTCATCCTGATTCGTGCTCGGCCACCGGACTTTGCGATGGTGATCTCATTCTCGATCCGTGCGATGAGTCCGGTTCGGATGGTCTTTGGTGCGACGAGAAGTCGTGAGTATCTCGCATCAGGTGCGAAGCCCGAGAGTTGGTTGAAAAGCACCGTCAGATCCTCACCAAGAATCGGATCGCTACTAAGTACACCAAGATCGTCATAGATTCTTGCGGTCTTCGGGTTGTAATTCCCCGTTCCCACATGCGAGTAGCGACGGATTCCACCGACCTCTTCACGGACCACCAGTGAGAGTTTGGCGTGCGTCTTCAAGCCCAAGAGTCCATAGACGACATGAACTCCTGCCTCTTCCAATTTACGCGCCCATCGCACGTTGGCCATCTCGTCGAAGCGAGCACGAAGTTCGACTACAGCGAGCACTTGTTTTCCCGCCTGAGCGGCCTCGATCAAAGCGGCCATAATTGGCGAATCACCTGATGTGCGGTACAGGGTCTGCTTGATTGCGAGGACTTGAGGATCTCGTGCTGCCATCTCGATGAACTTGACCACTGATCCCGAAAAAGACTCGTAAGGGTGATGAAGGAGCACTTCACCTTGTCTCACAACTGCGAGAAGTCCATCCATATCCTCGTCTTCGAGATCAGCCAAGGCAAGGTTCGAAGTCGATCTGAACTTCGGGAATCTCGCGTCAGGTATCTCAAAGTCAGCGAAGTAGAAGAGCGAGGTCAAATCGAGTGGCTCTGCGACTCTGATGACCTCATTCAAAGGAAGATCCAACTCTTCGGCTAACGTCGCCAATAATGCTGGCTTGATCTCACGATCGACTTCAAGTCGCACGGGTGGACCGAACTTTCGCCGCTGCAGTTCTTGTTCTAAAGTTGAGATCAGATCCTCAGTTTCATCCTCTTCGAGATCGAGATCAGCATTCCGCGTCAATCGAAATGTGCAGTGATCGACAATATCCATCCCCGGAAAGAGTTGATTGAGGTGAGCTGCAATCAACTGCTCCAGTGGCATGAATCGAGCCTGAGTACTGGGAAGCGTCTGTACAAAGCGGGGTAAATTCGTTGGCACCTTTATCCTTGCAAAAGATTCCTCTTCTGCACCAGGGCGTCGAACGATGACGGCCAAGTTGAGTGAGAGACCAGAGATATAGGGAAATGGTCTGGAGGGATCGACAGCCAAAGGTGTGAGGACAGGAAAGATCAGCCGCTCGAAGAGTGAGTTGACGTGCTCCCGCTCATCATCAGTCAACCCAGACCATGAGGTCAAGTGGATACCGAGTCGATCAAGGCCCGGCTTGATTTCAAACTCAAAGATGTCCGAATGTCTTTTGGATGATTCCTTCGTTCGATTTACAATTTCGTTGAGAAGTTGTGTTGGAGTAAAGCCGGCGCTATTGCGATTGCTGACCCCTCCACCAATAAGCTCCTTCAGTGTTGCCACGCGAACCATGTAGAACTCATCCAAGTTGGAAGCGAAAATCGCGGCGTATCGCGCACGTTCCAGGAGCGGGAGATCGCGATCAGCCGAGAGCTCAAGCACTCTTTCATTGAAGTCGAGCCAGCTCAACTCACGATCTGTGTACCGGGAGATGGTCACTGCCTAAGCGTGATGTCCTATGGTTAATGGTGAGTGAATACCCGGCATCTTCTGTCCTAAGAGTGACGAGCTCAGGAGCGCTAAGGGAGCGTCGCGAAGACCAAGAATGCGCCGAAGATGCTGAGATGGATCGAAGCCTGCAATATCGAGGCGCGTCCTGAGACCACAGTCAAAGTGGAGACGATGAATGTCAGGGCCAGGAGCACGATCTCCGCGACATTGAGACCGAGGTTCACTTGATAGCTAGTGAATATAGAGATGAGTGCGATCGTCGGAATGGTGAGACCAATACTCGCCAACGCTGATCCATACGCAAGATTGAGACTGGTCTGAGTCCGTCCGTAGAGCGCAGCCTTTACCGCGGAGATGGACTCCGGCAAGAGGACTACAAGCGCAATACTCGCTGCAACCACCATTTGAGGCAGACCTTGGTCATCCACAAACCCTTGGATCAACGGACTGGTCACCTTCGCAAGTCCAACGACAACCACGAGCGAGACGACAAGACCTGCAACGCTAAGGACTGCCTGTCGATTCGTCGGAGGAGCTACATGCTCGTCGACAGATCCAATCGAGTCGTCACGGGGTGGCGGCAAGAAGTAATCGCGGTGCCTCACTGTCTGTACCGCCACGAAGGTGAGATAGAGAAAGAGCGAAACGATCGCTGCGAAGACGAGCTGTGGCATGGTGAAGGTCGGACCCGGTGACGATGTCGTGACTGAGGGGAGGATGATGCTCAATGTGCTGATTGCGGCGAGCGCAGAGAGCGCTCCACTCACTCCGAGGGCATTGAAGGTCGCGATGCCACGGCTCAAAGTCTTGACCAGAAGCGCGATTCCTACGATGCCATTCATGGTGATCATCAAAGCTGCGAAGACGGTATCTCTTGCGAGATTGACATTCTTCTCTGGTGCACCGATGACCAGCACCAGGATCATCCCAACTTCGATCACGGTCACAGAGAGAGCGAGGATCAAGGAACCGAAAGGCTCTCCGACACGAAGGGCCACCACCTCGGCATGATGAACGGCAACAAAGACTGCCGCGACAAGAAGGAATCCCAGCGCGACCATTGCAAGAGTAGAGAGAGATCGAGGCCAGGCATAGATCAGCGGTATGAGCGCGAGTAAGGGCAGAGAGAAGTAGCGACTTCGTAGTCCTTTGAATGTCGCTGCCATGCGCAGAGCGTAATGAGTAGGGTTCCCAAGTGAGAACTCAAGAAGAGTATCGAAGCTCGATCGGTTCCATCATCGCCGTATTGATTTCTGGGACTCTACTAGGAACTGCCGGAACAGCAGTCGCTCTTGCACCCGCCGAAGCATCGACGACAAGCCTTGGTGTTGCTCGAGTAGGTATTGGTGGCTTGATACTCCTGCTTCTTCTCCCGCTCTTTGGTGGTAAGAGAAGGAACCTGGGCAAGGTCATCAGAGGACGTGGTGTTTGGGTCATGGCTCTCAGCACTGCAGCATTCCAGCCACTCTTCTTCGGTGCGACAACAAAGACCGGCGTTGCCCTGAGCACTGTCATCACCATCGGGACGATGCCACTCTTCACCGGATTGATCGGACGATTGATACTAAAGGCACCGCTCAAGAGAATCTGGTTCATCGCAACGTCGCTCGCAGTGGTCGGACTTCTACTTCGCTCGTGGGAACAACTTGAGAATCTAGATGTCCTGGGGATCGTGATGGCGCTCGGCGCAGGTCTTGCAACGGGGTGTTATGTCAATGGCGCCAAGTACGAACTCAATCGTGGCGGACATCCAGTGGAACTTCCTGCAGTCGCCTACACCCTGAGTGCAGTCTTGCTCCTTCCACTCTTGGTAGGAGACTCGCTTGCTTGGATCACGACAACTTCAGGAGTGCTCACCGCCATCTATCTTGGAGCGATCAGCATGGCTCTGGCCAATACGCTGCAAGTCGTCGGACTGAAGCGACTCTCGCCAGCACCAACCGCCACACTCCTATTGGCGGATCCTTTGACTGCGACGATCCTTGGAATATGGGTGCTTGATGAAGCGATCACACCACTTGCGACATTCGGGTTGATCCTCGTCGCTGTCGGACTTGTGATGCAGGGTCTTGCAGAACGGCGCTGACCCTTACTTTCGCTTAGCGATCATGCTGCGCATCAGAGCGATCTCGCTCTTTTGCGCGGAGATGATGGCTTTCGCAAGATCGCTGACCTCAAGATTCTCAGAGTCGACGACATCCTCTGCCATGACGATCGCACCCTCGTGATGCTTGATCATTCCCTCCAAGAAGAGCAAGTCGAAGGAGTTACCCATCGCCTGCCGCAACGCCTCGATCTCGGAATCCGAGAGCATGCCATCCATCATGTGCCCGGAATGCAGGTTTGGATTCACTCCTGGCCAACTCTTCATCTGCTCGATCTCTGGAGATTGAGCGCTAAGGATGGCTTGAGCGAGATCGCGCACTTCCTTATCTTCTGAGTTCGCAAGAGCAAGCTCCGACATGAGTATTGCTTGCTCATGGTGCGGGATCATCATCTCGGCGAAGCCGACATCCTTCGGAGTGAATCCTGAATCCGAGGACGTGCAGCCAGCCACCAAAAGTAGGCTGGCAATTACCAAGAGAGTGCGTCTGACCATAGTCATCGAACTATGGGACTCGCTTCTTCAGTGAGATATCTGCGACAGCGAAGAGGGCCTGATCGGGCAAGGCGCCACTTGGTAGTCCAAGGAGACCTACGACTGTCTCAGCGACTCCGGGAGCGAAGTTGAGATTAGCGGCGACGAATTTTCTGGTCCGAATTCCAGTGGCCTTATCTGTACTGGACTCAGCCTTGAGAGAAGATAGATTGGAAATCCTAAAGATGGTGATCGCCGCTTCGTTCGCTTGTGGAACTACAGCTCTGACGACGCCCTCCTTGAGATCAATCACGGGGTTTTGGAGTTGAACCTGTCGATCATTCGCAGTGTTGAAGATGACCACGGTGCTACCAAGATGTCTAACGCGTGTCTTCGATGAGGAGATTGGGATATGAAAGACCACTTGACCCTTTGGATTGGAAATGGACTCTCCCATGACGCCAGAAGTCGCTCCGCCTTGGGCATAGAGAACTACCCCTGCTGACTCAAGCAATGGTGAGACGCCGGGCGCTGTCTTCAGGTGGGTCATGCTCTGTGCGGGTGATGGCGCATCAGCCAAAGCTGGAGAAGCACCCGCAGCAAGAAGTCCGATGATGGCAAGTGAAGCAGAGATGATCTTGGATTTCACAGAAACCTCCAAAGCAGAGATTGTGCAGAAGTTCTAAAAGGTAGCCACTGAGTCGCAACCCAGCAACACAGAATGCGAGGAAGTGGGTAATGTCTCAATCGATGGAGCCCCCCGTCAGGATTGAACTGACGACCTTCCGCTTACAAGGCGGATGCTCTACCACTGAGCTAGGGAGGCGTGAGAGAGATGCGAATTATGGCAGGGATTAGCATCTAGAGATGACGAAGATCGGGCTGACCTCGCTGGAAGCGGCTCGATTGCTCACTGAATTCGGCCCCAATTCGGTGGAAAGCGAAGTATCCCGATCACGACTCTCGGTGGCACTTGCAGTCCTGCGAGAGCCCATGCTCCTGCTCCTTCTTGCCGCCGGGTTGCTCAGTTTCCTATTGGCAGACCTGACCGATGCGATTCTCTTGATGTTCACCGTAGTGATCGTCCTCGGAATCTCCATCTACCAACAGCAACGAACCAACAAGGCGTTGGCAGCATTGAAGGAACTCACGGCGCCACTTGCTCATGTGATCAGAGATGGGCTTGAGGTACACATCTCCAGTCGAGATGTCGTACCTGGTGACCTCATCCTTCTCAGTGAAGGCGATCGTGTCGTAGCTGATGCCGAATTGGTGACCGCTAGCTCCCTCGAGTTCGATGAATCACTGCTGACGGGTGAATCCATACCCATCTCCAAGGGTTCTGGAGAGATCGCCTTCACTGGATCCCTTGCAGTGAGGGGACATGGGAGAGCGCGAGTCATTGCGACCGGAGTTCAAACTGAACTAGGAAAGATCGGCAAGTCGATCGAATCGATTCCGTACACACGCACTCATCTGCAAGAGAGTATCGACTCCATAGTGAAGTCGATTGGTGGCGTCGCACTGCTTACAGTGATAGCCATCGTCATCATCTATGGGATGACGCGAGGGAATTGGCTCGAGGGTGGCATTGCAGCGATCGCAGCTGCGATGGCACTGATCCCCGAAGAGTTCCCGGTGATCCTCACACTATTCATGGCATTGGGCGCCTGGCGGATGGCGCGAGTTAGAGTCATCGCACGACAAGCACCCGCGATTGAAGCTCTCGGATCAGTGACTGTGCTCTGCGTCGACAAGACCGGGACTCTGACACGCAACGAGATGACGGTCAGCGAAGTGCAGATCGATCATCATGTGATGACAGCCCAAGAAGCCATTACCGCCAAGGATGGGTATCGGCTTCTTCACATCGCCGCCCTCGCAGCTCCGAGGACGCCTTTCGATCCGATGGACAAAGCCTTTCGCGCACTGGTAGATGTAGAGGAATCACTGAGGGAGCTGATCTCCATCGCAGAGTTCCCCGTCATAAAGGAGCGCCTTGCCTACATACACATCTGGCAAGAAGGAGATGTACTCCTTGCCGCTGCCAAAGGTGCACCCGAGCACATTGCAAGGCTCTGCGGTGTCGAAGGTGAAGCAGTCGAGGAACTCAATCAAAGAGTCACAAGTGCGGGCGAGA
>CAYORK010000018.1:3368-5306 GCA_964406345.1 uncultured Actinomycetes bacterium | reverse complement strand
TCGACTTTCAATTCCTGGGCCTTGCCTTCCTCAAGGATCCCATCAGAGATGGTGCTCCCGAATCGGTACGCGAATGCGTCACCGCAGGTATTCGCACCATCATGATCACTGGGGATCATCCGACGACCGCGCGATCGATTGCTCATGAGATAGGTCTACTTCATCCGAACAATGTCCTCACCGGATCTGATATCTCCGAACTGGATGATGAAGAGCTTTCGGAGCAGGTTCGAGGATGCCAAGTCTTCGCCCGAGTCACTCCTGGCGACAAACTAAGGCTGATCCGAGCGTTGCAGGCGAATGGTGAAGTGGTGGCGATGACTGGCGATGGCATCAATGATGCTCCCGCCTTGCGCGCTGCAGATATCGGAATTGCTATGGGAGGGCGTGGTACGGATGTGGCCCGTGAGGCCGCCCACTTGATCATCACCGACGATGACTTCACCTCCATCGTCGCAGGGATTCGGCGCGGCCGTGCCATCTATGCCAACATCCAGAAGGCGATGACCTACGTGATCGCGATCCACATCCCGATCTTCGGCATGGCGCTCGTTCCAGTCTTAGTCGCAGATTGGCCGTTGATACTCGTTCCTGCATTGATTGCATTCCACGAAGTGATCATCGATCCAGCCTCTTCCATTGCCTTTGAGGTAGAGAGTCCTGACCCCAAGATCATGTCGCAACCTCCACGAGAACCACGCTCTGGGATCTTTGATCGAAGAGAGATATTCCTAGCGCTCTTGCAAGGCTTCTCGATCTTTCTGCTCGTCTTCTCGATCTTCCTCACGAATATAGCCTCAGACGTCGCTGAGGAGAGGGTTCGAGCCCTGACCTTCACATCTCTCGTGATCTCCAATGTCATGCTCATCTTGATCAATCGCTCTCGAACCCTCACACTCTGGGAGACACTCATAAAGCGAAGAAACTCAGCAATTCCCTGGCTCATCGCAGGAGCGATCGCATTGCTCCTCCTTTTGCTCAATCTTCCCTTCCTTCGAGAAGCCTTCGATCTTGAATCGCTTCAATGGAATGAATATCTCCTACTCATTGCACTTTCCTATATCAGTGTCTCTTGGCTAGACCTTCACAAGATCATCACGCGAAGACGGTCTGGTCAATAGCCAGACATTAGTCTCCTCTCGCTCCTGCGTCTTCATACACTTTTCGAGTCGATCAATGAATCTATCGAAAGGCTGACTATGAGGATTTCTCGGAAACTCGTCTATCTCACTGCACTCCTTACTCTCATCGCAGGAGCAGAATTTGCAAGCGCAAAAGCAAAACCCAGACCATTGCCAACCGATGAATTCATCTACACCGTTGTCCATGCGATTCCAGCTGGATATGGCGCTGATGTCGTCGACATCTATGCCGATGCGACGATGATCATCGACAATGCCACACCTGGAACGATCAAATCCTTCACTACGACCCACAACAATGTGACTATTCGGATTTACGCCAATGGTGTCGTTCCCTCCGGCACGACCTCTCCCCTTCTCTCCTCATCCGCTTTGATACTCTCTCGTGGGACCACGCTCTCTTTCGTGGCGCATCTGAACGCGAGCGAAGAACCGCGTCTTTCTACCTATAAGGATGTCGTCACTCGTGCCGGCGTGAAACGTTCGTGGATGACAGTGCGGCACGTGGCTGCAGCTCCGGCGATACAGTTCAAGATCAACGGCACATCAACCTTCATTCCTCTCACAAACTCTATGGAGCGGAAGCGCTCCCTTCCTTTCGGTCTCTACACGCTAGGTGCCGCCTATCCTGAAACACCAACGACGGTGATTGCTGCCTCCTCCTTCGAGATGAAGTCGAAGACCAACGAGATCCTCTACTTCTGGGGAGCGAAGTCCAAGTCGAATCTTGGATTCCTGCGGCAAGAGATCATGACCAAATAGGTGACGCCAAGACCTATTGACCCAAGACCTATTG
>CAYORK010000018.1:0-3268 GCA_964406345.1 uncultured Actinomycetes bacterium | reverse complement strand
CCAAGACCTATTGACCCAAGACCTATTGGCCAGGCATGAGTATGTCGGTGATGAGGAGTATCTTCTTCTCGGGTTAAGAATCAAGCGACAAGCCCCCTGGCTTGCTTGATGCCAACCGCGTCATCCGCACACGGTGGTCCTAGGGGAAGACCCGCTTCGCGTGATCGTCTCGCGAAGAAGTGGCGGATCCTCATCACGCGAGGGTCCAGAACGGACCATCTCATGCCCTTGCAATCTCTTTACCTTCATCTTGCCTGCTTGGATCTCACCTCGATCGGATCCGGGCTTCAACGTTGTTCTTGCGAGCCTCGACATGAGAAACGCATCGAGGATTGTCCCAATGGATTCCATCTCTGCTTTCTCTGTGGCATCACTCTGGCTGGTGGCTACTCACGCTGGTCATGGGAGGTTTGCGAAAGATGCTTGCGCGCCAACGACGAACTAGGGCGGGAATACGGTTGGAAGATCCCAGTTGGAAGACACTCTGTGATGAATGGCATCGCAATCCCGATGAATGCCGATGCTGCGGCTCTCGCCTTTGGTAGTGATCTCCTGCTGGACTTCATAGATCGCGCGAGGACTCTTCAAGCGTGGGGAGAGTCCGAAGTGCAGTCACTCTTGGAGGAAAGACCGAAGTTGAAGAAACTGCGCTTCATCTCGGTCGAGCTCTGGGAGAAATCACACCGACCCAGCAAAGAGAGATCACGGGATGCCTTACGAAGATTCCTCGACAGCAAAGTCACTACTCACTAGAGTCAGAATGTGGCGACCAAGGACCCTACAAGAGAGTCTCACTTCCCAGCGATCGAGAAGCGATACGGCGAGAAGATGGCCTACTGGTTCAAGGTGATGGAGAAGATCAAAGGGAAGAAATATCCCGAACAGATCGCTCATCTCCAAGAGAACTTCGGATTCTCGAAGGCGCATGCGAATGCTCTTGTCATGTATTCCCGTGGTTCACTCTCTTCGAGGAGACATGAGACTCTCACGGACTACTACGCGAGCATCGACCCCAAGCAAGCGAAGACACTTCGCAAGGTCTTCAAAGTCATTCGTGAGAAGAATCCGAAACTCGAACATGTCATCGCATGGAATCAACCAGTACTTCGCCTCGGCACCATGTACATATTCGGTGCTGGGGTCGCAAAGAGTCACATACTTCTCAATCCCTTCAGCAAAGCCGTCCTTGACTCGGTGATGGAGAAGTACCCGGATCTCAAGGTCAACAAGCACACGATTCAAATCCCCAATGACTGGCAGGTTGACGAAAGCATGGTCCTGAGGCTCGTGAAGGCAAGGCTCGCCGAGAAAGAGTGATCTGGGTCAGACCCCTGCACATGGTGTCAGCACCCTGCCTTACCGTAGATACATCAATCGGAAGGTGGTCCCATGCTGGAGTTCTTTCTCATCGGCGCTCTCATCGGCATATTCCTCACTCGACAGAAGCGAAGGAAGCGTCTAAGTCTTGACGCTGAGTTACAAGATCTCATCACCAGTGCTGAGCAGAGCAAGGCGAGCGCAGAAGAGATCAGATCATTCCTGCTCCGCGTGATCGCAGATGAAGGTAACGGAGTCGAGAGTTTCAACGACTCCCAATTGGCTGAGGCGAAACGAATCATCGAGAAGATCGGTCCAGGTGCATTCTTTTGGATGACTCATATTGCGACACAACTTGCCTACCTTTCCGCAGCGCAGATCAATGGTCTTCCAACGAACGTCAACGCAGAGCTCGGTGATACTGCGACGGCAGAGGATGTGGTCCGTATCGTCGTTCAGGTATAGGTCAGAGAAGATTGACTTCTATGCGTGAGAATCGCGAGAAGTCGATCGACTTGCAAGGGGTGGAGGGGGGCGAGGTAAACTCCGCTCACTACTTCGAAAAACAGATTGCTAGATGAAGATCTGCGAAGTGGGGTTTGATTCCGGAGGACCCGGGTCGACCGTGTTATAGACAAAGGGGTGAAACCGGCTAGGCCGGATCGACGATGGTCTCCATCGACCCCAAGGTTCTCAAGCACCTTATGCATATGCAGCCAGCTCTCTACTGGCTCGATTCTGATCCCCTCGAACCTGAGTCACGTCCTGCTCTCGTTGAAGAGATCGAAGCAGACCTCTGCATCGTCGGTGCGGGCTACACCGGACTATGGACAGCACTTATCGCAAAGGAGCGGGACCCGAATCGCCACGTCGTGATCTTGGAGGCTAAGGAGACTGGTGCTGGTGCCTCGGGACGAAATGGTGGATTCTGCAATTCATCCCTCACCCATGGATTCATCAATGGCTACAACCGATTCAAGGATGAGATGGAGGCGGTAGAACGACTCGGTCGTGACAACTTCCGCGCCATCGAGACAACCATCGAGAAGTACGGGATTGACTGCGGCTGGGAGCGAACGGGCGAACTGAAAGTCGCGACGAAGCCTTGGGAAGTCGAAGAGCTGAAGCGAGAAGCAGAACTGAGGAACTCCTACGGCGATGAGGTCGAAGTCCTTTCCGCTGATGAGGTTCGCGCTCGAGTCAACTCCCCTATCTATCTCGGCGCACTCTGGGATGAGGATGGAACTGCACTAGTCGACCCAGCTCGATTGGTGTGGGGCTTGGAGCGAGCATGTCTCAAACTTGGAGTCGTTATCTATGAGCATAGTCCGGTCGAAAAGATCGAAGATGATGGTGATGATGTCATCCTCTCCACACCGTACGGAAAAGTCCACGCCGATCGTGTCGCCCTTGCGACAAATGTCTATGACTCGCTCCTTCCTGGGACGAGCAAGTACGTCGTTCCCGTCTACGACTTTCAGTTGGTGACTGAACCACTCACTCCAGAGCAGATGGAGTCGATAGGTTGGGCAGGTCGCGAAGGACTTTCAGAGGCAGGCAATCAATTCCACTACTACCGACTCACGAAGGAGAACGAGATCCTTTGGGGCGGATATGACGCCATCTACAACTTCCGCGGTCAGGTGAGCCCGGAATATGAAGACGAACCAGAGACTTACGCTCGACTAGCTCGAGATTTCTTGAAGACCTTCCCACAACTTGAAGGGATCAAGTTCACCCATGGTTGGGGTGGAGCGATTGATACCTGTTCACGATTCTCGCCCTTCTGGGGAACTGCGATGGACGAGAAGGTCGCATATGTACTCGGATTCACTGGACTTGGCGTAGGTGCAACGCGCTTCGGCGCAGAAGTCATGCTCGACCTTCTTGATGGGATCGACTCAGAACGAACTCGGCTTGAGATGGTGCAAAAGAAGCCGTTCCCGTTCCC
>CAYORK010000017.1:15530-25905 GCA_964406345.1 uncultured Actinomycetes bacterium | reverse complement strand
TAAGAAAGCAGTCAGGGCGGCGTCTCCAAGAGACACCGCCCTGCATCATCTGCAAACGCGTTTAGGCTTCCTTGATCGGAATGCCTAACTTCTTCCGCAATGAGTTCGACTCCCTTTTGACGTTGATCTCCAGGATGCCGTGACGGAGAGTGGCATCCAAGACCTTGTCGTGTTCAGTGAGCTGGAAGCTCTGTCTGAAACTTTTGGCCTTGATACCCCGTTGCAGATAATCCTCACGCTCTTCACTCGTCTCTTCGCTCTTCGTTCCGGTGACCACAAGAGTGTCACCATCACGATCGATATTGAGCTCCTCGCGCATGAAGCCAGCCACCGCGATCTCGATTCGATAGTGGTTATCGTCAATTCGCTTTATGTTCGAGGCCGGGTACTCATGAAATCCATCGAATCCTTCTTCCCACTTCTCGACGAGATTGTTGAAGACGTCGTCGAAGCCGACCATCCACTTCTCACCATCCGACAGAAGCGATGCGAGCGGGGATCGCAATCTACTTTCTCGCTTGAGGATGTTTGCCATTTCCTTCTCCTTGATCTTCTCGATTACTCCTATTGGGGGCGAGATGACGTGGATAGACACGCCATCTCGCGATACCTACATCGGGGTCGGTGATCGAGTCACGTGGCTATCCGACTCGCTCCCAGCTCTGAACAGGTTGTATCGATGAGGGTTCGCCCTGTTCGATCTCGATTCGCAGGATTCCATGTTGCAAACCGGTACCAACGACGTGCTGATCGCGTCCTAGTTGAAAACTACGACGGAATCCACGAGCGCTGATCCCCCGTTGTAGGTAGTTCTGGGTGTGATGCTGCGCGTATTCAGTTTTTGTTCCGGTCACGACGAGGAAGCCGTCATCTACCTTGACCCGTGGTGTCACCTGATCGAATCCCTTGAGACTGAGTTGGACTTCGAAGCCATCTTGGCGATGGGCGATGATCCGAGAGGCTGGATATCCGCTCATACCGTCGAATTCGAGGATCGTCTCCTCGTCCGTGCCATCCATGGCCTCGAAGATGGGATCGAATCCCACCAACCAGTCTTCCCCTTCCACGATCAACGAGACCCATGGGCTTCGTAGGAAAGACTGTGCTTTCACGATATAGATCACTTCAGCTCCACTTCGTCGCGACGGTGGAATATTCACACTTGGAAGAACTTCTTCACTCTCGTGCATCTCACATGTGAATCGCATGCCTATCGCTCATTGATTTGAAGTTCATGGATACCGGAGCGTCAGATCATCAAACTGGTCCTTCGTTTCCCTAGCTCGACCGCAACGAGATAGCTAATTGCTAATCCTGTTAGAAGAAGGAAGCCGGGTAATGGAAAGGATGCGATACCGATTCCGTTGAGAAATCCACTTGTTGGAAGGAGTAACGCTGCCACGATGATGAGGATCGTGAGCGCCATCAGGGTCCTACTTGGCTTACTTCGCCAAGAGAGACGATTGGTTCGAAGGGAGTAGATAGCGATCGCCTCTGTGATCAACGAGGCAGCGAACCAGAGACTTCGCAATTCCACGGCACCACCTTCGAAGGCGATGAGCACTGTGAAGAAGAGAAGTAGATCGAAGGCCGTCGAGACCAGCCCGAAGAAGACCATGAAGTGACCAAGTCCTCTCATCGACCAGGATCGTGGCGCTGCTGCAGCCTCGTCATCTATCGAGTCTCCTGAGATGGCGACGGCAGGGAGATCGCTAAGGAAGTTGAGCAGAAGGATCTGAGTCGGGAGCATCGGAAGGAAGGGCATGAATAGGGATGCGAGTGCCATCGAGAGTACGTTGCCGAATGAGGCGCTGATGGTGATCTTGATGTACTTGACCGTGTTGAGGTAGGTCTTCCTTCCGAGAAGCACCCCGTCTGCGATCACATCAAGGTCATTCTCAAGCAGGACGACGGATGAGACTCCGCGTGCGATCTCTGAAGCATCCTCAACCGAGATTGAGACATCAGCCACTTTGAGCGCCATAGCATCGTTGATGCCATCACCCAGAAAGCCCGTAGCGTGACCCGCAGTCCGCAGCGCTTCGACGATAGCCACTTTCTGATGGGGATTGACCTCAGCAAAGAGGTCACATCCACTCACTTTCTCGATCAGAGCACGCTCGTCAAGCCCTTTGAGATCCGACCCAGTAAGGACGATTTGATCGCTGATTCCGACACCTTTGGCCACATATCGTGCGACATCAACGTTGTCGCCAGTGACGAGCACGATCCTCACACCAAGGCTTCGTAACCGCGCGACCGATTCCTTCGCATCGGCCTTGATCGGATCACTGATCGCTATGAAGCCTTCGAAGATCAAATTCTCCTCAACGGAGGTCGGATCATTCGATGTCGCAACTGCTATCACTTTGAAGCCTTGCGAGACGAGATGAGAGTGAAAGGCATCAATCGCTTCCTTGATCTCGCTGATTGGCATCTCTCTGTCATCGACTCGTGCCAAGCTCGAACGAGCGAGCACTTCCTTGACTGCCCCTTTGGTGACCGATTCACCATCGCCGAAGGTGACAGTCACAATTCTGCGGTCAAAGGAGAAGGGAATGGAACGGACCCTTTCTCGGACAATGAAAGAAGAACTGGTTGCAAGAATCGCGCTATCGATCACATTGCTTGAACTTGCGGCGTATCGAGCATTCTCATAGGCAAGTCGCAAGGTGCGATCGTTCTCCTTGCCAAGTGGGTCGAAACTTCCTTGAAGGAGCAGCTTCCCTTCAGTCAGAGTCCCGGTCTTATCCGTACAAAGGACATCGAGGGTGCCAAGGTCCTCGATCGCATCAAGCCTTCGAAGCAAGACTTTCTCCCCGGCTAGTTCTCTCGCGCCACGAGAGAGACAGATCGAGATGATGACCGGGAGCATCTGTGGAGTCAGTCCGACAGCAAGGGCGAGTGAGAAGAGAAGCGAAGAGAAGAGCGGTCGATCGAGTGCGATATTCCCGAAGAAGACCAAGAGAACGAGAACGAGTATCGCTCGAGCGACAAGAAGACCGAATCTTCTGATCCCCTTCTCAAAAGATGTCTCCGGATCGCGCTCTGAGAGGCGATGTGCGATCTCACCGAAACGAGTGGAAACTCCCGTCCGCACGACTCGAGCGAGGCAAAAACCTCCGGCGAGGAAGGTCCCCTTGAAGAGCTCTGCACCCTCATCTTTCTCAACCGGGATCGATTCACCGGTTAGGAGCGACTCATCGACAAGGAGGTCCGAAGCTTCCACGACCAAAAGATCTGCCGGGACGGGATCTCCGGCACTCAGTCTTACTACATCGCCTTTGACGAGGAATTCGATGGAAATCTCACGCTCCACGCCATCACGCAACACCATGACAGTTGTGGAAAGGCGCTCTCGTAATCCTTTGATGATGGACGCGGCGCGAAACTCTTGGAAGAAGGTGAGAAGCCCACTAGGAATGATGATCGCGAAGAGAATTGCAGCATCGTGAAGATTGCCAAGAAGGCCGTAGATCAAGGCTGTGGCAGCGAGGATGACAATTGATGGTGACGCGAATTGCCGGAGAAGTATCGAACTCCAAGCGTTGCTACGCCGCTCACCTATGAGATTAGGACCGTCGATCTCGAGATAGCGCTGGGCGTCTGCCTCGGAAAGTCCCAGGGTGGAGTCGAGTGTCATGGGCAAGCGATGAGGAGTTACCGCAAGGTGACGTGGATAGTTCACGTCACCCTGCTATACCTACGAACGTGAAGGCTTGCACCGTTGAACTATCCGGCACATACCCACTGCTGATCGAGCACCTTTGCAAACAATCACCGCTCGATAGCTAACAGCCAACAGGTTTCGATCGGTGTCAGCTGGCGTTACTCCCAGAGGGCGACTTGAGCTCACGCCCTTTCACACAACTAGGAATGACTCTACGTCGTAGATAATCCTCTTTTCCTCTCAGTCAAACTCTGAGTAAGTCTCTCTTGGTTCTCGTATCACTCCTTCGTTAGAGTGATTCACTTACAAGATGAATCATGCACGCTGAATTCCGGTTTGGAATCTCGTTTGACTCGATAGAGAGTCACAATCGCAACACTCATGCTGGATGTCGTACCCTTGCAACATGATTGATGCGAAAACCGTAGGGATCGCTGTTGCAATCGGTTTGGTCTTGCTCTACGCCATAGGTTCTGGTTTTTTCATGGATAACAGCGGTTGGTATCAGGAGCTGAAGAAGCCCTCGTGGCAACCGCCTGACGCAGTATTTGGCTTGATCTGGCCCTACAACTTCATCATGCTCGGTGTCAGCGGAGTCTCAGTGGTGCGAAATGGCTCGGGATTACAGAGTGCCATCTTCTTGGTATTCCTTGCCCTGAGTGTCACGGCAGCAATCACTTGGTCTTACTTTTTCTATCAACCCCACAACTTCACGGCTGCAAGCATCTCGTTAGTTCTAGCTACCGTACTGACGATCCCAATCCTGATCATCACTTTTCAAACCAACACTTTGCTTGGGATCCTGCTTTTCCCCTACCAAATTTGGCTGACGATCGCGACCGTGCTTTCCTTCAGTTACGGGCGAATGAATTAGTTTCCGCCGAAGAGTTTCGAGAAGAATCCACCACTTGATGGCGCTGCCGATGAGTCGCACTTGCAGATCTGACTCTCAGATAGGCCATAAAGCGCGTCATCAATGTGTTCTCCACACCCCGACCAGGTGTACTTCTTACAGGTTCCACAGGTAACTCGACTACACATTTCCTTCTCTCCTTTATCTCTTATCTGAATTCACTCGGTATAGAGCGGTTTTCCTGCTGCTGCCCAATCGATCACGCCACCATCCATGTCATAGAGATTGGTGAACCCGAGGTCTGTCATGACTTTGACTGCCTGTCCAGAACGGTTTCCGCTACGGCAATAAACGGCATATGTGGCGTTCTTGTCCAACTTGGATATCTCAGCCTCAAAGTTCCCGCTCTGGAAATCAATATTGATCGCGTTGGCAAGGCGGCCCTGGGCGAACTCACCAGGAGTTCGAACATCAAGGACGACCACGTTTGCTTCTGCCGTCTTGGCCGCAAACTCGTCAATCCCTAACTGTGATGATGCCGAGCCGTTCGACGAACACCCAGTTAGAGCCAGCACCAGGGTGGCAAAGACCGGGACGAATTTCACTCTCTTCATGGGATTCCTCTTCTGATAACTATCTCTTGATCTGTTTCAAACCAGGGTGTTGAAGAGCTTCTGCAAGTTCGTCGTGATGGCCTTCGCATCGGGACGACCTTCTTCGACGCACTCCTTGAGATTGGCAGAGATCAATGCGAAGGCCGCGGTATTCACTGCTTTTGTGACCGCCGCCATTTGAGTGACGATCTCATCACAAGTCCGACCCTCTTCGAGCATCCTTGCGACTGCACCGAGTTGGCCATGTGCTCGCTTGACTCGTTTGATGATCTCATCGGTTTGAGTTTGATCGGAGAGTATGTGCCCGACCTTCTTATTGCCGTTCGAACTCTTCTTATTCGCACTCTTCGCCAAGGTTTTGGTTGCCATGGAGTGGAGAATACAGATACCCCCTGGGGTATTGTCAACTCTTCGCCAAGTCGGCGAGCGCCTCTCCGCTCACTCGATAGACCGTCCATTCATCCATCGCTTCGGCGCCGATGCTTCGATAGAAATTGATCGCACTCTCGTTCCAATCCAAGACCCACCACTGCAATCGTCCGTAACCTTCTTCAATGCAGATCCGCGCCAAGTGGATCAAGAGGGCCTTGCCGCAACCGCTTCCTCGGAATTCGGGGCGTACGAAGAGATCTTCAAGATAGATGCCGTGCTTTCCTTGCCAGGTCGAATAGTTGAGGAACCAGAGCGCCATGCCAGCGACTTTCGCTGCGCCTGACTGGTCGACTTCGATGAGATCGCAGAAGACTCGGGGGTCCTCGGTGAAGAGCGTGGCCAGGAGATCAGACTCGGTCGCCTCGACTGCGTCGGGGGCTCGTTCGTATTCCGCAAGCTCCTTGATGAGTTCGAGTATGACCGGGGCATCGCTCTTGTTCGCTCGGCGAATTTTCAACGCTCATTACCTCGCTTTCCGCATACGGAACCAGCCTAGTGTGACAGATGAGACAAGGCACAGACTTTTCCGTAACAAGCCCTCGCTCCTATAGTGAGGTTTCTAGCGAGGAGGATCAATGGCGATCCAGGCTCTATCAGCTGATGCTGCAGTCAAAGGCGTGGAACATGGCGCGCTCGCAGCGTGGATCGCAGAAGTCGCTGCACTGACTGAACCTGATGACGTCTACATCGTCGATGGCAGCGATGCAGAGTGGCTCGCTGTAACTGATCAACTCGTTGCAAGCGGCACTTTCGTAAAGTTGAAGAAGAAGCCGAACTCCTTTTGGTGTGCCTCGGATCCCGATGATGTCGCACGCGTCGAGGACCGCACCTACATCTGTTCCGTCGATGAGGCAGATGCTGGACCTACCAATAATTGGATCGCACCTGAAGAGATGAAGTCGACGATGCGCGACCTTTATCGTGGATCGATGCGTGGCCGGACGATGTATGTCATCCCATTCTGCATGGGATCGCTCGAGGCGAAGGACCCCATGTTCGGTGTCGAGATCACCGATAGCGCCTATGTGGTCGCATCGATGCGGATCATGACGCGGATTGGCACAAGGGTCCTGGATCGTATGGGTGCGAACGCGCCGTTTGTGAAAGCGCTTCACTCCGTCGGAGCTCCGCTCTCTGCCGGCGAGAAGGATGTCGCGTGGCCGTGCAACAAGACCAAGTACATCAGCCACTTCCCAGAGACTCGTGAGATCTGGTCCTATGGATCGGGTTACGGTGGGAACGCGCTCTTAGGGAAGAAGTGCTACTCGCTTCGTATCGCATCGGTGATGGGGCGCGACGAGGGTTGGCTCGCTGAACATATGTTGATCCTCAAGCTGACCTCACCTGAGAAGAAGACGCACTACATCGCCGCCGCTTTCCCATCCGCATGTGGAAAGACCAATCTTGCGATGCTTGAGCCGACGATCCCTGGGTGGGAAGTTCAGACTCTTGGTGATGACATCGCATGGATGCGATTCGGGTCAGATGGTCGCCTCTACGCAACCAACCCTGAATTTGGCTTCTTTGGCGTCGCTCCAGGCACTGGTTGGCCGACGAATTCCAATGCCATGAAGACGATCGAATTCGGAAACTCGATCTTCACGAATGTCGCGCTCACAGACGATGGTGATGTCTGGTGGGAGGGAATGACAGATACTCCACCTGCGCACCTGACCGATTGGAAGCGACGCGACTGGACTCCCGCAAGTAGTGAGACCTCATCACATGCCAACTCGCGCTTCTGTACTCCTGCAGGTCAATGTCCGATCATCGCGCCAGAGTGGGAAGACCCTGCAGGCGTTCCGATCTCAGCGATCATCTTCGGCGGCCGTCGCAAGACGACGGTGCCGCTCGTCGTGCAAGCACGTTCTTGGAACCATGGCGTCTTCCTCGGTGCGACTCTCTCATCTGAGACGACTGCTGCTGCGACAGGCGCCGTCGGAGTCGTCCGCCGTGACCCCTTCGCGATGTTGCCCTTCATCGGCTATCACGTCGGTGACTACTTCAAGCATTGGCTAAGCCTTACCAAGAAGAGCGATGAGTCGAAGTTGCCGAAGATCTTCTACGTCAACTGGTTCCGACGCGGATCCGATGGCCGATTCCTCTGGCCAGGTTTCGGTGAGAACTCACGCGTCTTGAAGTGGATCATCGATCGCGTCGAAGGAAGAGTCGAAGGCGTCGATACCGAGATCGGACTCGCACCCAAAACGAGCGACCTCGATCTCGCTGGACTAGAGATCCCGCAGAGTGATGTGGACGAAGTCCTGGCAGTTCGCAAGGAAGAGTGGCAGGCAGAGTTACCACTGATCGAGGAATGGTTCACGAAAGTTGGTACGAAGCTCCCTGCTGCCTTGGAGGAGGAGTTGGCTGGGCTGAAAGACCGATTGAATTAGTGTCGTCTCAGATACCCCCGGGGGTATGCTAGCCTTTGGGCTATGTCAATCACAGTGATCAATGTCGATACCCCGACTCTTGGCGACCGCTCGTATATCGCGCATGATGGAAAGTCAGCGCTCGTCGTGGACCCACAGCGTGACATCGATCGAGTGACCGCGATCTTGGAGAGCGAAGGGGTTGCGCTCGATACCGTTGTTGAGACACATATGCACAATGACTATGTCAGCGGAGGTCTGGTACTTGCCCGCGAATTCGGTGCGAAGTACATCACCAGCGCTGAGGATCCAGTGAAGTTCGAGCGGATCGCTGCCAAGGACTTAGAGGAGTTTCAGGTCGGAAGCTTTGGAATCAAGGCCCTCAAGACGCCAGGACATACCTTCTCTCATCTCGCCTACATCGTGAGCGACAGCTCAGGTAAGCCTTCCGGAATCTTTACCGGTGGCTCGATGCTCCATGGTTCTACTGGACGACCAGATTTATTGGGTCCCGATCACGCGCCGAAACTTGCCGCGCATCAACATGAGAGTGCGCATCGCATCGTCTCGATGCTTGAGGATTCCGTATCGATATATCCGACACATGGCTTTGGATCATTTTGTGCCGCGACCTCTACCTGTGGAAATTCGTCGAAGATCGCTGATGAGAAGCTGACCAACCCAGCACTCCTGATGGATCGCGAGCGATTCGTCTTCGAGACTCTTGCAGGTCTTGATGCATTCCCTGCTTATTACAAACACATGGGCCCTGCTAATCTTGCAGGACCAGGGGTCATCGATCTCTCGGAGTTGAAGCGGATGACTACCGATGAGATCCTCGCTGCGATGAGGCGAGGAAGTTATCTCATTGATCTTCGTCATCGCGACAAGTGGTCAAGTGCTCACCTTCCCGGAACACTGAACTTCGGTCTCGATGGTTCATTCGCAACATACTTTGGTTGGATCTTCCCTTATGAGAAGCAGGTCATTTTGCTCTCCGACAATAAGGAGGATATCGCCACCGCACAGCGTGAATTGGTCCGAATCGGCATTGATCGCCCAGAGGGATCCTTCGTCGGCGATACATCCGAGTTCAAGACTACATCTTCGATCGAGCGCGTGAGATTCGATGATGTCCCTGCGGCACTCGAAGACGAGACGATCGTAGTTCTCGATGTTCGCCGCAATGGCGAGCGTCATGCTTCGCACATCGCAGGAACGCTTCACATTCCGTTCCATCAGCTACCCGAACGAGTCGCAGAACTTCCTAAGGAGAAGAAGATCTGGGTGCATTGTGCGGGTGCTTATCGTGCTGCTGCCGCTGTGGGTGTCATTGAGAGTGCTGGCTTGACTCCCGTACTAGTCAACGAACCATACGAAAGAGCGCTCAGCGTTCCGGCGCTTGAGATCGTCGCTGGTGGCACTGACTCAGGACCTATTGCACCATCCGACCTCAAGGCACGACTTTCATAATCCTGAATGGGCGATCTCCTTCTTGAGATATTCCTCGGCATCCTCATTGGATCTTCACTTGGGATCATTGGTGCTGGTGGAGCGATCCTTGCCGTTCCCGCGCTGGTCGCAGTCTTAGGTCTTGACGCAAAGCTTGCTACGACTGCCTCGACGATCATCGTAGGTTCTGCAGCTGCCGCTGGCGCCATCCAAAGGGTCAAGACGAAGGCGCTCGACTTCAAGATTGGCGTTACCTTCTCAGCACTGGGTATTGGCGGAACGTTTCTCGGAACCATTCTCTTGCAGTTCCTATCGGACACCTTGATCTTGGTTCTCTTTTCTCTTCTCATGTTCGGCGCTGCCTTCGGCATGTGGCGCAAGGGAGTCAGTGATCAAGGATTCGGGAGACCCAAGTGGCACCTCGTCATTGTGAGCGCCACTGGTGTTGGAATCGCTACTGGACTTCTCGGTATCGGTGGAGGGTTCTTGATCGTTCCGGCACTCGTTCTATTCCTCAAAGTGCCAACAAAGATCGCTGCAGGGACTTCCCTCGTTGCGATCACACTCAACTCGATTGTGAGCTTCTTGCTCCGCAACGCTTATTGGCCAGAGATGCCGTGGGTGCCAGTGCTTACTTTCGCCGGGTCCGCAGTGCTTGCCTCTTTCGTGACTGCGCGCTTTGCCGCGCGGCTCAATGCTCGACACCTACAACGAGGTTTCGCACTCTTGATCGTTGTAGTGGCTTTCTATATGTTGATTACTCGTTTCATCTAGGAAACGCGGCGGCGACTCCGCCATCGACAGCGACGACGCTACCTGTCGTCCGAGATGACTCATCGCTGAGCAGGAATGCAGCTGTTGCCGCGACATCCTCGGTTCGAACCCTCACTTTGAGCATATTCCGCGAGGCGTAAAAGTCCTCAAGTTCTTCAGGCTTGACCCCATGTGCGGCCGCACGTTGTTCACGAATTCCACCGGCCCA
>CAYORK010000017.1:13614-15430 GCA_964406345.1 uncultured Actinomycetes bacterium | reverse complement strand
GTGAGGTTGATCTCTAAGCCTTGGCTCCACTTCTCCACCGAAAGCTCTTCGAGATTTCCGGAGACTCCGATCCCAGCATTGATCACTGCGCCATCGATACCGCCGAAGTGAGTGATGGCAGACTCCACGGTCTCTCTCACGCCATCTTCTTTCGATTGGTCGGCGACGACAAGAAGTGGCTTCTCGCCCTTGAGCTCTGCGATCGCTGCTTCTACCTCAGTGAGTCCCTCTTTCGAGATATCTGCCAAGACGAGATTGGCGCCATGCTTGGCAAGATGAAGTGCGATCCCGCGTCCGATACCGCTTCCTGCACCAGTGACGATGTAGATACCGCCCTCGAACTTCTTCGGTGCTGGACGGTTCTTGAGTTTGAAGAGTTCCATGGGCCAATAGTCGAAACCGAAGATCTCTGACTCTGGGATCGTCTTGCCTTCACCGAAACAATCCCGAACCCGCGCAGCGACCGCATGGGTATGAAGCGAGATGTCAGCGAGCATCTGATTCTCTTTCACGGTCGAAGCCGATGTGATCGCACCTAGTCCCGGATAGAGCATCACCTTCGGATCGTTTCCGTGAGATGAATATCCAGCGGGAAGGAAGGCCTTATTACGCTCGAAATAGGCCTCGTAGTCGGATCGATAGGAATCGATGCTTGCCTCAAGATTCGATGGGTCGAGAGCGACTGATCGAGGGCGGATACGGAGCATGTGATCTGCACTCGATACGCCGGCGGAGACGATCTCTTTCAGGTCATCTCGCTTGGTCAGATCCTGCAATCGTCGATCTACTCGAAGCACCTGACGCTTACCGATCTTTCCTCGAAGTTTGAGCAGGATCTCTCGAAGATCAGAGTTACTGACATCCCGATGGACGAACTTCGACTCCGGGCGCTTTTGCAGAGTATTGAGGTACTTCTCCGCAGAATTCACCGCATCGATCGTCTTCTGATAACAGCGATCGGAGTTCTCATCCCAGACCACAAGGCCATGGTGAGCAAGGATCACACCTTCGTGATCCTTGAGGGTTCCGACGAGTTTCGAGAGTTCGAATCCTGGTCGGATCCAATCGACATATGCGAAGCCATCACCGAGCGCTTCACGGGTCGCCTCTTTGCCGTTTGCGTGATTGGTCAAAGTGCAGATCGAATCGGCGTGGACGTGGTCGATATGTCTCGCCGGAAGGAAGGCATGAAGGAGAGTCTCGATCGAAGGACGACGTGATGTCGGATCGACGAGCGCGCGGGTGACATAGTCGACCATCAAGTCATCCGTCATCTCTTGGAATTCTTCAAGGGCGAGTAACTCCTCGAGGTAGAGCGCTGGATAGTCGCGATCGATCGCATACTGCATATCCGCGCCCGATCCCTTGACCCAGAGGACTTTGCGCCTGCGACCTAAGTGATCTGCGATCTCACCTTTGCTCGATGTGTTTCCGCCGCCATAGACGACAAGACTCTGATCTGCACCTATCCGTTGCGAACGGGAGACGAGTTCCTCTAGTGGTTTGGTGTCGCTCACAGCGTCTCTCCTTTTGCGATCTCATATGCACGCTGCTCGGTGATGACAGCGCTGATGTACTTCGCTGGTGTGACATCGAAGGCAGGATTGAAGGTCTTCGCATCGAGCGGAGCCACTTGAATGCCTTTGAAATGGGTCAATTCCTCGTCACTTCTTATCTCGATGTGGATCTCATCGCCACTCGCCTTGCTTCGATCCACAGTGGATTCAGGGGCGACGACAAGGAAGGGGATTCCCGCCTCATGACAGGCGAGCGCGACCGCGAGGGATCCGATCTTGTTCGCAGAATCTCCATTCTT
>CAYORK010000017.1:0-13514 GCA_964406345.1 uncultured Actinomycetes bacterium | reverse complement strand
AAGGGTCAAGGGGCGCTTCCCTAATCTTTCGATCAGCCAATCTGCGCCGATCCTTCCCATCTCATCGCCGCTAGTTCGATCCTCTTCTGCGACGCGCTTCGCTTCAGAGAGGACAGCATCGCGACCTTGGTGGACGAACTTACGCACTCTCTCGACTGCCCAAGCGAGGTTGACTGCAGTAGGTCTGGCATCTCGAATCTCATCGATCCTGCGCTCGAGCGCCTCTCCATCAAGGCCTTTTGCCTTTGCTTCATCCATCGCGATCACGACGGCGAATGCTCCGGCGACGCCGATTGCTGGTGCTCCGCGGACGACAAGACGCTTGATCGCATCGATGATGGCATCGACATCCCGATAGGAACGGTAATTCTCTTCGATCGGAATCAGGGTCTGGTCAAGAAGTACCAATGCCTCATCGACCCATTCGACTGCCTTGATGGAATTAGACAAGTTTCACTTCCCTTTTCCTGCCGCACATTTTCGGGTAACGCTATCGCTTCCGTGCAGATAAGAGAATCCGAGCCGAATAAGGAATGAGTTCCTTCGCGCTGATGGTGACCATGATTCCCGCCACAGTAGCGAGGAGAACCGAGGTCGCACTATCGCTCATTCCACTACCGAAGAGATAGACCGAAGTCGCACCCAGGACCTCTGCGACTGCTGCGATGAGGACCATCGCCACGATCCCTATTCGACCGACGCCTGCGAGCCTCGCCATTGTCGCGATCGCTATCCCTTCCGGGACATTGTGGAGAGCCAAGACGATCGCTGTCGTTATGCCAGTGTCGAGATCGATCAATGTGGCGCCGATCGTGGTTGCACCTTCAGGAAGATTGTGAAGTGTGATGGCGATGACGGTGATCCAGAGCGAACGCTTGGTTGCATCCGCCCCGACATCCATCCGAGCAAGGAGAAGGACGGCAGCAACACCAACTAGGAACCAGATGACGATCTGGAGTACGGAGTCACCGTTCTTGAAGCTAGTCGGAAGTATCTGACCGAGACTGACGGTGATCATCGCACCAGCGACGAGAAGGAGTAAGAATGCAAGGACTCTCTCACTGAGGTTCTCTTTGAGAGTGATCGCGAATGCTCCAAGGAGCGTCGCACTCGCAGCAGCGATCGCGAGGAGATAACCAGCGAGAAGAGGTTCCATATCTCCTCAATCCTTCGACTGGACTAGCGGTGAAGAGATGCTGGTGGTGGGTAGTGGATTTGAACCACTGAAGGCAGAGCCGGCGGATTTACAGTCCGCTCCCATTGGCCGCTCGGGCAACCCACCTGGTTCAGCAACTTGCAGAGGATACCTGAAGCCAAATCTGATGGGTAATCGCGGGGATATGCTTGGAAGCATCGGCGAGCTGGCGTGAATTCAGCGAAAGTAGAAGGAAGAGACGTGGCAGATTCAAGTTTCGATGTGGTCTCAAAGATCGATCAGGCGGAGTTGGACAATGCGATCAACCAGACCGCTCGGGAGTTGGATACTCGATTCGACTTCAAGAACACCGGTTCTAGCATCACGCGCAATGCCACGGCGATAGTGATCGAATCAGAGACTGAGGAGCGTGCTAAGGCAGCCCTCGATGTCTTCAAAGAGAAGTTGGTCAAGCGCGGTGTCTCCCTCAAATCCATCGAGCCTGGCGAGCCAGTGTTGAGCGGCAAGAGTTACAAGATCACCATCCAAAGCAAAGAGGGAATCAGCCAAGAGAACGCGAAGAAGATCACCAAGTTGCTCAAGGAGCAGGGAGCGAAGAGCATCAAGGCGCAGATCCAAGGCGAGGAGTTGCGAGTCTCAAGCAAGAGCAAGGACGACCTTCAGGAGGCGATCGCTCTCATCAAGGGCGCCTCGTTCGACTTCGCAGTCCAATTCACGAACTTCCGTTAGGAATCCCCTCACTTGCCTGACTCACGAAATTCTTTCGCTCGCGGCGTCTTCTTCGGAGTCTCGGCTTACACACTCTGGGGTCTACTTCCCTTCTATTGGCAATGGCTCGATGGTGTGGCAGCGACTGAGATCCTGGTGCATCGAGGTCTTTGGTCATTGATCATCTGTGTCGCCTTCTTGAGCTTGGTCCGGAAATTGCGACTCTTCATCGCACTCTTACGGGATCTAAGGATCTTTGCCATCCTCGCATTCGCTTCCCTCCTCCTGACCATAAATTGGGGGGTCTACATCTGGTCAGTGACCGTAGATCGAGTGGTCGAATCAGCGCTCGGCTATTACATGACTCCACTGATGTCCGTGACTTTCGGTGTCCTGATCCTCAAGGAGACGATCAGACCCGCACAGAAGATCGCCGTAGGACTCGCTGCGATTGGTGTCTTGGTTCTGACGATCGGATATGGCGCACTGCCATGGATCGCACTCGCACTTGCGATGACATGGGGTGGCTATAGCCTCGTGAAGAAGCAGTTGAAACTCGGCGCCCTGGAGTCACTCTCCGTCGAGACCTTGGTTGCGCTGATTCCGAGCACCTTCTACATCATCCATCTGGCGCGCACTGGTGAGGCTGCATTCGGTGGCTCGCTCTCCACCACGCTACTTCTGGCCGGCGGTGGACTTGCCACAGTCGTCCCGCTGCTCTTCTTCAATGGTGCGACCAATCGACTCCCGTTGGTGACGGTCGGATTACTGCAGTACCTGACCCCGACCATCATGTTCTTCATCGGGGTCGGGATCAATCACGAGGATATGAATCCGATCAAACTCGTCGGATTCGTAATGATCTGGATAGCGCTCTTCATCTTCGGAAGAGACTTGGTCAGGTCAAGCAGAACGCTTGATGATCGCACCGATGAGGTTCGCTAGCGCATCCTTCGTCGTGGACTCTGGGATCTCATTGAGAAGGAGTTCTGCCTGGTTCGCGATCGAAGCGAGTCTCTCCTTCGCCTGATCCATCGCCTTATGGGTGCGAAGACGAATCAAGGTCTGCTGCAAGAGAGTTTCATCGTGGATCGGTCCACTTAGGATCTCCTTGAGGTCTGCATCTGCTGGATCCTCGGAAGCTCGAGCAAGGATCGTGACAAGGGTGGGGATGCCTTCCTTAAGGTCGGTCCCAGGTGTCTTGCCGGATTGCACTGACTCGCTCGCGATATCGAGGATGTCATCGGCGAGCTGGAATGCAGTACCGATCAACTCACCGAACTCGGTGACGGTCTCGGTGATCCGAGGATCGGCACCCGAGAGCATCGC
This sequence comes from uncultured Actinomycetes bacterium, assembly GCA_964406345.1. Lineage (GTDB taxonomy): Bacteria > Actinomycetota > Actinomycetes > Nanopelagicales > Nanopelagicaceae > SYAN01. The sequence continues at coordinate 10,321 of CAYORK010000017.1, read as the reverse complement.
ACCGAAACGCGCTGAAGTTGAGATCAGTGATGCGGTCTTGTTCGAGACGACTTTCATGTAATGATCCATCGGATCCTGAGAAGGGTTCGGTCCTTGCGTCTCTTGGATCTGTCCGATGACGAGGCGTTCAAAGGTAAGTGCTTGCAGGAGGACGGCCTCTGGTCCTACCTCTGCAAGGAGAGCAGAAGTCTTGGCAAAGAGATAGTCACCCGTGAGGATCGCAACCGCATTTCCCCAGCGATAGTTCGCGCTCGTCACGCCACGACGAAGTGCCGCTTCATCCATCACGTCATCGTGATAGAGCGTGCCTAGGTGAGTGAGTTCGCATGCGACCGCTGCCTTGAAGATGTTGCTTCCGCGCTCTGGGCCCAAGTGTGAGGTAAGGAGCACGAGCAATGGACGAAGACGCTTTCCGCCAGCGAGAACGAGATGTCGTGATGTCTCTTCGACGAGTGGGTAATCACCTTCGATGTGGGCAGAGAGCAACTCCTCTACTTGCGCAAGACCTTGTGCAAGGTCAGCGGCAAGGAGTGGATCGAGACCTTCTATCGCTAGTTGCGGGTTGCTCACCGGGCAAAGATAGCGAGGTCAGTGATGAAAGAGAGAGTTGAAGTTGGCAGCACACCAAGCGCTACCGTCACGATTGCCGCGCTCCAAACGCCGATCGATGATCGGAGTGTAGGCAAGGTCACACTCACCGTTGAATCACTAGGGTCTTGGAAGAACATCAAGACGACCACACGGATATAGAAGAAGGCTGCGATGGCGCTGGTGAGCACACCGACGATGACCACCGATGTGACGCCGCCCTCATAGGCAGCGCTGAAGATCGAGAACTTCCCGATGAATCCTGAGGTCAGTGGGATACCTGCAAAGGAGAGAAGGAAGAGAGTGAAGAGCGATGCGATCACTGGTGAGCGCTTACCTAATCCCGCCCAACGATTGAGGTCTGTGACCTCGCCTTGGCTATCTTGGATGAGCGAGATGATTCCGAACGCACCGATGGTAGCGACGCCATAGACGAAGAGGTAGAAGAGCGAGCTCTCAAGTCCTGGCTTATTGAATGCGATCACGCCAGTCAAGAGGAATCCTGCGTGCGCGATCGATGAGTAGGCAAGCATTCGCTTCACGTCGCGTTGTGCGATCGCAACGACGGAACCGACGACCATGGTGACGATGGCGACACCGGTGAGGATCGGTTGCCACTGCCAGACATTGCCATCGAAGACGGTGTAGAAGATTCGAAGCATCGCTACGAATGCAGCCACCTTGGTCGCTGCCGCCATGAAACCGGTGATCGGCGTCGGGGCACCTTGGTAGACATCGGGAGTCCAGGCATGGAATGGGACGGCACCGACTTTGAAGAGCAATCCGACTGAGATGAAGACGATGCCGATCAAGAGAATCACATCGTTGGCATAGCCACCGACGACCGCATCACGGATCACGGAGAAATTGACCGAACCTGCGAAGCCATAGATGAAAGCGGCGCCGAAGATGAAGAATGCTGAGGAGTAGGCACCGAGGAGGAAGTACTTGAGCGCTGACTCTTGGGAGAAGAGTCGTCGCTTCCTTGAGAGTCCAGCCATGAGATAGAGCGGAAGCGAAAGCACCTCGAGCGCAACGAAGAGCGTGATCAGATCGCTTGCGGAGGTGAAGAGCATCATTCCGGCGACAGAGAAGAGCAAGAGCGGGAAGACCTCGGTCTGTTGCCGCCCGACTGCGATCGCTCGCTTCTCTTCCTCTGACCCTGGAAGCGCTGCAGCCTGTGGTGCGAAGGAGTCGACATCGAGGATGAAGAGGAGTCCAAGGAGAGAAAGGAGAAGGATCACGCCTTGAGCCAAGTGTGCTGGTCCATCGATGATGACCGAGTTGACCGCAGCGGTAGGTGTCACAACATCGCGATTGGCGATCACTTGGAAGAGCGCGATGAGGAGTGTCGCCGGGGTCAGAAGCGATTGCACGAAGTTACGCATCGAACTCTTGACGAAGGCCTCGACGATCACACCAATGACAGCGCCCGCGAAGACGATGATCATCGGCATCAGTGCGATGTAATCAAGTGATGGAGAGGTGAATGTCATCGCCCGCCGCCTTCTTCGATAGTCGGTGCTGGATCAGTGAAGCCCGCCTTGGTGATCGTCGCCTTGGCGACTGGATTGATCACATCGAGCGCTGGCTTCGGATAGAAGCCGAGGGCGATGATCGCGACCATCACCGGAGCGATGGCGATCTTCTCGCGCAGATTCATATCTGGAAGGTTCTCATTGCCTGGAGTAGTCGGGCCGTGGAGTGCACGTTGGACCGGGATCAGGATGTAGAGGGCCGCCAAGATGATTCCAAGGGTTCCGATCACTGCCGCGACCGGATACCTGGTGTAGGTGCCGACGAGGACCAAGAACTCAGAGACGAAGCTTGAGAGTCCAGGGAGTGCGAGTCCAGAGAGACCTGCGATGAAGAAACTCCACGCAAGGACTGGTGTCACTCGTTGCAAGCCACCGAAGTCTGCGATCGTCCCAGAACCACGACGCTTGATCATCCATCCTGCGATGAGGAAGAGTGCAGCGGTCGAGAAACCATGGTTGATCATGTAGAGGTTCGCACCTGAATGTCCTTGGCTCGTCATCGCGAAGATTCCCATCACGATGAAGCCGAAGTGCGAGATGGAAGTGAAGGCGATGAGGCGAAGGATCTCCTTCTGTCCGATCGCGAGGAATGCTCCGTAGATGATGGAGATGACTGCGAGCGTGATGATCAATGGCGTGAAGGTCTTCGACGCATTCGGGAAGATCTCGAGGCAATAACGGATCATTCCGAAAGTTCCGACCTTGTCGAGGACGCCAAGGAGAAGGACCGAGGTGCCAGGGGTGGCAGACCTTGCTGCATCAGGAAGCCAGGTATGAAGTGGCCAGAGTGGAGCCTTGATCGCGAAAGCGATGAAGAATCCGAGGAAGAGGAGGTTCTCCGTTGTCGAACTCATCTGAAGTTGCGAGAGCTTTGTGATGTCGAAGGTGCGACCTATCTGATCGCCACTCAAGACGTAGAGACCGATGATCGACGCGAGCATCAAGAGGCCACCGAAGAGGCTATAGAGCAGGAACTTCACCGCTGCTGCGATCCGTTCACCAGAGCCGTAGCCGCCGATGAGGAAATAGACCGGTATCAACATCGCCTCGAAGAAGACATAGAAGAGGAAGAGATCAGTCGCTGCGAAGACACCGATCATCATCGTCTCGAGGATCAGGATCAAGATGTAGAAGGTCTTCGCGCTCCAGCGCCCGCCTTCGGATTCATCCCAACCAGCAAGGATCACGATCGGGACCAAGATCACTGCAAGAAGGATGAGTAAGAGTGAAATGCCATCGACACCGACGCTGTAATTGATACCGAAGGCAGGGATCCACTCCCGTGACTCAGTGAATTGGAAGCCTGGGCGATCGCTCTGGAACTGCACCGCCATGAAGATTCCGGTGAGTGCGACGAGTATCGACGTTGCGAGCGCGACCTGCTTGGCCGCGAGGACGTTATCGCGCTTGAGGAAAGCGAGTGCGAGTACGCCAACGAGTGGCAAGAGACCCAATACGGTGATCATGCTCATAGCGCCACCACCCAGATCGCAGCAATCAGGATCGCAACTCCGACAAGTATGAAGAGCGCATAGTTACGGACATAACCGGTCTGCAAGCCACGAAGTCCACGCGCGGAACCCACCGCAGTACCAGCCACCGCTCTCACCGTGCCATCGATCACCTTCTCATCGACGACGACGAGTCCCTGAGTCAGAGCTTGTCCTGGGCGCATCAAGAGCGCTTCGTTGAGATCATCTTGCAAGAGGTCTCGCCGCGCAGCCTTGGTGAAGATCGATACCTTCTCCGGCGCTTCGGCTGGGATCTCACCGCGATACTTCGCGATCGCGATAGCGACACCGATTGCAACCGCAGTGAGCGCGAGCGTCGTCACTGTGGCGTGGGAGAGGAACTCCTCATGCTCATGACCATGCTTGTCGACCACTGGTTTCAACCAGTATTCAAGACGTTTTCCGCTGTAGAGCAAGAAGCCAGAACCGATCGAACCAAGCGAGAGGATCACCATCGGCATCCACATCAAGAAGGGCGATTCGTGTGGGTGAGCGTCAGCTGCCCAACGCTTCTTACCCAAGAAGGTCATCATGAAGACACGAGTCATATAGAAGGCGGTGATCACAGCTCCTAGGAGTGTGATCGAACCGAAGATGATTCCTTGCAGCCCGCCGAGATTGAAAGCTGCTTCGATGATCTTGTCCTTGGAGTAGAAGCCTGCGAAAGGCGGTACGCCGATGATCGCAAGATAACCAAGGCCGAATGTCACCGTCGTGATCGGCATGTAGCGAGCGAGACCGCCATAGCGACGCATATTCACTTCGTCATTCATGCCATGCATCACCGAACCTGCGCCAAGGAACATGCCGGCTTTGAAGAATCCATGGGTGAGAAGGTGCATGATCGCGAATGCGTATCCGATCGGACCGAGACCTGCAGCGAGGACCATGTAACCGATCTGTGACATCGTCGATGCGGCGAGCGCCTTCTTGATGTCGTCTTTCGCCATACCGATGATGGCTCCGAACATCAAAGTGATCGCGCCGACGAGGACGACAACGAACTGTGCTGTCGGTGCGTTGTCGAAGATGAAGTTGGAACGGACGATGAGGTAGACGCCTGCGGTCACCATCGTCGCTGCGTGGATAAGTGCCGAGACCGGAGTCGGACCTGCCATCGCATCGCCGAGCCATGATTGCAGTGGGAATTGTGCTGACTTTCCGGCAGCAGCGAGAAGGAGCATCAGACCGATCGCAACCATCGCAGCTTGCGAGGCTGACTCTGCCTGCTCTTCGATTCCTTTGAAGGTGACGGTTCCGAAGACTGCGAAGGCGATCATGATCGCGAGCGAAAGTCCGACATCACCGACGCGGTTGGCTACGAAGGCCTTCTTCGCGGCGGTGGCGTACTCCGCCTTCTTATTCCAGAAACCGATCAAGAGGTAGGAGGCGAGGCCGACACCCTCCCAACCGACATAGAGGTTGAGGTAGGAGTCGCCGAGGACGAGGAGGAGCATCGCCGCGATGAAGAGGTTGAGATAGGCGAAGAAACGACGACGATCTGGATCCTCAGCCATGTAAGAGATGGAGTAGATATGGATGAGCGTTCCGACTCCAGTGATGAGTAAGACGAAGCAGATCGAGAGCTGGTCCAAGAGAAGTGCGGCGTCGACATTGAAGGTTCCGACGGAGATCCAGGTGAAGACCTTCTGATGAAGCGCACGATTCGCCTCATCACGGCCGATCATCGCGAACATCTCGATCAATCCAAGGACGAATGTCGCGCCAGCGATTGCCGTTGCGAGCCAATGGCCCCAACGATCCGCTCTACGTCCAGCAAGGAGGAGGAAGGCAGCGCCGAAGAGCGGTAGCGCTACGAAATAGACCAGAGTCGAACTCTCCAACATCTACATCACCGCCTCAAGAGATTGACATCGTCGACCGATGCCGATCTCCTCGATCGATAGATCATCACGATGATGGCAAGACCGACGACAACCTCACAGGCGGCGACGACCATGACGAAGAAGGCGACCATCTGCCCTTCGAGGTTGCCATTGATCCGAGCGAAGGTGACGAAGGCGAGATTCGCAGCATTGAGCATCAACTCCACACTCATGAACATCACGATCGCGTTGCGTCGGACGACTACTCCGACCGCACCGATGGTGAAGAGGATGGCAGAGAGATAGATGTAATTGGAGATATCCACTTACTTCTCTCCTCTCTCGCGTGAATCCTCATCGGCTTCGTTCGGTTGAGGCAATTGATCGAGCGCGTACTTGCGCTCATCGATCACATCACCGCGAGCCTTGAGGGTGGAAGAGACCGAGAGCTCGGATGCAGTGCCATCGGGGAGAAGTGCAGGGACATCGACTGCGTTATGTCGGGCATAGACGCCAGAACCTGGAAGTCCGGCGGCAGTAGCAAGTGAGTCTCCGCGGAATCGCGAGATCGCCTTGAAACGCTGTGAGCCTTCAGGACCTTTGACCCGCTCAGAGTGGGCCAAGACCATCGCGCTCAACGTCGCCACGATCATCAAAGCTGCGACGACCTCGAAGGTCCAGATGTACTCGGTGAAGAGCATCCGACCGAGGCCTTCGACGTTTCCATTGGCATTCATCACTTCGGTATCCGGTGCCTGTCGAGCGAGGGATGCACGGGTAAGGAGTGAGACGAGAAGGAGAGCGATCGATACTGCAGCGGTGATCGCGATCGGACGAAGTCCTGCGAGGTTCTCCTTCAAGGAGTCAGAGGAGTCGACACCGACCAACATCAAGATGAAGAGGAAGAGCATCATCACTGCTCCGGTATAGACGATCACCTGCGCCATCCCGAGGAATGGGGCGCCGTTTGCGACATAGAAGATCGCAAGCGTGATCATGATCCAAGCCATCAGAAGCGCTGCGTGGACTGCCTTCTTCACTACCAAGAGTCCGATCGCAGCGATCACAGCCAGTGGCGCGAGGATGTAGAACTGGACTGCCTCAGGTGTCGAGGTCTGCCCGACATCGAGTGCGAGTCTCATCATCTCTGAATTCATGACTTACGTTCCACCGCGTTCTCTTGGAGTGGGCTTGCCCCTGGTACTTCACCGCGGTAATAGGTGTGGTGATCAGCATCGGGATACATCGGATGAGGAGGTGGCAACATCCCAGCGCGAAGTGGCGCTAAGAGATCATCCTTCTCGAAGATCAACTTGCCACGGGAATCATCTGCGAGTTCATACTCGTTCGTCATCGTCAGCGCTCGGGTTGGGCATGCTTCGATGCAGAGACCGCAGAAGATGCAGCGAAGATAATTGATCTGATAGACCTTGCCGTAACGCTCACCGGGTGAGAATCGCTCCGCTTCGGTGTTGTCAGCACCTTCGACATAGATCGCATCGGCAGGACAGGCCCAGGCACAGAGCTCACAACCGATGCACTTCTCAAGACCATCAGGATGGCGATTGAGTTGATGACGGCCGTGGAAGCGTGGTGCGGTCGGTTCCTTCACATCTGGGTATTCGACAGTGTTGACCTTCTTGAACATGGTCGCGAAGGTGACCCAGAAACCCTTGAGATGTCCGAGTAGACCTGCAACACCCTTGTCGACGACTTCGCGCGATTCGTTCTCGGCGCGACGTAACGGTTCGATCTCCATGTGATCACTCACCTCGGACGATTCCCTTCTCTGATGGCATCACGGGCAATGGGAATGAAGGTTCTGGCATCTCTCCGACATCCTTCGCGCGTGCATCTGCGTTCTTCTTGCTCTTCTCATAGACGGAAGTACCTGCCAAGACGAGAAGGACGATGCCGAAGGTGAAGGCGAAGATGACCGTTTGCGATGCACCCTCTGATGAGAGTGTGCGAAGTGTTGCGACGATCATGATCCAAACCAGAGACGCTGGGATCAAGACCTTCCAGCCGAACTTCATGAACTGGTCGTAACGAAGCCGGGGCAAGGTGCCGCGGAGCCAGATGAAGAAGAAGAAGAAAAGCAATACCTTCGCAAAGAACCAGACCATAGTGAACCAACCACCGAGCCATAGTTCAGTGAAGCCAAGTCCTGGAAGAGCGCGATAACCGCCAAGGAAGAGCGTGGTCGCAAGCGCGGAGACCGCGATGATGTTGACGTACTCGGCCAAGAAGAAGAGTGCGAACTTGAGTGAGGAGTACTCGGTGTGGAATCCACCGACGAGCTCTCCCTCTGCTTCGGCGAGATCGAATGGAGCGCGATTGGTCTCACCGACCATCGAGATCACGTAGATGACGAAGGATGGGAAGAGGATGAGCGCGAACCAGAATCGATCCTGCGCCGCGACGATCTCCGAGGTCGACATCGAACCTGCATAGATGAAGACGGCGACGAGTGAGAGACCCATCGCCAACTCGTAGGAGATCACCTGCGCGGTAGAGCGAAGTCCGCCAAGGAGTGGATAGACCGAACCCGAGGACCAACCAGCGAGCATGATGCCGTAGGCGCCGATCGCAGTCGCTGCCAAGATGTAGAGGACTGCCACCGGGAAATCGGTCAACTGCATCGCAGTCTCGCGGCCAAACATCGTCACCGGACCCGACATCGGGATCACTGCGAAGGCCAAGAAGCAGACAGAGACGCTGATCATCGGTGCCAGGATGAAGACGATCTTGTCCGCAGCCTTAGGGATCAGGTCTTCTTTGAATGCCAACTTCACACCATCAGCAAGGCTCTGTAAGAGACCGAACTTTCCGACCCGATTCGGACCAAGGCGCATCTGCATCCGTGCGACGACGCGTCGTTCCGCCCAGATAGCGAAGAGCGTCAAGAGCACGCAGATCGCGAAGACGAGGAGCGCTTTGACGGCGATCAGCCATCCTGGATCCATCCCGATCAAATCTGCAGTCGTCATGCCTTCACCACCGTCACGAGAGTGTGAGTCGCCTTCTTCAATTCGACCAATGGCCGTGAATCGACCGAGTTGCGTGGAATCCACACCGATCTGAAATCGATATCACCGATCGCGGCCGGGAGAGTGATCGATCCATGCTCGTTGGAGACCTTCACCAGATCACCTTCGCCAACTCCAAGACGCTCTGCGCGATCTTGAGAGATCACGACGACCGATGGATGAGCAGTTCCAGCAAGATTCGGTTCATTGCTCTGCAGCGTTCCTTGATCGAGGAGCAATCTCCACGAAGTCAGTAGCGCTTGGTTCTCAGTCGGTTGCTTCAATGAGATCGAAGCATGAGGAGCGAACGATGCACGCGCACCATCCCAATCCTTGAGCGAGGCCAATTCGTTCGCTGCCTTCGCAACCGTTGGAAGGTTGATCGGCTTACCCATCTCATCTGAAAGCATCGAGAGGATGCGAAGGTCGCTCCGTTGGAGTGAATCGCTCACGGCGGCTTCGAAGGAGCGAGCGCTACCCTGCCAATCGACGAAGGATCCGCTCTTCTCGATCACAGCAGCGACGGGGAGGATCACATCGGCGACCTCAGTCATCGCACTCTTCCTGATCTCAAGGCTCACGACGAATGCCTTACGAAGTCCTTCGATCGCATCATCTGAGATGTCGAATGGATCGACACCACCTACGAGAAGGGCATCGATCTCGCCGGAATGGACGGCATCGAGAATCTGTGGGGTCGACATCCCTGGCTCCGTTGGAATCTGAACGTTTCGAATCGATGTCGACCATGCAGTCTGGAGATCGACGCGAGCCTTCGCATCACTTAGTGGGCGACCACCCGGAAGGAGGTTTCCGATCGCGCCGGCTTCTAGAGCACCACGCTCTCCCGCTCGACGAGGGATCCATGCAAGCTTCGCACCGCTCTTATCTGCCAATACCTTCGCTGCAGAGAGTGCGCCAGGAACCTCAGCAAGCCTCTCACCGACCAAGATCACGGACTTCGCAGTGAGCGCGACAGAGGCGATATCCGCTGCCTCGTTGCCGACATTCTTGATCATCTTCGCCTTCAACTTCTCATTTCCACGCGAAGTGAATGGCGCGATGGCGGTGACAGCGAGTCCACGCTTTCTCACCTGCTTGAGGATTCGAAGGAAGACGATCGGGGATTCTTCCTCTGGCTCGAAACCGGCAAGGAGGATCTGATCTGCCTTATCGATATCGCGGTAGGTGACGCTCGATCCGACGACGACAGCGCTCAAGAACTCGCGTTCCTCATCGCTCGTGGTTCGGGTACGGAAGTCGATGTTGTTGGTACCGAGAGCCACTCGCGCGAACTTTGAATAACCGTAAGCGTCCTCAAGAGTCGCACGACCTCCGACCAAAACGGCTGCGCGATTGGCGGCAAGACCATTGGCAGCATGAGCGAGCGCCTCCGGCCACGATGCTTCGCGTAGTTCACCGTTCTCCTCACGGATCATCGGTGTGGTGATCCGCTCGAATTGCGCATACTTGAAGGCCCAACGACCCTTATCGCAATTCCACTCTTCGTTGACGCTTGGATCATCACCAGCGAGGCGACGAAGAGTCTTACCGCGACGGACATCAGTGCGAAGGTCACAACCCGATGCGCAGTGCTCACAAGCCGATGGTGTGGAGACGAGATCGAATGGACGAGCGCGGAATCGATAGGACGCGCCAGTCAGAGCTCCGACTGGGCAGATCTGCACCGTATTGCCAGAGAAATAGGACTGGAATGGTTCCTTCTCGTAGATGCCTACTTGTTGCAAGGCGCCACGTTCATTGAGGGTGATGAATGGATCGCCCGCGATCTGCTCCGAGAATCGAGTGCAACGCGCACAGAGGATGCA
>CAYORK010000016.1:10330-26187 GCA_964406345.1 uncultured Actinomycetes bacterium | reverse complement strand
GGCAGTGGCAGCAACGGTAGAAGTCGCAACACTTGGGGTTGGGGCCACGACTGGCGCAGGGGGAGTTGGAGCTACTTGGGCAGGAGCTGGGGGCGTTGCAACCACTGCGGGTTTCGGCGCACTCTCGGCTTGCGCTGACGGGGCAGCGGCAACGCCACCATCATCAATGAGAGCGAGTTCCGCGCCGACAGCCACAGTCTGATCCACGGCGACCATGATCTTGGCGAGCTTGCCAGCGGCAGGAGAAGGGATCTCTGTATCGACCTTGTCTGTAGAGACTTCGAGAAGTGGTTCATCGAGGGCTACGACATCACCCTCATTCTTCAACCATCGTGTGACGGTGCCCTCAGTGACGCTCTCACCAAGCGCTGGCATCTTTACCGAGAATGACATCTCACTCCTTCGAATCCTGTTCGTACTCTAGTCCTGGCCATCTATTTCGTTCGAATCACCCGTGTGCGTGAAGCGGCTTTCCAGCGAGAGCTAGGTGCGCCTCACCCATCGCCTCAGAGAGGGTGGGGTGGGCATGAATGAATTGTGCGACGTCATTGGCATCCGCTTCCCAGTTGAAGATCAGTTGGGCTTCGGCGAGAAGTTCACCAACGCGGGAACCCACCATGTGGATACCAAGGATCGGACCATTCTTTGCTGCGACGAGCTTGACCGATCCTGCAGTCTTGAGGATCTGCGCCTTCCCGTTGCCGGCAAGGTCGTAATTGAGTTCGACTACATCGTGACCGCGTTCCTTTGCCTGGGCGGTCGTGAGTCCTACCGATGCCACCTCAGGTTCGGAGTAGGTCACACGTGGGACGCCGTCGTAGTTGATGGCACGCGGATTCAAACCGGCGATCTCCTCAGCGACCATGATTCCCTCGGCGAATCCGACATGTGCAAGCTGCAGAGTCGGAATGAGATCACCTACGGCCCAGATTCCGGCGACATTGGTTCTGCATTTCTCATCGACGAGGACATAACCGCGGTCCATAGCGATGCCTTGTTCTTCATAGCCAAGTCCTTGTGAGACAGGTCCCCGACCCACTGCAACCAGGAGAAGGTCAGCGCTATGGGTCGCGCCATTCTCAAGAGTGACAGTTACCGAATTCGCATCTACCTTCGCCCCGGTGAAGCGGACACCCACTTCGAACTTGATCCCGCGCTTACGGAAGGCTCGCTCCAGTTGCTTGGACGAGCTCTCATCTTCTAGCGCGATGAGTCTGGGTAACGCCTCGATGATGGTGACCTCAGAACCGAAGGACTTCCAAACGGAGGCGAACTCGCATCCGATGACGCCGCCACCAAGGACGATGACACTCTTTGGAACGTGATCCATATTCATTGCATGATCGGATGTGACGATTCGTTTTCCATCGATCTCAAGCCCTGGCAAAGTCTTTGGGTACGAACCTGTCGCTAACAGGATGTTCTTCGCCTCATAGCGAACGCCGGCCACTTCGATGGCATTGGTGGCCACTAAGCGTCCTTCACCTTCGATGTAGGTGATGTTGCGAGACTTCACGAGTCCCTGAAGACCTTTATGCAATTTCGAGATGACGCCATCTTTGTAGGAATTCACTCCAGCCATATCCATGGCATGGAATTCAGCTTTGACACCGAAGGCGTGAGCCTCTCGGGCGCTGTCGGCGATCTCTCCAGCGTGGAGGAGGGCCTTGGTGGGGATACAACCTCTATGGAGACAAGTGCCGCCAAGCTTGTCGCGCTCGATGAGGGCGACCTTCAAACCGAGTTGCGACGCTCTCAAGGCGGCGGCGTAACCACCAGATCCGCCACCCAAGACAACGAGATCAAAGTCCAATTCCTGCACCCCTGATTCGAATCGAAAGACGCTTTGCGCGGCCAATTCTGCCAGCCTTATGCGGTTGCGGTCTCCTCGGCCAAGGCGACCAGCGAGTGAACTGCGACTCCTGTTCCGCCTACAGGCGTGTATCCATGTGCCTTGCCATCGTTGAAGGCGGGGCCAGCGATATCGAGATGAAGCCACGGCAGATCAGCCGATACGAACTCACGAAGGAAGAGACCAGCGACCAACATGCCTCCCATGCGGTCGCCGATGTTGGCCATATCCGCGACCGGAGAATCTAGCGATGCGCGAAGTTCCTCTGGAAGTGGCATTGGCCAGAATTGTTCGCCGGTCACCTTCGTTACATCGAGGAAGGTGCGACGGAACTCATCATTGTTTGTCATCACTGCCGAGGTCCGAGAGCCAAGTGCGACGATCTGCGCTCCAGTGAGGGTTGCGACATCGACGATTCCATCGAGTCCGCCTTCCTTCTCTCCGACTTCAGCCGCACGCACGAGTGCGTCAGCGAGGATCAAGCGACCTTCAGCATCCGGATTGAGAACTTCGATTGTCTTTCCACCATAGATGGTGATGATGTCAGAGGGACGCGTAGCAGTGTCGCTGACCATGTTCTCCGCCAGCGGAGCCCACGCATCGATTGCTACGGGAACTTTGAGCTTGGCGATTGCGATGATGGCTGCAGTCACTGCAGCTGCGCCACTCATGTCCGACTTCATCGCTTCCATGCCTTGTGCTGGTTTGAGGGCTAGTCCGCCAGTGTCGAAAGTGATTCCTTTGCCAACGAAAGCTAGACGCTTCAACTCCTTCTTCGCCGTCTTGGGTCGATAGGAGATGTGGAGGAGACGAGGTTGGTTGGCAGAACCTTGTCCCACGGCGGTGATGCCACCGTACCCCTTTGCTTTGAGTTGATTGTGGTCGAGTACTTCAACCTTGAGACCCGCTTTAGTAGCTTCTGCCTTGAGGCGTTTCGCGAAGGAGTCTGGAGTGAGATGACTTGGGGGAGTGTTGATGAGATCGCGGGTGAGGTGAACTTGATCAGCGATGACCTTCGCTCGACCGAGAAGGACCTGTAACTCCTTGCTCTTTGCTTTCACCGTGAAGAGTTCGACCTCTGTCAACGGTGCCTTCTTCTCCTTCAAGGTGGATCCGCGGAATTCATGGAATCCATATGCCCCAAAGAGCGCTCCCTCGGCGATAGCTGCGAGGTCATGGAGTGAGTCGTAGGGGAGCGAGAATGTGGCGCTCTTGTGGCCGTCGAGTGAACGCGCTGCCGCACCTGCAGCTCTTCGGAGAACTTCGGTGGGGTAGCGACCAGATTTCTCTCGTTTGCCAAGACCCGTCAACACGAGAAGTCGATAGCCATCGGCAGGAAGTTTGATTACTTCGTCAGCCGCGCCCGTGGCTCCCATGTCATTGAGTGCGTCGATCAGTCCACGAGTATCGATTGCCATGTCGCCGGATTCGATGTGGAGCTGATTGCCTGTCTTGCCGTTTCCTTGGCTTCGGCTCAAACCGACAACCAAGATCTCCGCAGATACCTTCTTATCGGTCGATCGAACGTTCGCCATTGGCGCCCTCCGTTTTCATGGCAAAAGAAGTCGGCATTGCTTCCGGGTGGCAAGGCTACCTGTCGGTCAAGGACGATTCATCTCGGTCAACCAGGGCGGAACGACCCGGATCGCTGATGAGCTCTACGGATTGGTCTTCAGTGCTCTCTTGAAGCCTTTGGGGCAACGAGGATTCGTCCCGGAGACCTTCTTTGTGACCCCGCCTCGAACGCACGAGATGAACTTCTTGGTGGGCTTGATGGTTGCCATCTCAGTTGACTTCGTCTCTGAGGTAGAAATGGTTGGAGTTGTTGCCGTGGTCGGCTGCAACAACTTGATATTGATCGTCTTCTCGCTGAAGGTGAATCCCGCTGCATTGAGGCGCAACCATCCATCCCGCTCGGAGATGATCGTTGAAGCGACGTTCTCCGTTCCTGTCGCACCAGTCACGGAGACGACAGCAGACAAGGGTGCATCACTGAACCCATAGAGACAGCGCGCTGCATCACTGCGGATGATCAGGTCATAGGTGCCTTTGTTGAGCGTGGTGCCATCTGCGGAGTAATGGAATCCAGCGACCTTGTAGCTCAACGTCTGCTCTCGGAATAAGGGAGCTGAACCTTCGTACCCCATAGCGTTGGTGGAGACGATTCCAACGACTCGAGTCTTGTCGCTAAGACACGGATTGCTTGACTCCCAATTGGTGGAATTGATGGTCCAATACTGCTTCGCATACGCGGTCGTATCGTTGACCAGAGGGCGGAAGTACTCCAAATACGAGAATATCTCCGGCATTCCTGGTTCAACGAAGTGCACACCCTTGAGTGCTTGCTTGAAGCCCTTCTCACGTTCCGTGAGCTCTGTGACCTTTCGTGTGAAGGTGAAAACTGGCACAGTTACAGGTTTTCCAGCAACAGTCAGACGATTATTTGTCGCGCTAAATCTGTCGAGTTGAACATCAGGCGATGCCAACCTCGCCTTGTACCAACCATTGGCCTTGTTGGTCACTCGTACCGTGATCTGATACGTCACTCCTTCTGGAAATTCATATTGGATACCCGCTGAGGTTTCGCTTGACCAGAGAGCTGACCACGATGGCGCTTCTACGCGGAATGGCCTGATGGATAGGCGCACTCCTTGGATGTAGAACTTCTTCTCCTGTGGGTCGTAACCCATGTTGTACTTGTAATAGACGAAGTACTTGAGAGGTGAGGCCTGGCCATCTCGTATCTCTTCCCAGATCGATGGATGTATACCTTCAGGCAAATTCATGGACGGGTCGGCTGGGAAGGGTTCGCCATCTCTTTCGCGTTGAAGGTAGTACTGCGTCGATTGATAACGCAGGAATCTGAGCTCTACGAATTCTCCATCTCCCCTGCGCAACTTCACGCCCTCGATGCAATCCTCCGAACGAGCTTCCGCGCAGACTCCCAACATGATCTGAGCACCGAAGGGATATGGCGTCCTTTCGACCGCTCCTGGTTGTGGGAAGACACAGTTGGGGTCCTTGGTTGAGGCACAGATCATGTCCGGCCAGCGACCAAGTTGAGAGAATCCGATTCCGGAGTCATCACCCATGGAGAAGACTCGAGCACCTTCTCGATTCGCTTTCTCGGCAAGATCAGCCGGGAAGAAGGATCGTTGAGTCACTTCTTCGTTGCTGATTGCCGGTTGAGCCATGAGAACTAGCCATGCCGAGAGGGCGGCAAGAGCGAAGACTCGCATTCGTCCCATCACGACACCATCGTAGAGATGACTCCAATCATTGACCATCAGACTCATCAGCGAAGTCGATAGACCTTCGGCTAGATTTGCGAGATGGTCGAGGACGGTGCGGGTTCAGCAGGACCTCAACTCTCTCCGCTTCATGAGTTCCACATGGCTCGTGGCGCGAAGATGGCGGATTTTGGTGGCTGGTTGATGCCGATTGAGTATCCGCAAGGCAGTCAGTCGGGCGCGGGAGGAGTCTTGGCTGAACACGCTGCTGTCAGGGAACATGTTGGCATCTTCGACGTCTCCCATCTAGGAAAGATCTCCGTGAAGGGAGATGGAGCACTTGACTTTCTCAATTCAGTCCTGACCAACGACCTCGAGTCCATCTCTGATTCGCAAGCGCAGTACACCATGTTGTGCGATGAGAATGGTGGCGTCATCGACGACATGATCGCTTATCGGATATCACCAAGAGATATCTTTCTGATCCCGAATGCATCCAATTGCGCCAAGGTTTACGAGGTCATTTCGTCACGGGCTTCCAGCGAAGTCCAAATCGCGAACAACCATCATGACTTTGGGGTCATTGCCGTACAGGGTCCCAAGTCCCAAGAGTTGCTTGCTGCGATCGGGCTTGACGTTCCAAGTGCGCTCGAATACATGTCCTTCCGCAAGGTTTCTTACAGGGGAAGTGAGATCATCCTTTGCCGAACCGGTTACACCGGTGAACTAGGGTTCGAGCTTGTCGTGCCCGTGAGGTCTTCAGATGGCGAGAGTCTTGCTGCAACGATTTGGGATCAACTCGTTGAATCCTTGCCACAGTTCTCCGGTCTCGTTGCTGGCCTTGGGGCACGCGACACACTTCGTACGGAGATGGGCTATGCCCTCCATGGCCATGAACTCTCGCTTGAAATCAATCCACTGGAGGCAGGTGTCGGTTGGGCGATCTCGTTGGCGAAGCCTTCTTGGTTGGGCAGAGATGTCCTACTTGCCATCAAGGAGCGCGGTGTCGAGAGAAAATCGGTAGCACTGCTCTCCCATGATCGGACCATTCCAAGAGCAGGTATGCCGGTCACTCTCAATGGTGAGGTAGTGGGAATTGTCACGAGTGGAACTTTCTCGCCGTCAATCAAGAAAGGTATCGCCCTTGCTCTAGTGAGATCAGATGTCGCTAAGGGTGCCACCGTCAGTATTGATGTGCGTGGACGGACTGGGGAGTACGAAGTGGTCAGAGCGCCGTTCGTACCTTCGCGCGTTCGCTGAGATCATCGAGAAACACAACTCGCTTCTGGGCGCGGCGTAAAGCATTGAGAATCGGTGCACCAGTGACGGCTATCAAGGTCGCGGTCAGGATCGATCTCGGAATGTCCCATGCCATCGCAGTAAGGAAATGGAATTTGATGAAACGGGAGAGGTTCTCTTCTATTCCCGCCCCTGGAACGAACGAGATCGAAGTCTCAGTGCCGAGTAACCACGGCCACAATTGAAGATCCATAAGGAAGCCAAACGACATCCCGGCAATCAGGGCGATGACCATCATCATTGCGATCTCTAGGCGACCTCTGACACGACGTGGAAGCGATCCTGCGAGCAGTCCAATCCACGATGCAGCCATGATCTGGAATGGCAGCCACGGTCCGATTCCGCCGGTCAGGAGAGCGGAAAGAGCCATCGCGATGGCGCCGAGTGAGAATCCAAAGGTGGCACCGAAGACTCGAGCAGCAAGGATGATTAGGAACCACATCGGTTCGATACCTACTGCGCCAGCGCCGATCTGCCGCAGCGCTGCTGCGAGCGCTGCAAGTACGGCAAGAAGCGCGAGTGCGGTCATCTCGATTCTTCCGCGATTGATCTCGATCCCGAGAAAGAGCAATGCGAAAGGGATGATGAGGAAGAAGATCCAGTAGCGATCTTGCGTCATGGCTAGGCCGAAGGCGCTCTCTGGTAGATAGAGCGGCCACGTGAATGCAAGGAGAGAGAGAAGTGAAGTGATGGCGATGCCCATCTGTGCGAGAGGGGAGAATTGCAAGATCGCTCGACCTCTAGGAGTTGTCGAGGGCATCGATCACCTCCTTCACCGTCAACCATTTCTGGGGAGCGAGGATCTTTGTCACTTGTGGCGCAAAGGGGAGACTGGCTGTGAGAACTTCTCTGACATCACCATCAGAGACAAGTTCGCCATCTGCGAGAAAGAGGACGCGATCGGCAAGTTCAGCGACGAGTTCTACATCGTGGGTTGCGATGAGGATTGAACGATCCATTCGCGCTCGAGACTTGAGGAGTTCTATCAATCGCTCCTTACTTGGATAGTCGAGGCCTCGAGTGGGCTCATCAAGGATAAGGATGCGCGGATCGGTCGCTAGGACGATTGCAAGGACCAAGGTAAGGCGCTGTCCCTCAGAAAGATCACGAGGATGAGTGCTCTCTGGGACACCTGGTAAGAGTTTTTCCAAGGTTGCAAGGGTTGACCCCGAGGGAAGTGATTGATCGCTATCTGCCAAGGAACACTCTTCTAGGACTGATCTACCGTAAAGAAGGTCGCTTGGATTCTGTGGAACGAAGCCGATCATCCGAACAAGTTCAGCTGACGTGAAAGTTGAGGGATCTTTGCCTTCAATCGATACGACACCGCTTAGTGGCGGGATCACACCGCAGATCGCTTTCATCAGAGTCGATTTCCCCGCACCGTTGCGTCCCATCAAAGCGACGATCTCCCCAGAGCGAATCTCCAGTGAGATGTCAGAGAGAACTTTCCTGCCCTCGTAGCCCAAATTCGCGCTTTGGATCTTCACGATCGCTGGTCGATCGAGCTCTTCCTGCTTCTGGTGAGAACTTGCTACACCTAGTGCTGCGAGACGATCCGCAGTCGATGAAAGGGCCTTTCTCGCATCTCTTACCGAGAGTGGAACCTCTTCGACTCCTAGTGACCGGGCGAGTTCCACGATGGGAGGCGCGATCTCGGATTCCTTCATGACTTCCGATGGGGACCCGACTCGGACTGATCCGTCACGGGCGATGTGGATGATGCGATCCGCATAGTGAATGACGCGCTCAAGTCGGTGTTCTGCGACGACTACGGTGACTCCGAGGTCATGGACGATCCGCTGCAAGATCGCAAGAACTTCCTCTGCGGCCACGGGGTCAAGGGCACTCGTAGGTTCGTCGAGAAGCAGGATCTTCGGATTCATCACCAAGGCGCTCGCAATGGCAACACGTTGTTGCTCGCCGCCCGAGAGCGTGGCGATCGTCCTTGATCGCATCGGTGTGAGGGCAAGAAGATCGAGGACCTCTTCCACCCGTTTCCTCATCGCACTCTCTTGAATGGCGAGAGACTCCATCGCGAATGCAATCTCCTCTTCAACGATGTCGGTCACGAATCCATGGATGGGGTTTTGCCCGACGATCCCAATCAAGTGTGAGAGCTCGCCAGGGCGTACTCCTCGTGTCGAGATTCCATCGACCTGGATGTCGCCACTCAGGATGCCACCCGTGTGGTGGGGGACAAGACCATTCATCAATTTCAAGGCGCTTGATTTCCCGATCCCCGTACTGCCGATCAGAAGGATGAATTCACCCTCGCCAACTTCGAAGGTGACATCTTCGAAGACCGTGGTTTGCGAATTCGGATAGATGAGCGAAACATTTCGAAAGGAGATCATGACTGTCGTCTTCCGACCAAAACCAACCCGGATGCAAAGAGTCCGGTAGCGAAGTAGAAGAGCGAACTCTCCAAAGGAAGGAGCCAGATGGCTAATGCGACGACAAGAGATGAGGCGAGGATCGTGCTTTCAACTGCGCCCCAACGATCAGGGCGATAACTGCTGCGGCGAACACGTTGCCCAAAACCACGAGATTCCATAGCAGCGGCCAAGTCAAGACTTCGCTCGAGTGCGTCTTCCAAGAGTGGAATTGCGATCTTGCGCCAATGACGTAACCCTCGGATCTCTTGACCGCGTAGCCGTCGCGCCAGAGTGATCCTGCGAATTGCGATCACGAACTGGGGGAAGACAGAAGTGGCAATGGTGAGAACCAATCCGAGTTGATAGAAGGCCACTGGAATCGCGCGAATCAGACGATGTGGTGATGTAAGCGATGTCGCTGCGGCGAATAGTGCAACGACGCCAACGATGATCATCACCTCACCGAGCGTGGAAGTAAGGCGTTCGGTCGTGACTGGCCCACCCAACCGAATCCCAGCGATCCATTCAGGCAGTTGAAGAGTGGGTAGGGTGAAGATCGTCGTTCCGGGTATGGGGACTCCAATGAGAACTGCGATCACCATCCGAATGACGAGGATCACCGCAATGAATTTCATGGCGACGACGAATGAACGCGACCATGGCGTGATCTCCTTGTAGGCCCTCACCAAGATTGTTGCCGCAACTACCAGTCCTGCTGCGAACCATGGCTCAGAGGAGGTGAAGAGTGCGACGCTTAGGATGATCGCCCATGCCCACCAAGCAAGTGGATGGATTCTCGATCGTGTCGATCGAGAGTGATCAAGGAGTGCCGCACTCATCCTTCAGTCTTCCTCAGAGTTTCTCTTCTTGGAATCTCCGATCACTTCGTCAGAGTCCTTGGCGTCTTGATTTCGGCGCTGCATTCCTTCGCTGGATAGCCGTTGATGCCACAGATGAATCCCGATGATGCTGCTCGGATCTTGGTAGCGGCGGCAAGAGCCTCAGCACCGGTCGCATTGAGATCAACTTGTACGCAAGTACTGACTCGTTTTGGAATGCTCTCACCACGAGGACGGATTGCAGCGACACCGAAGTCGACTATCACGCCGACCCGCTTCTTATTGGCTACTGGCTTGACGGATTTGCAGAGCGAGGAGAAGTTCGGCGCTAGTCGCGGCGCGGAGGCGTTGATGTCATCGTTACTGAAGGTGTGCACCCATCCTTCGACGGAACCATCCTTCACATTGGTCGTTGGACCAGTCATCGCCATCGTCCAGGTGGATGCACCGGGCGCGGCTTGGAAATAGCCCCAATAGCGATAACCGGTGGAAGCTTGAGAAGCGGGCGCTGCATAGGAGATCAAAAGCGCGAATGAAGCAATTGCGATCAGTGTTCTTTTCATTTGGTTCCTCTCAACTCTCGCGAAGTGCGAGTTGGTAGTGAGAGGTCAAGAAGCGTTGCCCTCATAGATCATCTCGAGAGGTCGCACAGGGAAAGGCGAGTGTCGACGAAAGATCAAGAATGCTCCGCCCCGCAGACCTCGACGGGTGGTGTGCAAGTTCTTCGTCAGGCATTCCGACTATGACGGTTGCGGGTCAGCGCTGGATTCTCACCAGACTTCCCCTGAGCGAGGAACTATGAAGTTGTCCGCGAAGAGTAGCAAGGGGAACGCGCAACAGCCATGAGTTGGATTCGAAGGGTGTGTCGCTTAGGGTGGAGCCATGGAATTCAGAAAACTCGGCGGCTCTGGCCTCTATGTATCGGAACTGACCTACGGCAACTGGATCACTCATGGATCCCAAGTGGAGTCAGAGGCGGCGATCAAGTGCGTGCGCGCGGCCTTCGATGTTGGCATCACTACTTTCGACACAGCAGATGTATACGCGGGTACCCGCGCTGAGACCGTCCTGGGTAAGGCTCTGAAAGGCGTCAAGCGAGAGTCCTATGAATTGTTTACCAAGGTCTACTGGCCGACTGGCAGTGGCAAGAACGAGCGCGGCCTCTCTCGGAAACACATCATGGAATCCGTCCATGCAAGTCTCAAGCGTCTTGGCACCGATCACATCGACCTCTATCAAGCTCATCGTTTCGATTTCGAAGCACCATTGGAAGAGACCCTTTCGACATTTGATGACTTGATCCGCTCCGGCAAAGTCATGTACATCGGATTCTCTGAGTGGACCGCTGGGCAGATTAGTGATGCTCTGAAAATCCAGAAGGATCGCGGATACGACCGTTTCGTCTCGAGCCAACCTCAGTATTCGATGCTTTGGAGGGTCATTGAGAAAGAGGTGGTGCCGCTAAGTCAGCGTGAAGGCATCAGTCAGATCGTCTGGTCACCACTTGCTCAAGGAGTCTTGACCGGCAAGTACCAGCCAGGGAAGAAGCCACCGACGGGATCGCGCGCAACCGACAAGAAAGGTGGCGCCAACATGATCTCCCGATGGATGCGCGATGAGATCCTCACCGCGGTTCAACGTCTCGAGCCGATCGCAAAGCAGCTAGACCTCACTATGGCTCAACTTGCGTTGGCATGGGTGCTTCAGAACAAGAACGTCGCATCTGCGATCATCGGAGCAACCAAACCGTCACAGATCAAAGAGAATGTGAAGGCGGTCGGAGTGAAACTTGAACCGTCAGTGATGCGTGCCATCGATGATGCGATTCTCTCGATCGCGGAACGCTCGCCTTCGGAGACGAAGAGCCCAAACCCAAGGGCTTAGTTAGAAGTCCTTCTCGCCTCGCTTGACTTGAGGAAGAGGTGCACGGAGTCGTCGAATCTGCGTTGAGCGGACCCAGCCATACATTGCAAGACCCTTTGTTGGCTCGCCAGGGAAACGCCGCCTTACCTCTGCCTTGATTCGCTTTCCGATCAATACGCCCTCAATCACCGAATAGAGCGCAACCGCGTAGAGAACGATGGTCGCACCGAGTCGTACTTGAAGATTCGGGCTAAGTCCGAGAAAGAGCAAGACCATGACGATCGGTAGGAAGAACTCGCCAATTGATCGCCGTGAATCGATGTAGTTGCGGACGAATCGACGCACTGGACCGCGATCGCGAGGCGGTAACGCGCTCTCGTCACCACGCATGAAAGCCGCGCGTTGTGCGACCCGGGTTCTTCGAGCCTCTTCCTTCAGGATCTTCTTCTGCACCTTGTCAGCGGCAGGAGCAAGACGAGGAACGATTCGCTCCTTCTCAGCCTCCTTGCGCTTGCGAGTAGGTCGGCCCTTTTTCTCGTTCACTCGAACTCCTTCACCGGTGGAATCTGATGCAACGCGCGCATCCTAATTGAGCAGTCGAAGTCAGTCGCTATGAACGCTCTGGGGGAGCGAGAGCATTCGCTCAAGGGCAATTCTGGAGTAGTGCGCTGTTTTTTCATCGACAGAGATCACATTGACGATCTGACCCGCGGCTAGGGACTCTAGAGCCCAGACGAGATGTGGCAGATCGATGCGATTCATCGTGGAGCAATAGCAGATCGTCTTGTCCAAGAAATGGATCTCCTTCTCAGGATTCTCATTCGCAAGCCTTCGAACCAGGTTCAATTCCGTTCCGATCGCCCACTTCGTACCCTTGGGAGCGTTGCGCACCGTAGAGATGATCATCTCGGTACTTCCCACATGGTCCGCTGCCATCACCACTTCATGCGGACACTCCGGGTGGACGAGTATCGAGAGACCAGGGATCTCTGCTCGTCGGTCCTCCACATTCTTGAGCGAGAAGCGACCATGGACTGAGCAGTGACCACGCCAGAGGATGATCTTCGCCTCGCGGATCTGATCATCGCTGAGGCCACCTCGTGGTTTCCACGGGTTCCAAAGGACGCAATCATCGAGCGAGAGGCCAAGATTTCTCACCGCAGTGTTGCGACCAAGATGTTGATCCGGGAGAAAGAGGATCCGCTCGCCTTGTTGGAGGGCCCACTTCATCGCACGCTCTGCATTGGATGATGTGCAGATCGTGCCGCCATGTTCGCCGGTGAAGGACTTGATTGCTGCGGAAGAGTTCATATAGGTCACCGGTATGGTCGAACCATCGATTCCCAACTCCGTTATGACCGACCAGGCATCACGAACCTGCGTAAGGGTTGCCATATCTGCCATCGAACAACCGGCAGCGAGGTCCGGCAGGATGACACGTTGCGTCTCTGAAGTGAGAATGTCAGCGCTCTCGGCCATGAAGTGGACGCCGCAGAAGACGATCAATTCCGCCTCGCGGTTCTCCGCTGCCGCTTGCGCCAACTTGAATGAATCCCCGGTGATGTCAGCGAACTGAATCACCTCGTCGCGTTGATAATGGTGCCCAAGGATCATCACTCGTTTGCCGAGTGCAGCTCGAGCCTTCGTTGCTCGATCGACGAGAGCTGGATCGCTTGGCGAAGGTAGTTCGCCGGCACAGGTGACACCGCGCTCACTATCAAGGTCGGGCTTGGTGCCAGCCTTGAGGAAATCAGCGAGCGAGAGTGACATGGACTCAGTCTAGTTGCTGAGAAGAGCGAGCGTCTGGGCATCTTTTCCTGAGTAGTTTCATTTCGCTTTGCGTGGGTGAAGAGGCGGTGGTGAGGGATGGGCGATAAGATTCCGCCTAGCACGCGGTGACCGGTCACAAGTGTGAACTAGTCATCGACTCAATGAAGATTCAGTAGAAACTGCAAGAAGAATTGAAGGAGAAGATGATGAGCAATGAGACAGCTGCAATGACCGGGGTTATCTTGACCGATGTCGCTGCGAGCAAGGTCGGATCTCTCCTCGCTCAAGAAGGTCGCGACGACTTAGTCCTCCGCATCGCGGTTCAGCCGGGAGGCTGTTCTGGTCTTCGCTACCAGCTCTATTTCGACGATCGCGTCGAAGACTCTGACGCAGTTGCTTCCTTTGGCGCAGTGCGAGTTGTGACCGACAAGATGTCAGCGCCTTATCTCATGGGTGCAAGCATCGATTATGTCGATACCATCGAGAAGCAGGGATTCACTATCGATAACCCCAATGCGCAGGGTTCATGCGCTTGCGGCGACTCCTTCAACTAAGCCTCGACCTTCATTTGCTTCACCTCAGGTAGCCTTCGATTCATGGGGTGCGCATGAGAATCGCTGTAACCGGCTCCGTCGGGCGCGATCACTTGATGACCTTTCCGGGGAAGTTCACCGATTCTTTGGTGGCCGATTCACTTTCTAAAGTTTCTCTCTCCTTCCTTGTTGACGGCCTCGATGTGAGGCGCGGAGGGTGCGGTGCGAACATCTCCTTCGGCATGGCGGCCTTGGGCCTCAATCCAGTCTTGATCGCGTCAGTCGGCGCTGATTGGGCCGACTACGAAGCATGGCTTTCACGTCATGGAGTAGACACGGCACATGTGCGAGTCTCCAACTCGCTCCACACAGCGCTCTACATGGTCACCACTGACACGGATCTCAATCAAATCGCTTCCTTCTTCCCAGGTGCGATGAGCGAAGCGCGCGAGATCGAATTGGGGCCGGTGATGGAGCGTGTAGGACGCTTCGATCTCGTCGTCATCTCACCGGATGACCCGGAGGCGATGATCAGACACACTGAGACATGCCGAAGTCTCGGGATCCCTTTCGCTGCTGATCCCTCGCAACAGTTGGCGCGGATGAGCGGCGAAGAGATCAGAACGCTGATAGACGGCGCTACCTATCTCTTTCTCAACGAGTACGAGCTAGCTCTCGCCATGCAGAAGACCGAATGGAGTGATAACGAGATCAAGGAGCGAGTCAAGACTCGTGTTGTCACTCTCGGTAGCGCTGGCGCAAAAGTCGAACGTGCAGATGGTTTCTCAGTCGCCGTTGGTGTGCCACAAGAGAAGGCCAAGGTGGATCCGACTGGAGTTGGCGATGCCTTCCGTTCCGGGTTCTTGGCTGGCGTTGCTTGGGGAATGAGCGAGGAACGCTCGGCGCAGTTGGGATCGATGTTGGCGACCTACGTCATCGAGACCAAAGGAACGCAGGAGTATCGCTTCACACCTGAAACGTTCGTTGCTCGTTTCAGCGAACGCTATGGATCGGATGCTGCGAAGGAGATCTCACCCCATCTTGCCTCTGCTGCGATGCGCTAGCTAACGAAGCGATCGACGAATGCAGAAAGTCGAATGTCCTACCTTCTCGACCTGATGCCCAGTCATCCTTGACCATGCAGTGAGGTCACTCCACGTCGCAACATCGTCGCTCATGAGTTCAAATTGGTCGACATCGGGATGCTGCCGAAGTGCACGGGCAAGATCGATGATCGGTTGTGGGCAAATCTTCCCGAGCGAGTCGATCTCCATCACGAACGCGAACGTTCCTCGATGACCTTCGCGACCAGCGCGTGGGCGAATCCCTCTACCTGATCGAGATTCTCTGGACGGAATCGGAGTCTGACGTTCCCATGACTGAGGAGTCCCATCCGAGTAAGGACATGGCTCGGTTCGAGTTGCGACGAAGAACATGCCGAACCGGAATCAAAAAGGTATCCCTCTTTGTAGAGAGCCCGCTGAAGTTCTTCACTCTCCGCATACAGGAAAGAGAGCGATAGTCGATCACGAGTCTCGCTCCCTGCGAAGTCTACGTCGGAGAGTTGCGAGACGATCTCTCTGACTTTCTTGTTCGCTGAGTCAATCGCGTTTTGATCACGCTCGAGGAAGGCTTCAATCTTGAGGGCTGCAAGGATCGTCAGACCATAACTCGCCCCGAAAGTCTGCATGGTGGTATCGAGGGTCGGCATCGGATTACGCCAGTGGGCGGACGGATTGATCGAGATCGCATAGACGCCGCGGGGGCCGCCCCAACTCGTCGCATCGAGAATGATGGCGTTCCACGCCCTTGACTTGAGTTCGAATCGATCGAGATCTCCTGGGTACGCGCTTGTGGCATCGATGATCAATGGCCCATGGGGGAGTTCGCTTTGGCTGATGCCGGTCTCACCATTTCGCAGTTGCAAGATGTGAAGTGAATCATCTCCACCGGAGAGTTCGAATCGACCATCGAGCGCAACGCGGTATTGGTTTCGATGAAGAGTCGCGGGTAGACCTTCGACGATTGCAAGCACTTCCTTTCTCTCGATCGGGCTCAGCGAGATCGATCTCAGGTGATTCGATCTCAGGTGA
>CAYORK010000016.1:0-10230 GCA_964406345.1 uncultured Actinomycetes bacterium | reverse complement strand
TCGATCTCAGGTGATTCGATCTCAGGTGAGAGGCATTGACGACACCGTTGATTGCGAGGTAGAAGGCGAGGTATCGATCCGATACGAACGTGAGGGTTGAAGGGGCAAGACCCCACGCGTTGGCGATGGTCTCGAGAGATCTCTGGAGACGTATCGCATTCTCGCCACCGGGTCCAAGACTCCATCTAGGGTCGCTATCTCCGAGAGCGAAAGCCAGATCGAGAAGCTCGATTTCTTTCGCCGCGAGAGGAAGAAATTCCTGAAAATTCCTACTCAAGGGCGAGCTGGATGGATCATGAGAGGCTCTTGTGACCGGCGACACCCGAATAACCCTACTCGTCGGCTCAGGGTGTTGCCGTTCAGGTCGATATTCTTCTCCCATGCTCCGACCTGCATTCAAGGCGTTGTCTCTTGCGTTGATCGCAGCCTCCATCCTCATCACGAGTGGGTGCTCGCTGGATTCGCTTCGTGGTTTTGGCTTCGAGCCCGGCGTCACCAGCGTCAATGACACCTCCATAGGTCTCTGGGAAGGCTCTTGGCTAGCGGCGGCTGTCGTCGGTCTGATCACGTTGGTCCTGATCATTTGGCCGATCATCTTCCATCGCAAGAAGAACGAAGAGTTCCCTAAGCAGACTCAGTACAACGTCCCAGTCGAAGTCGCGTACACAGTCATTCCATTCATCATCGTTGCTGTTCTCTTCGCCTATACCGCGCGTGCCCAGAACGAGATAAAGGAAGTCACTCCAACGTCGAATCAGAGCGTCACCGTCCATGACGTCACGGTCAATGCAATTCAATGGTCGTGGCAGTTCACTTATGAGGATGCCGGCCCTGGCACCACAGTGACAGGTACGCCAGCGCAGCCACCGACCCTCTACATGCCGTTGGGAGAGAAGGTTCGATTCAAGATCACAGCGAGCGATGTCGTTCATGGTTTCTGGGTTCCGGCCTTCATGATCCAGATTCAGAACATCCCGGGTGTCGAGAACCAGATCGAGTTCACCGCGCAGAAACTCGGGACCTTCCCAGGGCGATGCAACATCCTTTGCGGTCGTCAGCACTCGCAGATGCTCTTCGATGTCAAAGTTGTGACTCCAAGTGAATATCAGGCCTACCTTGAATCCTTGAAGCAGGGAGCAAACGCATGACCACTTTCGCGACCCGCCCAGAACCGGGCCTGGAGATGACGAATCGCGCTCCTAGTCTTGCGCCGACCTCCAAAGGCAGGTCGATACGGAAGTTCCTGACGACGACTGACCATAAGACGATCGGTCATATGTATCTCGTCACGTCATTCGCTTGGTTCTTGATCGCAGGAATCCTCGCGCTCTTCATGCGAGCTGAATTGACCCGTCCTGGACTGCAGTTCATGAGTGTCGAGCAGTACAACCAGTTCTTCACGATGCATGGCACCATCATGTTGTTAATGTTCGCGACACCGCTCTTCGTGGGTTTCGCCAACGTCATCATGCCATTGCAGATAGGTGCGGCTGACGTGGCATTCCCACGTATGAACATGCTCTCTTATTGGCTTTATCTCTTCGGAAGCATCATGGCAACCGCAGGCTTCTTGGCGCCTGGTGGCGCAGCATCCTTTGGCTGGACCGCATATGCACCTCTCTCGAGAGTCGAGTACTCACCTGGAATTGGATCTGATCTCTGGATCGTAGGTCTAGCAGTCAGTGGTCTTGGAACCATCCTCGGCGGAGTCAACTTCCTTACAACCATCTTCACGATGCGTGCGCCAGGAATGACGATGTTCCGCATGTCCATCTTCACCTGGAATGTGATGCTCACATCGATCTTGATTCTGCTTGCCTTCCCACCGCTTGCTGCTGCGCTCCTTGCGCTCGAATCGGATCGACTCTTCGGTTCGCATATCTTCGATCCGGCAAATGGTGGTGCACTGCTCTGGCAACACATCTTCTGGTTCTTCGGCCATCCCGAGGTTTACATCCTTGCTTTGCCATTCTTCGGAATCGCCTCGGAGATCCTGCCGGTCTTCAGCCGTAAGCCGATCTTCGGCTACAAAGGTTTGATCGCAGCGACGATCGCGATCGCAGCGTTATCGGTCGCCGTTTGGGCACATCACATGTTTGCAACAGGCCAAGTCCTCCTCGGCTTCTTCTCCTTCATGACCTTCCTCATCGGCGTGCCTACAGGAGTGAAATTCTTCAACTGGATTGGCACCATGTGGCGTGGTTCGATAACGCTTGAGACCCCGATGCTCTGGGTGATCGGCTTCCTCATCACCTTCTTGCTTGGTGGCCTGACCGGCATAATCCTTGCCAGCCCGCCGCTCGATTTCGCAGTCTCCGCCTCCTACTTCGTCGTTGCGCACTTCCACTACGTGCTCTTCGGCACCGTTGTCTTCGCGATGTTCGCTGGCTTCTACTTCTGGTGGCCGAAGATGACAGGCAGGATGCTCAACGAGCGCCTCGGAAAGATCCACTTCTGGATCCTCTTCATTGGATTCCACACCACCTTCCTGATCCAGCATTGGCTTGGCATCAAGGGCTTCCCACGTCGCTATGCGGACTATCTAGCAACTGATGGATTCACCTTCATGAACATGGTCTCGACGGTCGGAGCCTCGCTCCTTGCTATCTCGATGATCCCGTTTGCGATCAACGTGTGGATTTCACGGAACGCTCCCAAGGTTCAGGTTGATGATCCCTGGGGTTATGGTGCTTCCCTTGAGTGGGCGACGAGTTGCCCACCGCCACGGCATAACTTCCACAGCATGCCGAAGATCCGCTCCGAACGCCCTGCCTTCGATCTTCACTACCCACACATCAAGACCGAGACAGGACACTGATCAATGAGATTCGGTTGGCAACTCTTTGGTTTTCTCACGATCTTCTATTTGATCGTCACCTTGGTCTATTGGCAGCAAGGCGGAGAGATCGTGGGTCTCACCGCGCTACCTCTGAGTGCTGGTCTAGCGCTCATCATCGCCTTCTACTTCTGGTTCACGCAGCGCCGACTCGGAGACAATCTTCCCGAGGATCGACTTGAGGCAGAGATAGCGGAGGGCGCTGGCGAGATTGGCTTCTTCCCACCGTATTCATGGTGGCCACTTGCTATTGGCTTCACCGCGACCCTTACCGCCTTCGGACTGATCATCGGTTGGTGGCTCTTCTTGATCGGTGTAGGCGCACTTGTGCTTTCCGTCATGGGCTTCGTCTTGGAGTACGAGAAGCCTGAATATCAAGACCACTAGATTGCTCAACAGGCAGGTCATACGATGAGCGCCCAAAAAGCTCGCGCAACGATCATTGAAACGGACGATCCTCTTGTCGTGGCTGCGGAGATTGAGATTGCAGCGGCACCACGAAGGATCTTCGATCTATTGGCCGACCCAGAGAAACACAGCCTCTTCGACGGTTCAAGCACGGTGCAACGAGTTCTCTCAGGTCCGAAGCGACTCTATAAGGGTGCCAAGTTCGCGATGGCAATGAAGATCAAGGTGCCCTATCGCATCACCAACGAAGTCGTGACTTTCGAAGAGGACCGCGAGATCGCATGGCGCCATCTAATGAAGTGGGAGTGGCGCTATGAACTATCTCCACTCGAGGGTGGGAAGACTCTGGTCAGAGAGACTTTCGATGGACGGCCGTCGAGATCCAAGAAGTGGCTAGAGATCACCGGCGCCCTCAAGCACAATCCTAAAATGATCGCTAAGTCGCTCGTCCGCTTGAAGGATTTGGTCGAAAAGAGTTAGCGACGGCTAACTAGTCCGCTAACTAGTGGTGCTCGATCTCCTTGAGATCATCAACAGTCGGTTTCGCAACCTGCTCTGAAGCCGCGGCGGACCAACGAGCGCGAATGCGGTTCCTGATCCCACGCGGGAGCGCTACGCCACGTTCATCACTCTCAGGTGCCACCAAAGGCGGTAGCTGTTCATGTTGTGTCAGCGTATAGGCCTTCTCAGGTGAGATAGGTGTATGGACTTCGATGAACTCTCCATGAGGGAGCATGACAAGACGGCCGCTCTCCTTGCCATGAAGAACCAACTCGCGATCAGCTCGCTGTAGCGCGAGGCAGATCCGCTTAGTGACAACGAAGGCAATTGGAGGCAGGACGAATACACCGATCCTGCTAAACCACATGATCTGGTTGATCGAGAGGTCGAAGTGTGTAGCCAAGAGGTCGTTTCCACCGTTGATCAATGTCACCAACATGAAGGTCAGCGCCATCGCTCCGATAGCAGTCCTATTGGGGTTGTTGCGTGGACGCTCGAGAAGATGGTGTTCGCGCTTATCGCCCGTGATCCAGCTCTCGATGAATGGATAGAGAGCCATCAACGTGAAAAGGATTCCAGGCACGATGAGACCCGGGATCAAGATGTTCCAAGAGATGGTGAATCCGAAAGCATGGGTTTCGATCGGAGGCGCCATTCGAACCAATCCATCAAGCCAACCCATGTACCAGTCGGGTTGTGATCCTGCGCCAACTTGGGCTGGTGTGTACGGACCATAGATCCAAATCGGATTGATCTGCGCAACTGCTCCAAGGAACGCGGTGAAACCGAAGACGATGAAGAAGAAGCCTCCTGCTTTCGCCATATAGACCGGCAGCAGCGGATAACCGACGACGTTCTTCTCGGTACGCCCCGGTCCTGGATATTGAGTGTGCTTCTGGTACCAGACGAGCATCAAGTGAGCCGTGATCAAAGCTAAGAAGATGCCTGGGATCAAGAGCACGTGGACGACGTAGATACGGGGTATGAAGAGCTCGCCCGGGAATGCGCCGCCGAAGACGAAGTAGGAGATGTATGAGCCGACTACGGGGATGGCTTGCATGATCGCTTCAGCGATACGAACTCCGGTTCCCGAGAGAAGGTCATCTGGGAGCGAGTAGCCAAGGAAACCCTCGACGATTCCAAGCGTGAGAAGGCCGACTCCGATGATCCAGTTCAACTCACGGGGTTTACGGAAGGCACCGGTAAAGAAGACCCGCAACAAGTGAGCGACCATGGCAGCAAGGAAGATGAGCGCCGCCCAGTGATGTATCTGCCGCATCAGCAGACCGCCCCGGACATCGAAGGAGATGTTGAGCGCAGATGCATAAGCGGCCGTCATCTCGACGCCCTGAAGGGGTTCGTAGGAACCTTCGTACTTCACTTTGCTCATCGATGGGTCGAACCAGAAAGTGAGGAACGTTCCAGAAAGTAGCAAGATGATGAAGGAGTAGAGGACGATCTCACCGAGCATGAAGGACCAGTGATCCGGGAAGACCTTGGTAAGGGTCTTCTTCATCCATTTTGCAGCGCCGGTGCGCTCGTCAACGTAGTTTGCTACTGCGCCTGCTGCTCGCTCTCGTGCTTTCATGCGGAATCACGCCCCCAGAAACTAGGTCCTACTGCTTCGTTGAATGGTTCCTTTGCGACGAGATAACCGTCGGCATCGACTGTGATCGCAAGTTGTGGAAGAGGTCTTGCGGCGGGTCCAAAGATGACCTCGGCTGCGCGCGTGACATCGAAGGTTGATTGATGGCATGGACAGAGAAGATGTTTCGTAGTCTGTTCATAGAGGGCTACTGCACAACCCATGTGTGAACAGATCTTCGAGAAAGCAATGATTCCTTGATATGTCCAGGAGAGGCGCTCCGCATCGAGATTGAATTCCTCTGGGCGGATTCGAACTAGAAGAACCGCATCCTTTGCGATGTCGGCGAGGGAGTGCTTCTTGCCTCCAGGAAGCTCAGGGAGGATTTGTGCAACCGCACCGACTTCGAGGTCTGCAGGACGAATCGGTCGTAGGGCGGGATCGGTCAGCAACCGAGTTCCCTTCTTCCAATTCGTTTCGTTCAGATCATTGCCGGGCAGAGGGCCAAGATCGCCGAGAAGCAAGAGAGGGGAGAGGCCGACAAGTCCGAGCGAGAGCCCTAATGTCCTCTTGATCAGCGTACGGCGCCCCAATCCTGCCGTCGCTCCTTGTTCCTTGATTGTTGCGACGAATGCATCTCGATCCTCGTCTTTGGATCGCTGCTCCTTGCGATGATCGACGACTTCATGGTCTGGCATCAATGTCTTGGCCCAATGAACAGCGCCCATTCCGATGAAGAAGAGAGCGGCAGCCAGACCCAGTCCCAGGAATAGCTGATGAGCATTGGTGGTGCCCATGACGGGCAGGAAGATCAATTGGTCTTGTGGAATCGCCAAATACGAATAGATGAAGAGCAGAGTGCCGAGAGTAGAGATGAGGAAGAGGATTGCTACCTGCCGCTCTGCACGCTTTGCGGCTATCGGATCCGTATCGGCTTTTCGATGAACATGCGTTGGAAGCCCGGGATCCTGGATTGGTTGAATTGACATCGGTTCCTCCTCAACGAGCCTTCGAGGTGAGCCAGACAGCGATACCTATCAAAAGTCCAAGACCGAGCGTCCAAGCAAGAAGCCCCTCTGTCACTGGCCCGACACGTCCGAGGGTTGCGCCACCAAGTGCAGGTTCTGCTTCGACTTCCTTGATCCACTTGATGATGTCCAGTTTCTCCTCAGGCGTTAGAACCTTGTCGCCGAAGACAGGCATTGCTTGTGGACCCGTGACCATCGCTTCGTAGATGTGGCGAGGCTCGACACCCATCACCGTCGGTGCGTACTTTCCTTGCGTCAATGCGCCGCCTTGACCCGCAAGGTTGTGGCACATCGCGCAGTTGTTGCGGAACAAGGTGCCACCGGTCGCTGCGTTACCGTCGCGCTCCCACGTCAACTCTTCGTTGGTGACCGCTTCAGGACCTGGCGCCAACGATGCAACGTATGCGGCAAGCGCAGCCGTCTCTGCCTCGTCGTAAAGCGGAGTCTTCCTAGCCGCTTGTTGACTCATGTCTGCCATTGGCATTCGACCTGTACCCACCTGAAAGTCGACAGATGCGCTGCCCACGCCAAGTAGCGATGGGGCAGCACCGGCGCCTTCAGCATTCAAACCATGACAGGAAGAACAGCCACGAGCGAAGATTTCGCGCCCTTCCGCGATAAGGGTGCTCTTGTCGGCCGTAATCACTGCGGGCTGGGCAGTGATGGCATCCGCGGCCGCATTGGCAGCGGTGAAGATCCCGGCGGCAACGAAGAGACCGAAGACAAGGAGAATGGGACGCGCGAACCTATGGTTTCGCCACCTCGAAAGCCGTGCCACTTACATCTCCTTCATTTCGATTACTTGATCAAGTAGATCGCAGAGAAGAGCGCGATCCACACGACATCTACGAAGTGCCAGTAATACGAGACCACGATTGCAGTGGTCGCTTGACGATGACCGAATTTGCCAGCGCGGAATGTTCGGATCATGACGATGAGGAATGCGATCAAACCACCGGTCACATGAAGACCGTGGAATCCGGTCGTCATATAGAAGACGGATCCATACGGCGTTGAAGAGAGGGTGAGACCCTCGGAGGTGAGAACTGCATACTCGTAGACCTGGCCTGCTATGAAGACTGCGCCCATGAGGAAGGTAAGGGCGAACCACTCACGCATTCCCCACTTACTCCACTGCATCAAGGTTCCTGTGCGACGCGGCTGGAATCTCTCCGCCGCGAAGACTCCGAACTGACAGGTCACGGAGGAAAGTACGAGAATCGTGGTGTTCACGGCGGCGAATGGGATGTCGAGGTAAGCCGTCGACTCTGCCCAAATCTCTGGACCCTGAATGGCGCGCGTCGTGAAGTACATTGCGAATAGAGCTGCAAAGAACATCAATTCGCTAGAGAGCCAGACGATGGTGCCGACGGCGACGATATTGGGGCGATTTATCTTGACGCCGGGAGCGGCAACAGCCTGGGACATGGGGTCGATTATTCCCCATAGCCTTCAATTAGATGATCCAAGACCGCTCAAATCGTCACGAAAAGAGGGTGGCGCTCGCCACTTTTGCAAGGGTCTACAGACCCATGCATTTCAGGGGGCCGGTCGTCGGGCCTGGTGGGGGCGATGACTAGAATCCGCGACATGGCGTCACAGACGGGCTCAACTCAAGAGATCGAATATCAGGCACCCTCACGAAAGCTCCGTATTGCCGTCTATTCCGATGATTCGACCGTTCGAGATTCGATCTCTAAGGCGTTAGGGAAACGAGTTTCGGTGGACCATCCCGAACACGAGGTTCTCTTCTTTGCTACTGGCGTTGCGCTCAAGGACTTTGCACGTGGGAAGAAGGCAGCTGATCTCTACATCCTTGATGGCGAGGCAGTTCCCGAAGGTGGGATGGGAATCGCTCGGCAGCTCAAGGACGAGATCTTCAATTGCCCCCCGACCATGGTCATCACCGGGAGAGTCCAGGATGCCTGGCTCGCGGGCTGGTCAGGTGCGGATGCGGTCGTGACCCATCCGATCGATCCCTTCACTCTGGCGAAGAGCGTCGCTCAAGTTCTCCGTTAGTCGAAAGCGCAACGAAGCCGCGCTAGCGGTAGCCATCGTCCAAGGCCCTTGGGTTTCATCAATCCAGAGAAGTTCGCAATCCTCCATCACGATGCGCGCCAACTTTTCGCTCTCTTCATAGTTGCCGGAAGGCAGGATGGTCGAATCTTCCGTAACGACCTCGCCCATGGCTCGAAGGCTTTCGATGAGGTCACCGAGGACTGAGTCGCCCGCTTCGGTGGAGAGTGAAGCGGCCAGTTTCCCGTGACGAATGAGAAGTAGCTCTGAACCCTTCTTGACCACCATCTCTTTCACTCGAGAGAGGGAACGAATGTGTTGTCCTCTGCCGACACCACGTGCGAATGCAGCGAGCCGATGCCGCAGGGCAAGCGCATCCTCGAACCTCTCGGCTGCCGCCAGTTCTGTCATGCGGCGGCGTAATTCCTTCTCAAGCATCGAGGCGTCACCATGGAGAAGTTCTCGCACTTGCGACGCCACACTTGCGTACGAATCAGGTGACTGCGCGCCGACACAAGGTGCTTCACATTTCTTCATTTCGAAGAGCGCGCACGGTGAGGCTAGTTTCACTGACTTTGCAGTGATGGAGAGGGTGCATTGGCGAAGAGTCGAGACTTCGTAGAGTGCAGACTTTGCATTCTCTGCCTCTTCGATCCCACCAAAAGGGCCAGCCCAGCCGGCTTCATCAGAGAGCGAGTGGAAACCTCGTGTTGTCACTAACCGAGGGAAGTTCTCATCACTGAGCCTGAGCCAAACCTTCTTCTCCGGGAACTTTGACCGTCGGTTGTAGCGAGGCTTGAGGTCCTTGATAAGCCTGATCTCGCGAATCTCAGCCTCAGTGACAGTGGGTGTCACGATGGTTTCGATCCGCTCTGCGATCGCGATCATCTCGAGGACGCGACTCCTTGCCTCGGCGTTAGAGAAATAGGAGCGGACTCGAGACGCGATGTTCTTGGAGACTCCTACGTAGAGCGCTTCATTGTCTGATCCACGAAAGATGTAGAGCCCGGGTGACTTCGGCAAACCTTGCAAGAGGTGGCG
Organism: uncultured Actinomycetes bacterium; assembly: GCA_964406345.1. GTDB lineage: Bacteria > Actinomycetota > Actinomycetes > Nanopelagicales > Nanopelagicaceae > SYAN01. Next base: position 815 of record CAYORK010000016.1, on the reverse strand, counting down.
CTTAGCCTGCTGTGCGGGAGTGAGCCGATGTGAGAAATCGATCAAGTCTTCGACTGTCGTGACTCCGAAGGAACCGAGCCGTTCAAAGAGTCCATGAAGGACGTCAACCGTCGCCTTCGCATCATCTAGGGCGCGATGGTTGGGAGTGATCTCTGCACCGAAGTAAGGGGCGAGGGTTGCGAGTTTGTTGTTGGGGACTTCATCGCGAGTAAGAACTCTCCGCGCGATCTTTGCGGTATCCAAGACTCGGTACTTGGGCCATTTGCGCCTTGAACGAAGCGTGGCGGCTCGCAGGAATGAGACATCGAAGGGTGCGTTATGTGCAACGAGGAAAGTGGTGGACTCTGAACCAAGGAACTCGAAGAAGGAGGGAAGAACCTCATCGATCTTTGGCGCTTCACAAACCATCGCATCTGTGATCCCAGTGAGCACGGTGATGAAGGGAGGGATCTCGCTTCCGGGATTGACGAGTGTTTGGAACTCTCCGATGACAACGCCGCCCCGAATCTTCACTGCCCCAATCTCAGTGATCTCCGCCGAATCGGGTGAACCTCCGGTGGTCTCCAAGTCGACAACGACGAAGGTGGCATCTTTGAGGTCGATGCCGAGTTCATCGATTGCGATCTGTTGGCCACTCGGCATCTCCATAGGTGGGAAAGTACCCGTCGCTGGGGACACCTGTAGGGCGGTGACGATAGATTCCGCGTCATGGGAACAGAGGGTGCTCCGCAAGGTTGGCTCGACGATTACAGAGCCGAAGGACGGGGAAAGAACAAGGGCACCGGAATCATCTTCGTCCATGGATTCACGGGTTC
>CAYORK010000015.1:19367-27422 GCA_964406345.1 uncultured Actinomycetes bacterium | reverse complement strand
GCTCTTGCTGCAGACTTGATTGCGACGATCTCCGCGTGACCGACTGGATCCTTGAGCAACTCTCTCCGGTTACTGCCAATTCCCACTAATCGACCCTTTGAATCCAGGACGACGGCTCCAACGGGGACATCACCGGAAGCCTCAGAGGAGAAACGGGCCTGTTCGAGCGCGATGGCCATCGCATCACTGTGATTCACGGACCCATCTTCTCGCAAAGCTGAGGCTTTAGCGTCGTCCCGCGATGCGAGTAAAGTGCGCTCCTATGCGCGTACATGTCGCGAACCATCCCTTGATCACCCACAAACTCACCGTCTTGCGTGACAAGGAGACCAATTCGCAGGTCTTCCGTCACCTCGTCGAGGAACTCGTCACGCTCCTGGCTTATGAGGCGACGCGTGATGTGAAGATCCATCCCGTCGACATCGAGACCCCGGTAACGAAGACTCGTGGCGCGATCCTCTCGCTACCAAGACCAGTAGTCGTACCAATCCTCCGCGCCGGACTCGGGATGCTCGAAGGAATGATGCGAGTGATCCCAAGTGCTGATGTCGGATTCCTCGGCATGGTCAGAGACGAGAAGACGCTACAAGCATCCACATATGCGAATCGCTTACCGGAGGATCTCAGTGGCCGGCAGTGTTACGTTCTTGATCCCATGCTCGCGACCGGCGGAACTCTCGTTGCAGCCTTCAATTACTTGATCGAGCGAGGTGCGCAAGACATCACAGCGATCTGTCTTCTCTCAGCACCTGAGGGAGTCGCAACTGTGGAGCGAGCATTCGAAGGTTCCGACTTCCCCATCACGATCGTCACTGGTGCGATGGATGAGAAACTCAACGAACATGGCTACATCGTCCCGGGTCTTGGTGATGCTGGTGACCGCCTCTATGGAGTGGTCTAGGAGCAGCAAGAGAAGATGAACACTTCCCCCGGATATGCGATCACGATAAGGATCGAAGGTAAGCCTGAGTTCCAACCCGTTGCAGAGATCAGCACCATCATCTCCCGCGAAGGTGGAGCAGTCACAGCGATCGATGTCGTCGACTCCCAACTCGAAGTCGTCGTCATCGACGTCAGTTGCAATACCGTCAATCAAGAACATGCTGAGAAAGTGACGGCAGCGCTCAGCGCCTCCCCCGTCCTTACTGTTCGCAAAGTCTCCGACCGCACCTTCTTGCTTCACCTCGGCGGAAAGCTTGAGGTCAATTCCAAGGTCCCGTTGAAGAATCGTGACGATCTCTCGCGTGCTTATACGCCTGGAGTTGCGCGGATTTGTCAGGCGATTGCTAAGGATAAGAGCGATGCTCGCCGACTTACGATCAAACGAAACACAGTTGCCGTTGTCACGGATGGCTCAGCGGTGCTCGGTCTTGGAAACCTTGGTCCGGAAGCGGCACTACCTGTGATGGAAGGAAAGGCTGCGCTCTTCAAGCGATTCGCTGATGTCGATGCTTGGCCGGTGTGCCTAGACACCCAGGATGTCGATGAGATCGTCCGTACTGTTCAATTGATCGCACCTGTCTATGGTGGGATCAACCTCGAAGATATCTCGGCTCCACGATGCTTCGAGATCGAGGCGCGACTTCGAGAACTTCTTGACATCCCTGTCTTCCACGACGATCAACATGGCACCGCAGTCGTCGTCCTGGCCGCACTTCGTAATGCCCTCAAGCTCGTCAAAAAGGATCTCGCTAGTACCAAGATCATCCTCAATGGGGCCGGTGCAGCAGGTACCGCCATTGCACGGCTGCTCATCTTGGCTGGAGCAAAGAACATCATTGGTTTCGACAAGAATGGAGTCATCGACAGGAACCGGCAGGCATCGAATGAGATGCGGCAATGGTTCATCGATCAATGCAACCCGACCAACTTCTCAGGGACGCTCTCTGAGGCGATGAAGGATGCAGACATCTTCATTGGTGTCAGCGTCCCGAATGTGCTGAGTGAAGCAGATGTGGCTTCGATGGCTAGGGGATCGATCATCTTCGCCCTTGCCAATCCTGATCCTGAGATCGACCCGACTCTTGCTCGCAAGCATGCAACAGTCGTTGCAACGGGTCGCAGCGATCAACCGAACCAGATCAACAATGTCCTGGCTTTCCCGGGAATCTTCCGCGGGCTTCTCGATGCCGGTGCGAAGCAAGTGACCGATGAGATCCTCGTGGCCTGTGCGGATGCGATTGCATCATGTGTCAACGAGTCACAGCTCAATGCATCGTTCATCGTGCCGAGCGTCTTTGACGCCAATGTGGTCAAGGCAGTCGCCGAAGCAGTTCGTTCCCACAGCACTTCTTCCTAAGGAGCCACTTCTCTCGCTCTCCGAAGCTCCTACTTGGTATCCCGCTTCGGGCCCTGATGAAACTTGCTGTAAGCGAAGATCATCGGTTCCTTCTCGCTCGAAGACATTGCAATGACCTCACCGAGGATGATCGTATGGTCGAAGGTCTCGAAGCGATCCGTCGTGCGGCACTCAAGCCTTCCCACCACCCCATCAAGTACGGGAGTGCCGAAGTCGGAGACCTTGTACTCAAGACCCTCAAATTTATCGGGGACGCCTTTACGAGCGAAACGTTCAATCAATCCTTGTTGATCGTCGGCGAGGAAGTGAACGGCCCAACTCTCCGCCTTGACCCAATGGGAGTAGCTTCCCGAATTGTGATCGACAGTCCAGAGGAGCAACTTCCTTACCAGTGAAATGGATGTAAGCGAGTTGCAGAGGATTCCTACTGGATTCTTCTCACTCGTCATGCAGGTGATGATGGAGACACCGGTGGGCCAAGTCGCCATCACTTTGCGAAAGGCTTGTGAATCGATCACGCCGGATTCTTCGGACATGGGACTAGTAAAGGTGCAAAGCACCTAGGGGTCAACTCCAGGGCATCTTGATACTCTGATTGATACTCTGATTGATACTCTGAGATTGTGAAGTTCGGAATCCACTCAGAGCAATTCCAAAACGATTTCAGTGAGGAAGAGAACCGCCAATTCACCGCCGAGTTTGGATCGATCACGGAGGCGATGGCTGATCACATGAAGGCTGGAACTTCCCCGGAAGATCCTTCCGTGCAGGCAATCGTCAAAGAGCATTACGAGTTCTGTAGTCGATTCTGGAAGCCGACTCGTGAGGCCTACAAGTCACTTGCATTGAGCTACATCTTGCCGTCACCATATCGCGACTCCTATGAGTCAGTCGCCGAAGGACTGGGTCAGTACCACTATGACGCTATTGTGAGTTGGGCCGACGAGAATCTAGAGTGACTTCAAGGCAAGGCGACTACTTGAGTCGACCTATCTTCAAGGTCTCGAGCCATTCTTTCGGCTCTCTTTGCCCATCGTGCTCATCGAGATAGTCCTCTGAAGCATTGACGCCACACATCTTCTCTATGTTCTCTGTGCCACCAGGATGCCTTCGAGCGAAACTCGTCACGTCATAGACGAAGCCATCGACGATGGTCCAACAATCCGTCGCAGTGTTGTGGCGAGCAACTTCCTCTCGGGTGTAATCATCGAGACCAAGAGCAAGAGGGACCTTGGCGGATGCATATTGGTCTTTCCAGACTGATTCTGCGCCCGAGTGTCCGACCAGGATCGTCATGCCAATAGCCGCAACGCTTAGTACGGCCATGACCGGGCGAAATACGAGTACGAGGATGCGTACTCTCCAATAAACAGTGAAGAAGGCAAGGAGAATCGTCGTTCCGACGAGGGCAAGAGCAAGGGGGACAAGGTTGTTGCCCCACTCGGCATGTTCTTCAGGTAACCCCACTGCGGCCGAGAGCGAATCTCCCGAGGACTTTGCGACCACAACTGCGAGAGTCGTCACTGATGTCGAGACGATCGCAACAAGATGAAACCGCTCGAAGAGAGTGGCTTTCCATGAGCCGATGAGGAGCCCAAGGGCCACCAATGGCAGGAGGATCACTACTGCATGAACAACCAATGGGTGCGCCGGCAGATCTCCTATCGAGGCCCAGGTGCCGTAAGGCAAGAGCAAGGCGACGAGAAGAACAACGATTGAGGTAAGACTGACGCTGATGTATTTCTTCACGTGGACGATACTGGGATCGAACCAGTGACCCCTTCCGTGTGAAGGAAGTGCGCTACCGCTGCGCTAATCGTCCAAGACTTCGCTGAAGTATACGAGAGAGTCACTTGATCATCTGCTCAAATCAACGTGATGAGTACCTAGCCACGACTTTCAGCGCCTTACCGGAGACCGCCTTTCGCTCATCTTTCACGAGGGAGCGAGCCAACTTCAGGAGATCCTTTTGCAAGGTTTTGTCCTTCGTCGCCAGTCTCTCCAACAACTTCAAACCCTGAACCAAGACCATCCAATCAGAGGCCTCCTTCATCCAGGAGAGGGTAAGTGTCTTCACCTTGCTTGACTCAACCTCAGTGAGATGCTTGCCAAAATCGAAGTAGATCGTGATCAATCCAAGTCTCACCACACTCGCCTTTGACTTGGAGAAGGAATAGAGAAAATCCCTCTTGTGATCGAGGAAGAATTCATGGTCCGCCCTGATCAACCTCTTCACGGCATTCATCGCCCGCATCGCGATTATCGGATCCCTATGGAGAAGAAGTCGTGTGAGCGTTTTGAAGGAGGTTGGATGTCCCTCTACGAACTTCACGACCTTCAATGTGTTGCCAAGGGAATTGGGCTTTCCTGCCTTGAGTTCTACTTCAAAATCCACGATCGACCTTCTAACAATTCAACCTGTGGGCGGTGAGGGTTTCGAACCCCCGACATCCTCGGTGTAAACGAGGCGCTCTACCGCTGAGCTAACCACCCGGTAGTGAAGCCGAATACTACAGCTCCGCTAACGCTGCCTTGTAATCGTCGATGCTTCTTGCCTCTCCTGGTGAGATCACGATCGACCAGTGAAGTCGTCCTTCCTTGTTGACGATGAATGTGCCGCGGGTAGCGAAACCGCGCTCTGGGATGAAGACGTCATATGCCTTGCAGACCTCACCATGGGGCCAGAAATCTGAGAGGAGATTGAATTCGTACTTCTCTTGTGCCGCAAAGGCCTTGAGAGTGAATGCGGTGTCACAGGAGATCGCCAGGAGTTCGACCTTGTCGTTATTGAAGGCCGCCAAGTCATCACGGAGTGCGCATAGTTCACCGGTGCATGTTCCAGTGAATGCAGCCGGATAGAAGACGATGACGACGTTCTTCTTCCCTCGATAAGAGGAGAGTTTGATCTTCTCTCCATGTTGATTGGAGAGTTCAAAGTCTGGGACGAGGTCACCGAGTTGCATTTCTTTCCGTTTCTCTTAGGAATTCCCTTAGAAATCTGTCTGGAGTTGAACTACTTCTTTTTGTTCGGACCTGACTTGCTTGCATGACGGGGGGCGATCTTGGTCGCGATCCAATCCTTGGCAATCGGAATAGTCGATGTGACACTCAAGCCCGCGGTGGGAGCCGCATCTTGGATCTCACTTGCTTCGACATGGCCGGTTCGACCCACCTTCGGTGTCATCAACCAGATCGGACCGTTCTCGGTGAGATAGGTCAACGCATCGACGAGTTGGTCGACGAGATCACCATCGCCATCTCGCCACCAAAGGATCACTGCGTCAACTACATCGGAGGTGTCGTTCTCCAGGAGTGGTGACCCGCAGGTGGCAGCCACTTCGGCGCGGAGAGAATCGTCACAGTCGTCGCCATAGCCGATCTCGAGAATCATCCAATCAGGTTGGATCCCCAGACGCATCGAAACTGACCCTGCGCCGGCCGGCGTATTCACAAGGAGAAGTCCACCCCCTTTGCCCAAGAAGCGCAAGGCGGGCTCTGCTCGAAGGCGGTCGATTTTGGGGGTGGCTCAACAGTTGGGAAGATGGCCCCGTGAGCGCATCTGAGATCAACGAGGTTCCTGACCACGTCATAGACCAACTCGTCGATGTCGATCCCACCGAGACCGCGGAGTGGCATGCCTCCTTCGATGCCGTGCTCAAGAACGCAGGTCCCAATCGCGCCCGTTACATCGCCCTCACGCTCCTAAAGCGAGCGCACGAGAAGGGCATCAACGTCCCTGCCCTTCGCGTCACGGATTACATGAACTCGATCCCACCAGAGCGTGAACCGAAGTTCCCTGGCGACGAGATGATCGAGCGAAGGATCCGTGCCTTCATTCGTTGGAATGCAGCGCTCCTCGTCCATCGCGCACAACGACCTGGTGTCGGAGTCGGTGGACATATCTCAACCTTCGCATCATCGGCTGCGATGTATGAGGTCGGCTTCAATCACTTCTTCCGTGGCAAAGAGCATGCAGGTGGTGGTGACCAGATCTTCTTCCAAGGTCACGCGAGCCCTGGTATGTATGCCCGCGCATTCCTTGAAGGTCGATTGAGTGAAGCGCAACTCGATGGTTTCCGACAAGAACTTTCGAATTCCGCAGGCGGTCTATCTTCTTATCCGCATCCTCGATTGATGCCAGAGTTCTGGGAGTTCCCAACGGTCTCCATGGGACTTGGTCCGATCAATGCGATCTATCAAGCACGTTTCAATCGCTACCTCCATAACAGAGGAATCAAGGACACCAGTGATCAACGTGTCTGGGCCTTCCTTGGCGATGGTGAGATGGATGAGCCAGAGTCGGTGTCTGCGCTTACTTTCGCAGCGCGCGAAGGTCTCGACAACCTTGTCTTCGTCGTCAACTGCAACCTACAACGACTCGATGGCCCGGTCCGTGGAAATGGAAAGATCATCCAAGAGCTCGAAGCGCTCTTCGGTGGCGCTGGGTGGAACGTTCTCAAGGTCGTTTGGGGCCGTGAATGGGATGAGCTCTTCGCCAAGGATCGCGATGGCGCGCTCGTCGAGTTGATGAATCGCACACCTGATGGCGACTTCCAGACTTTCAAAGCGGAAGATGGCGCTTATGTTCGTGAGCAATTCTTCGGTAAGGATCCGAGAACTGCTGCGATGGTGGCCGGATGGAGCGATGACCAGATCTGGAATTTGAAGCGTGGCGGTCACGACTATCAGAAGCTCTACGCTGCCTATGCGTCAGCGGTTGCCCACCAAGGACGCCCGACGGTGATCCTTGCGAAGACGATCAAAGGTTGGACTCTTGGCTCTCACTTCGAATCACGAAATTCGACTCACCAGATGAAGAAGATGACCCTAGAAGATATCAAGGAATTCCGCGATCGCCTCTTCATCCCGATTGCAGACGACAAACTCGATCCATATCTGCCTCCGTACTACCACCCCGGAAAAGACTCCGAGGAGTATCAGTACATGATGGATCGTCGCCGGGAACTCGGCGGATCCTTACCAAAGCGCCGCAGCGCATCGCGGCCACTACCGTTGCCGGCTGATTCACATTATGAAGTGGTCAAGCGTGGTTCCGGCAATCAAGAGGTCGCGACCACGATGGCATTCGTGCGCTTGCTCAAGGATCTCACTAAGGCTGAAGGACTTGGCTCGCGGATCGTTCCGATCATCCCGGATGAAGCCCGCACCTTCGGCATGGACTCACTCTTCCCAACCATGAAGATCTACTCTCCTCATGGTCAGCGCTACACCTCGGTCGACCGTGAGTTGATGCTCTCCTACAAGGAAGCAACCGATGGCGTGATCTTGCATGAAGGAATCAATGAGGCTGGTTCTACCGCTTCATTCACTGCGGTCGGTACTTCCTATTCCACGCACGATGAACCGATGATCCCGGTCTACATCTTCTACTCCATGTTCGGATTCCAACGAACGGGTGACGCTTTCTGGGCAGCGGCGGATCAGATGGCTCGTGGATTCATCATGGGAGCGACCGCTGGACGAACCACGCTCAATGGAGAAGGACTCCAACACGAAGATGGCCACTCACATCTTCTCGCCTCGACCAACCCAGCGATCGTCGCTTATGACCCCGCATTCGCATTCGAGGTCGGGCACATCATCAAGGATGGTCTGCGCCGTATGTATGGTGAGAAGAGCGAGAACATCATGTATTACCTCACTGTCTACAACGAGCCTTACCTTCAACCTGCAGAGCCGACTAACCTCGACGTCGATGGCTTACTCAGAGGCATCTATCTCTACTCCAAAGCACC
>CAYORK010000015.1:8188-19267 GCA_964406345.1 uncultured Actinomycetes bacterium | reverse complement strand
CCATTCCTCTCACTGGGCACCGATGGCTTCGGACTCTCTGACACTCGTGGCGCTCTTCGCCGTCACTTCAAGGTCGATGCTGAGTCGATCGTCGTCGCCACCCTCACCCAACTCGTCCAGAGTGGTGATGTGAAGTCGAAGGTCCTGCATAAGGCTCTCGAGCGATACAAGCTCGATGATGTCGCCGCTGCCGACCCAGGAAACACCGAAGGATCTGGATGATCGGTCGCTTGCCGATCATCGATGTCGCGCCGACCGTCTACTTCGGCCGGCAATTCGTCGGAATCAAAGCGATCCCGCATGAGAAGTTCACTGTCTCCGCGACAGTGATCCGTGAAGGTCATGAACAGATAGAAGTTTCAGCCCTCCTCTATGACCCCGCCGGAAAACTCTTCTCGAAACACCCCATGCGCCCGGTCTTCGGCGTCTCTGATCGATTCGAAATGGAGATCAGTGCCGACCGCATCGGTCTCTGGTTCTTCGCGATCTCAGCGAAGAGTGGCGAGCTTGAGAGCATCTCGGAGCGATTCCCGGTCAAGGTCGAACGTGAGCGCGCACTCGTCGGAAGTTGGTATGAGTTCTTCCCGCGAAGCGAGGGAGCCACAAGAGCGAAAGATGGCAGCATCATCTCGGGCAACTTCAAGAGCGCATCGAAAAGACTTCCTGAGATCGCGACGATGGGTTTCGACGTCCTTTATATCCCTCCCATCCATCCGATCGGTCATTCACACCGCAAGGGAAAGAACAACTCCCTCACCGCTACGAAGGACGACCCAGGTGTGCCATGGGGAATTGGGAATGAGGCTGGCGGCCATGATGCGATCAATCCAGAACTTGGAACGCTCGCCGACTTCCGCGACTTCGTGAAGTCAGCGCGCTCCCTTGGCATCGAAATCGCTCTCGACCTCGCGCTCCAGGCATCTCCGGATCATCCTTGGGTCAAGAGCAACGAAGAGTTCTTCACAAAGCGAAGCGATGGCACGATCGCATACGCGGAGAATCCACCGAAGAAGTATCAAGACATCTACCCGATCAACTTCGACAACGATTACCCCGCACTCTTCGCCGAAATCGTACGTATCGTCAAGCACTGGATCGCTGAAGGAATCACGCTCTTTCGCGTCGACAATCCGCACACCAAACCAGTCCACTTCTGGCAGGAATTGATCGAAACGATCAATCGCGATCACCCAGAGATCATCTTCCTCTCCGAAGCATTCACCAGGCCTCCGATGATGCATGCTCTCGGAAAGGCGGGATTCCAACAGTCATATACCTACTTCACCTGGCGAGTGACGAAGGATGAGTTGGTCGAGTACGGACGTGAGGTCGCTCATCAGAGTGCGCACTTCTTCCGGCCGAACTTCTGGGTCAACACCCCAGACATCCTCCCCCTTCACCTCCAGAGCGGAGATCCCAACATCTTCGCGATCCGTGCGATTCTTGCGGCGACGATGACGCCGTCATGGGGAATGTATGCCGGCTATGAGCTTTTCGAACATGCGCCTCTCGGTGAGGGCAAAGAGGAGTACCTCGATTCGGAGAAGTACGAGATCAAGGTTCGTGATTGGGATGGCGCAGCACGAACTGGTGCGACTTTGGCACCACTGATCACTCGGATCAATGAGCTAAGACGCCAACACCCAGCGCTTCAACGACTGAGGAACCTTCACTTCCATCCCACCGACTCAGAGAAGGTCATCGCCTACTCGAAACGCGAGGGAGATGACGTGGTCTTCGTAGTCGTCAATCTCGATCCAGTACAAGCGGTGGAAGCAAGGATCGATTGGGAGATGTGGGTCTTAGGGATCGAGAAGGATTCCTTCGAGGTCATCGATCAACTCGATGGCAAGCGTCATACCTGGCACCGTTCCACGCGAGTACGCATCGATCCGCAGGAGAAAAACGGCTCTACTCCTTACGGACGGGTTGCTCATATCTGTACGCTCGCGTGACTTCTTTCCTTACCTCGTTGAAGACCAGAAGGCGGTGATCTGTGGGTGAGCTGGATCTTCACCTGATCGGAGAAGGCCGCCACGAAAGACTCTGGGAATTCCTTGGTGCACACGAGCAGTTCTCAACCACCGGTGAACTCATTGGGACTTGCTTTCGCGTCTGGGCACCGAATGCTCGTGCCATCTCACTCATAGGTGATCACAACTCGTGGGATCGTTCGAAGGATCCGATGCGCTCCCTCGGAGAGAGTGGGATCTGGGAGATCACGATTGCCGATATCGGTAGAGGTTCGCGCTACAAGTTCGCCATTCAAGGCAAGGATGATCGCTGGGTAGATCATGCCGATCCCATGGCGCAAGCGACAGAGGTGCCGCCGTTGACTGCATCGGTGATCTGGCGAAGTGAATACGAGTGGCGCGATAGCGATTGGATGGATCAGCGCAAAGGGTTCGAACCTTGGCGATCTCCCGTCTCCATCTACGAAGTCCATCTTGGTTCATGGCGACCAGGCCTTACCTATCGAGAACTCGCGACCCAACTCGGTGAGTACCTGATCGAACACGGATTCACACATGTCGAACTCTTGCCGGTATGCGAGCATCCCTACTCACCTTCGTGGGGCTATCAGGTCACCTCATACTTCGCGCCCACTTCGCGCTTTGGGACACCCGATGATCTCAAGTTCATGATCGATCATCTTCACTCCCTCGGCATCGGAGTGATCCTGGACTGGGTGCCTGCCCACTTTCCAAAGGATGAGTGGGCACTTGCACGCTTCGATGGCACCGCTCTCTACGAGCACGAGGATCCAAGGAAGGGAGAGCATCCTGATTGGGGAACTCTGATCTTCAACTACGGGCGAAACGAGGTGAGGAACTTCCTCATCGCAAGTGCTCTCTTTTGGCTCGATGAATTCCATATCGATGGGCTCCGAGTCGATGCGGTCGCCTCCATGCTCTATCTCGACTACTCGCGGAAAGATGGCGAGTGGCTTCCCAATGAAGGTGGTGGCCGCGAGAACTGGGAGGCAGTCCGTCTGCTGCAAGAGACGACAGCTCTCGCCTATCGCAATTTCCCGGGCGTGATGATGATCGCCGAAGAGTCGACAGCATGGAGTGGAGTCACGCGCGCAACCGTCGATGGCGGCCTTGGCTTCGGCTTCAAGTGGAACATGGGGTGGATGCATGACACCTTGCATTACCTCGGTCGCGAGGCAGTCCATAGGCAGCATCACCACAACGAGATCACCTTCTCCATCCTCTATGCATGGAGTGAGAACTACATCCTCCCGCTCTCGCACGATGAGGTAGTCCATGGGAAGGGATCTCTAGTCAACAAGTTCCCTGGTGACCGCTGGCAGAAGATGGCGACTCTCCGTGCGCTCTATGGATACATGTGGGCTCATCCAGGAAAGCAATTGATCTTCATGGGAGATGAGTTTGCGCAGAACGATGAATGGAAAGAATCTGCCTCACTTGATTGGCATCTGACCCAATATGACGAACACGCTCAGATCCAGAAGACGGTTAGCAGATTGAATCAAAGGTACCGCGAGAGCGTCCCACTCTGGGACCTCGATGACTCACCGGAAGGTTTTCACTGGCTGGTCGGCGACGATGCTGCAGGCAACTCTCTGGCATTTCTCCGGAGGTCTCGAAGTGGGGAGGAGATCATCTCAGTAACCAACTTCTCCCCTGTTCCACATCATCACTACCGAATCCCAACCACGGGGCTGAGTGATCCAAGGAGTCGATGGCGAGAGATCTTCAACAGTGATGCCATGGAGCTGGGTGGTACCGGGATGGGAAACAAGGATTCGATAACGCCAATGCAAGGTGGGGACTTCCTGGAGATCGTCCTACCGCCACTTGCGACGCTCTGGTTCGCTCGCGACTAACGCTTCTCTGGCTTAGGACTTTGGTTTCGCGGTAGTCACAAGAAGACGCTTGATGTAGAAGACGACGAAGAAGAAGAGCACACCGGGTATCAAGAGTGCGAAGACAAGTCCTGCTGCCTCAGCGATCCAAGCGATCACGAGTTTGAATAGGAAGGTAAGGGCAGTATTGGTCGCACTCAATTCAGCAAGAGCGACGCTATCCGGACGAGAGCTTCGCTTCGCTGCGAAGGAAAAGAGGTATGGCCCAAGGAATGAGGATCCGAGTCCCCCTGCGAAGAGCCCGAGGAGCAGGAGCATAAAAGCGAGATCGGTCGAGTAGTTCATCGCAATAGGGGTGAGTGAGATGAAGCCAGTGAAGAAGATGCCGCCATAGATGATGAATGACTTCACAACATTGATCTCATCACGACCGCGCATGAAGCGTTGGAATCCGACCCTTCCGATGATCATCGCCGACATGAAGACGATGTAAGGGTAGATCGCATTTCCTTTGCTCACGCCAAGCACATCACGGCTAAAGAGTGCACCCCAGTCCCCTACCGAGACTTCGACAGCGAGGATCGACATGTAGGCAGCCGTGAGGGTCCAGTCGATGCGGAAGGACTTGATCATCTCAACGAATCCGATGGCGCCATCTTCATCATGCACCTCCGATGCCGGGATGCAGAGTGGGCGCATCCACCAGATCGTGGAGAGGAGCACAACGGCAGAGATTGCTGCGACGATGTTCATGTGGAGCTTGAAGTCGACGAAGTCAGCGATAATCGCAGCGATGATCGCAGTCGTCACAGCCCCCGTGGTCCACATTCCATGAAGGAATGGCAGCACATTGGTGCCATAGATCCTCTGCTGATGGAGCGATTGGGTGTTGACCGAGATGTGATACGAAGCCCACGACATTCCGAAGACGACATTGGAGATGAGGAAGACGAGAGAACTCGAAGTATTGGAGACGATGACGAACATCGCGATCATCGAGAGCGTGCTACCGAAGAGGACCGGGAAGGTTCCGACCTTGTGGATGATGTGTCCCATCGTCATCAGCGCAGTGAAGGCACCGAGGGTTCCCACGCCGACCAACGTTCCGAAGGTTCCGTAGGTGACGCCAAGGTTCGCCTTCAAATCAGGGAAACGTGGTGCCAAGGCCATCACGAAGAACCCGAAGGTGAAGAAGAGTGTGGTGAGAGCGAAGCGTTCGCTTCGTGGGAAATTTCTCAAAAGAGTGCGCTCGCTAGATCTCTTCGAGCCTTGAGCAGGATCGGATCCTCCGGGGGTACTACCGAGAAGAGCGTCAATAGGTGCTCTCGAGCCCTCTTTCGTTCATCACCAGGATGGTTCTTGATGAAGGTGATGAGGCGCGAGAAGGCTGCCTCCATCTGACCCATCACTACCTCGATATCGCTCGCCTTGATGACGAGATCGAGATCATCGGGATTACTGGAAGCCTCCTCGATCGACGTCTTGGGGTCGAGCGAGGCGGTTCGGATCATCAACTCACATTGCGCAAGTGCCTGCATCGCAAGAGCATCATTCGGTTTGCGGGCAAGGAGTCGCTTGTATGCACCTGCTGCCGATGTGAAGTCGCCGCGTTCTATCGCAGCATAGGCCTCATCTTCCTCTGGATCGCTCGGAGCGGTCAGACCGCCCTCACTCTCGCTAGAAGCCCCATCCCTCGAGATCGTCAGTCCTTGTTGCGCTGCGACTTCGAGGATCCGATCGATCATCATGCGAAGCGAGGCCTCTTCTGGAGGTAATTGCGGGATAGGAAGGACTTGTTCATTGATCAACGCGACCGCAGCGGGGATGGCGGTGACTCTGAGCGCTGATGCAAGTTCTGGTTGTGAATCGAAGGAGATCGCTCCAAGGCGCCAAGCTCCGTTATCGCGTTGTGCCAGACGGTCGAGGGTGTCGAGCATCTCGCGAGAACCTTTGGCGCGTGAGGACCAGATGAAGATGAACGCTGGGGCCTTCTTGCTGTACTCGATGAAGTCTGAGACGAGGTTATTCTCGGTGACGTCGACGATGACGCTTGCTCCGCGTGATCCATCTGCCGCCGGAGTCGATGACGCTGAAGAGGTTGGGCGAGCGAGAGATGAGAGATCGATGGCGCGAGCGAATCCCTTTGGTAGGCCGCCGAACTTTTGATTTCCCATGCCAGGAGCACTCACTGCCTTATTCTCTCAACTTTCTCGTCTCCCACTCGCATCCATCCTCCAAACCGCCGAATTCCATTGGCACTGGTGTGACCTGCACCTCTCTTCACCGTCCTTCGGGTCCACGCCTGCCACTTCGCCGCACTAATCCAGTTGATTGCTGAGAGTTCCAGAGTCCATTCGCGAGGGCAGGATCGAAGCGATGTAATCCTTCGTTGCGAACTCCAAACCGACATCGCGTCCCGCCTTCTCGCCGAGGTACCAACGGTGCTCCAAGACCTCGTGGAAGAGTTGGGCATCTTCGATGCGACCGCGCAGTGATGTGGGTACTTGATCCACGACATGACGGAAGACCTCTTCGAGCCAAACTCGTGCCACCTCTTCACGCGAAGGGCGTGGCTCCTTGATTCGAGAGTAGTAACGATCGAAGGAGGCGAGAAGCCGCTTCGCTTGGAACTCCTCCACCTGAAGCCCCATCAATTCGAAGATGCGCACCTTGTGGTAATCGGCAGCGACCACTTTCGGAGTGAAGTTGAGGTGTTGGCCATCTTCGCCGAAAGAAATCTCCACCTCCTCTACTGCGAAACCAAGGTCTTGCACCGTGCGCATCGCACGCTCGACTGCCTGCCTATCGCTGGCATCGAGTGAGCGAGGTTCTGTGATCGCGCTCCACAACCGTCGATAGCGACGGATGACCGCGTCACTTGCGCGAATCGGATCAAGCCCTGGATAGATCACATCGGAGAGTGAGATGTCCTCGAGTTCGGCTGCGACATTGAAATGAGCGATCTCGAGATCATGTTCGCGCTGGCCTTTACTCAGGCTTTGATGAAACTCTCCGGTCTCTGCATCGACGAGGTAAGCGGCAAAACTGTCTGCATCTCGACGAAAGAGAGTATTGGAGAGTGAGCAATCCCCCCACCAGAAACCCAAGAGATGGAGCCTTACTAGGAGAAGAGCCAGCGCACTTGCCATCTTCTCGATCTCAAATCCCGTGACCTTGCCACCGAGCGCGCCGCTCAGGATCACTCGATAGGGAGAGGAAAAGGGAAGGAATCTCGTGACAAGGGCTGCAGGTAGCTCCTCGCCCTTCGCATCGCTTCGACCCTCGACGACGGCGACGGGTTCGACCGCAGGCGCCCCTCGATGGCTCAACTCACGAAGGATCTGATACTCGCGCTCTGCGATCTCGGAGATGGTCTCTTTCACCGCATAAATCTCGTGATCTAGGCCTTGAGCCTCCCTCGCCTCAAAGCCAGGTGCACGCACCAAGCGGACGACGTGACGCGAGATTCCGCGCTGCAGGGCGAGGGTCTCATCCTCGGGCCACTGCTCTAGTGGAATCGACCACGGAAGGTGTGAGAGCGATGCGATCTCCTCACCAAGTCCTCTGATGTTGAGAGAGGATGACGAGTTCAGCACGCGACGATCCTAGCGAGCAACCAGGTGGCTCGAGGAATTGACTCTAAGATGCGGATGTGGCGGAACGAAAGAAAAAAAGTACTGAGGGTGTGACCTCTCTTGGAACACCGGGCCGTCCCATCAATACTTCTCACCCCTTCTACTTCGGATTCCTCGCAGCGAGTGGTGCTCTCGTCGCAATCACACTCCTTCAAGCACTCGCATCGGCGAGCAATGTCTTCATCCTCTTGATCATCTCGATTTTCCTCGCAGCAGGTCTCAATCCCTTGATCGAATTCCAAGTCAAGCGAGGAATGAGACGCGTAGCGGCGATTGCCACCGTCGCATTTTCAGTGATCGCGACCGCACTTCTCTTCTCATGGCTCGTCATACCACCAGTGATAAGACAGGTAGAGAGTTTCATCAATACCCTTCCTGAGACGATCGCGCAATTGACTGAGAATCGCCAGATTGCTTCCATCAATGCGGAGTATGGCGTCGTAGATAACCTAGAAAAGTGGGCGAACGAATCCGTCGCTGATGGCCAACTATTCACGACTCTCTTCGGAGGCGTGATCGGAGTCGGAAGGACAGTGATCTCAGGAACATTCGCGATCCTCACCCTCTTCGTCTTGACTTTGTACTTCATGGCTTCGCTTCCAAAGTTCCTACAAGTCCTCTATCGACTTGCTCCTGCTTCAAGGCGTGAACGCGTGAGCGCCATCGGAGATGCGATCACCTATCGAATCGGTGTCTTCGTCGGCAGCCAGATCGTGATTGCGGCGACTGCCGCACTTTTCATCACCGGCTATGGACTACTCATCAAGGTTCCCTACGCAGCGGCTCTTGGCATGGTCGTCTTCTTCGCGGGATTGATACCGCTCGTCGGTCACTTCATTGGGGCGACGATCTTCACTCTGGTCGCGCTGACCGTCTCCCCGGGGACCGCACTCGCAGCCTTGCTGGGTTACACCGTCTATCAACAGGTGGAGAATTATCTTGTCGTACCTCGAATCATGAAGCGGTCGCTTTCGATCCCCGGAATCGTCACGATCATCGCGGCACTTCTCGGTTCGACTCTCTTCGGATTGGTCGGTGCCATCCTCGCAGTACCTTTGGCAGCAGCTTTACTACTGATCTTGGAAGAAGTGGTCTTTCCGAAGAGCGATCGAAGTTAGCTGAAGTCTTCAGTACTCGGTGGGAAGCGGTAACGCGCTCCCATTGATCACTTGCACGATCTCACTCAACACTCGATAGACGTAAGGCTCCCCCACCCAGAGATGCTTGGCACCTTCGACGGGGATCAACTTCAACTGAGGGATGATTGAAAAGCGTTCACGTGCGGCTTCGGGTCGAAGATAGTCATCCAACTCTGGGATGAGTGCGATGACTGCTCTTCCATCTTCGGCCCAGAATCGCAGGTCTTCCTCTCCTGTAGTGCGAAGTGGCGGGCTCAAGAGAATGAGTCCTTTCACCCTCGGATCTCTGGCATAGCGAAGTGCGAGATCAGTGCCGAAGGACCAACCCAATACCCACAGTGGTTGATCTGGGAAACGACTCGTGGCGTACGCGATCGCCGCTTCAACATCAAACTTCTCACTCTCGCCTCCGCCAAACTCACCCTCACTCTTGCCAAGGGCGCTCTCCGTTCCGCGAGTGTTGAAGCGCACGATACGGATACCAGCCATCGCAGGAAGACGATTGGCCGCTTTCGCGAGGAGATGGCTATCCATCATGCCGCCATGAGTTGGCAGTGGATGGAGTGTCAGTAGGGTCGCAACGGCAGGAGTGAGTGGCTCTGCCACTTCGCCGATCAGGTCGAGGCCATCGGCAGTATGGATCGTGATCACTTCACGCTTCGAAGGCAGGACCGTACTCGGTCTGATGATCTCCTTCTGCGCATTATCGGACACGAGGCATAGTATCTCTGCTTGTGAGCCCAACGTCATTCAGCACGATCAATCCTGCTACCGGCCTCGAAGTCTCTAGCTATCCGAATTCCTCTCGCGAGGATGTCGAACGTGCGGTCAATCGCGCGAAGATCGCTTCGCTGCACTGGCAATCGCTATCGCCACGTGCGCGTCGACGCATCCTTCTCAAGTGGGCGAAGTACCTGACGGATCACATCGATGAAGGAGCGCGGTGGGTCTTCGAAGAGACTGGTAAACCACTCTCGGATGCCACGCTTGAGTTCACATTGGCGATAGGTCACCTCGCATGGGCTGCGAAGAACTTCGAGTTCGTCCTTGCGCCACAACGACGTCGACCGGGACTCTTGATGCTGAACATGCGAGCGACTGTAGAGCGCAAGCCCTACGGAGTCGTCGGCGTGATCGGTCCTTGGAACTATCCGGTCTTCACTCCGATGGGTTCAATCGCATATGCCCTTGCCGCCGGTAACGCCGTGGTCTTGAAGCCAAGTGAGTACACACCAGGAGTTGCCGTCTGGCTGGCAGATTCCTTCGCAAAGGTCTCGCCGATCGAAGACCTCTTCACAGTTGTCCCCGGTCTTCCGGAGACAGGCAAGTTCCTCACGGAGAGCGCGGTCGACAAAGTCGCCTTCACTGGATCGACACGTACGGCAAAGAAAGTCGCCGCATCTTGCGCTGAACGAATGATCCCGGTGGTCTTGGAGTGTGGCGGTAAGGATGCGGTCATCATCGATCGTGATGCCGATCTTCGCCTTGCTGCTGAGAACACGCTCTGGTCTGCGATGTCGAATGCCGGTCAGACCTGTATCGGCGCAGAACGGGTCTACATCCACGATGCCATTGCAGAGGAATTCATCGCTTTGATCGTCGAACTTGCGAAGAAGTTGGAGACGGGCAAGAACTATGGTCCTGCCACGATGCCATCGCAGTTGAAAGTCATCTCCAGCCACCTTGCGGATGCGAAGAAGAGCGGTGGAACTTTTCGACTAGGTGGAAGCGAGTCAGTCGGTGACCGCTACGTCTCTCCCGTCATCATCACAGACCTTGATGAGAACTCCGCAGCGGTCCAGGAAGAGACTTTTGGTCCGACGCTTGTCATCAATCGCGCAAAAGACATGGACGATGCCATCGATCGCACCAACGCCACTCGTTATGGTCTTGGTGCAGCTGTCTTCTCCAAGAGAAATGGTGAATCGATCGCTTCTCGTATCGCTTCCGGGATGGTCTCGATCAATAGCGTCATCTCATTCGCCGCCGTCGCATCGGTTCCATTCGGTGGCATCAAAGAGAGTGGATACGGCCGTATCCACGGGCCAGAAGGGCTACTTGAATTCACATATCCGAAGTCGACCGTCCAAGCGCGGTTCCAACTGCCACTTCACTTCACCACATTCCGAAGGAGCGCTTTCGCTGATCGACTCGTCGTGCGATTGATCAAGATGCTCCACGGAAGAAGTCTCGGTTAGAGGGAAGACTTTCCTCTAGTACCCCACTAATACTTGGGTGCGTTGCGAGTCCGTTCTATCTTCGGTTTCCTTCGACCGCGAGCGCTCCAACAAGGTGTGTGCCAATGCCTGCGAGTATCCACATCGTGCTCGAGCCACGCGACGATATGCGGTGTCGCGGTCGGGATCATCTGATCGCAGCCCGGACAGCGATAACTCTTCGTGGATGAAGAACCTGTGATGCGGCGCACCATGAAGATCCCATCATCGTGCTCTTCCATCTGATCACCTCGAGT
>CAYORK010000015.1:2957-8088 GCA_964406345.1 uncultured Actinomycetes bacterium | reverse complement strand
GGCATCGTCTTGCAAGACAGCGCAGACTTCCCGGATCTCACTGTCCGAGAGACGATCTCGCACTTTCGTCATTACTACTCGAGAGCGCGCGATGTAGAGCATTTGATCGATGCGGTCGGACTCGCTGAGAAGGGCGATCAAAAGATCCGAACCCTTAGCGGAGGACAACGACGTCGCCTCGATGTGGCGCTTGGCATCATCGGCTCCCCTGAGCTCCTCTTTCTGGATGAACCGACAACTGGCTTCGATCCCAAAGCGCGACGATCCTTCTGGGAGTTGATCAAGAGCCTTCGTGATGAAGGTACGACCATTCTCTTGACCACGCACTACCTGGATGAGGCAGAGGCTCTCGCTGATCGAGTCGGAGTGATCGCAGAAGGTCGCATCCTTGAAGTTGCTCCACCGACGACGCTGGGAGGGCGCGAGAAAGCGATGGCAAAGGTGAGTTGGCGTGATCAATTCGGCTCACTCCATCAGGTGGAGACCAACTCCCCCACCGAGATGGTCGCAAAGCTGATGGCCGAGTTCGAGGGCGAGATCCCCTCACTCTCCGTCAAACGCCCGACGCTCGAGGAGATCTATCTCGAGATGATCGGTGAGAGCGGATCAGATCTCACCGAAGAGGTGTCGAGATGATCACTGCTCTTCGTATCGGTCTGCAACGAGGGCTACTCGAGATCAAGCAATTCAATCGTGCTCGAGAAGCCGTGGTCTTCACCATCGCATTCCCAGTGATCTTGCTCTTCATCTTCGGTTCGGTCTTCAATGATGAGATCGCACCCGGTGTGACCTTCAGTCAATACTTCGTCGCCGGGATGATCGCCTCCGGCCTGGTCAACTCAGGATTCCAGAATCTCGCCATCACCATCCCAATGGAGCGCGATACCGGAGCACTCAAGCGCCTCCGTGGCACACCGATGCCGCCGAGCGCTTTCTTCATCGGCAAGGGCATCCAAGTCCTTTATTCCATGTCGCTACAGGTGATCCTCTTACTGGCATTCGGTGCTCTCTTCTTCGGTTTGGAGTTACCGAGTGAAGCCTCTCGTTGGATCGCATTCGCATGGATCATCGCATTGGGATCGATCTCTGCGGCCATCCTCGGCATCGCATTCTCCACAGTGCCGAAGAGCGGGCGCGCTGCTTCAGCAGTGGTCTCGCCGATCGTGATCGTCCTGCAATTCTTCAGTGGCGTTTTCTTCGTCTTCTCGCAGCTTCCCGGATGGATGCAGCAATTCGCAGCACTCTTCCCGCTCAAATGGATGACCCAAGGGATGCGCTATGTATTCCTCCCTGACTCTTTCGCGAGCCAAGAAGTCGCAGGAAGTTATGAGCTAGGACGGATCGCCATCGTGCTCATTCTCTGGACCATCGTGGGTACATTCCTGGCCGTGAAGACATTCGCGTGGTCTCGCAAGTGAGGAGACGATGATGCGCCGCAATGCCGCACCACTTCTCCTTGCCTTGATCGTCGGCTCTGGGTTGTTGATACCCACCGCAATCCCAACGGCAACGAGCCTTACTAGTAACGTCGAGGCAGAGGCGGCCGCCAAGAAGAAAGAGACCAAGAAAGAGCGAAAGGCCCGTCTCAATCCTCAGATCTCACCACCTCCAGGTTGGCCACCGAAGGGATTCACTGCAAGTAACGGCATCTATGCAAAGATCCCAACGAAGAGAGAGCTTGCAGGGCTCGTCTCTGCCCGAACCTCACTCTTTGAGGCGATCAAGCCCTGTGATCAATACGCCTGTGGCAGCGTGATCGTGGCAAGCGCTGAGAAGTGTCTCTGGTGGGAGGTGCTCTCGACTGTTGTGGGACCAAAGACGAGCGATAGCGCGACCATTACCTCTTATGGATCATTGACCACCAAGACTTCTGGAAGTGATGCCCGATCGCAGCGGGTGATTCTTCTGATCAGTACCGAGCCGATCGCAGATCGTGTTCGGGTGGCCAACATCAATGTCACCTGTCATCGCTCTGGCAAGAAGGGTAAATCTGGTAATACCTATCTCCCCTTCGAGGATCGCGGCTAAGCAACGATGCTCGGTGGAATCGACAACACCCTCTTCTTCACCTCATTCGGTGGCTTCTTCGCGTTACTCGTCCTCATCCCCCTTCTCAAATGGGCTTTCGCGCGAGGTAAGTCAGTGGTGGAGCGCCCTATTCGCATCGGTAGCGAGAGCGAATATGGACTCTTGGTCTCAGTCGCAGAGCCAAACAATCACATCGAGGGAGAGATCCTCAAACGACGATTAGCCGATTCAGGGATCAGAGCGAACTTGGTCCAGACGATCGAAGGACCACGCCTGATGGTGCAGCGAAGTGAGTCTGCTGCCGCAAAAGCTATCTTGAGTTCTCCCGCTAGCGATTAGCGCCAGGAACCCAGAGTTCATCGCCACGAGATGCGTTGACGCTTCGTGCCAAGACGAAGAGCAGGTCGGAAAGGCGATTGAGGTACTTGGCGGTCAAAGGATTGACGCCCGTACCGAAGGAATGAATCGCATCCCAGGTGCAACGTTCTGCTCTACGAACCACGGTGCGAGCGACATGCATATGCGCTGCAGCAGCGGTGCCAGAGGGAAGGACGAAGGAGCGAAGCGGTGCCAGATCAGCGTTGTACTTGTCGATCTCTTGCTCGATGAAGGTCACCTGAGCTTCGACGACGCGCAGAGGTTCATGTGGTGGGTTGTCGATCACCGGTGTGCAGAGGTCTGCACCCACATCGAAGAGGTCATTCTGGATCCGAACCAAGAGCGCTCGGATCTCGACCGAGATCTCACTCGTCGCTAGGACGACACCGATAGTCGAGTTCGCCTCGTCGACGGTGGCATATGCCTCAAGACGCGGGTCGTTCTTCGAAGTCCTTGAACCATCACCGAGCGAAGTCGTGCCGTCATCACCAGTCTTGGTGTAGATCCTTGTCAGATTAACCATGTCGCGAGCCTATTCCAGTAGAGGTGTGCGAGCCAATCGTGGCAAAGGGAAGGAGGGATTCGAGAGGTGATAAATGGTCCGCACTAGTATTGCCGGCGTGATGTCGAGCCATCTTGGTGAAAAGTTCCGCGTCGTCGGTGGAGCCCATCTCAAGGGCGATGTCCGTGTCTCTGGGGCGAAGAACTCGGTTCTGAAGTTGATGGCGGCAGCGCTTCTCGCACCTGGCAAGAGTGAACTCCGAAATGTCCCTGAGATCGCCGATGTTGCGATCATGTCTGAACTTCTCACCCGACTCGGTTGCACCATCAGCCGGGATCTCGAGAGCGCGCGGATCGAGATCGATGTCCCAGAGGCTCCATCACATCGCGCTGACTACGACTTGGTGCGAAAGATGCGCGCCTCCATCAATGTATTGGGTCCCCTCGTAGCACGACTCGGCGAGGCGGAGGTCGCATTGCCAGGCGGCGATGCGATCGGATCTCGCGGTCTCGACTATCACATCAAAGGCCTCGTAGAGATGGGGGTCAAGATCCATAACGAACACGGTTACGTAATTGCAGAAGCGCCAGAAGGTTTGACAGGCGCGAGCATCACACTGGATTTCCCAAGCGTCGGCGCGACAGAGAACATCATGACTGCAGCCGTTCTTGCCAAGGGCGTCACAGTCCTCGACAACGCGGCGCGCGAACCGGACGTGGTCGACCTCGGTCGATTCCTCATCGCGATGGGTGCTGATATCGAAGGCCTCGGAACTCCGACAATCACGATTCGAGGCGTCGAATCACTCACGCCGACCAGGCACACCACCATCCCCGATCGCATCGTCACTGGTACCTGGGCCTTCGCTGCTGCCATCACTCAAGGTGATATCTCAATCCATGGTTGCGATCCATCACACCTTGAAGTGCCCTTGGAGAAACTCACCAGCGCTGGCGCAGTCGTGACCACAACGTCCGATGGCGTGCGAGTGCGGATGGAGCGAAGACCGCGCGCAATCGACGTGTCGACTCTGCCCTACCCTGGATTCCCGACCGATCTTCAACCTTTCATCATCACGATGAACTCGATCGCAGAGGGTGACGCGATCGTCACTGAGAACGTCTTCGAGTCACGCTTCATATTCGTCAACGAATTGCTACGTCTCGGCGCTCAAATCAAGGTGGATGGCCACCATGCCGCGACCTTCGGTATCGATCGACTCTCGTCAGCTCCGGTCGTGGCTACCGATATCCGCGCAGGAGCAGGTCTTGTGATTGCTGCTCTCGTCGCTGATGGCGTGACGGTCGTCGAGGGTGGATTCCACATCGATCGCGGTTACCCGAACTTCGCCGAGCAACTTCGCTCACTTGGCGCGGATGTGACCCGTCTCGATTGAGACCCACTTCTTCGATCTAGGACGGGCGAGTGGGTGTACTGCTCTATCTGCCCGTGTTTAGGTCTTTACGCCCTGTGATTCCCAACTTTCGATAGATCGTGATCGTTTCCTGACGAATGAGCGACTCGGAGTAACCCATACGTTCTGCGATGGTGCTGTTGGTATCTCCCAACTCGATCATCCGTAAGATGAGTTTCTGACGCTCGGTGAGAGCCGTCATGTTCATTTTTCTCTCCGGGCCTTCTGGAGCGATTGCTGTCCTCCTATTCGAGCCTCTCGTCACCGGCTCCCTCTGTGATTTCAAGAAGAGCAAGAGCATTGAACGAATGGCATTGAAGTAGTTGACAGTATCAACATCCTCTGGAGTAATCGTGTGAAGAGAGAGGGAGGCGACGTGAAGTGGTGAGATCGCCATCAGAATGGTGCACTTCCAACTCTCCTGATCGCTTACTCCAAAGGTGGCCTTGAATCTCAGCTGGTAGTCGTGGTCGTGCTCCATGAAGACCAGGGAGTGATGTGATGGATGGCCGATCATCAACTGATTCGCGACCATCTCGCCATAGGACTGATGGCCAGAGAATCCAGCTTCGAATCCGACATCCGCCAGATGGGAGATCTGTAAGTCGCGCTCGATCTTCGCAAGATAGATTCGAGAGGGACGCCCAGAGACACATACAAACATCGCGATCCCTTCGATCGCTTCATCAAAAGTGGGGACGGTGGAGAGATGATCTGCGATGCGTGAGAGATGATGGATCACGATCGCCTCCCGTCCTCGTGCTGTCCTCGTGCTGTCCTCGTGCTGTCCTCGTGCTGTCCTCGTGCTG
>CAYORK010000015.1:0-2857 GCA_964406345.1 uncultured Actinomycetes bacterium | reverse complement strand
TCCTCGTGCTGTCCTCGTGCTGTCCTCGTGCTGTCCTCGTGCTGTCCTCGTGCTGTCCTCGTGCTGCCTCTGCGAGTGCTTCGGCTTTACTGATGGCGATGAGGGTGCCGCGAACCTACTAGTAGAGCAAGGAAACGTGTTCGACTGATGAACGTTTGACCTGTCAAAGTTCTTGACTCTTATATGCTTTCATTCTTCCGTGGCTAGATATCTGAAAAGAGCCTCGAGTGTGAGGAGTTCAGATGATGAATGAAGAGCTGCAGAGTCCCAACGCATTGCTCGTCGAGGATGACGCCAAGGACAGGCTCGCGATCAAGTTACAACTTGAGGTGATGGGATTCACCGTCTTCGATGTCTCCTCAGCTCAACAAGCGCGTGAACTCTTCGCTGTACGCGATTACAGCATCGTCATGATCCATCTCGGACATGCCCCTCTAGAGAGCCTCACCGTCTGCCGACAGATTCGAGCTGCCTCAACGGTTCCGATCCTGATGATCACGAGACGAGGAGAGCTGATCGATGAGGAGTTGGCTCTCGGCGCTGGCGCAGATGATTACGTCACCAAGCCGATAGAGGCACGCATCCTCTCCTCACGTGTTACGCAGCAATACAAGCGAGGCGAGAGTCAGCGAGCCCCGCGAAAGACCTTGCTGACGTGGGAGAACCTCACTCTTGACTTGGCGGAACATCTCTTCAAGATCGGTGAGCGAGAGATACTCCTGACCAATTCGGAATTCCATTTCCTCCAACTACTGATGGAGAATCCGCAACGAATCTTCCCTAAGGAACAGGTCTTGGATGCGATTGCCGCCTTACGCCAGGAGGCGAAGTCGATGGAGAGTTATGTCCACCAACTACGGATGAAAATCAAGCGCAACGGTGGTCCGGACGTGATTGATGTCATCAAGAGCACAGGTTTCAGACTCGCAAGCAGCCCTGGCGATGTGAAGCGATCAAACGCCCTCTAGGCGTGACCTGTTCTCCACTCTCATTCTTCACCTTCATCGATCTCGAGCGATTGATGCGTTCACTTCGTTCACCCGACAATCACATCAGTGACCAGTCCACTCTTGATGGAAACCGTTATCCGGTCGATCCGATAGTCCTTGGTCAAGGGGAAGAACTCGCCATCCCTCTCGCCGATGCGATAACCCCAGTTGTTGCTTTCGGCACAGAGCCTTGCTGCAGCCTCGCTCATGCCGATCAACTGGTCTGCGACAGGCTCCGCGATTGCCGAGCTCGCTCTCGTCGGAACTGGGCAGAGGCCACTGGAGGATCCGAACCGAAGCACCTCGCCAGGGACTTCCTGATAACCAATGGCGACGAGCGCTGATGATGCCCGTCCTGCTCTAATAGTTGCGGTGTAGACCCCCGCTTCTGCGTTCCGACTAATACGGGAGAGATAGAAGTAATCCTGAGGCAAGTAAGGCTTCGAGAAGCGAGTCCGCTCGTTGATGACCAGTCGCTCGACCTTGCCGCTCGGCGAGGTGATGCTCACCTTCGGCAATTGAGATTTCTTCATCTTTCGCATCTCTACCGTATCGGGGATCAAGTACTCCATCTTCAGAGTCTCACCCGTGCGATGAAGGAACCGGACATGTCGGATTGCTTGCCGTTTGCTGTTCTTGAGATCTTCACTGGTGAAGTCGGCGTAGACAGCGAATGAGATGGTGCCGTCAATGATGATCGGAGCAACAGAACTCTCTCGATCTACCGCTGAGAGGCGAAGTGGGATGTGTGCATAGGCACTTGTACCGATCAGGGAAAGCGGAAGTGCGAGCGCCATCCCGAACGCGGATAACGAGAGGAGACTTCGCTTAGTCCGTGCTCTCTCCGAGGATCGAGACTCGATTGTTCGCAACTGAGATGAATCCACCGTGGACATTGAATGTGGTCTCGCTTCCGTCGGTCGCTTTGATTCGCACCATTCCATCGGCAAGGACACCGAAGAGTGGGGCGTGGTTCGGCAATATACCGATATCGCCTTCGAGGGTGCGCGCTGAGACCATGCTCGCATCCCCACTCCACACCCTCTTCTCAGGTGAGACCAATTCGACTCGAAGTTGTGCCATGGGTCTTAGGCCTTAGCCAACTCCGCTGCCTTGCGCTCGACATCATCCAGACCACCGCACATGAAGAATGCCTGCTCTGGGATGTGGTCGTAGTCGCCGTTGGCAAGTGCATCGAAAGCTGCGATCGTCTCGGAGAGCGTGACGAATGATCCATCGATTCCGGTGAAGACCTTCGCAACGAAGGTGTTCTGTGAGAGGAAGCGCTGGATACGACGTGCACGGCCGACGAGGATGCGATCCTCTTCGGAGAGTTCGTCGATACCGAGGATCGCGATGATGTCTTGTAGATCCTTGTAACGCTGCAGGATCTGCTTGACGCGGTTCGCGACACGGAAGTGGTTCTCGCCGATGTATCGCGGATCGAGGATGCGCGAGGTGGAATCGAGTGGATCCACCGCAGGATAGATACCGAGCTCGGAGATCGGACGAGAGAGAACTGTGGTCGCATCCAAGTGGGTGAAGGTGGTGTGTGGCGCTGGGTCGGTGATGTCATCGGCAGGTACATAGATCGCCTGCATCGATGTGATCGAGTGACCACGGGTCGAAGTGATGCGCTCCTGGAGCACGCCCATCTCGTCAGCGAGAGTTGGCTGGTAACCCACCGCAGATGGCATACGACCGAGGAGGGTCGAAACCTCAGAACCTGCCTGGGTGAAACGGAAGATGTTGTCGATGAAGAGGAGAACGTCCTGCTTCTGCACATCGCGGAAGTACTCGGCCATGGTCAAGGCAGAGAGCGCGACGCGAAGACGTGTCCCTGGTGGCTCATCCATCTGACCGAAGAC
>CAYORK010000014.1:7793-30775 GCA_964406345.1 uncultured Actinomycetes bacterium | reverse complement strand
GTGACCCTTCAACCCTTGGTGCCAATGCTGGCTCTCAACCGCCGTACTACTACACGCTGCAATTGCCAGGGGAGAAGAAGCCAAGCTTCTCAATCTCCACACCGTTCGTGCCTCGCGGTGGTCGTGAGAATCTCTCCGCATTCGCAGTCGTCAACTCCGATCCTGGTGAGGCCTACGGAAAGTGGACGGTCCTTGTACTTCCACGCTCCACGAACCTTGCTGGACCGGCACAGGTCGCATCGAACTTCGAAGCTAAACCTGAGGTCGCAACTGAGCTCTCACTATTGCGTCAAGGCGGTGCAAATGTCGTACTTGGAAATCTCTTGACGCTTCCGGTTGGTGGTGGACTCCTTTACGTACAGCCGGTCTATGTCCAAGCGACTGCGAACACTGCTGCCTATCCATTGCTCCAGAAAGTCTTGGTCTCCTTCGGAGACCAGATCGGATTCGCCGACACTGTGAAGGGTGCGCTCGACCAGGTCTTCGGTGGAGATAGTGGTAAGTCACTGGGAACAGGAGTCGAGTCACAAGGTGAGACAGGTGGCACGACTGGAACTGAATCTGGGACGACGAATGCTTCGCTTCAAGCCGCACTTCGAAGTGCTCAACAAGCGCTTCGTGATGCTGATGCTGCTCTCAAAGCGGGAGATTTCACCGCTTATGGGCGCGCACAGGAGCGTCTGAAGTCTGCGATCCAAGCAGCGATTTCGGCACAGAACCGATAACCGCTACTATCGCGCCTTACCGACGCGGGGTGGAGCAGCTCGGTAGCTCGCTGGGCTCATAACCCAGAGGTCGTAGGTTCAAATCCTGCCCCCGCTACCAAGATTGATACGACTCGCATTCAAACTTCGCTTGGTCGTAGACAGAGATTGGTTGATGCGTCACAATCGCTTGTATGGCTAGTAAGTCACGCCTTCGCTTGATTCCTTTCTTGTTTGCTGAAGCCGCTCTCGCGGTGAATGTGGCAATCCTTGTATCGGTCTCCCTCGACTTGGACTGGGTCAGGACCAGGGCTGCAGGTGGACAATTTGATGAGTTCCCCGTGGCGATAAGGGTCATTTACCTTGCGATGGCTGTTGGCACATTGCTTCTGATGCGATTCCTCGTGACCCTCTATGGCGATGCCACTACCCGTCAACGGAAGGTGGCGAAGTGGTTAGGAGTTCTCTTCCTTCTCAGCACCTTCACACAATTGATCTCACGCTCACCCGATGAGAGATGGAACGCCATCCCAGCGGTCATCATCGCCAGCACTTTCTTCCTTGCCTCTCGTGATCGCTAGAAGGAGCAGAAAGGCTGAGCCAGTGACTTACTTGAGCGCATTGCGAAGTCGCAATGAATTGAGCACCACGAAGAGGCTCGAGAGCGCCATAGCGCCACCTGCGATCATCGGGTTGAGAAGTCCGACCGCAGCAACTGGTATGCCGATGGTGTTGTAAAGGAAAGCCCAAAGAAGGTTGCCACGAATCGTCGAGAGCGTCTTCCGTGAGAGTTTGAGCGAGTCGATCACTCCTCGAAGTTCTGGCCGCATCACAGTGATATCTGCAGATGCAATCGCGGTATCGGTTCCAGTGCCCATTGCCATGGAGAGGTCTGCTTGCGCTAGCGCTGCCGCATCGTTGACGCCATCTCCGATCATCAAGACGCTCTTTCCACCCGCCTGAAGGTCCTTCGTCTTTGCGATCTTCGCTTCAGGTGTCGCTTCTGCAAGGCGACGATTTGCGGGTATCCCAATCAAGTCACCAATTTCGTTGACTGCAGCGCTGGAATCCCCTGAGATGAGCCAACTCTCGATCCCCCGTTTGGTGAGATCACCAATGACATCGGATGCATCGCTACGGAGCGTATCGCCGACTTCGAAGGCAGCGATGGCCTCACCATCGATGGCAAGGAGCGAGACCGAGTTGCCATGTGATTGCGCTCGCGACACTGCATCTTTGAGCACCTGCGGCAACGAGAAGGTAGCGCGCGTGATCGCGCTCGGTGAGCCAAGGATGACTGGAAGGTCTCTGCCATCGACCTCTGCTCGTGCTGCGATTCCTGAACCCGGAGTCTCTTCGATGTCCTTGAGAGCAGGTGCCGTCAACGTCTTCCCGAAACCACTAGCGGCTGTCTCTTTGAGCGCTTGGCGAGCGATGGCACGTGAGACCGGATGGTTGCTCTCTTTGCTGAGTGCGTGAGAGATCGAATAGGAGAGATCCTTGGAAGTGCTGACTGCTGGATTGAAAGTGACAGCCTGGACCTGCATCTTCCCAGTGGTCAAGGTGCCGGTCTTGTCGAAGATGACAGTGTCGATCTTCGATGCGATCTCGATGGAACGCACTTTACGAAGCACTATTCCAGATCGCGCCCCTTCACCAGAGGCCACCAGAAGCGCGACTGGAGTTGCGAGACCCAATGCGCATGGACATGCGATGACAAGGAGTGAGACTGCGGCAGTCACAGCATCTTGGAGTGTGCCGATACCGAGTCCGTACCAGACTAAGAAGGTCGCGATCGCTGCCAGGACGACAATCGGGACGAAGATGGAGCTGATGCGATCGACGAGACGTTGTACCGGAGCCTTCTCGCTCTGCGCCGTCATCACCATCTGAGTGATGCGAGAGAGTTCACTATCGCGCCCTACCCGCTCCGCTTCGATGACGAGGCGTGATGTGAGATTGATGGCGCCACTCGTGACTTGATCGCCAACGGTGAGATCGACAGGGAGTGATTCGCCCGTGATGAAAGAGTTATCGATCCCACTCGATCCTTCGACGATGACTCCATCCGCGGGGATGCGATCTCCAGGTCGAACGACGAAACGGTCTCCGACACGAAGATGTTCGATCGGCGCGATTACCTCTTCGAAGCCTCGCTCCTTGCTTCCCCGAAGGATCACCACCTCTTTCGCGCCGAGCGCGAGGAGATGTGCGAGTGCAGAACCAGCACGGTGTTTAGCGCGTGATTCGAAGTAGCGTCCCAAGATGATGAAGAAGAGCACTCCTGCTGCGACTTCGGCGTAGATATCACCAGCACCAGTGGAGTTCGCATAGATCGACCACCCGAATGCGGTGAGCGAACCGAGGGATACAAGAGTGTCCATGGTCGGATGAAGAAGATTGCGCCAACCAGCGCGATGAATCGGCCATGCAAGGAGGAAGACGATCGGCGCAGTGAGCGCGATGACCAGCCACCCGTGGGCCGAATAAGTCGGATGTAGTAGGCCGAATCGAGTCAAAGACTCATGGATGAACTCGTCGACTGGCTCATGGAATTGCATGGTCATCGAGAGTGCGATCGCAGGAATTGCGAAGAGCGCGGCAAGGAATGTTCGGATTCCAAGGCCTCGGGTGCGAGAGAAGGAATCACTCTCATCGGTTCGCAGCTTCGCCTTGTAACCCGCCTTCGTCACTTGGTCGATCAGCGTCTTTGACTTCGTTCCCTTCGGAACGAGTACGTGAGCGCTCTCAGTGGCGAAATTGACCGTGGCACTGGCGCCTTGGAGTTTGTTGAGCGCGCCTTCGACTGTCGCCACACAGGAAGAACAAGTCATTCCTTCGATTTGAAGGTCGATCTGCTCGAGTTCATCGATCGCTGCCGGCGCGTTGAGAGTGCGTTGACCTTCACCATCGACTTTACGGAAGGGTGATTTGGTGAGATCGCCCAAGGGAATGAGAGTGGGTTCGGCTGCAGGCTTATTCTCTTGGCTCATCCATCACTCCGATTCATGAACTCTTCGAGTCATCTTTGACGTGTGAGTTGACCCGTGAGAGGAACTCCTCGTGCACCCATCCATTGGACGATACGCCGGAACTTCCAAAGGGACCTTCTACGCCATCGAGTGAGGAGTATCGACCACCAGCCTCTTCGACGATCACGGCGAGTGCTGCCATATCCCAGAGTGCGAGTGTCGGCTCCGCCGCGATATCGACTGCGCCCTCTGCTACGAACATATGGGAGAGGAAGTCACCGAGAGCACGGGTTCGCCAGACATCATCCAGAAGTGCGACGAAGGATTTTCGCTTGGACTCCCATCCGAGTAGATCAGAGTAGGAGAGTGAGACATCGCCCAACTTTGAGACCTTGGAGACATTGATCCTCCGCGTCGATGGGGCTGTCGAACTCTCGTGATCGTCGAGCAAGGGTGATGCTGATGCGAAACGTTCGGTGACGAATGCGCCACCACCACGCTCTGCCCACCATCTGCGACCCATGGCCGGTGATGAGACAAGGCCGATCGTCAATGACTTCTTTCCCGATGAGTCCACCACACCCATTGCGATCAGAGTCGCCCATGTCGGTACGCCGCGGAGGAAGTTCTTGGTGCCATCAATCGGATCGATGATCCAGAAGCTGCTCCCGGGCTCTGCACTATCGAGCAGTTCCTTACCGCCGAATTCCTCTCCGATGATGAGATGTGAAGGGCGCTCGCGCTGCAGTAACGCTCTGATCTCGCTCTCGACCGCTCGATCGGCATCAGTGACGGGAGTCGCATCCGGTTTCGTCTCGATGACCAGATCCAAGGATTGATAACGAGCAAGTGAGATCGCATCCGCTGCGTCAGCAAGGCGATGAGCAAGGTAGAGGTCTCCTTGGGGATTCATCTCAATGCTTGCCTTGTCCATGGGCCGTTCACTCCTCGATAGGAGTGCATTCTATTCGTTGCAGGTAGCGGAGCGGGTGTCGAAGTAGGGATGAGAGGGAATCAGAGGGAATCACTCGTAAGTGACGGAGGCGTCGATCGCGAGGAGCCTGCGCAGATTTGTGACGCGGTTCTCACCTTGCGGGTTCGATACGAGCCACTCATTGAGTGCGCAACTCACTTCATCGTGGCTGCAGTTCTTCGGACATGTAGCAATCACCTCTTGCAGCTCACCAAAGGCTCCAAGCACGCGATCCGGATCAATGTGTCTTAGGCCGAATGAGCGAACACCAGGAGTGTCAATCAACCAACTCTTAGCGAGATCTTCTGCCTTCGAATCATGCAGTGGGAAAGCGACGGCATTCGATGATGTGTGCCTGCCACGACCTGTCACTTCATTGACATCACCAGTAAGGCGCGCTTCGTGACCAAGGATCGCATTGAGCAAGGTCGACTTTCCGACACCTGAGTGACCGATCAATACCGATGTCTTGCCGAGAAGACGTTGGCGGAAGGAGGAGACATCATCACCACGCTTGGTGGAGAAGATCTCCAGAGAGAGTGGCGCATATAGATCCTTCAATGCAGTGGGATCCGCAAGGTCGCACTTGGTGATCACCAGGACTGGCGTGATCCCTTGGTCGTACGCCACGACGAGTGCTCGATCGATGAAGCCTGTCCTCGGCTCTGGATTCGATGCCGCGACTACGATCAACATCAGGTCGACATTTGCGACGATGGCTCTCTCCATCGCACCGATATCGTCGATCGTGCGTGAGAGAGAGTTGCGCCGCTCTCTCACCTCGACGATGCGAGCAAGGCTCCCCACATCTCCTGAAGTGTCCCCGTCGAGTCGCACGAGATCGCCGACGACCACGGCATTCTTTCCGAGCTCGCGCGCCTTCATCGCTGTGACGAGCGTTCCTTCAGCGGTCAAGCAGAGTGAACGCCCACGATCGACTTGAGTAACGAAGGCGATTGGAAGTTCGCTGTAATCAGGACGATCCTTACTGCGCCTGGGCACCGATCGCGACGGTCGAATGCGGACATCGGATTCATCGAAGGAACGAGAAGACCTCCGTGAGTCGTGGCGACTCATTGCGCACTCGCCAACAGTTGGTCCCAGAGCGCTGGAAAGTCAGTGATCGTCTTCCTTGTAGTCGCGATGTTCTCGACTTTCGTTTCGTCGATCATCAAGCCGATGAGTGCCCCAAGAGTCGCGATCCGATGATCATCGTAAGTAGCGATGGTGAGAGG
Organism: uncultured Actinomycetes bacterium; assembly: GCA_964406345.1. Classification (GTDB taxonomy): domain Bacteria; phylum Actinomycetota; class Actinomycetes; order Nanopelagicales; family Nanopelagicaceae; genus SYAN01. Next base: position 24,891 of record CAYORK010000014.1, on the reverse strand, counting down.
TCCTTCTGGCAACTCTCGAGCGGGCGTTATGCGCAAGAAGTCCGGCCCCTCATCGACCTCTGCGCCGACTTTGCGTAGCTCCACTGCAAGTGCTCGAAGGCGATCCGTCTCATGGAGCCGCAGGTGGCCAATTCCGTGAAGGTGTGATGGTGTCGAGGCAAATGCGGCGATAGCTGCGATGGTGGGAGTCAACTCTCCTTCATTGGAGAGATCGAAGTCGATCCCTTTGATATCAGATCGCTCACCGCTCGCTGTGAAAGTGAGGTCGTCACTACGGCGCGTGAACTTGCCACCCATGATCTTGAGAATCTCTCGAAGTGCGTCGCCTGGTTGATTAGTTTCGCGCGGCCAGTCTTTGATGGTGACGTTTCCACCTACGAGAAGCACTGCAGCAAGGAAGGGTGCAGCGTTGGAGAGATCAGGTTCGATTTCGATGGTGTCATCTTGCGCATCAGCTTCATGTCTTGATGCACTCTCTGGGAAGACGTGCCACCAATGGATATCTTCATCCGGATAACTCGTCTCGACGTGGTAGCCGCGATCTTCAAGCATCGCAAGGGTCATCTCGATGTGAGGCAGTGAAGGAAGACTCTCGCCGATGGTCTTGATCTTCAAACCCTCCTTCATGAAGGGTGCGACGAGAAGTAGGCTCGAGACGAATTGGCTTGAGAGTGAAGCGTCGATCTCGATCTCGCCACCGCGGAGTTGACCCAGACCATGGATTGTGAATGGAAGGGTGTAACGACCTTCATGTTCGATCTTCACGCCAAGGAATTCCAGGGCCTTGAGTAGTGGCTCGATAGGACGATCATGGGAACGCTCATCACCATCGAAGAAGAACTTCCCCCTCGACATCGCTGCTAACGAGGGCAGGAATCGCATCACAGTCCCGGCATTGCCGACATCGATTCGATGGGTTTTGGCGTCATCGAGAGCGTCGACGCCAGTGGAGCGACCCGAAGTAACGCGCCAGGTGTCGACAGATTCCTCAATGCTCACGCCAAGAGCGCGCAATCCATCACGCATCAACTCTGAATCACGCGAGAGCAAGGGACGCTTGATGAGAGTTGGAGTGGAGGAGAGAGCAGCGAGGATCAGAGCCCGTGCCATCATGGATTTCGAACCTGGTAGGTCGATCATGGCATCGATCGGATGCGATGGAGCAAAGGGTGCTCGCCAGAGATCGCTCTTCACAGGTTCCATTGAAGGCGAAGTCTATCTGCCGTCTCCTTGCGTACTCTTGCCGTATGTGTGGTCGATACGCGTTGGCGGCACTCAAAGACGAGATCATCGGTGATTTCGGTATCTCACATCTGACCCCGGTCGCTACGCAACGTTCTCTTCCATCCGATTGGAACATCGCACCGACCAAAGAGATCTATCTGGTCAAGGCTGAGGTGGCGACGGGAGAGCGTATTCTCGACATCGCATCATGGGGATTGATAGCGCCATGGAGCAAGAGTGAGAGTGAAGCGCTCAAGTCACAATCGATGGCGATCAACGCACGCGTGGAAACAGTCCATGAGAAGCCGACATTCCGAGATTCCTTCAAGGCCCGTCGATGTCTAGTACCTGCAAGTGGCTACTACGAATGGGCGACCGAGTTGGGTGATTACCCAAGGAAACAGCCGATCTTCGTCTCGCCGGAGGAAGGTCGATTCTTGGCCTTCGCCGGTATCTACAACTACTGGAAGTCTCCTAACGAAGAAAGGACAAGGCAGTCGGTTGCGATCATCACTCGTGATGCGGTGCATGACCTCGCCAAGGTTCACAATCGTATGCCTCTCTTCCTGCCCGAGGAGAGATGGTCGCGTTGGCTAGATCTCGACACCTCTATTCCTGAAGTGATGGAGTTGATGCGCGTGAGAACACCCGATGAGAACCTACGTTTCTGGCCAGTCTCATCAAGGGTCAACTCGATCCGAAACAATGGTCCAGAGTTGATCACACCCATCGACCTTGGCGAGAGCGAGACGCTCTTCTGACTTTGCTCTCAGTTCGAGTGAATTATTGAGCGGAATTTGCGAAGGCAATAGCATTACGGCATGGCAACGCGGCAAGAGAGCGAAAGAGGAAGCGAAGAGGATGTGGATCCTCAGCTCGCCGATGCTCTCGAATCCCCGAAGGAGTTGCTCCAACTCGGACAGGCAAGCCATGAGGGTGGAGAACTTGTCGTTGTCGATCGCGACAAGGAGAGCGTCGCAGAGCGCACCAAGAGATTCGAGCGAGATGCTCTGGCGTTCAAGAACCAGCTCTATTCGGCAGCACTTCGATACACCCGCAACCCCGATGATGCCCAAGATCTCCTGCAGGACACTTACGCGAAAGCATTCGTCTCGTTCCATCAATTCGAGCCCGGAACCAACCTCAAGGCGTGGCTCTATCGAGTCCTGACCACGACCTTCATCAATAACTATCGCAAAGGTCAGCGCAGGCCGCAGGTCACCGACAGCGAACTTGAGGATTGGGAGCTCTTCGAATCCGCGAGCCATACCTCCGATCAAGGTAAGTCCGCCGAGGTAGAGGTCTTGGAGCGACTGCCTGATGCAGATATCAAGCGGGCTCTTGCGAGCATTCCGGAGGAGTTTCGGATGGCGGTCTACCTCGTCGATGTCGAGGGCTTCTCATACAAGGAAGCCGCTGAGATCATCGGAATCCCAACCGGAACGATCATGTCGCGGCTACACCGGGGACGAAAACAGCTCCGAGAGTTGTTGGCTGAGTATGCACGTGAGCTCGGTTATGGAACGGGCGATGAGGACGGTTCAGACTCAGGCTCCGCTTCAGGCAAGAGTAAGGGTTCAAGTCGGCCACGGGAGGGGAGCAAACGGTCATGAGTTATGACGTCTCCCCGATGACATGTCGCGCCGTGATGGCTTCGATCCATCCCTTCATCGATAACCAGATCGAGGATTCCGCGCTCTTCAATGCGATCGCTTTCCATCTGCAAGGTTGCCCTGATTGTGCGATCCGGACCGAACGTGAGCGTCGTCAGATCACTTTGCTTCGAGAATTACTCACTCGTTCCTGTGTTGAGACCACACCACAGTCGCTGGAGGAAGAGATCGTGATGCAGATTCGATCCTTGGCGGCACGGATGCAAGTGCCTGGATTCTTTGGAGTAGGAGGTGCGGGAACGACACAGATCTTCTCGCAATACCAGCGCACTGAGATCACGATCGACGGCGAGACCACGATCGAGATCGAAGAGTCACACGAGATCCGTCGCGACTTCCCGTTCTAGCCGTTCCCGAGGAAGGGACGCAGCTCCACCTTTCGATTGCATGCCCTTGACCCTTGAGCGGCCAAGGCAAGTGCGACCTCATGGCTTGGCGTATCGATGATCCAGAAACCGCTGTAATGCTCGTTGTGGGAGTGGTGGCCATCGAAGAGTGATGCGTGGCTTACCTCGCCCTTATCGTTTCGATTATCGACCAAGGTCGCACTCTTCGGTTCTCCGATCCCGGCGGCTATGACCCAATAGCCATTGAGTCTAAGTTGTTCGTTGAATGCATCGATGGCGCTCATCTCGGCGGAATTACCGAGGTTATCGGGTTGATCGATAACAAAGATGATGTATTTCATGTGTGAAAGTCTAGTTGCGAAGTGGATTCTCTGAGTGAGTTTCACTCCGTGATCAACCAGCTTTGAAGGTGAGTGGGTGCTAGGTTATTGACGTGCTGAACAACGTCGCCTATGAACCGAGTCGAGAGAATCTCCTCGGTGCTGTCGGCATCGCAAAGATGATGACTCGCCCTGGCGATACCGCTGCAGCGGTAGGCGATGGTGATCTCGCCGTCGTCTCGACCTCGTTCTTGGTTCGACTTATGGATGGGGCTTCCCATACGGCGATCTCCGAGTACCTCGCCATGAACGAGACATCGATCACGACACAGTGTGAGTTTCGGATAGAGAACGTGATCGGGATCGGAATGGATCTCAACGCGACCGCCACGGTCATCGCATTGGATGATGAGGGTGGGCGAGAACTTCTGGTCTTCGATTGCGACATCTATCACGGCACGATGCGCGTCGCACACGGGATGGTCCAACGAGAGGTCGTCGAGAAGATGCGTTATTCAGCGAAGGTCGCAGCGCTCTCAGTCATGGCGCAAGATGTAGGTAGCGACTCCGATTAGTCAGAGTTAAAAGTCGAGCGGCCTGAGTTCTGTGTTTGAACCCAGGCCGCTCTTTGAATTACGGGTAAGTCCTATGCCTTCTTGGTGGCCCAGAAGATCTCAGCGATCTCATCGATCTTCGCGATCAACTTCTCGGCAACCGCGACATCGTTGGTCCCCTTGGTGCCAGCAGCGCCTGCGAGCTTCGTCGCCTCATTGAAGAGTGAGTGAAGTTGTGGGTAAGCCTCGAAGTGATTCGGCTTGAAGTAGTCGGTCCAGAGTACCCAGAGGTGTTCTTTGACTTGGTGTGAGCGCTCTTCCTTGATCGCCACAGAGCGGGACTTGAAGTCGTTGTCGGAGGAGGCGTTGTACTTTTCCATACAAGCCTTGACCGAGAGGGCCTCAATGCGAGCCTGTGCTGGGTCATAGACACCACAAGGTAGGTCGCAATGTGCGTAGACCTTGGTGATCGGAGCGAATGACATCTTTGATTCCTTTCGTCAGGAGATGCGCGAAGGTTACCTTTTTGCGGGTGGTTATGCTCATCCAGAAAGAATCATCGATTTTTCAGGGGGTGTAACCGGGTGGCACTTCTCTCCAACCTACTATCGAGCGTGACGGGTTTGACTCGTGTGGAGATTGAAGGAAGATCGATGGAGCCGACATTCCGCACTGGTCAAAGAATCTGGGTTCGGCTTCTCAAAGAGGCGCCATCACAAGAACGAATCGTGAGATTCCGTGGTCGAGTGATTCTCGTCGAGCGTGAGGAGTACCCCGGCATTCTTCTTCTCAAGAGGTTGGAGAAGGTCCATGGTGATCTCATCTGGGTCGAAGGAGATAACAAGGAATCAGATTTGGCGGAACTACAACATGACTCCCGAAAGTTCGGTTGGTTGTCGCGTGATTGTGTTCGCGCAGTCGCGGTGAGAGAGAAGCCTCAGGGAAAGAGGAATTAGCGCATGAAAGCTTCCATGATGAGAGCTTTCTGCTCTTCTTCATGGACGTGATGATTTCCAGTCGCTGGGCTTGCCGTTGCACGACGTGAGACGCGTCGGAGCGTTCGGCCTTGCAACACCTCTTGTGTAGCGAGTGCGACGAATGGCCAGGCGCCTTGGTTCGCAGGTTCATCCTGTACCCAGAGCAGATTCGCATTCGGGTGTTTCGCGGCGACTTCAGCGAATTCCTTCTCGGGGAAGGGATAGAGACGCTCCACGCGGACGATCGCAGTCGAACTCTCACCCAACTTCTCGCGCTCTGCGACCAACTCCCAATAGATCTTTCCGGAGCAGAAGATCACGCGGGTCGCATTCGTGACGCTCGCATCATCGATCAACGGTCGGAAGGTGCCGGAGGTAAAGTCTTCAAGTTTCGAAGCGGCAGCCTTCAATCGAAGCATCGACTTCGGCGTGAAGACGACAAGTGGACGACGAGCAGGATTCTTCATATGCCATCGGAGGAGATGGAAGTAGGAGGCAGGCGAGGAAGGTTGGGCAACGGTCATGTTCTTCTCGGCGCATAGAAGGAGGAATCGCTCGATTCTTGCTGAAGAGTGATCCGGTCCCTGTCCCTCGTAACCGTGTGGCAGGAGCATCACGACCGAGGAGCGCTCGCCCCACTTCTGTAGTGCGGAGGATATGAACTCGTCGATGATGCTCTGTGCACCGTTGACGAAGTCACCGAACTGAGCCTCCCAAAGGACTAGTGCATTAGGACGAGCGACCGAGTAGCCGTACTCGAAACCAAGCGCTGCATACTCGGAGAGAAGGGAGTCGAAGACGAAGAACTGGTTCTCCTCAGAGATCAAACCGCGAAGTGGAGTCCACTCTGCTGCGCTCTTGGAGTCGATGATCACCGCATGGCGATTTGAGAAGGTGCCGCGACGAGCATCCTGCCCGGCAAGACGAATGGGATGGCCTTCAAGGAGAAGTGATCCGAATGCCAAGAGTTCGCCACCGGACCAATCGACGGTGCCATCGTTCAATGACTCGGCGCGACGTGTGAGTTGTGGCAGTAGTTTCGGATGGACGTTGAAACCTTCAGGGACTTCAGTCTGCGTAGCCGCGACTTTGCGTGCGACCTCTTCGCTGATCGCGGTGCTAATCGCCTTCGATGATGGAGCCTCAGGTGCTGGCGGGAAGTTGTCGTCAGGCTTGGTGTTATGGACCTCTTGATAGATCGCTTCAAGTTGTGACTGAAAGTCTTGTGCGATCGCATCGGCTTCTGCTTGTGTGATGTCACCTCGACCGACGAGAGCTTCTGCGTAGAGAGTGCGGACCGAGCGCTTCTGGCCGATCAATTCGTACATCAAAGGTTGGGTGAAGCTCGGTTCATCGCCTTCGTTATGGCCACGACGGCGATAGCAGACCATATCGATCACGACATCCTTGTTGAAGGTCTGTCGGTATTCGAAGGCAAGACGTGCAACGCGGACGCAGGCTTCAGGATCGTCTCCGTTGACGTGGAAGACCGGCGCTTGGATCATCTTCGCCACATCAGTGGAATATCGCGACGATCGCGCTGAACTTGGCGAGGTGGTGAAGCCAACCTGATTGTTGATCACCACATGGATGGTTCCACCGATGCGATAGCCCTTGAGTTGTGAGAGTTGGAGCGTCTCAGCGACGACACCTTGTCCGGCGAAGGCAGCATCACCATGGATCAGGATCGGCAGGACGGAGTAGAGCTTCTTGATGTTGAAGAGATCCTGCTTGGCTCGGACGATTCCTTCAAGGACTGGATTGACCGCTTCGAGATGCGACGGGTTGGCAGCGAGATAGATCTTGGTCGTCGCACCAGATTCAGCTTGGAAGACGCCTTCAGTACCGAGGTGATACTTAACATCTCCGGATCCGTGGACTTCGTTCTCGGCGTAGTTGCCCTCGAACTCTTGGAATATCTGTCCATAGGACTTGCCAGCGACGTTGGCAAGGACATTGAGGCGACCTCGGTGCGGCATACCGATACATGCCTCATCGAGACCGGATTCAGCCGCCGATGTGATCACAGCATCGAGGAGTGGAATCACAGACTCGCCACCTTCGAGAGAGAAACGCTTCTGTCCGATGAACTTGGTGTGAAGGAAGGATTCGAAGGCCTCTGCGCTGTTGACTTTCCGAAGGATGCGTAGTTGCTCCTCACGTGGAAGCCGTGGTGCACCGACTTCGACCTTCTCTTGGATCCACTTTCGCTCATCAGGACTCTCGATGTACATGTACTCGACACCGATGGAGCGGCAGTAGGAGTCCCGAAGGATGCCGAGGATCTTGCGAAGTTTCATGAATGGTTCGCCACCGAAACCACCGGTGGCAAATTCGCGATCGAGATCCCAAAGCGTCAATCCATGAGTGACCACGTCGAGATCTGGATGCGAACGCTGTTTGTACTCGAGAGGATCGACATCAGCCATGATGTGTCCAGAGGTGCGATAGGCATTGATTAGTTGTTGGACTCGAGAAGTCTTATTGATCTCGTCGTCCTTGGAGAATTCGAAATCCGATACCCATCGAATCGGCTCATACGGGATTCGAAGGGCCGCGAAGATCTCATCGAAGAAACTCTCCGCTCCCAAGAGGATCTCGTGGATTCGACGGAGGAAATCACCCGATTGTGCGCCCTGGATGATGCGATGGTCGTAGGTGCTGGTGAGTGTGACCACTTTTGAGATTGCCATCCGAGCGAGAGTCTCTTCACTCGCACCCTGGAACTCTGCTGGGTAATCCATCGATCCGACGCCGAGGATCAATCCTTGTCCTTGGACGAGACGAGGTACGGAGTGGACGGTGCCGATAGTCCCTGGATTGGTGAGTGAGACGGTCGTGCCTGCGAAATCCTCCACCGCGAGTGCGCCATCACGCGCCTTCTTCACGAGCGCTTCGTATTGGGCGTGGAATTGCGCGAAGTCGAGCGACTCACATCCCTTGATGGATGGAACAAGGAGTTGGCGAGAGCCATCGGCCTTGGCAAGATCAATGGCGATTCCGAGATTTATGTGTTCTGGGTGACCAAGCGCTGGCTTGCCATCTACTTCGGTGTAGAAGGCATTCATCTCTGGCATCGCGCGGAGCGCCTTGATCATGGCGAAACCGATGAGATGAGTGAAGGAGACCTTGCCACCACGTGCACGCTTCAAGTGATTGTTGATGACGGTGCGATTATCGATGAGGAGTTTTGCTGGGATCGCGCGCACGGAAGTGGCTGTCGGTACCGAGAGCGAGGCCTCCATGCTCTGCACGACACGTGCGCCAACGCCCCGGATCGGCTCGATACTTGCAGCCGCGGGGGTTGCGACTGCTTTGACTGGTTGCGCGACGGGATCGGCTGGTGTCGGAGAAGTCGTCACTCGAGGTTGTGAGACGGTCGGTTGAGGTGTGAAAGTCTGAGGAGTTGGAGTTACCGCTGGCGCAGGTGTTGGAGTAGCAGCCGGTTTCGTTTGCGCCTTGGGAAGTGGTGGCGTCCCACCTCGAGGAGCTCCTGCCACGGCATTTCCGCTCGAACTCACGCCACCGTTGGATGTGGCGTTGGATGTGGCGTTGGAGTTGCCATTAGAGGTTATCGTCGTCGCAGCAGATGGTGAGAAGTTGGCGGCTTTGAATTCCGAGGAATTGAAGAAATCTCGCCAAGTGGCTTCGACTGAGTTCGGGTCTGCCATGTACTTCTCGTACATCTCTTCGACGAGCCAGTCATTGGCACCGAAATTCCCGCTCACAGACGGTAATCCTATCGGGGAGCATTAGGGGCTACGACCCCAAGTGCGCTCAACGGGCGCACGCAGAGGTGGCTCGGCATACTTCCCACTATGGCCTCTGTCACTACTGAAAGTCATCAATCGCAGCCGTGGGCGATCGTGACCGGTGGCTCCCGTGGTCTTGGTTTTGAAACCGCAAAGGGACTTCTTGCGGCGGGGTATCGAATCCTCCTGGTAGCGAAAGATGAAGGGCGCCTCGCCTCGGCCCGCGATCTATTGAATTCACTAGCGCCGAATGATGACTTTGTCTTCACTCACGCGATCGACTTCGAAGCTAAGAGTCCTGACGAATTGCACCAAGTCCAGAGTTCTGCAGCTGGCCTCCTTGAGAAGTATCAGTCGCTCTGGGGGCCCCCCAAGGTCTTGGTGATCGCACATGGTGTGATGAGTGCCAAGATGTCGAAGACTTTGCGCACCGATGTCGATGAGTGGCGAAGAGTGATGAGCATCAATCTCGATTCGGTCTTCGCATTGGTCAATCTCTTCGGCACCGTGATGAGCGAGGCGCGAGATGGTCGGATCATCATCTACTCAGCATGCTTGGGAAGGATGTCCGGTCCTGGCAATGCAGGTGGCCTTGCGCCGTATCGAATCTCAAAAGCCGGAGTCAACGCGATGGTGCGCAATCTTGCCCATGAAACCGGACATGGAACACGCGGATTCTTGATCGATGCGGTCTGCCCCAATCACTCACAGACCGACATGGGTGGCCCCGATGCGCCCCGAAGTGCAGCAGAAGGTGCCGCGTGCGCGATCTGGCTTGCAACACGTGCCTTCACTCCAGGGACGGATCAAACCGGGCTTCTTTGGGAGGATACCGAAGTCGTTCCTTGGTGACTTCGTGACATCTTCTTTACCGTATTTCTTCGCATCCTTTCCTTGACCTGCGCGTGTGCTGCTCATGTCTGACGTGGCGCAATCTCTTCTTATGTAAATGTGCTCATGGTGATCTTGCTGAGAGAGTGAATACCACTCGTCACCGCACTCTTCCGCTCCGAGCGCTCCGAATCGAGGAGGCTCCTAGGACGAAGGAAGAGAAAATGAAACGGACAATTCAAGGCCTTGGCTGGCGATCGCTCGCAGGAATCGCGATCGTCCTCTCCCTCGGTGCAGTGGTCGGGCAGGGAGTCCTCTCCTCCCTCAACGCGACGGTGTCGAATGTTGGGGCTCAAACGGTAGCTGCTGGAAATATGAGATTGGATCTTGCCGACGCTGGAAGTGGTTTTGGAATCGCCATCAACAACCTCGCACCAGGTGATGTCGTCAATCGATACGTCACGCTTACCAACTCGGGTACCTTGGATGGGATCGGTCTTTCGGTGCGCACTTCGCAGAGCGGAACTGCGTCATTGATCACTGACGGCACTGGCGGAGTTACCACTAGGGCACTTCGCGTCACTGTCAATGAGTGTGATAGCGCGTGGAATACGACATTGGGAACCTGCTCTACAGCTCCCTCGACTCAAGTGGCATCCACCGTCATCGGTTCGTTGACATCAGCAAAACCTTTTACTGATGGCCTCATGCCTTCGAGCGATGTGCGTTACCTCCAAGTTCAGATCGAGTTACCGAATCAGGACGAGACCACTGTCAACGGGAACCCACCAAGCAACACGGTTCAAAGTGGATCGGTCAACATCAATTACACCTTCGATCTGGCGCAACGTTTAGCGCGAACAAGCAACAGTTAGCCAAAGTCCGCGACAATCGATCGCCAGCATCTGAATGAGATAAGGAGGAGTGACGTGCATCAAAGTGAGGCAATGCAGCCACGAAGGTGCGTTACAAGATCACTTCTCTTCACGCTACTCCTCCTGTTCTCAGCAATCCTCGCACCGGTCGGGTTGATCGAAACCAGTGCTGACGCGCACCTTTTGAGTCGAACCACTGGTGCTCATGTGATCGGCGCGGCAACCTGGGCTGTCGTTGCCAATAGTCGGAACCAGGTCCTCACTCGCGCTCCATATGTTCTCCAATGGACGTCGCGACAAGGAACGGTCTATGACTATGTTCGATTGCTGAATGCTGGTACGACCCAGATTCGTGGAATCCGTTTACTGATTTCGCAGGCGATAGGAAAGGGCAACAATCAGGAGATCTTCTTCGAGAGATGTAATGGGAGTTGGCATCCGACTACGAGCGCTTGCCAGCCTCCGCAACAAGGAACGGCTCTCATCACCGAGATAGGGCGAGCATCGCAAGGGCTGATCACATTGACCAATCTCAACCTTGGGATGGGCGACTTCATTGAGATTCGAGCGCGTACCGCATCAAGTGGGCAGAATGACCCCCCAACAAGTCTCACCACCGAGATCACTCGAGCACAAGTCCCGCCTGCGGGGATAAGAAACTCATGAGAGTGATGCAGAGGATTCGAGATATTGCGCTTGCACTCAGTGCAATCTCTGCATTTGCCGTTGCGATTCTTGCCTTCCATTTCCAAATTGGGATCATCTCCATCACATCGGAAAGCATGGCACCTGCATTGCGCACCGGAGATACTGCTCTGACAGTTCCGATCGGTCGTGAGTCAGTTCGCGAAGGTGATGTCGTCGTCCTACCTCATCCGAATTACGAGGAGATCTTCGTCGCACATCGAGTAGTAGCTATCGATCGTTCCCGCGAGCGAGTCGTGGTCGAGACCAAAGGAGATGCCAACCCAACCAAAGATGCCTGGAGGTTGGAGTTACAAAGCGCGGAGATCCCCAAGGTTCGATTCACGGTAGCAACCTCGCGGCTTCCTTTTGATCGGGATGAGCGGGTTCTCATCTCGCAACTCCTGATCATCGTCGCTCTTCTGGCCTTCGCTCTCTCCTTTCGGAAATGGAGTGAGTCGGCCACTGGCTGAGTACCAAGTGGGCTCACCTACCTATTCCCTCCCGCCTACTCCTACTAGATTGGGAGCATGAAAAGCGAAGATCAATCCTCGAACCCATCCAAGGCCCAACTTCCCAACCCGATTCCAGCCGATCCAGGGCGTGGCAAGGAAGTCTTCGATCTCGATCGCGCCCATGTCTTTCACTCGTGGTCAGCGCAAGGACAGATTGCACCACTTCCAGTAGCCGGCGGTGCAGGTTCCTACTTCTGGGATTTCGATGGCAAGAAGTACTTGGACTTCTCTTGTCAGTTGGTCTTCACCAATATCGGTTTCCAACATCCGAAAGTGATCAAAGCGATCCAAGATCAAGCCGCGACATTGACCACGGTCGCGCCACAGGTCGCAAACGAAGCTCGCGGCGAGGCGGCAAAGCGGATCACTTCTGTGGCAGGCAAAGCGCATAACAAGGTCTTCTTCACAAATGGTGGCGCTGATGCAGTCGAGAATGCGATCAAGATGGCAAGGATCCACACTGGTCGTCACAAGGTCTTGAGCTTCTATCGTTCCTATCACGGCAATACCACCACCGCTATCACGGCAACTGGAGATCCACGTCGTTGGCCCAATGAGTTCGCATATGGTCATGTTCACTTCTTCGGTCCCTATCTCTATCGCTCTGCATTCTGGGCGACGAGTGAAGCTGAAGAGTGTGAGCGCGCACTCAAGCATCTAGAGGATGTGATCACTTTCGAAGGCGCAAAGACTGTCGCTGCGATCTTGATCGAATCAGTCGTTGGCACTGCTGGAGTTTTGATCCCACCTAAGGGATATCTAGAAGGAGTGCGAGCACTCTGCGATAAGTACGGCATCTTGTGGATCGCGGATGAGGTGATGAGTGGATTCGGCAGGACAGGTAATTGGTTCGGCTATCAACTCTCTTCGGTCGAACCCGATCTCATCGCCTTCGCCAAAGGAGTGAACTCAGGTTACGTGCCACTCGGTGGCGTTGTGATTTCCGATGCGATCGCAAAGACCTTCGATGATCGCGTCTTCCCGGGCGGTCTTACCTATTCCGGACACCCGCTGGCCTGCGCCTCGGCGGTTGCGACGATCGATGTCATGCGTGAAGAGAAGGTAGTCGAGAACGCACGCGAGATGGGCGAGAAAGTGATCGGACCAGCCCTTCGATCACTTGCTGAGAAGCATCCTGTCATCGGTGAGGTGCGAGGCGTCGGAGTCTTTTGGGCGCTTGATCTGGTCAAGGATCGTGCTACGCGAGAGCCACTTGCGCCGTATGGCGGCACGAGTGAGGCGATGACACTCTATGTCGCTGAGTGCAAGAAGAACGGTCTGATGCCATTCAGTAACTTCAATCGTGTCCACGTCGTCCCACCATGTAACGTCACGGCGGAAGAGGTAGCTGAAGGTGTTGCGATCATGGATAAGGCGTTCACTGCGATCGATAAGTTCTATGAGGGGAAGTCATGAAGCAAGTCACCCACTACATCGATGGTGCATTCACATCCCCGGATAAGGCTGCGCGTAAGGGAGAGATCTACGATCCAGCGACGGGTGAGGTCAGTGGTTTCGTAGATTTTGCAACGGTTGAGGTCGTTGATGCCGCAGTCGCTGCTGCGCAAAAGGGATTCGCAGAGTGGCGCAACACGTCCCTTGCAAAGCGGGTCCAGACTCTCTTCGCATTCCGTGAGCTTCTCAATGCCCGAAAGGAAGAGCTCGCCGCAATCATCACCGCAGAACATGGCAAAGTCCTTTCAGACGCACTCGGTGAAGTGACTCGTGGTCTCGAAGTCGTTGAGTTCGCTTGCGGCATCCCGCACTTACTCAAAGGTGGTTATAGCGAGGGAGTCTCCTCAGGGATTGATTCCTATTCGATCCGTCAGCCACTTGGAGTGGTCGGGATCATTTCGCCCTTCAACTTCCCGGCGATGGTGCCGATGTGGTTCTTCCCGGTTGCTATCGCAAGCGGCAATGCAGTCGTCATCAAGCCGAGTGAGAAGGATCCTTCGGCGACTAACTTCGTCGCTTCGCTCTGGCAAGAGGCGGGTCTTCCTAAGGGCGTATTCAACGTGGTCCACGGCGACAAGGTCGCTGTCGATCGCTTGATCGACCACCCCGATGTGAAGTCACTCTCCTTCGTAGGATCCACTCCGATCGCCAAGTACATCTATGAGAACGGCACCAAGAACGGTAAGCGCGTTCAAGCGCTTGGTGGCGCGAAGAATCACATGCTCGTCCTTCCTGACGCTGACCTTGAACTCGCCGCCGATGCAGCAGTCAATGCCGGTTTCGGCTCTGCAGGAGAACGGTGCATGGCAATCTCAGTCGTCGTCGCAGTCGAGCCAGTGGCGGACTCCTTGATCGAGAAGATCAGTGCACGTATGTCGACGCTCACTACTGGTGATGGACGAGAAGGCTCAGACATGGGCCCTCTCGTGACACGCGTCCATCGTGACAAGGTCGCTTCGTACATCGATGCTGGCGCGAAGGAAGGTGCACGACTCGTCGTCGATGGTCGTAATCCAACCGTCAAAGGTGGACCAGAGGGATTCTGGCTCGGCCCCACACTCTTCGATCAAGTCTTGCCTTCCATGTCGATCTACAAGGAAGAGATATTCGGTCCAGTCTTGAGCATCGTTCGTGTGAAAAGCTATGAGGAAGGGCTTGCCCTTATCAACTCACACCAATATGGCAATGGAACTGCGATCTTCACCAATGATGGAGGAGCAGCACGACGATTCCAGAATGAAGTTCAGGTTGGAATGGTCGGAATCAATGTGCCGATCCCAGTACCGACCGCCTATTACTCTTTCGGCGGTTGGAAAGCATCGCTCTTCGGAGATACCCATGCACATGGGACCGAAGGGGTTCACTTCTTCACTCGCGGGAAGGTCGTCACTTCGCGTTGGTTGGATCCGAGCCACGGTGGGATCAATCTCGGATTCCCGCAGAACAAGTAAGTCTTCGGTCATTTCCTGACTTAGAACGAAGGCAGATTGCTTATTCAGGTATCGAGAACCATGTCGCGATGAGTGCTGGAATCGCGATCAAGGCAAGGATGACTCCTACGAGGATTCGATCGCTCGTCACCAAGTAGTAGGCCACTGGAATTGCGATGAGATTGGCGAGCACGACTGGCGCCCTTCCCCAATTCCTGCGTCGACGAAGACCGCTACTGGCGACGATCAAACCCGCCGAACCGAGTGCGGCGAAGGCGATCTCTGCCAGCCAGGCACTCCGAGCTTCGACCTCACTGAAGAAGGAGTTTCCGATGAGAAAGAGTGCGAGAGCAGCGACGATCAAGCCTTCAAGGAGTGCGAGATTGGCAGCGACTCGGTAGATCCACTCTGGGGACTTCACCGGGAGAGGTTAATGCTTCGCCCTTCGTCAGGCACCGTGATGGATTCGATAAGTTGAGCACGCTATGAATCGCTCACCTTCGGTCTCAGTGATGATCCCGGTCTTGAACGAGGCGGATCATCTCGTCGCGGCCGTGCGCTCTGTGCTCCAACAGGAGTACCCGGGCGAGATTGAGGTGATCCTCGCTCTAGGACCTTCGCGTGATGGCACTGAGGAGATCGCTCGACGACTTGCGAATGAGGATTCGCGGATCACTCTGGTCGAGAGTCCCTCGGGACGAACCGCCAACGCTCTCAACCTTGCCATCAAGAAGTCTCGCTACGACTACATCGTCAGGTTAGATGGACATAGCGAGATCGATCGAGACTATGTACGTAATGCGATAGAGACCCTTCTTGCAACGGGTGCAGTCAATGTCGGAGGCATCATGGCGGCTGAGGGCATCACTAGATTCCAACGTGCGGTGGCACGAGCGATGCGTTCAGTTCTCGGCGTCGGAAGTTCGAGATTTCACACCGGCGGCGAAGCAGGGGAGAGCGACACCGTCTATCTCGGTGTATTCAAGAAGACTGCGTTGGAAGCGGTCGGAGGTTTCGATGAACGCTTCACTCGAGCACAGGATTGGGAGTTGAACTATCGCCTTCGCGCCAACGGCGGCAAGGTCTGGTTCGATCCGCGCCTTCATGTCACATATCGACCTCGAAAGAATCTTCGACTCCTCGCTAAGCAGTACTTCGAGTATGGGCGCTGGCGTCGCGCCGTCTCACGGCAACATTTAGGTACGGTCAATCTCCGTTACCTCGCAGCCCCCGTTGCGACTTCGATCAATCTTCTCGCCATCGTCTTGGCTATTACCACCAGTGCACTCTTCATCACACCACTCCTCGGTTATCTTCTTCTGATCCTCGCCGGTTCATTGGCAATAGGTAAGGATCTGAACGAACGTCTTCTCCTCCCACTCGTGTTGGTAACGATGCATATGTCGTGGGGTATCGGCTTCCTCACCTCACCAAAGCGCCTGATCACCAAGTGATGCCAGTAACCTTGCGCCAGTGAGCACTCCTACGCGACCGGTCCAAGAGGTCTTTGAACCATTCCAGCGTGGACTTCCTTCGCTACGCGACTATGCCTCCTCACTGTGGGAGCGGCGACACTTCATGTTGGAGTATGCGCGAGCCGACCTTCATCAACGGCAATATGGAACCGCTCTCGGTCAACTCTGGCTGATCCTGACCCCATTGGCACTCTCAGGTGTCTACTACTTGCTCTTGATCATCATCGGTGCAAAGGGTGGACCAGAACGCTATGTGCATCTAACCGGGACGCTCTTCCTCTTCTACCTGATCACCAATTCCATCACGTCGGGAGCGAAGTCGATCACGTCGGGCAATAGGTTGATCCTCAATTCAGCATTTCCGCGCCTCGTCCTTCCGATTGCGGAAGTATTGATCGCATTGATGCGATTCCTACCGACACTTCTGGTCTATCTCGCAATCCACATCATCCTTGAGCTGCCTTTCACAGTGCAGATGCTCTGGGCGCCGCTCTTGATCGTACTTTCACTCTTCTTCGCAACCAGTGGTGCCATCCTGGCATCACTGGTCAACGTCTACTTCCGTGATGCGCAGAATCTCCTGCCTTACTTCACCCGTACCGTCCTCTATCTCTCACCAGTCCTCTACACCTCCGCCGACCTCGATGATCGTCTTCGATTCTTGGAAGTCATCAATCCGATATTCCCAATCCTTGATTCCTGGTCAGCGGTGATGGTTCGAGGACACGCTCCGGACCTCCCGACGATCTTGCTTGCGCTCGGTTGGTCGCTGGCCTTCTTCGCTGTCGGCACTTATCTCTTTTTGACCAGGGAGCGTGAGTTCGCTGTCCGCATCTGACTCCATTCCTGCTACTTCTCGTTCTTCTTCACGTGTTGCCTCACGTGCTGCCTCACGTGCTGTCTCTCGTGCTGCCTTACGAAATGATTCGAATGACGTGGCAGTGCGGGTCAAAGACCTTGGACTCATCTATCGCACTACCTTGGAT
>CAYORK010000014.1:5677-7693 GCA_964406345.1 uncultured Actinomycetes bacterium | reverse complement strand
GTGCGGGTCAAAGACCTTGGACTCATCTATCGCACTACCTTGGATAAGCGTCCGACATTGAAAAATCGTCTCCACCGCGTCACAAAGCGCCGTCGTCAGACTCGTATCGTCCATGCGATCCAAGGTCTCAATCTCGATATCCATTACGGCAAAGTCCTCGGTGTCATAGGCACCAATGGCGCGGGAAAGACTTCTTTGATGCGCATGATCTCCGGAATCATCCCGCCGACCTCTGGCCGCATCGAGGTCTACGGCAAGGTCTCCACGATGCTCTCGCTCGGTGTTGGCTTCAACGCGAAACTGACCGGCCGTGACAACGTCTATCTGGGTGGGTTGGCTGCCGGAATGAGCCGTGATGAGATCGACGAGAAGTTCGATGAGATCGTCGAGTTCGCTGGTCTTGGCGACGTGATCGACGCTCCGATGCGTACTTATTCCTCTGGGATGTACTCCCGCTTGGCTTTCGCGGTCGCCGTCTCACTCGATCCTGACATCTTGATCATCGATGAGGCGCTCAGTACAGGTGATGCACGCTACAAAGTGAAGTCATTGCAGCGACTCCAGGAGATGCGCGGTGAGAATCGAGCGCTGATCGTGGTCTCTCACGCTATGAAGACCCTGAAGACAATCTGTGATGAAGTGCTGTGGCTGGATCATGGCAAGGTGATGATGCGTGGCGAGCCGACAGAAGTGATCAAGGCCTATAGAGAATTCCTCCATGTGGGCACTACACCTGAGACCGATGAGGATCTTTAGGGATCTGATCTTCGCCATCGTCGTTGCGATGGTCTCTTCTCTCTTTCTTCCAGCCAGCGCCTACGCGAACATCCCAGCATCCTTTACCTTCACCGGTTCTGGCTACGGCCATGGTGTCGGTATGAGTCAGATAGGTGCTCGTGGAATGGCACTGGAGAGTGCCACTGCGACAGAGATCCTCACTCACTTCTATCCAGGTACAGCAGTACTGCCGACGATCGATACCCAGATCATCAGGATTAACATCGGGCATCGCCAACGTGATGCGTTGATAACGCTTCGTCCACTTGATCCGAAGCAGAGCACGCCGCCACAACTCACACTCTTCAGCGAAAGGCTTGCTTTCGGTCAATCCGCGGCAGATACCCAAACGATCGGCACCTATCTCTCCGACATCACTCTCAATCTAGCTTCGAGATCGGATTCCATCGAGGTGAGTCGATCCTCCAAACTGGCCAAGTATTCGGCGCTCGCTCCTGCGAAGAATTGGACCATTCGCTGGGACAGTGCGACTGTCGTATCCGTACGAACCAAAGAACGAACCTTCCTGATCCGTTATGGCCAGATCAATCTCGCCCATGTCGGAAGTAGTGGATCCGATAGCCAGATGGAGATCACTGCCTCGATGAGATTAGGGGATGAGTACCTCTATGGACTTGGAGAGGTGCCTTCATCATGGCCGGCTGCGGCTCTCGATGCACAAGCAATCGCTGCCAGGACCTTCGCGTTGACGAAGATGAAGTCGATACGTAGGAGTTGTGACTGCAACATCTACAGCTCCACTAAGGATCAGAACTTCGTCGGCTACAGCAAGGAGAGTGAGCCGATCTATGGAATTCGATGGAAGCGCGCCGTCGATCGGACAAGAGGCTTGGCGGTCCTCTTCGGCGGTCAACCGATCCAGGCCTTCTACTTCAGTAGTAGCGGTGGGATGACACAGAACATCAAGGATGTTTGGGGAAGTGAATTCCCGTATCTCGTCAATCGTCCTGATACCTGGAGCGTGAATGTAGCGCTCAACAAGCGTTATGCCATGTGGACGAGGCAGGTGACTCAAGACCTGATGGCGAAGGCATTTCAACTCGATGATGTGGAGCGATATCAGATCATCTCTCGCACGCCGACGGGAAGCATCCGTCAGATTCGTGCATTCTCCTCACTCGGTGCGGAGCGGATCCTTTCCGGTGAAGTCTTCCGCTCGAGAGTGGGCTTACCTTCGACATGGATCAATCTGCCGAAAATGGATGAGCCGATTCCAGT
>CAYORK010000014.1:0-5577 GCA_964406345.1 uncultured Actinomycetes bacterium | reverse complement strand
GCTTCGACGAGACCCGTCATGGAGTTTCGCCGGAAAAGCAGACCGTTCGCTCCCGAGATCTCTCTCGCTTTGACGCTGTTTCCATCAGGGAGGGAGACTTTCGTCCCTGCAGTGATGTAGAGACCCGCTTCGACGACGCAGTCATCACCGAGTGAGATACCGACGCCAGAATTGGCACCAAGCAAGGTCTTCTTGCCGATCGAGATGACTTCCTTGCCGCCACCGGAGAGCGTTCCCATGATGGATGCACTTCCACCTATGTCGCTGCCATCATCGACCACGACTCCAGCAGAGATCCTTCCTTCGACCATCGATGCACCGAGGGTTCCGGCATTGAAGTTGACGAAGCCCTCATGCATCACCGTCGTGCCCGGTGAGAGATAGGCGCCAAGTCGGACGCGATCGCCATCGGCGATTCGGACTCCCTCAGGGATCACGTAATCGACCATCCGTGGGAACTTGTCGACACCAAAGACTGTCAGATGACCAAAGCGCGCGCGCAAATTGTTCTTCACGGTCGTGAAGTCTGCTATTGCACATGGACCTTGAGAGGTCCAGACGACGTTGGAGAGCGCTACGAACAATCCCTCGAGCGACTGACCATGTGGTTTGACCAGTCTGTGGGAGAGGAGATGGAGTCGGAGATATCCGTCCTTGGCATCTTTGATCGGCTCATCGAGATTGATTTCGATCGAAACCTCTTCTCGGGTGATGCCACGAATTTGATCGGACTCACTTCGAAGAAGGAGAGCGGGATCGATCTCTGGTCGCTTTGCGCTCGACAACGGACCAAGACCGAGTGAGACGAAGGATGTATCAAGGATTCCGGATGCATGCACGGTGGCGACACCGAATCCATACGCTTTTCTCAGGTCCACGTGCCAACGCTATCAATGGAAAGCACTCGCAGTGATTTACCCTCTCCTCGTGGCACAACCTCGCGTAGCTGTCTATTGCTCCTCATCACAAAGCATCAATGAGAAGTACCTCGATCTTGCATTCCGGCTCGGCGCAGCGATCGCAGCCCACGGTTGGGAGTTGGTGTGGGGTGGAGGAAAGGTCTCGATGATGGGTGCTGTCGCCCGTGGCGCGAGATCGCGAGGAGGCGCCTGTCTCGGCGTCATCCCGACGAAGTTGCGCAAGATCGAGTTTGCCGATGATGAGGCAACGGAATTGATCGAAGTGAAGGATATGAGGGAGCGCAAGGGCAAGATCGAGGAGTTGGCCGATGCATTCATCGCGCTCCCGGGAAGCCTTGGAACCCTGGAGGAACTCTTTGAGATCTGGGTCGGGGGATACCTCGGATTCCACTCCAAACCAGTAGTCATACTCGATCCCTTCGACACCTATCGGTCACTCAAGAGTTTGCTTGATGATCTCGATCGAGAGAAGCTCATCAAACCCGGTCAACGAGAAGTAGTGCAGTGGAGCGAAGGGATCGAGGAGACGCTCACCTACTTGGACTCAAGAGTTTCGAGAGGATGAGACGTTGATGACAAGACCCATCAGAGAGTTCGCGCTCGCCATCACAATCGACGCTCCGATCGCGAAGGTCTGGGAGGAGATGGTCGATTGGGAAGGTCAGTCGGATTGGATGCTCTCAACTCGTGTCTATGACGACGTGCACTCTCCGGTCGGCGTCGGCCACACACTCCGTGCATTCACCGGTCCTTTCGCTCAGTGGAATCGCTTGCTCGGGATCATGGATGAAATGGTCGTCTCGGCATGGGATCCGCCACGCTTCTGTCGCGTCGAACATGTCGGCAAGGTCATCCGCGGCTACGGGACCTTCACTCTCTCCGTCGACTCCAAGGATCCGAAACGGACTCGATTCGATTGGTTCGAGGAGATCAAGGGACCTCAGTGGATCCTTGCGATCATCAAACCCGGGATCTTGATTGGTGTCTGGATCTCACTTCGAAGATTCAAGCGCCGCATTGAAACTCACGGCAGAGTCAAAGGCGAAGAAGAGAGAGATGTCGGATAAGGGGAAGCATCTTCACGATCTCCTCGCATCCTTGCCGGAGGAAGAGCGCATCATCCTCACGCTCTTCTATGTCAAGTCCCACACTGCCGAGGAGATCGCATCGCTACTCGGTGTACCCATGAGAGCCGTGGAGAGCGTTCTTCAGATGGGCCGCCAGCGCCTCCTTGGCGCGCTTGGGATCGAGGGCAGTTAGCTTCGATTTCACACCGGGGGCGATATCGGGGATAATTCCACTCTTGCTTTACGAATTCCTCCCCACTCTCTTGGGGATTGCGACGGGAGTCACGGCATGGCAGCGATGAAACCTCGAACTGGTGATGGCCCAATGGAGGTCACGAAAGAGGCACGAAGCTTGGTCATGCGCATCCCTCTTGAAGGTGGCGGAAGACTCGTCGTCGAGCTCAATCAAGAAGAGGCGCGAAGTCTCGCCGACTGTCTCCATGCGGCAGTCAATCTGATCAAGAAGTAATCGGCTTCCGATCGAGCGGATCACCGTGAACCGTTCACTGCCCACACTCGAGCCTCTGGCTTCTGGCAAAAAGAATTTTCTCCAAGGAGTCGATGTACTCGCGCTCCCTTACGGACCGACCAAGCAAGGTCCAGAACTTCTGGTCAAGAAAGATTTCATCAAAGAGGCCAACAAGAACCTCGGAATCGATCTCAGTGCGCTCCTCTCTCTTCACACCCGCGAATTCCAGAACAAAGACGGAGTAGTCGAAGCGAAAGCCGGCGAACTGATGTCTGTACCTCTTGCTCTCTCTGGGGTTGCTCTCTCTGGGGTTGCTCTCTCTCGAGGCGGCGCCAAGGCGGCTCCAAGCGAAATCGTCTTCTTCGCCCTTGGTAGCGAGAAGATCGCCGATGTCAGAAAAGTAGGCGCCCTCCTTGGCCGACGCTTCAAGGGAAAGAAAAAGAAGGTACTGATCGCACCGGGCACAGGTAGCCTTTCGCGTTACTTCTATGAGTCCCTCTTACTCTCCAATTACCAGTGGAGTGAGAAGAGCACGAAGATCTCGGATCGTCCTTCCTTCTTCGTATTGAACGGAAAGCAAGAGGAACTCGATTCCATCCGCGTGGTGATCTCACATCTGTGGAACGCGCGAGACTTGATCCATACCCCGTCCAATGTAAAGACACCAGCATGGGTGGCATCCAAGGTCGCCTCTTTCGCAAAGGATCTCGGTAAGCAATCGAGCAAGGTGAAAGTCGTTACGCGAGGTGGCAAGGAGATCTCGAAGTTCGGCGGACTCTTGGCAGTCGGTGGCTCTTCGAAGGTGCATCCACCACGTTTCGTCACGGTCACATATTCACCTCCCAAGGCGAAGGCACATGTCGTCTTCGTAGGTAAGGGCATCACTTTCGATACCGGCGGTGTATCGCTCAAACGGCCGTACGACATGATGATGGCGATGAAGACCGATATGAGCGGTGCTGCAGTAGTGGCGGCGACGACTCTTGCTGCCGCAGAATTGCGTCTTCCGGTGAAGGTGACTGCGCTCTTGATGCTCGCTGAAAACACACTCTCTGCGACCGCTCAACGTCCTTCTGACGTCATCACTCACTATGGCGGGACCACCGTCGAGGTAATCAATACCGATGCAGAGGGGCGCCTAGTCCTGGCAGATGGTCTTGCCTATGCCGACCTTCATCTTGATCCTGATTACCTCGTCGATGTCGCTACATTGACGGGCGCAGCATCCTTAGGACTTGGCAAGCAGTATGCCGCTATGTACTCACGTGATGAACGACTTGCAGCACGACTGAACCAGATCGGTGAAGAAGCAGGCGATCGCCTCTGGCACATGCCACTGATCGACGATTATCAAATCGCCTTGAAGAGCGAGATCGCTGACTTCAATCACACCGCTGACAAACCAAAGTTCGGCGCTGGATCCGTAACGGCGGCGCTCTTCTTGGAGAAGTTCGTCGGAAAGCGACGCTGGGTCCACCTTGACATCGCAGGTCCTGCGCGGTCCGAGGTCGACGCAGGTGAATATGTGAAGGGCGGAACTGCCTTCGGAGTTCGAACGCTCACCGCCTGGCTTGCGACTCTCTGATGTCATCACTTCCCTTCATCCCACAACGCGGCGATATGAACGCCTTCAGTGAGAGCTTGGTGCCAGAGTCCGAGGTGATCTCAGCAGCGAGGGCGCGCGGTGAAGAACTTGGGATAGCCAATCCGCTACGAATCACGGCAGCACTCACTCGCTTCCTCGTCGAGTTGATCGGTGGATCCTCGATAGTGGAGGTGGGTACGGGTACCGGTGTAGGCGGCCTTTATCTCCTTGATCTTCCCGAAGTGAATCTCACCTCCATCGATGCTGAGATGGCTCAAGCGAAGGCAGCGCGACGGGCCTTCGAGGATGCCGGGATACCAGCGACGCGTTATCGACTGATCACAGGAACGACTAAGGAAGTGATCGGGAAATTGGCAGATGAGTCATATGACATATTCATCATGCGACAAACGTCAGAGTCGAAGGATTCGGACTACCTTGTCGATGCCCTCGATCAGATCCATAGGTCGCTTCGCCCTGGCGGACTTGTTATTCTCGATGGGATCCTCGGTGGTGGCAAAGTCGCAGATCCAACACAGCGTGACGACTTGAGTCTCTCTCGGCGAGAAGCGATTCGAGCGATCCGAAGTGGCACCAAGTGGCGACCGCTCCTATTGCCACTCGATGAAGGAGTGATGGTCGCAATCAAAGTGAGCGATCAAGCGAAGAGCTATGAATAGAAGTAAGGACTGATGCTGTGACGAGTGAACATGTGACCTGGTGGAGTACTGGTGAGAGTGATGATCAGAAGCGATTCGTCATGCCTACCCAGCGAAAGACCAAGCGGGTCACCGCCACCTTCACGGCCATCATCGCGCTCGTCGCTGGACTCCTTGGCGGGGTCGGTGGAGCCTTTCTTGCAGAGAGAGAGTTGATTTCCACCAATGCGAACTTGGTCTCGGTTGGAAGCACCGTCGAGCGCGCCCCGGACTCCATCGCCGGTATCGCGCAGCGAGTGCTGCCATCGGTCGTCTCCATCGCCACGACGAGTCGAAGTGGAAGTGGCACAGGTAGCGGTTTCTTCATCCGAAGTGACGGATTCATCCTTACCAATAACCATGTGATCAGTGATGCCGCATCGAGTAATGGGCGGATCTCGGTCAAGTTGAACAACGGCAAGCGCTTTACGGCGAGAATCGTCGGACGCAATGCCTCTTACGATCTCGCTGTCTTGAAGATCGCGGTCAACTCCGCACCAGCGCTCCAGTTCGGAGACAGTGATGCGATCCAAGTCGGTGACAATGTGATCGCAATCGGCTCACCTTTGGGCTTGAGTGGAACGGTGACGACCGGAATCATCAGTGCGAAGAATCGCGCCGTGACCGTCGGCGGTGACGATGAGACCTCCTTCATCAACGCGCTGCAGACCGATGCCGCGATCAATCCAGGAAACTCTGGTGGTCCATTGGTTGATCGAAGTGGGGCTGTGGTCGGGGTCAACTCTGCGATCGCAACCTTGGGGAATTCCTTCAGCACAAGTGGTTCGATCGGTCTTGGTTTTGCGATCCCGATCAATCAAGCGCGAAAGACCGCGGA
>CAYORK010000013.1:12173-31626 GCA_964406345.1 uncultured Actinomycetes bacterium | reverse complement strand
ACCTCCTCTGGACTAAACGGTCACGGGCTCTCCGCGACAGGAGGGTTCAAGCGCTTTTCCTCAACGTTTGGACTATTGGTCCGAACGATGAGTACCCCGGCCAAGATCAGTCTCTGACTGGTTCCTTTGAGGGGAGGGAAAGCCTAGCCCGGGCTACCGTCAGGGCAAAACCAATGAGTGTGACCATGCGGATGATGATGGTGAGCGCATAAAGCGGCTCTGAGAGACCTTGGCCGCCTGAATACTCCGCCAAGTACTGCCAGATTCCGAGGTGATAGATCGCCTCCCCGATCTGCCAGATCCAAAACCACGCTCGCTCGCTGTGATGGCTCGAATCCCTAGTTGCCAGCAATAGCACCGCGAGTGGAGTGAGCCAGATGATGTACTGCGGGGAGTAGACCTTATTGACTGTAAAGAGAAATGCGAGCGATAGGAAAGCAATGAGAAGGAATGTCTCATAAGGATCCCACTTGAGAGTGAGAAGTGCTCGAATCCTTGAGTAGGTCGTCAGAAGAATGAGTGCAGCGATCAATGCGATGGTGAGATTGAGTGACGGCAGATTGATGCCGAAGAGTAGGGAGAGTGCGTACCAGATAGAACCGAGATCGACTCCTCGATCCTGGTTGAAGGTGAAGAAGCGCGACCACCCTTCGAAGTGAGTGATCGCAGTTGTGAGATTGAGGACGACGACTGTGGCGATGAGGTGGAGAGAGAATGAGATGGCGCTCTTCTTTCCTTCCTCTGCATCGCTTCGAGACTTCAGAAGGAAGTAGATCGCGAAGGCCGGCAAGAAGAAGATGGGGAAGAACTTGATCGCGATCGAGATGCCTAACCAAATCCCGGCGAGATCAAAGCGTTCTCGCTTCAAGTAGTAGATGCCCAAGACCATCGCAAAGACACCCCAGATGTCCCAATTGATATAGAGCGAGGCAATCAGGGCGGGGGCAGAGACGAAGAGTGGCCAGTGTCGTGGCGTGATCCGAGAGAGGACCAACGCCGTAGCGATGAAGAGGAGTGCGATCGCCACGGCATTGAGGTCGAAGAAGGTAAGGAAGTCATCCGAAAAACGTGCGATCGTTGCGGCGATGTATCCGGTGCCAACCGGATACTCCATGGAGTTGAGAGGGTCGGCATAGGGATTCACCCCTTGATCGAGTCCGCGGGCACCGAAGAGCGCAGGGATATCGGAATAACAGAGGTGGGTATAGGAATCAGGGCTCGCGAAGAAATTCGTTCTGCAGTGGAGGGACTTGAGGAAGGAGAGTGCCGCCAGCGATCCGGCGATGACCCCAGTTACAAGAAGTGGCGGAAGTCGTCTCTTCATCATGCAGAGCAAGTAGAGCTATTGAGCAGGAGGCTTCGGTGGCATCAATGCGGTGGCGCTCTCCCTTGTGTATGTCATTACGACGCCACGCATGTCGACTGGTTCTGTCCCATTCACATTCACTGGGGGGCGGAACTTGAGTTTGGGTGAACCTTCAAGTGCTCGCTTCGTGTACGCATTCCAGATCCGCGCCGGGAAAGTTCCTCCGGTCACAGAATTGATCCCACCGATTCCCCTCAATGTGGTGAGGGCATCATCACGGAAGAAGGCGATTGAGGTCGCAAGCTCCGGTGTGTAACCGGTGAACCAAGCACTCGTGTTCTCGTTCGATGTTCCAGTCTTTCCCGCTGCTTGTCTGCCGAGGCCACGTAAGGCTGAGGTTGCAGTTCCTGCCAAGACGACTTGGCGAAGGGCGTAATTGAGATCTCTCATCACATCGGAGGAGAAGACCTCTTCTGCCTCGATCTTTCCTTGATAGAGGATGCCGCGATTAGGGCCGAGTACTTCGTTGATGATGAAGGGTTTGGCATAGACACCCTCAGCAGCAAAGGTCGCGTATGCAGCTGCGACATCAATGACACGGGGGCTCGATACACCGAGAACAAGTGATGGAGTCGGCAACATCGCAACAGAATCCGGGATTCCAGCTCGGCGGGCGGCGTTGACTACATTCTCAAGACCTGCGGCAATGCCAAGTGGGACATAGACGGTGTTGACGGAGCTTGCAGTAGCGCGCAGGAGTGAGACCTGGCCGTAATCCTCATTGTCGTAGTTGCCGACGCGATATGGCTTTCCAAGATCATCGAAGAATTGCGGTGAATCACCGTTCCAGATCGACGTCAGTGGGATCCCTTGCTCCAAGGCAGCGGCGAGCGCAAAGACCTTGAAGGTAGATCCTGCTTGTGTGATGCCTTGTGTCGCATCGTTGAGTTGGCGCTCCAAGTAATCCCGGCCGCCATACATCGCCACGATCTCGCCAGTGCCAGGGCGAATCGAGAGCAATCCGATGTGAAGATCCTCAGGTGGATTCTGAGGTCCAGCCTCTTGGACTGCGATCTGTGCTGCCTCTTGTGCTTGTCGTTCCAAAGTGGTGCGAATGACAAGTCCGCCGATCATCAGCTGCTCATCAGTGAAACCAAGTTCATTGAGTTCTCGTTGCACCCATGAGATGAGATAGCCGCGAGGGCCAGCGAGACGACCTGATGAGAGGCGAGGATTGACTGGGGGTTCTTGCTCTTTCAACTTCTCACCGCGTGATTTCCCAAGCCAACCAGCTTCGACCATCCCATCGATCACATATCGATATCTCGCTGAGAGTCTCTCCCCGTTGCCATCTTGGAAGTAAGGATCGTAGAGACCGGGTGAGCGCAGGATGGAAGCGAGGATCGCTGACTCTGCTACCGAAAGTGAATCGACGCCGTGACCAAAATAGACCTGAGCGCCGGTCTCAACACCGTAGGCACCGCGGCCAAAATAGATGGTGTTGAGGTAGTTCTCCAGAATCTCGTCCTTGGAGAGTTGATTCTCGAGTTTGATCGCGATCACAAGCTCCTTCAATTTTCTCGTGATGGTGCGCTCTGAGGTGAGAAAGGCGGTCTTGGCATATTGCTGTGTGATCGTCGATCCGCCTTGGGTCTGACCGCCAAGGACGTTGTTGATGGCAGCACGCGCGATCGCAATCGGATTGAAGGCGAGCTGGCTGTAGAAGTTTCGATCCTCTGCGGCAAGGACTGCCTCTCGCAGTTTGACCGGGATCTTCGCCAACGGGATCACAGTGCGATTCTGCGCACCTAAGCGGCCGATCTCGCTTCCATCGGCGTATTGGATGATCGTCGCCTGACTGTTGACGTAGTCATTGGGGTCTGGGATATCGACGGTGAAGTATGCGATTCCAAAGACGGTCACACCTGCTACGAAACCGAAACCAGAGAGAAGGATGGTCAGACGCAAGGCGATTCGTTGCATTCGTTTCGAGATCATCCGACCTTCTCATCTTCGATCGTTCGGACTTTGCGTGGTGGTCGTCGATTGACTCCATCGCCAAGGAGGAAGGAGGCAGTGAGGTGGTTCCATCCACAGTCATTGCAGACTTCGACCTCGTACACCCGGAACTCTCCGAACTCGGATTGCATCTCGCGCAACTCCTCGAGGCTCTTCAATCGACCTGAGTACTGTCCGAGTTGATCTCCGAAGGTGTAGCGAAGTTCGACCATCTTCCGTGATTTACAGACGGGGCAAGGTCGATCGGTCTTCTCGCCGTGGAATTTCGCCGCTCGCCTTAGGTAAGGATCAGCGTCACATGCATCCATCGCACTACTCAATCCTTGGAATAGTGCGGCAAGAGTCGCGCGGCGGCGGAAGGTGTAATCGACTCGAGCGCGTTGCGACCAGAACACTCGCTTATCGTAGTGAGAGGAGCGAGGGATAGTCTTTCTCAGTGAATTCTGATTCCGATCAAAGATCGCGAGGATTCACTTCCCGGATGCGTAGCCACTTCACCTCGCCGATAGGGAGATTGCTGGCTTTGCGATGGACTGGCCAGCTATCTGATGGCATCTTCCAGTCTGGACTCGCCTCCTTCATCCTCTTCTCACCAGAGCGACAGCCTGATGCCTTCTCTGCCGCGATCGCCTTTGCTGTGGTCTTGCTTCCTTACTCCTTCGTCGGTCCATTCGTCGGAACGATCCTTGATCGTTTCTCACGACAACGGATCCTCTTCCTCTCGAATCTCGCTCGTGCAATCGTGGTTGCGATCGCAGCGACATCGATAGCAGCGGGAGCGACTGGGGTCGGGCTAACCGTCTTGATCCTCATAGCGTTCGGTATCAATCGCCTCCTCCTCGCAGGGCTCTCGGCATCGCTTCCGCTCCTTATATCTCGTGAGAAGTTGGTCGCCACGAATGCAACAGCTGTGACTGGTGGAACGATCTTCGTCGTCTTAGGTGGTGGGATCGGAATCGGTCTACGAGGAATGCTTTCAGGTCTCGACGCCAATCATGCTGACTCGATCATCATCACGACTGCAAGTGGTTTGTTCCTTGTAGCAGGACTCCTTGCGCTGCGGCTCAAACGTGATCAACTAGGTCCGCGTGCTCATGAGATGAAGAAGGCGACTCTGGCCCAAGGGGTCATCGAGATGCGAGATGGATTCAACCGACTTCGGGAAGAGAGGGATCCACTCTTTGGCATCCTCGCAACCGCGATTCATCGCGGTGGACTTACCGCATTGACGATGATGGCGCTCTTGCTGCAACGAAACACCTTCAATCCCAGTGATGATCCTGATGCCGGATTACAAGGATTCGCACTCTCTGCGGTGATCGCGGGGATCGGGATCGGACTCGGGGCGATCGTCGCACCCTTTGGTGTCGCTAGATTTGGCCGACATAGATGGATCAGATGGATGCTCCTCGCAAGCGCAATCGCGCCACTTTTCCTCGCCTTTGATCAGAGTGAATTCGCACTCCTTGCTACCGGATTCCTCACCAGTGCCTGTGGTCAGGGTGTGAAGGTGACCAACGATGCCCTGGTGCAGTCGCGAATCGTCGATGAGTTCCGTGGCCGCGTCTTCGCTGTATACGACGTCATCGTCAACTTCGCGATCGTCTCGGGTGCGATCATCGCAGCGCTCTTGCTTCCGGATTCTGGCGAGAGTGCATTCGTTCCTGCACTCATTGCGATCACGTACATCGTCTTTGCGATCACCGTGCTACGAACTAGACGTTTCTCTGCCCCCGCCACCAAGTAAGGAGTTCTTCCTTGGCTCGCTCTTTGCCAAGTGGTCCATGCTCTAGGCGCAACTCCAAGAGGAATTCGTAGGCTTTGCCGATCACTCGTCCTGGCTTTACATCCAAGATCTCCATGATCTCGTTGCCGTCGAGATCGGGGCGAATACTCGCCAACTCCTCTTCTTCGGCCAACTTTGCGATCCGCGCCTCAAGAGAGTCATAGCTTCGCGCCAGGGCTTCCGCTTTCCTTTGATTTCTGGTCGTGCAATCGGCCCGCGTAAGGACATGAAGGTGTTCTAAGAGATGCTCTGCATCGCGGACGTAACGTCTGACGGCGGAGTCGCTCCACTCACCCGTGCCGTATCCATGGAAACGAAGATGGAGGAAGACCAATTGCGAAACATCCTTGATCACATCGTTTTCGAAGCGAAGAGCTCTCATCCGCTCTCGTGCCATCTTCGCACCAACCACCTCGTGATGATGGAAGGAGACGCCTCCGCCCTCGATCAATCTCCGGGTTCGGGGTTTTCCGATGTCGTGCAAGAGTGCAGCGAGGCGAATGGTCAGATTCTTCCCACCCAAGCGATGCTCCAGAGCGATCGCTTGCTCGAGCACGGTTAGCGAGTGTTGATAGACATCCTTATGGTGATGATGTTCATCGACCTCAAGTTGTAAGAGTGGGATCTCGGGAATGAAAATCTCCGCCAGACCACTCTCGACGAGGGCGACGATCCCTTTTCGAGGTCGATCGGACATCATGATCTTCACGAACTCGTCATGGATCCTCTCTGCTGAGATGATCTTGAGACGTTCCTTCATCGAGATCAGTGCGACCATGACCTCCGGTGAGATCTCGAAGTCCAGTTGTGCTGAGAACCTGATTGCGCGAAGCATCCGTAATGGATCGTCGGAGAAAGAGAGTTCTGGACTCTGAGGAGTGCGAATCACACGCCTTGCGAGATCAACGACGCCCTGGAAAGGATCGATGAATTCCATCTCTTTAGTGGTGAGTTCCAAAGCCATGGAGTTGATCGTGAAGTCACGGCGGGAGAGATCTTCTTCAATACTGTTGCCGTAACTGACCGATGGCTTCCTCGAATCCTCGCTATAACTCTCAGCACGGTATGTGGTGATCTCAATGAGGCTCTCTTCACCTGCATTGGAACCTTTTGCGGAGATAGTTCCGAACCTCGCTCCGGTATCCCAGACGTGTTCGATTCGCTTGGAGAGTTCCTTGCTGGTGAGGATCCTTCGAGTCTCATCAGGATGAGCGTCCGTGGTGAAGTCGAGGTCATTGCCAAGGCGACCCAGGATCGCGTCGCGGACCGGACCACCTACGAGAGCGAGCCGCTTACCCGCTTCCTTGAAGACCTCGGCGATCTCAAGCGCTAGTGGCGCCTTCTCGCGGAGCGTTCCTCTCGCGATCTCGGCACCAGCGAGTGAAATCGGATCCATCACGGCTAAGGCTATCTCTAGCGCCACTTTCCGAACCTCGCCCCACTTCTTTGTTACCTAATTCCATCAACTACTCCCGATAGCCTTCGCAGTATGACCCCGGCACCTGGTGCGGGCGGCGAGGAAAGACCGAAGAAGAGCAGGCGAAGACGCCCGCGACGCAAACCGTCCGCTTCCACCTCATCAACTCAAGCGACAGTGAAAGAACAATCCCGAAAATCTCGACCGAGGCGGGAGCATCCACGAACTCGTTATGCCAAACGAGTCGACGAGGTGAGCGCAGGTGGTTTGGTCGTTGATTCGAGTGGGACGAAAGGTCTCTTGATCGCGCGGCGAGACCTGAAGGATCAGACCAGGTTGATCTGGTCATTGCCGAAAGGCCATATCGAAGAAGGCGAGACGCCCGAGATAGCTGCTATCCGAGAAGTGGCAGAAGAGACTGGCATTACGAGTGAGATCTCACGTTCACTCGGAGTCATCGACTTCTGGTTCATGGCGAGTGGAAAGCGGATCCACAAGACAGTCCATCACTTCCTCTTCCGTGAGGTGAGTGGTTCACTCACACCACAAGTGAGTGAAGTCGATGATGTCGCATGGGTACCTCTCGATGAGGTCGTGGATCGACTCGCCTATCCCGATGAGAAGAAATTGATCGCTCGATCCGGCGAGCTCAAACCATGAAGTGTTATCGCTCTATTTCTCTATTCGTCACACTCTTACTTCTCTTCTTCGCGACACCGATCTCACCTTCTCAAGCCGAGAGCACTCTCAGTGGCGAGGAGATCTTCGCTCTCGCCGACACCAGGAATCGCGATCTCTCCGGCATCTTCTATGACCGAACCTTGGAAGATCGTCTCCTTCCAACAGGCACATTAGGCGCATTGTTGGAGCGCGCTCGCACGCTGCCGACAAACAAGAGGATCCTCTTCATCGATCCGATGTTGGTCGAAGAGGTGAGGGATCTTGCGGATGGTTTCCTACTCGCATCGACAGAAGAAGGCTCTGATGAAGTGATTGAGGTCGAACCGAGTCAGATCGCGATCTCTTGGTTGGCGCTCCTAGATGCCTTGACCAATGGTGATCTGATCGCTGCGATCAATTATGGCAATCCCGACCTTGAGTTTCTCTCTCGTTCTGCGCCATCGGAGCTTCGTGTTCACCATGATCTCTCTCGACAGAGACTGGCTGAATTGCTCTCTCGTAGCGTCAGCTCACTTACACCTACGCTCCGTGCAGGCGAGAAGATCCCTGCATTCCTCAGTGAGAGATTCACCCAGAACCGCCGTGAGATCCGAACGATCAATCGCTACGCCGACAATCCACAAACCCGCGAGCTCCGCTTACTCAATCCCGTGATGACCAACTCAGGGTTCGAAAGGGAGCGAGCATTCGAATTCGCGCGCGAACTCCGTGCGGCAGTCAATAAGCATCGAAACTCGATTCGAATCACATCAGGGCGTTACACCCTCACCTCGAAACGAGAGCGGGTGCCTGTCACATTGATCAATGACTTCACCAACGAGATGGAGGTGAAGCTTCGTATTCGCACCAGCAACACCAGAGTCTTGGTGGGTGCGGTAGATCCGATCAGTATCGGTGCAGAGTCGAAGATGCAGATCGAGATCCCTGTCGAAGTGCTCTCTTCCGGCCAATCCGATCTCATCATCACGATGCGCGTGAAAGGTGGGGAAAGGATCGGTAGAGAGGTGCGGCTTCCTTTGACCTTAGCTGTCATAAGTCCCCTCACCACGTGGATCACGACGGGATCAGGTCTCATCCTCCTTCTCGCTGCGATCGTGCAGAGCGTCAGGAGAGTACGAAGGTCGAGATCGAAGTCGAGGAATCAGGAAGAGTCGGCATGAGTGACTCCCTGATTCGCTCCTCGCTCGTCATGGCAGCAGGGACACTTCTCTCGCGGATCACAGGATTCGTCCGGAACGTCATCATCGTCGCCCTCCTAGGAACGACTCTGCTGGGTGATACATACAACGTCGGAAACACGATGCCGAACATCGTCTATAACCTGATCATCGGTGGTGCACTCAGCGCCGTTTTCCTTCCGCAGATCGTGAGAGCGATGAAGGATCACGATGGTGGGAGTGCCTTCATCTCCAAGCTGGTCACGCTCGTGATCTCTACATTGTTGGTCATCACAACTATCGCAATCCTGCTCGCTCCGCTCTTGGTCCAGCTCTATGCACCGACCTTCGATGGGAGAGAGGCGGAGATAACCCTTATCTTCATGCTCTTCTGTCTACCGCAGATCCTCTTCTATGGCCTCTTCGCTCTCCTTGGCCAGATCGCTAACTCTCGCGGTTCCTTCGCGCCCATGATGTGGGCACCGATCCTCAACAATCTCGTCGTCATCACCATCTTCGCCATTTTCCTCTTCCAATACCCGGATCTATCCATCGGCAACATCTCGGATTCTCAAGTTCAACTCTTGGGTCTCTCTGCGACTCTCGGAATCATCGCTCAATCCCTCGTTCTCCTTCCTGTGATTCGATCCTTCCGACTACAGATTCGTGCCGACTTCAAATGGCGCGGTTTTGGTTTAGGTAAGTCAATCCGCCTCGCAGGATGGACCTTGGTCTATACATTGATCACTCAAATCGGATTCTTGATCACAGTCAATCTCACGACCCGCATCAGTAAGGAAGCGAGTCTCCTTGGGTTAGCAGAGGGTCTCGGCTTCACCCCGTATCAGAATGCGTATCTGATCTTTCTTCTACCGCACTCGATATTCACCATCTCCGTTACGACTGCGATCTTGCCTACCTTGAGTCGACTCGTTCAAGAGAGCGCGATCGAAGGCGTGAGGGAGGAGATGCAACGAGCGCTTCGTCTCGTTGGAATAGTCGCAATCCCTGCAACCTTCTTCTTCCTCTTCTTCGGGGAGTCAGTTGGTCGCGCGGTCTTCTTTGGTATCTCCGAGGATGACGCGAGATTCATAGGGCGAGTCTTGGCGGCATTCTCACTCGCTCTCCTTCCTTTGGCACTCAACACCATCTTCATTCGAACCCTCAACGCATTCGAGAACACTCGATCTCAAGCCTTCAGCAATCTCGTCATCAACGCGATCGCGACCATCTTCTCGCTCCTTTCCTATCTGCTCCTTCCGATCGAGTGGAAGACGATCGGTATCGCGGCCTCCTTCACATTGAGTTACATCGTCGGCCTCTATGTCAGCTTCTCCTTGGTGCGGCCTTACATCCTGCACTTCTCACATCGGGGTTATCTCTCGCTTTACCTGAAATTAGCCGCGATCTCAGCGACCATCCTTGGTTTCCTTGCCATAATGGGGCAATTGGCGACCGGAGATCTGGTCGAATCTCGATGGGGGAATACCCTCTATCTCATCGTGGTTCTTCTCCTGACGAGTCTTTCCTACATCAAGGTCACACGACGCCTTGGCGTCACTGAAGTGAATGAAGCCGTTGGAATAGTTCTCAAAGGCAAGCGATGAGTGAAGGGGTTTCGAATTCAATGAGTGAAATCAATGATGCGATCCGTGAGGTTGTGATCGTCGGTTCTGGACCAGCTGGATATACCGCTGCCATCTATACCGCCCGAGCGCAACTCTCACCACTTCTCTACGAGGGTTCAGTGACTGCAGGTGGTGCGCTGATGAACACTACCGAGGTCGAGAACTTCCCAGGTTTTCGAAAAGGGATCATGGGACCTGAGTTGATGGAAGAGATGCGTAATCAAGCGCTCCGTTTTGATACCGAGATCGTCACAGATGACATCGTCGCAATGGACCTTACAAGTGAGATCAAGAGCGTCACAGATGGCTCTGGAAAGGTCACGAAGGCCAAGAGTGTCATCCTTGCAATGGGATCGGCCTATAAGGAGATCGGGTTGGAGAATGAGAAGCGTCTCTCTGGACGTGGTGTCTCTTGGTGTGCGACGTGCGATGGTTTCTTCTTCCGAGATCAAGAGATCGCTGTCGTTGGTGGTGGTGACTCCGCGATGGAGGAAGCGAACTTCCTCACCAAATTCGCATCGAAGGTATCGATCATCCATCGTCGAGATGCACTTCGTGCTTCGAAGATCATGATCGATAGGGCGAAGGCGAATCCGAAGATCGATTTCATCTGGAACACAGAGGTGATCGATGTCTTGGGAAGCGAGAAGATGACCGGTTTGAAGCTTCGAAACACAGTGACGGGTGAGGAGAGTACGAAGGACTTCACCGGTCTCTTCGTCGCCATCGGTCACCTTCCTCGAAGCGAACTCGTCAAAGGCCAAGTCGATCTCGACAATGAGGGTTATGTGAAGGTCGAAGGGCGCTCTACGAAGACCAATCTCAAAGGAGTCTTCGCTTGTGGTGACCTCGTTGACCATACCTACAGACAAGCGATCACCGCTGCTGGATCAGGATGCCAAGCAGCCCTTGATGCTGAGAGATTCCTACAGGGTCATTGATTGAGTCACTAAACTCTCCTAAAGAGAGAATTGAAAGATCACGAAAACGAGAGAAGGAGAAGAAGCGATGGCAACCGAGAAAGTAACTTCAGCGAATTTCGATTCATTGGTCTTGAAGAACCCGCTCCCTGTCGTCGTTGATTTCTGGGCAGAGTGGTGTGGTCCTTGCCGCGCTGTGGGTCCCATCCTTGAAGAGATCTCCGATGAATATGGCACAAAGGTGAAGATCGTGAAGCTCAACACAGATGAAGAGCCTGCGCTGGCGATGAAGTATGGCGTCAGCTCCATCCCTACGATGAGCGTCTTCCAAGGTGGGGAAGTCGTGAAGAACATCATCGGTGCAAAACCAAAGCCCGTCTTGCTTCGCGAACTCGAAGAGTTCATCAAGTAGACGATCAGGTGGCGGCGCGAGCGAGCATCGGGTGATGAGCGAGGGATTCCTCCTTGGAGATAGCGGAAGCGCTATCGAATCACTCACCTCACATCTCGTTGCGCTCGGTCTACTTCCTTCAACACAGAGCGCATATGACTCCAAGGTAGAAGCGGCCATTCGTGCACTTCAACAGAACCGTGGTTTGAAGGTCACTGGAGTCTGTGATCCCAAGACTTTGCAAGCGCTCGAAGAGGCGCGGTGGAAATTAGGTGATCGCACCCTCGAACTCACATCACCGATGATGCGAGGAGACGATGTCGCGACCTTGCAGCGAAAACTCTTGGAGATGGGTTTCGACATAGGTAAAGCCGACGGCATCTTCGGTGCCAAGAGTTCTGCAGGGCTCAAGGAGTTCCAAAGATCGGTTGGCATCGACCCTGATGGTCGATGTGGTCCCAACACGGTGGTTGCTTTGATGCGCTTGGTCCGAACGGTCAGTGGCGGTACGGCGAGCGCCCTCCGTGAAGACGCAGTACGAAGCCGAAAAGGACCTAGCCTGCTTGAGAAGGTCATCATCTTGGACCCAAGTTGGGGTGGGAACAATCCTGGCCATAGCTTCGAAGAGCTCAAGGAATCAGAGTTCACCTATGAATTGGCGCTTCGAATCGAGAGCCGACTCAAGGAGTTAGGCGTCACCGTCCATCTCACGAGAGATCGCTCTTCATCACCGAGCGAAGGAGAGCGGATCGATTTCTGCAATAAGCGCTCGGCCGACCTCGTCATCTCACTCCATTGTGACAACTACCCCAATGAGAAAGCGGAAGGGGTGGCTTCCTTCTACTTCGGTAATGAGATCCATGGGATCAAGTCAGTAATCGGCGAACGTTTTGCCACCTTGGTCCAGCGAGAGATCGCAGCGCGGACTCAGATGCTCAACTGCCGCACCCATGCAAAGAGCTGGGATCTCTTACGTCTTACGAAATCACCAACAGTGCGAATCGACATCGGCTATCTCTCGAACCCGAAGGATCGTGACCGACTCAAGGATGATTCCTTCAAGGATGTGATTGCCGAGGCCCTTGTCGTTGCTATCCAGCGCCTCTACTTGGATGCAGAGAATGATGCCAAGACCGGAACTTTGAGAGTTGAGGATCTTCGAAGAGCAGGGATCAGGCCTTAACCATCTCCCCGGATCACTCTGACGATCCGTTGAAGATCCTGTCCATCTCCGAAATCAATCGTGATCTTGGTCTTATCGATTCTTACCCGTGTATCGAGTCGCTCCTCTAACTTCTCTGCCAACTCTCGATACTCAACGACCGACGATGTCGTTGATAATGGTGTGCTCTTCTTCTTACTTTTGTTCTCTCGCCCAGTTGAGAGGGCGACGATCTCCTCAAGTGCGCGGACTGAGAGGTTCTCCCTAACCACCCGATCTGCGACTCTCTCCATCTCGCTCTCACTACCAAGTCCAAGGAGTGCTCGTGCATGGCCGGCACTTATCTGACCTGAGATCAACCTCTTCTGCACAGATAGTGGGAGTTGAAGAAGTCGCATCGTGTTGGTGATCGCTGCTCGTGACTTTCCGATCTTCGTTGCTAACTCGTCATGGGTGACACCGAGATCTTCGAGCAATTCACCGTACGCGGCTGCCTCTTCGAGTGCATTGAGTTCACTGCGATGGATATTCTCGATGAGGGCTTCGCGAAGAAGTTCCTTATCGCTCGTTTCACGAACGATCACAGGTATCTCAGTGAGACCAGCAAGTTTCGAGGCGCGAAATCTTCGTTCGCCCATGATCAGTTCGTATCCACCTGACGACTTCTTTCGGACGATTGGTGGTTGAAGGAGACCTACTTCCCTGATGGAATCGGCAAGCTCTTGAAGTGCTGTTGGATCAAAGTGTTCTCGAGGTTGTCTTGGGTTAGGTGAGATGTCACGAAGTGCAACGACGACGCTTCCTGTGTTCGTTACGGATTCAGAATTCATCGAAGTGTCAACAACGCGAGTGGTGGTGGAACTTTGTGGGATGAGTGCATCTAGATTTCGACCGAGTCCACCTTTGCGATTCATCATGCTCCGATTGTCTTCTCGTTATTGAATGTCTTGATTGATGATGAGAAATCTTGAGTTCCTCGAATCGCGATCTCTCTGGCGACTGCCATATATGCAGCGGCACCATTGGAGAGTGGGTCATATGTCATCACTGTCTGTCCATACGACGGTGCTTCCGAGATTCGAACAGCACGGGGAATCGGAATATCGATCAATTCATTCGGGTAATGCGCTCTCACACTTGCTGCGACATCATTTGCTAGTCGAGTTCTTGAATCAAACATCGTCAAGACGATCGTCGTTAGCTTCAGACGCGGATTGAGATGTTCTGAGACGAGCGAGACTGTATGAAGCAAGAGTGCAAGACCTTCCAATGAGTAGTACTCACATTGGATTGGAATCAACAACTCTTCAGCAGCAACAAGCGCATTGATTGTGAGTAGTCCGAGGCTCGGTGGGCAATCGATGATGACGTAGTCGAAGCGCTCGCCATCGCTTGCTCGTCTTTCCAAGAAATTCGTGATCGCTTTCTTCAATCGCAATTCGCGAGCGACCATGGAGACGAGTTCGACTTCAGAATTTGCTAGTGATTGTGTTGCGGGTGCGCATTCCAAGTGTGGGTATCCATTGACCCTCACAGTGGCTTCATGGAGTGGAAGGTCGTGATTGATGACTTCGTACATCCCGGGAAGGTCATCGCGCGGGATGCCAAAAGCAGTACTCGCATTGCCTTGCGGATCGAGATCGATCACAAGAGTCCTCAAACCCCCCATAGCGAGGGCGGCGGCGATATTGACGGCTGAGGTTGTCTTGCCTACCCCGCCTTTTTGGTTCGCGACTGTGAAGATCCGGGTAGTGATGGGCTTAGGCATAGGTTCACGGAGGCGCTTGACCCCAACGACCTTCGTTGATGTTTCACGTGAATCATCGCTCATGCGGTGTAGTTAACCAGCCAACTCCGACCCTGAGTTCACTTTTTGCGTTTGACGACCACGATTCTGCTCACATTGCCTGCAAAAGGGATCTCTTTGAGCTCGATCTCTACCCCTCGAGCGAGGAGTAAGGGGGAGAGTTCTTGGATTTCCTCCGCTGCGCGCTCGCCCTTCATGGCCAAAAGAGACCCTTGGGGCTCCAGGAGGTGCCAGGTGCTCTCGATAAGGCGTTGAAGTGGGGCGACCGCACGTGCTGTGACATGGTGGAAGGTTCCTTTGACCCCTTCGGCCTTCGATTGCACGACTTCGATGGCGAGGTCTAGCTCCGAGACAACCTCATTGAGGAACTCCACACGTCTTTTGAGGGGTTCGATCAAGGTTATGCGAAGGTCTGGGCGAGCAAGAGCGAGGACGACCCCTGGTAGACCTGCGCCACTACCCACATCAGCGACGGACTTACCCTCGTCGCAGAGGGTTGAAAGGGGGTAACAGTTCTCGATATGCCGTTCCCAGATCCGATCCGCCTCACTAGGACCGATCAGACCCCTTTCGATGGCTGTCGTGGAAAGGAGTTCGGCGTAACGAAGCGCCTTTAGCCCCCGATCCCCAAAGAGTTCGGAGGCTCGTGTTTCACGTGAAACGGTCAAGCTGGCTGAATGACGACGCAGCGATCTGGGTCTTCACCCTCAGATTCACTGGTTAGACCCAATTTTTGGATGGTGTCATGGATGATCTTCCGCTCAAAGGCATTCATCGGCTCAAGCTTGAGGGCTTTGCCGCTCTCCTTGACTTGATCGGCACTCGACTCAGCTAACTTCACCAAGTTCTCACGCTTCTCGGCCCTAAAGCCATCAATGTCGAGCATGAGGCGGCTTCGTTCCCCTGTGGAGGTTTGGACTGCTAGGCGTGTCAACTCTTGGAGTGCGTCAAGAACCTCACCATCGCGACCGACCAGATGGTTGAGTTCCCCACCCTCAATGACAAGGTTGGGGCGGTCATTCTCGACCGTGATCTCGATATCTCCATCAAGATCCGCAATATCGAGGAGTCCCTCGAGGTAATCAGCCGCAATATCGCCCTCTTCTTCGAGTTGGGCTACTAACGACTTTTTCTCATCGGGCTTTTCATCAGTTGACATAATATTATCCTTTTTATCCTATTTGTCGGGTTCTTCTACTTCTTCTTTTTCTTCTTCTTTTTGGTGGGTTGGGTCCGTTGTCCCTCTTGCTTTGGATTCTCGTTCTCTGACCCGTTACTCGGCTTAGCCTTCTTTGGATCGTTCATCGCTTCCATCTCAGCGACTGTCATTCCAAGTTTCTCGGCCTTCTTCTTCTGTAACTCTTCGAATGCAGGTGAACCAGGTGTTGGGTTTCGTTTGATCACGTAATACTGCTGACCCCACGTCCAAAGATTCGTCGTCGACCAATAGATCAAGACACCGACGGGAAAGTTCACGCCAGAGACAGCGAAGATGACTGGGAAGAGGTACAACATGATCTTTTGTTGTTGCAACATCATGTTGTTCTTGGAATCCATCTTCGGCATTCCTTTGACCATCAACTGACGTTGTGTCGTGAATGTCGTAGCAGACATGAAGGCAATGAGACAGATCGTGACGATCCGAACCACAGCGCTATCGGTTCCAAGGAATGTCTCTGAGATCGGTGCGCCGAAGAAATTCGCATTCGCAGCCGAAGATAGAAGTGTGGTCTCTCCTTCGAGTACACCGTAACCACGAGGTGGTGTCTTGCCGAGGCCATTGAGAACTTGGAATAGGGCGAAGAAGATCGGCGCCTGCGCAAGGATTGGAAAACAAGATGCCAGAGGATTGGTCTTATGTTCCTTATAGAGCTTCATCAACTCTTCTGATTGCTTTTGGCGATCATCTTTGTACTTGTTTTGGATCGCCTTCATCTGAGGTTGTAGCGCTGTCAGTGCTCGCTGACTCTTGATCTGTTTGACGAAGAGTGGGATCAAAAGGATTCGAATCACAATGACGAGTCCGACGATCGCGAGTGACCACGAGACACCGCTATCTGTTCCGAAGAATGGCGTCAAGAGATTGTGGAAGGTGACCACCACCCATGAGACTGCGAAATAGAGTGGATCGAGGATGCTCATGCCGAAACCTCCACTTTTCTTTGGTTTATCAAGCTTTTCTCTACCTTGGAATCCCTTCCAAGGAATCTCTTCGGGATGTAATCGACGCCACCATGTGAAAATGGATTGCATCGAATAAATCGCCAAATGCTCAGTGCGATACCTCGGAATCCAAAGCCCACAAGCGCATCGATGGTGTATTGCGAACACGAGGGGTAGTACTTGCAGCGAGGGGCAAAGAGTGGGGAGATCAACTTCTGGTAGATCGTGATGAGGCTTGTGATGGGAAGCAGTAAGACTCTCGTCACTTCACACCACGTTCTGTGAGACGAGTCATGAGGCGGTCGACATCCTCTTGATAGTCCCGACACTTGCGGTCAGGGCGGATGACGACCATCGTCGAGTTGGGGGTCTTAGCTACCCATGGGGCAACGAGATGTCTCAATTGACGGACTACACGATGGCGGTCGACTGAACCACCGACTCGGCGCGAGACTTGAAATCCGAAGCGAGGTGGTGCTTCCTGGGCGCCACCCTCGGAATTTGGGTGAGAGGTGAGGACGAATCCCGTCAAAGCACCGGCACTTGCACGTCGGCCTTTGCGGAGGGTCTCACTGAAATCCGCGCTTGCGGTCAAGCGATTGGCTCTAGCCAACATCGACACCATCTTCTAGAGGTTCCTATGAAATCTATTGTCTTTTCAATCTGACGAACTTTGACCGGCAAACGGCTCGGATAAACCGGAGTTCGGTGATCTCTTTCGGGAACTAGGCCGAGATACGGGCGCGACCTTTAGCGCGGCGACTCGAAAGAACAGCACGTCCACCTCGAGTGGCCATGCGAGCACGGAAGCCATGCTTCTTCGCACGCTTACGGTTGTTTGGTTGGTAGGTTCGCTTGGTCATGGGAAGCTCCTAGGGTCGAGGCGAAAGACTGGCGCCTGAGGGGTTCAACGAGTCGTTCTCTCCACACCCAAGCAGGCGCAAAAGGTACGGTGACGGGTGAGACCTTGTCTAATTTCTGGCCAGGGGTTTGTGGATAACCACTTGCTTTTTTGGGGTAGCAGCCCTACCTTGCGCCCTCTATCCACAGGAAAGCCTCCTTAGGGGGCTGAAAGATCCTCGCCAAAGCCGTTTCAAAGGCTAAAGAGGGGGTTTAGACCACAGACTGTGGATAACCCTGTGGATATGGGGATAGATGAGGGGGTTAGATGGCCATCGATAGTTCGGTTGAGGCCTCTCAGACGACCCAGGCCACGAACCTCACCTCCGTCGACCTTCGCCAGGTTTGGCTCTCCGTCATTGAAGCAATCAGTGAGGACTCCCCGCAACATCGCGCTTGGCTCACCATCACGAAACCCCTTGGGCTCATACCGGGTGAAAATGATGCGAACCTCCTTTTGGCAGCGCCGAACAACTTCGCCAAAGATGTCATCGAAAGTCGATTGCGGCAGGCCCTCACTGAATTCCTCTCCTCCCGTCTTGGTACGCGCATCAATATCGCCGTGACGGTCGACCCATCACTCGAGGGTGATGAGAGACAAGTCGAGGTCGAACCTGAACTTGTAGTGAATCAAGAGAAGAAGGTTGGGATTGGTTCAACGAACAACAACACATCTCGTGGTGGTGAGAGCACACAACTCAATCCGCGTTACATCTTCGAGACATTCGTCATCGGAGCATCGAATCGTTTCGCGCACGCCGCTGCACTAGCTGTCTCGGAAGCCCCAGCAAAGGCCTATAACCCGCTCTTTATCTACGGTGAATCAGGTCTGGGAAAAACGCACCTTCTCCATGCCATCGGTGCCTACGCCAAAGAGTTGTATGGGAATGTCAGGGTTCGTTATGTCTCCTCAGAGGAATTCACCAACGACTTCATCAATTCGATCCGTGACGACAAATCATCAGGATTCCAAAAACGATACCGCGACCTCGATATCTTGTTAGTCGATGACATCCAGTTCTTAGAGAACAAAGAGCGGACTCAAGAAGAGTTCTTCCACACCTTCAATACTCTTTACAACTCCAACAAACAGATCGTCATATCAAGTGATCGACCACCAAAACAATTGACCACTTTGGAAGATCGTCTTCGTTCACGATTCGAATGGGGTTTGATCACTGATATCCAACCGCCGGAGTTGGAGACACGTATCGCAATCCTTCGGAAGAAGGCGGCACAAGACAAACTCAATGCGCCAGATGATGTCTTGGAATACATCGCGTCGAAGATCGATTCGAATATCCGAGAACTTGAAGGTGCGCTTATCCGTGTCACCGCTTTCGCATCCCTCAATCGACAAACAGTGGATCTTGGCCTTGCTGAGATCGTCCTCAAGGACTTGATCCCCCGAGAGGGTGGCCCGGACATCACTCCTGGCACGATCATCCAACAGACCGCCACCTACTTCAGTTTGAGCGTCGATGACCTTTGTGGGACCTCTCGCTCGAGGGTTTTGGTCAATGCTCGCCAGATAGCGATGTACCTCTGTCGGGAGCTGACGGAACTATCACTTCCCAAGATCGGCCAGACGTTCGGGGGTAGGGATCACACCACTGTGATGCATGCGGATCGAAAGATCCGTCAATTGATGGCGGAGCGTCGTTCGATCTATAACCAAGTCACTGAATTAACGAACAGAATCAAACAAAGCGCGAAAGGTTAGTTGTGGGTAAACCTGTGGATATCTGTGGATAACCACGAGGTTTCCTTGGAAATATGAAGTACAACTAAATAACAACGGTGTAAGTAGTTGTGAATTCTCCACACAAAAAACACATCGAGTGAACATTGAGAGATGGATAACTCCAAGGCTCTGACCTGCGGTTTCATTAGAAACTCACAGTGCGAGAGACTTGTTACTACTACTTACTCAATAGATAGATAACGGGTGTTGGTAAAGAACCGAAACCGAAATCGAGAATTGAAGAGAAGTTACAGAAAGAAACAAAGAAGAGTTAGGACAGGAAATGAAATTCACAGTCGATAGTGCAGTCCTCACAGATGCGCTCCATTGGGTTTCAAGATCCCTTTCCAACCGCCCGACCAATTCAGCTCT
>CAYORK010000013.1:0-12073 GCA_964406345.1 uncultured Actinomycetes bacterium | reverse complement strand
ATGCGCTCCATTGGGTTTCAAGATCCCTTTCCAACCGCCCGACCAATTCAGCTCTTCATGGGATCGTTATCGAAGCCGGGAAAGAGGT
This sequence comes from uncultured Actinomycetes bacterium, assembly GCA_964406345.1. Lineage (GTDB taxonomy): Bacteria > Actinomycetota > Actinomycetes > Nanopelagicales > Nanopelagicaceae > SYAN01. The sequence goes on along the minus strand of CAYORK010000013.1, from coordinate 11,985 downwards.
TCACCTCTCCGCAACAGATCTAGAGACTTCTGCCAAAGCACACTTTTCGGCGGAGATTTCCACACAAGGGAAAGTCTTAGTACCAGGAAAGTTGTTGAGTGATATCGCGCGCGCTCTACCAAACAAATCAGTCTCATTCACCTTAGAGGGAAGTCGAGTACAAGTAACTGCCGGAAAATCCAAGTTTCAACTTCCAACCATCCCTAACACCGAGTACCCACCACTTCCACCACTCCCACAAGAATCTGGATCGATCAAGACTTCTCTCTTCACGGAAGCTGTTTCTCAAGTTGCGATCGCAGCGAGTAAAGATGATTCCTTACCAAAACTCACTGGAATCCATATTGAGATCAACGAGGATCGAGTCACTCTCGCAGCAACAGACCGATATCGCTTAGCTGTAAGAGAGTTACTTTGGCAACCATCTACCCCAGGGTTCACAACTACCGTCCTTATGCGTGCCCGAACCCTTCTTGATGCTGCGAAGGCCATTTCCCCCCACTCCACCCTTTCCCTCTCTATCGGCGGACAGAACTCACCTGAACGTCTTGTAGGACTTGCAACCGACGGAAAGACGATGACTACTCGAGTTCTTGAAGGTGAATTCCCTCCATTTAGACACCTACTTCCCACGGATGTCGCAGCTGAAGCAACGATCAATGTCTCTGACTTCCTTGAGTCAATCCGCCGCGTCTCACTCGTGACAGATAAGACGATTCCACTACGCCTCAATCTTTCCACCGATCAACTTCTCCTTGAAGCAGGAAGCGGTGAGGATGCAACAGCCAATGAAGAACTTGATATCGATTTCCAAGGTGAACCGATTCAAATCGCATTCAACCCTTCATTCCTCATGGATGGATTGACTGCGTTGACCACACCTTTCGCCACCATCTCCTTCACTGCGGCAAACCGCCAAGCAGTGATCCGCGGCAAGAATGAGAAGAGCGGTCCGCGTCTTGAGGAATATAGCTACCTCATCATGCCGACCCGATACACAAACTAGTTTCGTGCAGATATCTCATCTCTCGCTCACCAACTTCCGTTCATACTCCACGCTTGAAATCGATTTACACACTGGAAATACGATCTTCATTGGCGAGAATGGCGAAGGCAAGACCAACATCATCGAGTCGGTCATATACCTATCTCTCTTGGAATCACACCGAGTCTCGAGCGACCAACCACTAATCAAACTCGGCGAAGAGCGGGCTTACATTCGAGCACGAACAGAAGGCGACGATGGCCGAGAGCTACTCGTTGAATTGGAGATCAATCCGCAACGAGCAAACCGGGCACAGATAAACAAGCAACCAGTAAGAAGTCAGCGCGAGATCCTTGGTTTGGTCAGCACGACGCATTTCTCACCAGAGGACCTTGATTTAGTCCGCGGGGATCCAAGTGAACGCCGGCGCTTCCTTGATCACCTTCTCATTCAAGATAGCCCGAAATACGCTGGGATCATCGCGGATTACGAAAGATCGGTGCGGCAAAGGAATTCACTCTTGAAGGCACGCGCCCCAAGGCAGTCTCTAGAACCATGGGATGAACACCTCATCGATTTCGGCTCACACCTCATCGAAGGAAGACTCACACTCCTGAACAAATTGGAACCACACCTCAAAGATGCTTATAGAAGGATCTCACCAAAGAAGGACTTCTCGGTTACATATCGTTCGGCGACGAATGACCTCACAACGAGTAGGGAAGAGAACAAAGAGATCTTACGAGAGCGTCTAAAGGAAGTCAGTGACTCGGAACGGGAGCGAGGTGTAACCCTTATCGGTCCTCACCGTGATGATTTGGATCTGAAACTTGATCAAAACCTTGTGAAAGGTTTTGCCTCCCATGGCGAGTCTTGGTCGGCGGCCCTCGCCCTCAAACTCTCTTCATACCTCCTACTGACTGAAGAAGGAAAGAAGCCAATCCTGATTCTCGATGATGTCTTCTCTGAATTGGATCAATCTAGGCGAGAGCAACTCACCGAGTTGGCAGAAACCGCTTCTCAGACCTTGATAACAGTGGCGGTTGCAAATGACCTCCCAACCAATCTCACCGGTGAGCGCTTCACTGTCAAAGAAGGTCGCGTGTCACGATGAAACGAGATCTCGCTCGTGAACTCTTTCGTTCTTTCAAGGATCCATCAGGCATCTACCGTCGAAGAACGGAACGCAAGATTGATCGCGTAGAGCGCCAATCAGTCTCCGACCCACTTCTTATCAAGAACATCATGGATGAGTTGGTGAAAGGTAGAGAGTGGGAGAGCGCGTTAGCAGAAGGAAATCTCTTCTCTTTATGGAATGAGATCGTCGGGGATGAGATTGCCGAACACTCCGAGCCAGTCACCTTCTTCGAGGGAGTATTGACGGTAAGGGCTTCGTCGACAGCGTGGGCGACTCAACTCAACCTTCTCAAGCCCACTATCCTCGAGAAGATCACATCGACTCTCTCTGATGTGCTTGTTGACGACATCCAAGTCCTAGGACCAAGGTCACCATCATGGAAGAAGGGTTTACGCACCATTCGAGGAGCTCGCGGCCCTCGTGACACCTATGGATAGAAAGCCTTAGGAGCGCCGAAAAGAGATTGTTTGAGTAGGTTCCCTCAAGATGGGAAAACACAAGTCTCTAGTGCCCCTTCTAGCCTGTTGAAAAGGTGACCACAGAGCGGTATTTCACTAGGATTCCGTCACTCATGACTCCAAAAAAGCCCCAGGATGGCGCTACAGCCACGAAAAATTATGATGCCTCAGCCATCACGGTCCTCGAAGGCCTTGAGGCGGTACGTAAGCGCCCTGGCATGTACATCGGCTCGACAGGAGAACGGGGCCTACACCACCTTGTCTACGAGGTCGTCGATAACTCTGTCGACGAATCCCTCGCTGGGTATTGCGATCGAATCGATGTGACTCTTCGGGAAGACGGTGGCGTCGAGGTGATCGACAACGGCCGCGGAATCCCAGTCGATCTTCACCCAGTCGAGAAACGCCCCGCCCTTGAAGTCGTCCTTACCGTCCTTCACGCAGGCGGAAAGTTCGGTGATGGCGGCTACTCCGTCTCTGGCGGACTCCATGGCGTTGGTGTCTCTGTCGTCAACGCACTCAGTGAACGCCTTGATGTCCAAGTACAACGCGACGGATTCTTTTGGGATCAGAGTTATCAATTAGGGGTACCTGACGCACCACTCAAGAAGGGTTCGAAGACAGAGGAGACTGGAACACGAGTCACATTCTGGCCGTCGAAAGAGATCTTCGAGACCACCGAATTCTCATTCGAAATCCTCTCCACGCGCTTTCGCGAGATGGCATTCCTCAATAAAGGTTTGACCATCACCCTCAAGGACGATCGCTCCGGACATGTCAACGATAAAGGCGAACAGCTTTTCGTCGAATACTCATATGAAGGTGGCATCAAGGATTTCGTCAAACACCTCAATCAATCCAAAGGTGAGACCCATAAATCCATCATCGCCTTCGAAGCAGAGGATAAGAAGTCGAAGATCGCAGTCGAGGTTGCGATGCAATGGAACACTGGATTTTCTGAATCCGTTTACACCTTCGCGAATACGATCAATACTCATGAAGGTGGGACACACGAAGAAGGATTCCGTACCGCACTCACATCGATCGTCAATAAGTCAGGCGAGGAGTGGGGATTCATCAAGAAGAAAGAGGATCGCCTCACGGGAGATGACATCCGCGAAGGATTGACTGCGATCGTTTCCGTCAAGATCTCAGAACCACAATTCGAAGGCCAAACGAAGACGAAACTTGGGAATACAGAGGCTAAATCCTTCACACAAAAAGTGGTCAACGATCACCTTGCGGAGTGGTTTGAACGAAACCCAAGTGAAGGAAAAGAGATCGTCAGAAAGTGCATCGACGCCGCAGCAGCTCGAGTAGCAGCGCGCAAAGCAAGGGATCTCTCACGAAGCCGCAAAGGTCTTCTGGAGGGGCGTGGCATGCCCGGAAAACTCGCGGATTGCCAATGGACCGAACCAGAGAAGTGCGAGCTCTATATCGTCGAGGGAGATTCAGCAGGTGGTTCCACCAAGGGTGGCCGCGACTCTCGTTACCAAGCAGTCCTTCCGATCCGCGGAAAGATCCTCAATGTTGAGAAAGCTCGAATCGATCGCGTCCTACAGAACAACGAAGTCCAAGCGCTCATCACTGCCCTTGGAACAGGAATCCATGATGATTTCGATATCGCGAAACTTCGCTACCACAAGATAATCCTGATGGCCGATGCTGATGTCGACGGACAGCACATCAGGACTCTTCTTCTCACACTTCTTTTCCGTTTCATGAAACCCTTGATCGAACAAGGTTATGTCTATCTCGCCCAACCACCTCTTTATAAGGTCAAGTGGGGTGGTAAAGAACCCGTGCAGTATGTCTTCTCTGATCGTGAGCGCGATCAAGTGATCAAAGAGGGAATGTCGATCGGCAAACGCCTTCCGAAAGAAGATGGAATTCAGCGCTTCAAAGGATTGGGTGAGATGCCCGCTAAGGAACTGTGGGACACCACGATGGATCCAGAGCATCGAATCCTCATCAAGGTGACGATTGAGGATGCAGCAGCAGCAGATGATCTCTTCTCCGTCCTCATGGGTGAGGATGTCGAACAACGCCGACAATTCATCCAGCGCAACGCTAAAGATGTGAGGTTCCTAGACATATGAGATTCATTCAGCCTGGAGAAACCAAATGAAAGATCGTGTCGAACAGATAGATCTCCAAGTGGAGATGGCGCGCTCCTACCTTGATTATGCGATGTCGGTCATCGTTGGTCGCGCTCTTCCTGATATCCGCGATGGCCTGAAACCAGTCCATCGCCGCGTTCTTTACTCCATGTATGACGCGGGTTACCGGCCAGATAAGGGTTACTACAAGTCATCACGCATCGTCGGTGATGTCATGGGTAATTACCACCCCCATGGAGATGGCGCGATCTATGACACTTTGGTGCGACTGGCTCAACACTGGTCACTTCGCTACCCACTCGTCGACGGAAACGGAAACTTCGGTTCACCAGGCAACGATCCAGCCGCAGCGATGCGTTATACCGAGGCGAAGTTGGCTCCACTTGCGATGGAGATCATGCGGGATATCGATGAAGAGACGGTCGACTTCATCCCGAACTACGACGGTCGCTCACAAGAACCAACCGTCCTTCCAAGTCGTTTCCCCAATCTCTTAGTCAATGGCAGCGCTGGTATCGCCGTCGGTATGGCGACCAACATCCCACCCCATAACCTCCGCGAGATCTGCGAAGCAGTGAAGTGGGCCTTGGAGAATCCTGAAGCATCGACAACAGAATCACTCGATGCGATCCTCAAGATCGTCAAAGGACCAGACTTCCCAACAAAAGGATTGATCGTCGGTACCAAAGGAATCGAAGAGGCGTATCGAACCGGGCGCGGTTCGATCATCATGCGTGCTGTCGTTGAGATCGAAGAGATCAACAAGCGCACCTGCCTCGTCATCACCGAACTTCCTTATCAAGTCAATCCCGACAACCTCGCACTACGTATCGCAGAGCTCGTCAAAGATGGCAAGATCAAAGGAATCGCAGATGTCCGCGATGAAGGTAACGAGCGTCTTGGACAACGTCTCGTCATCGTCTTGCGTAATGATGCCGTCGCGAAGGTTGTTCTCAACAATCTCTACAAACACACTTCACTCCAAGAGTCCTTCGGTGCGAATATGTTGGCACTTGTCGACGGCGTCCCGAGGACGCTTCGCATTGACGAGTTCATCCACCACTACATCGAGCATCAGATCGAAGTCATCGTTCGACGAACGAAGTACCGTCTCTCAGAACGAGAGAAGCGAGCACATATCCTCCGTGGTTACCTCAAAGCCCTTGATGCCCTCGATGCAGTGATTGCCCTCATCCGCGGATCGGCAAATTCCGATGAGGCACGAGAAGGTTTGATGAAACTCTTGGATGTCGATGAGGTTCAAGCGAATGCAATCCTTGACATGCAACTCCGTCGCCTTGCAGCCCTCGAGCGCCAGAAGATCACCGACGAATATGACTCCCTCATGACTGAGATCAAGGAGCTTGAGGCGATCCTTGCCTCACCTGAGAAACAGCGGGAGATCATCAAATCGGAACTCGCAGATGTGGCTGAAAAGTACGGAGATGAACGTCGAACTCAGATCATCGCTGGTGACACCGATATCTCTGTAGAGGACCTCATCCCTGACCAAGAAGTGGTCGTGACAATCACAAACAATGGCTATGCGAAGAGAACCAAGGCCGATCTCTACCGATCACAACGGCGTGGCGGCAAGGGTGTTCGTGGGGCATCTCTTCGACAAGATGATGTCGTTGAGCACTTCTTCGTCGCATCGACTCACGACTGGCTTCTCTTTCTCACAAATGAAGGCCGGGTCTATCGAGCAAAGGTCCATGAACTTCCAGATGCTGGACGCGACGCACGCGGACAACATGTAGCGAACCTTCTCGCCTTCAAACCGAATGAGAAGATCGCACAAGTGATCTCACTTCGTGATTATCAAAGCCTTCCCTATCTTGTCATCGCTACCAGAAGCGGCATGGTCAAGAAGTCACCACTGCCTGAGTATGACTCGAACCGCAGTGGCGGTCTCATAGCGATTGCACTCAAGGATGGCGATGAAGTGATCTCTGCTGCCACCATCACCGATGATGATCAACTCCTCCTCATCTCCGAACAAGGGATGTCACTTCGATTCACAGCGGATGATTCGTCACTTCGTCCTATGGGACGTTCGACCAGCGGAGTGATCGGCATGAAGTTTCGAAAAGGTGATCACTTGCTCTCTATGGTGGTCATCTCCAAAGAGCAAAGCGAAAGGTTCCTCATCACAGCAACCGATGGTGGTTTCGCAAAACGAACCAACCTTGATGAGTATCGTCTTCAAGGCCGTGGCGGTATCGGCGTAAAGGCAGCGAAGATCGACGAGTCATCACGCGGACTCTTGGTTGGCGCACTCATCGTTGGTAAGAAGGATGAGATTCTGGTGATCACATCGGCAGGCTCTGTGATGCGCACCGAAGTGGCGGAGATTCGTGAGACGGGCCGCGACACCATGGGTGTTCGTCTCGTCGATCTGGATTCTGAGACTCACGTGGTCTCACTGACCCGCGTCGCCGACAGCGATTGATTGGTCCCCGTTTTGGCTCCTACCAACCTCTCAGGTAGCCTTCGGCGTCCGTGAAAACGGGCCTATAGCTCAGCCTGGTTAGAGCGCTTCCCTGATAAGGAAGAGGTCAGTGGTTCAAGTCCACTTAGGCCCACCATATCGAAGCTCGACTTTGCTGCGATATGGGGACTTAGCTCAATTGGTAGAGCACCTGCTTTGCAAGCAGGGGGTTAGGGGTTCAAGTCCCCTAGTCTCCACTCTTCTTCTCTCCTTGTTTGCCAACTCATGATCAACTCAACACCGAATCACGATGGAGTCAAAATGGCCGAGACAGCGAATGAAGTGACACTACACACCTCCGAAGGTGACATCACCATCACTCTCTTTCCAAATCACGCGCCGAAGACAGTCAAGAACTTCGTAGGTCTCGCTACGGGCGAGATTGAGTGGCAGGACCCCTTCACTGGCGAGAAACAGAAGAAGAATTTCTACGATGGTCTTTCATTCCACCGTGTCATCGCAGGATTCATGATCCAAGGGGGATGTCCTATCGGTGATGGAACCGGTGGTCCTGGTTACTCCTTCAAGGATGAGTTCCATCCTGAACTTCAATTTGATCGGCCTTACCTCTTAGCGATGGCGAATGCAGGACCGAATACCAATGGTTCACAATTCTTCATCACTGTCTCGAAGACCCCACATCTCAATAACCGCCACACCATCTTCGGTGAGGTCAAGGATGCATCCTCACAAGAGGTGGTCGACAAGATCGCAAATGCGAAGACTGGCCAACGCGATAAGCCATTGCAGGCCATCAAGATCACTTCCGTCTCCTGTAAGTAATCCTTTGATGAACCGGAAGTAGATTGAGATCATGATCTTCCGGGTCAACAACACTCTAACGAACCAACTCCTACTACTTCTTGTTGCCATCTACTTGGCTCTACAGATCTATCCGAACCTAGAAGAGCACCTCTTCCTCTTCAATCGGGCGATCTTGAGTGATGGTCAGATCCACGGAGTTGCGGAAGGTGAGTGGTGGCGCCTGATCACCGCTGGATTCCTACACGCTGGGTTGATGCACCTCCTTTTCAATTGTTTAGCCCTCTATACGCTCGGCACTCCATTTGAGGCGTTCTATGGCCGCACCCGTTATGTGATCCTTCTACTCATCTCCTTAGTGGCTGGCTCCTACGCATCGATCACCTTCAATGCCGAGAACCAAGTCTCCGTCGGCGCCTCTGGCGCGATCTTCGGCCTCTTTGGAGCGCTCTTGGTCGTCGGAAGGAGTCTGGGTGCGGAACCTCGCCCCACCCTCACACTTCTTGCGATCAATACAGTGATCGCGATTGCAGTACCCAACATCGATTGGCGGGCGCACCTCGGGGGCCTTGCTGGTGGGGTTGTGGTTGCCACCGTCTACAAGTTCATCCCAGGTCGAAGAGGTGGAGCCAACTAAAGGGCCCTTTCTCGGTCACAAGCCGGGAATAACTCGCCCATCGGAGGGTGTTCTCAGCCCTAGTCAGGTGGCCCACCTGAAACCCACACGGGCTAAGAAGTCGATCTACAGAAGATCAGGCACAAAGGAGCGAAGAATCATGGCTAGAGCAGTCGGAATCGACCTTGGAACTACGAACAGTTGCGTCTCTGTCCTCGAAGGTGGCGAACCTTCCGTCATCGCAAATGCTGAGGGAGCACGCACAACACCTTCCATCGTCGCCTTCGCCAAGAACGGTGAGGTTCTCGTTGGAGAAGTCGCAAAGCGTCAGTCAGTGACCAACGTGGAGCGCACCATCCGATCCGTCAAACGCCATATGGGTACCAACTGGACCATGACGATCGACGATAAGAAGTACACCGCGCAAGAGATCAGTGCTCGAATCCTCCAGAAGTTGAAGCGAGATGCCGAGAGCTATCTCGGTGAGAGCGTTACCGATGCAGTGATCACGGTTCCTGCCTACTTCAATGATGCTCAACGTCAGGCGACAAAGGAAGCCGGCGAGATCGCAGGTCTCAACGTCCTTCGCATCATCAACGAGCCAACAGCCGCAGCGCTCGCATACGGTCTCGACAAGGCCGATAAGGAACAGACCATCCTCGTCTTCGATCTAGGTGGTGGAACCTTCGACGTCTCCCTTTTGGAGATCGGCGATGGTGTCGTTGAAGTGAAGGCGACTAATGGCGATAACAATCTTGGTGGCGATGATTGGGATCAAGCAGTCGTCGATTACCTCGTCAAGACCTTCCAATCGAAGAATGGCATCGACCTCACCAAGGACAAGATGGCGATGCAACGTATTCGAGAGGCGGCAGAGAAGGCGAAGATCGAACTCTCTGCATCTGGACAGACTTCGATCAATCTCCCTTACATCACTGTTGATGCCGACAAGAATCCACTCTTCCTTGATGAGACTTTGACTCGAGCACAGTTCCAGCAGATGACGGCAGATCTACTCGATCGTTGCCGCAAGCCATTCCAAGCGGTCCTCAAGGATGCAGGAATCCCGATCGCTGAGATCGATTCTGTCGTCCTTGTTGGTGGCTCCACCCGTATGCCAGCAGTCGTTGACCTGGTGAAGGAACTTACGGGCGGAAAAGAGCCGAATAAGGGCGTCAATCCAGACGAAGTCGTTGCTGTGGGTGCAAGCCTCCAAGCCGGTGTGATCAAGGGCGAAGTGAAGGATGTCCTACTCCTTGATGTCACCCCACTCTCTCTTGGTATCGAAACCAAGGGTGGGATCATGACGAAGTTGATTGAACGCAACACCACGATCCCAACAAAGCGTTCTGAGATCTTCTCAACCGCCGATGACAACCAACCAGCGGTCCAGATCCAGGTCTATCAAGGTGAGCGAGAGATGGCTGCTTACAACAAGCGTCTCGGGATGTTCGAACTAACAGGCATTGCGCCAGCACCACGTGGTGTGCCACAGATCGAAGTCACCTTTGATATCGATGCCAACGGAATCGTCCATGTCTCAGCTAAGGATCTTGGTACGGGCAAGGAACAGAGCATGGTGATCACCGGAGGATCAGCTCTTCCCAAGGATGAGATTGAGCGAATGATGAAGGATGCAGAGGCTCATGCAAACGAGGATAAGGAGCGTCGTGAGGCAGCCGAGGTAAGGAACTCTGCTGACTCCCTCGTCTATCAGACCGAGAAGTTCCTCAAAGATAATGAGGCAAAACTCAGTGAAGGTGAGATGGCGACGAAGAAGAGTGAAGTCGAATCCGCCCTTGCAGAGGCGAAGAAGGCTCTTGAGGGAACCGACAACGCCGCGATCAAGAGCGCGACTGACAAATTGGCTGAGGTCAGCCAAACGCTTGGTGCCGCTCTCTACGCAGCAGGTGCCGCTGCAGGTGCTTCACAGAGTGAATCAGGATCGACTCCAGAAGATGGTGTCGAAGACGCTGAGATCGTAGAAGAGAAGTAATCCTGATGACCGACAGTCATCAGGAGCCGTCCGTCGATGCCTCCTCAACTGAACTGACTTCAGATGAGGAGGCACAAGGTATTGCCGCCGAATTGGATGCGATCGCACAAGAAGTTCAAGAAGAACGCGACATCGTCGCAGACTTGACCACCGATCTTCAGCGTCTCCAGGCCGAGTACAGCAATTATCGAAAGCGTGTCGAACGTGACAGGGCCGTAGCTCATGAAATCGCGATCACATCAGTCCTAACGGAACTTCTACCAATCCTCGACGATCTAGATCGCGCAGCTTCACACGGAGAACTAACTGGGGGATTCAAGGCAGTAGCGGATCAATTGATCGCCACATCGACCCGGATTGGTCTAGTTCGCTTTGGAGAGGCGCCATCGCCATTCGACCCCACCATTCATGACGCGATGCTTCACGAGACTTCTGAGGCCGTCACAGAGACGACAGTGACGGCAATCTTGCAACCTGGCTACAAATTCAAGGAGAGGATCGTGCGGCCTGCAAGGGTCACAGTGACGGATCCAAAAGTCTGATGGCAGCGAAGGATCTTTACGAGAAGGACTTCTACGCGATCCTTGGAGTGCCCAAGGACGCTAATGCGGCAACCATCAAGAAGACCTACCGAAACCTTGCTCGCGAATTGCACCCTGATAAGACCCGTGGTGACAAGAAACTAGAGGATCGGTTCAAAGAGGTCTCTGAGGCATACGACATCCTGGGAGATGAGAAGAAACGTGCCGAGTATGACGAGGCCCGATCCTTGTATGAGTCAGGCGCATTCCGCCAAGGAAATTTCAATGGTTTCTCCGGAGACTTCAGTGATCTATTCGGCGGTGGCGGAGGGGACATCTTCTCGTCACTCTTTGGTGGAAGACGAACACCTCGTAAAGGTCAAGACCTCCAGACGGAGACCACGGTTACATTCAAGGAGAGCATCTTCGGTAAAGAGGTAACACTCAAACTTAGTGCGCAAGGCAATGCACCATCGACGATCACCACACGTATCCCAGCTGGAGTAAGTGACGGGGCAAAGATCAGAATAAAGGGGCGAGGTGGACCAGGTGAGGCAGGTCCCGGTGACCTTTACATCATCGTTCATGTCACACCGCATCCGATCTTTGGGAGAAAAGGTGAGAATCTCACCCTGACATTGCCGATTACCTTCACCGAAGCCGCTCTAGGCGCTGACATTGCAGTACCGACCATTGAAGGTGAAGAAGTGATTCTTCGCATCGCACCAGGCAGTCAAAATGGCAAGACGCTCCGCATCAAAGGTCGCGGCGTGAAGAAAGGCGTGAATGTGGGCGATCTTCTTGTGACCCTTGATGTACAGGTCCCACAACGTCTCGATGGGTCTGCCCGACGAGCCTTGGAAGAGTTCAAGGAAGCAACGAAGGATGAGAATCCTCG
>CAYORK010000012.1:0-32060 GCA_964406345.1 uncultured Actinomycetes bacterium | reverse complement strand
AGTGTGGTTCCCATCCCTAGCAACTCTGGCGTGGAGTCGATTCGCGCCGCCAATTCACTTTCGACATCGGTCAATGTGCTTTGCAGGATGTCGATTCGGGAATCATCATCCATCTCTTCTGATGCGAGAGCGTTGATTCGTGAAGCCAACGTCTGGATCGCGATCTTCGAAGCGATTTCACCACCCACTGCACCGCCCATGCCATCTGCGACTGCGATCAACTTCGGATGATGAAGGGCGGAGTCTTCGTTTCCAGTGCGAACGAGACCAAGGTCGGTCCGTGCAGCGATCGAAGTGAAGAACATAGAAATAGCCTAATGCTGATAATGTCGCCGTCGATAGGCGCGAGTGGCGGAATGGCAGACGCGCTGGCTTCAGGTGCCAGTACTCGCAAGGGTGTAGGGGTTCAAGTCCCCTCTCGCGCACATGAAGACTTCGATCTTTGCTCATCGGGGTTCTAGCTTCCATCACGCGGAACAGAGTCGTGAAGCCTTTCTTGCCGCAATAGAAGAGGGTGCGGATGGCATCGAATGTGACGTCCGGCTCACAGCCGACGGTGTCGCTTTCTGTTGGCATGACCGAGATCTCGCACGTCTGACCGGAAGTCATCAACCGATCTCGAAGATCACAAGCAGTGAACTAAAGGAGATGGAGATCGTTGATCCATCAGACCCGCTCTCGGGGAAGAAGGAGCGACGCGGAACCCCGATTTCTCTCGAGGAACTTGTAGCGATAGCCGCCGATGCAAAGACGCGATTGCTCATCGAGACCAAACATCCTGTACTTGCGGGTTCGGAGATCGAGGAAGAGGTGGCACGGATCATCCGTCGCTTCAAGGTGGAGATTCATCTCTTGTCCTTCTCTTTCACCGCAATCGCGCGAGCGATGCGATTGATGCCCGAGTTCGAACATGTGCAACTGCTTCAACACTCTCAACTCATTCCTTTGGCGCAGAGTGAGATCATCGGTCTTGATATCGAATTGATCCGCAGGGATCGGACTCTCATCTCCTCTCTCTTGGCGAAAGGCAAACGACTCTTCATCTATACAGTCAATGATGATGATGAATTTCGTTCGCTCGCCGATCAGGGCGTCGAAGGGATCATCACTGATATTCCTGCGCATGCAAAGAAGGTGCTCGGCTACCCTTAGCCGGTGGCTCGATACGCATTTCTTGGTCCGCAAGGAACTTTCACGGAGGTTGCACTCGAGGGGATCACTTCGAGCGAGGATGCACGAATCCCCTACGCCAATGTCACAGCGACCCTTGATGCGGTGCGAAACGGTGATGTGGAGTTCGCTCTCGTCCCGATCGAGAACTCCGTAGAGGGTGTAGTCGCTCGGACACTTGATGAATTAGCGATCGGAGATCCACTTGTGATCGTCGCCGAGACGACGATTCCCGTGAACTTCGCACTCGTCGCTCGAGAGGGCGTTGAGATCGCCCAGATCGCGACACATCCTCACGCAGAATCTCAGTGTCGGAAGTACATCGCAACCAAATACCCACATGCCGAGATCATCCCTATGCCTTCCACTGCCGCGGCAGCCGAAGCAGTCGCACGCGGTCAGTATCACGCAGCGATCACATCATCAGCTGCTGCCTCTCGATATGGCCTGGTCGTCGTAGAGGATGAGGTGGGAGATGCGAAAGGTGCTGAGACTCGGTTTGTCCTTGTCTCTCGCCCCGGAAGGATCCCGAATCCGAGTGGTCACGACCGAACATCCTTGGTCGCTTTCATCGGGGCGGACCATGCGGGCGCGCTCCTTGAAGTCCTGACCGAATTCTCTGTACGCGGCGTCAATCTCACCTTCATCCAATCAAGGCCAACAGGTGCAGGACTCGGTGATTACCACTTCATCATCGATGCTGAAGGTCATATCAATGATGAGCGAGTGGGAGAGGCGCTGATGGGACTACGAAGGATCTGTGCCGATGTTCGTTTCCTCGGTTCCTACCCACGCGCAGACAAGGTCGCGCCGACGACGAATCGCAATGCGCATGATGAGAACTTCTTCGAGGCGAGTGAATGGCTCGATAGCGTCCGATCTGGCAAGAAGATCTAGACTGATACGCCGATGATCGATATCAAAGAGTTACGTGAGAACCCTGCAGCCTTCAGGGAGTCGGCTCGCGCTCGCCGTGAGAACCCCGAAGTAGTCGATGCGATCTTGAAGGCCGACGAAGAGCGCCGGAGCGCTATCAATGAGTTCGAACGCCTACGCGCGGAGCAGAACACTCTTTCGAAGTCGGTGGGTGCTGCCAAAGGCGATGAGAAGCAGGCACTTCTCACAAAAGCGAAGGATCTTGCTGCTGAGGTGAAGGTGGCTGACGCAAAGCGCGCCGAATTGGATGAGGCCTTTCTCAATGCGATGAAGATGATTTCGAATCGCGTCAGTCCGCACGCCCCGGTTGGTGGCGAAGAGGATTTCAAGGAGATCGAACGGATCGGTACCCCCCGTGATTTCGCGAAGGAGGGGTTCGAGCCGAAGGACCACATGGAATTGGGTCGCCTCCTTGGTGCCATCGATACCGACCGTGGCGCGAAGGTCTCCGGCGCTCGCTTCTATTACCTCACTGGTGTCGGAGCACTCCTTGAGTTTGCGTTGGTCAATTACGCGATCGCAAGCGCCCTACGCAACGGTTTCACTCCAGTGATACCACCAGTCTTGGTCAAACCATCTGCCATGGAGGGAACCGGATTCCTCGGCCAGGCAGCAGAGAATGTCTTCCACCTAGAACGTGATGAGTTCTATCTCGTCGGCACCAGCGAAGTTCCACTTGCTGCTTATCACATGGATGAGATCCTTGATGGATCCAAGTTGCCGATCAGATTGGCTGGTTACTCATCATGCTTCCGTCGCGAAGCAGGTAGTTATGGCAAAGATACGAAAGGCATCATTCGAGTACATCAATTCGACAAGGTAGAGATGTTCTCGTTCTGTCGGAGTGAGGAGGCAGAGGCTGAACACCTTCGTATCCTGCAGTGGGAGAAGGATCTCCTCGACGCGATGGAGATCCCATACCGCGTCATCGATGTCGCAACGGGTGACCTCGGCTCATCTGCTGCCCGCAAGTTCGATTGCGAGGCGTGGATCCCTACTCAAGGGACCTATCGTGAGGTGACTTCAACATCGAATTGCACCGAATTCCAGGCTCGTCGCCTCAACATTCGAATGAAGGACAGTGATGGCACGAAGCCGGTGGCCACACTCAACGGGACTTTGGTTGCGATCACCAGGATGATCGTCGCGATCCTCGAGAACCATCAGAACAAGGATGGTTCTGTGACAGTTCCGAAGGCTCTTCGCCCATTCTTGAACATGGATCGCTTTGAACCCATTGGATAAGAGGCCGCGACTGATCGCGACCGATCTCGATGGCACGATCGTCGCTCATTACGGCAACATCTCGCAGCGGACGATCGATGCGCTCCATCACGCCCATGAGTTAGGCGTGGAGATCTTCTTTGTCACTGGACGTCCACCACGATGGACGCAAGAGTTACGGGATAACTTCTCCTTTGGTCATGGCATCTTGGGAAATGGCGCGATGCACTATGACATCTATGGCGAAAAGATCCTCGAGAAGTGGTTCATCCCTGTCGAGAATCAGTTACAGGTGGTGGATCGCCTTCGCAAAGTGATCCCGAACATCGCCTTCGCATTCGATACGGCACATCAATTCCATCGTGAGGTGCGCTACGAGCCGAAGTGGGATGTCGGTGTAGATGAGTCGCCGTATCAGAGGATCGAGGAGGCGATGAAGGAACCGGTCGCGAAGATCCTTGCTAGGTGCGCTGCCCAAGACTTCACATCGGATGAGATGCTCGAGATCGCGACTCGCGAACTCGACGGGATCGTGACCGTGACGCATTCGAACGCATGGGACTCCTTGCTTGAGATCTCCGCCCACGGCGTTTCGAAGGGTTCTACGTTGGCGCTTCTCGCCGGACGGTTAGGGATCACCGCGGAGGAATCGGTCGCTTTTGGCGACAATCCGAATGACTTTCCGATGCTTGCTTGGGCGGGTAGATCATGGGCTATGGAAGATGGCCATCCTGACGCCAAACTTCATGCCAACTTCGTCGCAGCTCCTCATACCGATGATGGTGTCGCGGTGGAGATAGAGAAGTTATTGGAGTTACCAGAGTGAACGCGCTACCGCTCTATGTGGACCTTGCTGCTGTAGGAGTCGGTGCCTTCGCTGGAGCGCTTTTTGCCATCTTCAACAAGAGATTCGACCTCGTCGGAGTGATCGCGATTGCGATCATGACTGGCCTTGGCGGTGGACTTGTCCGTGATCTCTTCCTCGGTGTCGGTCGTCCTTCCGCGTTGCAAGACAACAACTACATCATCACTGTCGTAGTCGCGGTTCTGATGGCACTCCTATTGGGCCGCTGGTATCACTCCTCACGAAACCTTGTTAGCAAGATCGTCACTGCACTCGATTCCATCGCCATGGGACTCTTCGCAGTTGCGGGGACATATAAGGCGCTGATCTTCAATGCGCCGGTTACCGTCGCGATTCTTCTTGGTGTGATCACAGCAGTCGGCGGTGGCGTACTTCGAGATGTTCTAGCCCGGCGCACACCCGCAATCTTCACTGGTGGGCCGCTCTATGCGACTGCGACGCTCATCGGTTCATCACTTTTCGTCATACTTGATGCTCTCGATATCAATCGTGATCTTGCTGTCGCGATCACGACCATCTCCATATTCATGATCCACATGCTCTCCATACGATTCAAGCTTCACCTGCGGCCGACGGTCGAGTCTTTGGAATTCGACGAGGGTCGTGACGGCAATTTTGATGGGGATGGCGCCAACCGGTAAATTCCCCCACGGAGGGCTCGCATAGCGGCCGAGTGCACCGGTCTTGAAAACCGGCAGACGAAAGTCTCGTGGGTTCAAATCCCACGCCCTCCGCGCGAGATCCTCTCCACCTGTGGCTGATTTCATAGCCTCTCTGGTGGCATCAACCATCCCTGCGGCGCGAGACTTTCCCCGGGTGCGCACCTATCCTTTGGAGCGTTACCTTCTCCGTTCGGCCAGATGAAGGGATCTTTCGATGGCAACAGGAGTCTTCTCAGACGGTCGAGCATCGATCCAGGAGAAAACCCTCAGGACCGATAAGTGGTGGCTACAACCTGCAGTGACTTTTGGAGTACTGCTCGCTTTCGTCATCTATTCGACCTTCCGCGCATTCGAGAAGCAGTACTACTGGGCCGAACCACTGATCTCACCTTTCTATTCACCTTGTCTATCGACAGCTTGCGTTGAGGGTGCCTCGCACTTCGGACAACCGATCGGCAACATCGTCATCGGTGGATTCTTGCTCTCGCCAGCATTCTTCATCTTGATCGTGCCGCTAGGTTTCCGGCTCACTTGTTATTACTACCGTAAGGCGTACTACCGATCCTTCTGGATGTCACCACCAGCATGCGCCGTTGCGGAACCACACAAGAAGTACACAGGTGAGACTCGTGCGCCTTTGATCTTGCAGAACGGCCATCGCTGGTTCTTCTACCTAGGCCTCATTCTCAATGTGATCCTCACCTACGATGCGATTATCGCCTTCAAGAATCCTGAAGGTGAGTGGGGACACATGAGCGTAGGCACGCTCATCCTGATCCTCAATGCGACCTTGCTCTGGCTCTATTCACTCTCATGCCATACCTGCCGTCACACCATTGGTGGAAGGCTGAAGCACTTCTCGGCACATCCCTACCGCTATAAGGCCTGGACCTGGGTTTCGAAACTCAACAGCCGACATCCGATGTATGCCTGGATCTCGCTTATCGGCGTAGCTTTCACTGACTTCTACGTCCGACTCGTGGCTTCCGGCACTATCGAGAACTACTACTTCTTCTAATCGTGAGCGCAACGGGTGGAGACTCCAATGAGTGAAAATCGATTCAAGTACGACGTCTTGGTGATCGGCGCTGGCGGCGCAGGTCTTCGCGCTGCGGTTGAGGCTCGACAAGCGGGACTCTCGGTCGCGATCATCTGTAAGTCGCTCTTCGGCAAAGCCCATACCGTGATGGCAGAGGGTGGGGCCGCGGCTGCGATGGGAAACGTCAACTCCAACGATGGATGGAAGGTCCACTTCCGCGACACGATGCGCGGCGGGAAGTTCCTCAACAACTGGCGGATGGCAGAGCTCCATGCCAAGGAATCCCCTGATCGAATCTGGGAGTTGGAGTCTTGGGGTGCACTCTTCGATCGCACCAAAGAAGGAAAGATCTCACAACGTAACTTCGGTGGTCATGAGTATCCACGCCTCGCGCATGTCGGAGATCGCACTGGGCTTGAGTTGATCCGAACGATGCAACAGCGGATCGTTGCGATGCAACAGAAGGATAAGAAGGAATTCGGTGACGCGGAGAAGTACATCAAGGTCTTCGCCGAACTCACCATCACTGATATCTTGAAAGACGGTGGTCGTGTATCCGGTGCTTACGGATATTGGCGCGAGAGTGGTGATGAAGTCCTCTTCGAATCCTCAGCAGTCGTCCTCGCCACCGGTGGAATCGGTAAGTCCTTCAAGATCACTTCGAACTCTTGGGAAGGTACTGGCGATGGCCATGCGCTCGCACTGAAGGCGGGCGGGAAGTTAGTTGATATGGAGTTCGTACAATTCCATCCGACTGGCATGGTCTGGCCGCCCTCAGTGCGCGGAATCTTGGTGACCGAGTCTGTTCGTGGTGATGGCGGAGTCTTGACCAATTCCGAGGGCCGTCGCTTCATGTTCGATTACATCCCCGAAGTCTTCAAGGATAAGTACGCTGACAACGAGGCCGAAGCTGATCGTTGGTACAACGACCAGAACAACAATCGTCGCCCGCCTGAACTTCTCCCTCGAGACGAGGTCGCGCGTGCGATCAACGCGGAAGTGAAGGCAGGTCGAGGTTCACCTCATGGTGGCGTCTTCCTGGATGTCTCAAAGCGGCTCCCTGCTGAAGAGATCAAGCGTCGCCTTCCTTCCATGTGGCATCAATTCAAAGAACTCGCAGATGTCGATATCACCAAGGAACCAATGGAGGTCGGTCCGACCTGTCATTACGTCATGGGCGGCATCAAGGTCGATCCTGACACTGCAGCGGCTATCGGAGTCGAAGGACTCTTCGCAGCCGGCGAGGTCGCTGGCGGCATGCATGGCTCAAATCGACTCGGTGGTAACTCACTCTCTGACCTTCTCGTCTTCGGACGTCGTGCTGGTGCGGGCGCAGCGGCATATGTGAAGGCCCTTGATGGCAAGCCAACCGTCACTGAAAGTGAGATCTCACGCGCCAAGAAGAGAATGAACACCCCATTCGAGAATGTCGGTGGCGAGAATCCTTACTCACTCCATCAAGAGTTGCAGGCGGTCACGCAAGATCTCGTCGGCATCATCCGGAATGAATCAGAGTTGAAGGATGCACTCAACAAGTTGATCTCGATCCGTGAACGTGCGAGCAAGGTGAAGGCAGAGGGAGGTCGGGCATTCAACCCCGGCTTCCATCTAGCGCTTGACCTGGAGAACATGCTCTTGGTCTCCGAATCGATCGCACTCTCGGCTCTCGAGCGAAAGGAATCTCGTGGCGGACATACTCGCGACGACTATCCGAAGATGGATTCCGAGTGGCGCCAGTACAACCACCTGACGAAGTGGAATGGTTCTGGAGTCGATGTCGAGCGCGAAGAGGCGATCCCACTACCTGCGGAATTGCTCGAACTCTTCGAGATGGACGAATTGAAGAAGTACTTCACCGAGAAGGAACTGACGAAGGGCGGTAAGTAGAGATGTCGCGTAACTTCAAGTTCCGCATCTGGCGTGGAGATGCCAAAGGTGGGGATTTCAAAGAGACCCAAGTCGAGGTCAACGAAGGCGAAGTCGTCCTTGATGTGATCCATCGCGTTCAAGCGACGCAGATGTCAGACCTTGCTGTTCGTTGGAACTGCAAGGCGGGCAAGTGTGGTTCCTGCTCGATGGAGATCAATGGAAAGCCGCGACTTGCTTGCATGACTCGCATGAGCACCTTCGAAGAGGGTGAGACTGTCACGGTCACACCACTTCGCGCCTTCCCGGTCATCCGAGATCTCGTCACCGATGTCTCCTTCAACTACAAGAAGGCGATGGAAGTTCCAGCATTTGAGCCCCCTGCTGACCTCAAGCCCGGTGAGTACCGGATGGAACAGGTCGATGTGGAGCGAAGCCAGGAGTTTCGTAAGTGCATCGAGTGCTTCCTCTGTCAGGACACCTGCCATGTCATCCGTGATCACGAAGAGAACAAAGACTCCTTCGCCGGACCACGATTCTTCATCCGCATGGCTGAATTGGATATGCATCCGCTTGATCAGATCAAGAACCGCAAGGAGATGGCCCAAGAGCAACATGGTCTTGGCATGTGCAACATCACCAAGTGCTGCACCGAAGTCTGTCCTGAGCACATCAAGATCACCGACAATGCGATCATTCCGATGAAGGAGCGCGTAGTCGATGTGAAGTATGACCCGATCCGATGGTTAGGCTCGAAGATCCGCAAGCGCGAAGGGATCTGAACCCATGAGGATCCTGTTGCGTTGGGCCTCGATGGCGCTCGCCTTCTGGGTCGCCACACAACTGGTTCCGGGTATCTCCGTTGAAGACAGCGCGTGGAGCTATCTCTGGGTAGCTCTTCTCTTTGGCGCCATCAATGTGACGATTGGTTCTTTGGTCAAATTCCTCACCCTTCCAGCTGTCGTGCTCTCTCTCGGCTTCTTCCTGGTGGTCGTGAATGCAGCGATGTTGGCGCTTACGGCGCGAGTGAGTGATGTCCTCGAAGTAGAGGATTTCTGGTCAGCGATCCTCGCTGCGATCATCATCTCCTTGATGAACTGGTTCACTTCGAAGATCTTCAAGCGAGTCACCTCCTGAAGGAGCTCTTCCTCGTCTTCCTAGGTGGTGCCATCGGCTCCACTTCTCGCTGGTTCACTGGTGAAATCGTCTCCAACGGAGTCCTCGTCGTATTGATGGTCAACATCATCGGTACTGCGATCGCAGGGTCGATTGGAAACAGCGGAGAGGTTTCTAGGACCAAGCACTTGTTCTGGATCACCGGCTTTGCGGGCGGATTCACCACGTTCTCTTCACTCTCCTTCTACCTCACTGAACTCAACCCAGTCGATGCATCGATTCTTGCTGGCTTGACGCTCATCCTCTCCCTCGCACTCTTGGCGGCATTGGGTAAGAGGTCATGAGACTCCTCTACTTCTTTCTTGCCTCAGGGCTGGGTGCAGTCACGCGCCATCTCATCGCAACCCAGATGCGACGCCTCTACTCCTTTCCGGTTGGAGTCCTTCTCGTCAACACCATCGGTTCGTTTCTTCTTGGTCTAGTGATCAGAGAGAATTCGGATCTCTCCTTTGCCCTCATCGGTTTTTGCGGTGCGCTGACTACATGGTCTGCCTTTGCCCTCGACTTGGATGAGGCTCGTCGCGACGGTAGGAACAAGGAGTTCTTCCTCAATATCGCCCTGAATTTTGGGGCAGCCGTCGTTGCGATGCTCCTAGGACTCTGGCTCTCTCGCTAATCTTCGGCGTATGTCAGCGAACAACCAGATGCCTTGTGACTTCTGCGGCACTCCATATGATCCTGTTGCGACACGTTGGCTCTGTCCCACTTGCCACATGAAGACCAACTGTTGCGATGGCGCCCCATGCCCGATCCCCACACCGACTGTCGAATCAGTGAAGGTTTCAGAGAAGCGACCTGCTTAACTCTTGAGGAGTTGTGCCATCCAAACTTCGATCTCATCGGGGTGAGATGGGAGTGCGGAACTCATGACCTTGCAACCAGTCTCCGTGACCAGTACATCATCTTCGATTCGAACACCGATTCCACGATATTCAGGTGGGAAGAGTTCGTCATCGGGTTGGATGTAGAAGCCGGGTTCGACAGTGAGGATCATGCCGGGTTCCAAGATGGCGTCGGCATACTGTTCCTTACGCGCCTTGGCGCAATCATGAACGTCAATGCCGAGATGGTGTCCAGAACCATGGAACATCCATCTCCTATGGAGCCCATTCTCAGGCTTCAGTGATTCTTCAGGTGGAATAGGCAGGACGCCAAGTTCATACGCACCCTTGGCAATGACCTCCATGCATGCAGCATTGAAATCGGAGAATTTGTTCCCTGGTTTCACAGCCGCGATGCCAGCCTTCTGTGCTTCGTATACGAGCATGTAGATCTTTCGCTGCGCTTCGCTGAATTTGCCGTTTATTGGGAGCGTGCGTGTGATATCTGCTGTGTAGTGTGAGTCGACTTCCACTCCAGCATCGATCAGAACGAGCTCTCCAGGTTTTACGTCGCCATCATTTCGTATCCAATGGAGTACGCACGCATGCGATCCTGATGCGACGATGCTGTCGTAGCCAAGCTCATTGCCTTCGACTCTTGCGCGACCGAAGAACGCAGCCTCTATGACGCGCTCGCCACGCGGTGTCTTGGTCGCTGCGGGGAATACCTTGACCATATCCGAGAAACCGCGGATAGTGGAGTCGATCGCCTTCTGCATCTCACCAACTTCGTAACTGTCCTTGACCATACGCATCACGGACGTGAAGTTCGCAAATTCCTCTTCTCTTTCGTTCGGGGGGATCAATTCATCGAGAAATGGATCTTGCCCGCGAATCATCAAGGCTTCCTTCGATTGCACAAACTCTTCAAGAGTCTCAAGAAGTGCGACCTTGATCCCGAAGCGTAGCTCCGTCTCCTCGAGAGTCATACGTCTTCCGATCCAGAACTCGCCATAGCGCGCATTGCGATAGAACTCCTCGTTATTGCGAGGTGATCGAGGGTGGATGAAGAGGAGAGCCTCGTGTCCACTGCCACTCGGCTCCATGATGAGCACTGAGTCCGGGACGGCCTCTGACGCACCTATACCGGAGAAGTAAGAGAACGCGGAGTGAGCACGGAATCTGTAATCGGTGTCATTGCTTCGAGTCTTCAATGCGCCAGCAGGAAGAACTAATCGCACACCTGGGAAGGCTTTCGATAGCCGGTCACGTCGCTCCTTGGAAAAGGAGATGACTTCATGCGGAGTGATCCCATCGAGAGGAGAAGGAGCCCATCCCTTCTTCATGAACTCCTGAAGTGCTTCAGGAGTCGGGACATCATGACTTCGTACGCCTTTGGTGCGGGGATTTGATGTCGGATTGCTCTGCTTCTTCTCGAATGTGTTCATTGGAGAAGGCTAAGGTAAAATGGTGAGGCTTTGGGAGACGTCGCATAGCCCGGTCTAGTGCGCCTCACTGCTAATGAGGTTGACCAGAAATGGTCTCGGAGGTTCAAATCCTCTCGTCTCCGCTCAACAAGAAAACCGAACCCCAGGAGTCTCTGTGCCCGCTTATCGGATCGCAATCGTTGGGGCGGGTCCCGCAGGTTACTTTGCGGCACAAGCACTGCAGAACCTCCAACGAGATGACCTCACCTTCTTCATCGATATGTTCGAGAAGTTGCCTACTCCATGGGGCCTGGTAAGAAGCGGTGTTGCACCTGATCATCCAAAGATCAAGTCGGTCTCCAAGGTCTTTGAGAAGATCGCTTCCGATCCAAACTTTCGATTGTTGGCGAACGTCAGGGTCGGAGTGGATATCTCCATCGATGAACTCAAGGGAGCATACGACGCAGTCGTCGTGGCAGTTGGTGCCCCAAAAGGCAAGAGCCTAGGCATTCCAGGTGAAGGCCTGTCGAATGTCATCTCCTCTGCAGAATTCGTCTATTGGTACAACGGCCACCCGGATTACAAGGAGTTGGTAGTCGATCTATCTGGATCACGTGCGGTTGTGATCGGTGCGGGTAACGTCGCGATGGACGTGGGTCGAATGCTCGCCATCGATGCGAGCGAACTTGATGGCACTGATGTTTCAGAGGACGCCTTGAAGAGGCTTCATGAGTCGAAGATTCAAGATGTCTATATTGCGGCAAGACGCGGTCCAGAGAATGCCGCTTTCACAGCGCCTGAGTTGCGCGAACTTCCTGAACTCGACTCCGTGAACGTGAAGATCGATGAGAAGGAGATTGAGGAGGCGATCCATCGCGCAGGTGACGCTCCTGAGAAGCACGTCAAGAGCAACCTTGATGCGATGCATGCGATCTCTCTTCTTCCCGACAAGAGTGATTGTCGGAAACTGCATTTCTTGTTTCAACACAGACCGATTTCCATCAATGGCCTCAATAAGGTCGAATCAGTGTCATTTGAGACACCCCTTGGCCAGATCGAGATTCCATGTGATCTTGTGGTGACTGCGATCGGTTATGCACCGATCGACTTCCCTGGATTACAGACAAGAGATGGCCATTACGAGAACACGGATGGGTGGGTGAGTGAGAACCTATTCGTAGTCGGCTGGGCTAAGCGAGGTGCTCAAGGTGTCATTGGCACCAATAAGAGTGATGCTTCTGCCGTGATGACCATGATGGTCAGCCAGTTGCACGAACCCAAAGTGGAGAGGGATGTGCTTCCGTTGTTGAAGGATCGAGGCGTACAGGTCGTCTCACAAGATGGCTGGACTCGCATCAATAGCGAAGAGACAAGAAAAGGCGTGGAATCAGGAAAGCCCAGAGTGAAGTTCACTTCTGTCGATCAGATGCTTGAGGTTGCAACTTCGGTTGATTGATTTTGTTGCGTCTATCGGACTCCGCTAGGCTCTGCCCGTTCTGGGCGCCCGTAGCTCAACGGATAGAGCATCTGACTACGGATCAGAAGGTTAGAGGTTCGAGTCCTCTCGGGCGCGCAAAACGAAAACCCGGCGTCGCAAAGACTCCGGGTTTTCGCCTTTATCGGGAGATTAGCCAAGTTTCGGCAGAAGCACTCCATTGATGGGGTGGGCGACTTGGTTGTTTCCTTCATTGACGTCGACGCGGGTGAGAATCACATTGGGATTGATCCTCTTGGTGTCCTTATCAACGAGTCTCAATTCCACCCCGTCATAGACGACACGGATCGTGGAACCTTCTGCTGTTGTGAGATTGGCACCATTAGCCGCCACTGCTGCCTCAGAGAGAATCGGTGCACCAAGAATTACGTGATAGAGCAATACCTTCTCGACTGTATCCATTCCAAGAGCTCGAACAGCGAGATAGATCTTTCGCTCTCGAACGTAGCTTGTGCCAGTTAGCGCCTTTACAAGTTTCTTGAAGGCACGATCGGTTGGAAGAAAGGCTGTCATCTTCACGTTTCCGTCGGCTAGTGCCCAGACCGGCGAGTTTGGCTTGGCGCCCATGACATCGAGTGCTAGGTAGGTCAGTATGTCGAAGTCGGCAAGATTCGAATCGAATTGATATTCAGCAACGTTGAGGACATTAGTCAGAGCATTGATTCCGAGCTTGGCCTCGCCCTCTTCCTGAGCCATTGCTGATGGTGAAAGGGCGACAGTGGCGGAGACCAGAGCCGCCGTTGTGAGTGTGGTCAGGATCCTCTTGAGTTTCACCGAAATTCCTTTCAGGCGGTAAGTGGTCCACGTTGGGAACCATTCGAAGTGAATGGAAAGTAGTTTCCCTTCCTCGGAGAAACCTTGGGAAGAAGTCACAAGAATCACGCAACTTCCCCATGATTGGATGGGGGTTTCCTGATGCGAAGGGCTATGAATCACAGATAAGGTTTCGCCGTGATGCTCACGCGGAAGACTTTCTCGGGTTTTGTGACTCTTGTCGGTGGAGTCATCGGTTTCGTCGCATCTTTCCTTTTGACCATCGACAAGATCAAACTACTGAAGGACTCTCAATTCGTTCCTTCCTGCAATATCTCAGAGACTCTCAACTGCAAGAGCGTGATGCTCTCTGAGCAGGCAGAGGTCTTTGGATTCCCTAACTCTCTCCTTGGAATCGGAGCATTCGGAATATTCATCGCAGTAGGAGTTGCCCTCCTTGGTGGAGTCACCTTTCCCTCATGGTTTTGGAAGACTGCCCTCTTCGGTACGGTTCTTGCGATCCTCTTCTCACACTGGCTCGCCTTTCAAACCACTTTCGAGATAGGTGCGCTCTGTCCATATTGCATGGTGGCATGGACAGGGAACTTCTTGATTCTTTCAAGCGTGATCCAAGAGAATCTTCGGCCGAAGTTCGAGGGCCCGGATGGTTCCGTTGCGGTCGAACGGATCGCTATCTTCATGCCGATCTTCCACCTCCTCTGGCTGACTCTCGTCATCGGTTCAGCCTTCTTCGTAGTTGGCTGATTCTCACCTGCGATGCGGAGCGCAACGTGACGAGAGTCTTGGTCACGGGATTCGAACCCTTTGGTGGAGCGAACCTCAATTCATCGAAGGAAGTCCTCGACTGGCTCAGCGAGCAAGGGATTCCAGATATCAACTTTGAGGTACTGCCAGTCGAGTATGAGGCTTCAGTCGAACGGATCCTTGATCTGATCAGCGATCTTGATCCCGGGATCATCTTCGCATTGGGTCAGGCTGAGGGCCGTGCAAAGGTGTCATTCGAACGGATTGCGATCAATTTCGACGATGCTCGGATACCGGATAACGCTGGAGAACATCGAGAGAATCAATTGATCAGCGACGCTGGTCCAGTGGCCCACATGACGAACGTGCCTGTGCGAAGAATCGTGGATGAATTGAAGGAGAGTGGCCATCCGGTTGAGGAGTCGTTATCGGCAGGAGCATTCGTCTGTAATCACCTCTTCTATAGCGTCCTGAGTGAGCTCCACAGAGGTAAGAGCGGGAAATGGATGGATTTCGTCCATCTTCCGCTCGTCCCAGAACAGGCCGCTCACTTCCCAGACAAGCCAACGCTCGCTCGAGAGGTTCAAGGCAGGGCGATTGCCGCCGCGATTGCGACTGCGCGGACTCTGCGACAAAGTTAGGGACTGCGCGAGATGAAGAGGAGTTTTCCGCTATCAGTTGTCGCAACCATCGAACCATCTGATGTGATGTCGAGGTCTCTGATTCTCTCGCCGATGTAGATTCGTTCCACCTCTTTCATCTTCCGGCGTGATGTTCTCTCCAAGAAGATGAGAGATTCCTCTGCAAGTGTGCCCATCACGATCTGACCACTGAGGTCGCCCCACCCAGGGATCTTTGGAAGTCTCACAAGTTCTGTAGGCGCAACAGATGGGACCCAGGAGACGAGAGGCTTCGCGAATCCCGCATGTGTACCCGTCGCATCAGGTCGGATGTAGTCACCTGAGCTGTAAGGCTGGCCCAGAGTCACGAAGGGCCAGCCATAATCTCTCCCTTTCTCGATCAGGTTGATCTCATCGCCTCCGCGCGGGCCGTGTTCAGAGATGTAGAGATTCCTACCGATCAACACTATCCCTTGTGGATTTCGATGACCTCGCGAGAGTTGTTCAATTCGATCCTTGGTGATCTTGAAGACGCCGCCGAGCCACCCACGAGCAGAGCGATCATCGATCTTCCTGAAACCGAGATCGCCGGTTGTGATGTAGGCAGAATTCTCATCGATGATCTCGATTCGTCCGGCGGCATGTTGTATCGCCCCAATAGGAACGCATGGTCTTCCTTGGAACCATCGTTCCTCTCTCTGCAATGTGCGGCTATCGACCTCAAAGCTGTATCGGAACGCAACAAGCGTTACACATCTCTCCACTTGATTGAGTTGCGGGTAGGAGATGAGGAAGTGGATCTTGTTTGAAGTCTCCCTAAGGATCGCCACATCAGTGGGACCGAATCGGGAATCACGGAGTCGCTCACTCTCCTCGGAGATCCTTCCGAGGTTAGTTAGGGTCTGCTCCTTATATGAGAAGAGAGTGTCCCCACGTTCTCCGCCACCCAGATAGATGGTTCCGTCTCGTCCGACCGCCAGCGCCGCTCCTCGCGCGCCTTCGACTTGAGTCTGTCGCAGATTGATCGCCTCGATATCCAAGGCCAAGGAGGTCGCTGAAGCGAGAGATTGGCTGGGTAACGACAACGCTGTGATGAGGAGTAAAGGCAAGAACTTGCGCATGTGCCGGATGCTAGCGAGCATCACGGATAGTCACATCCCGGGATGTGACGAGGTCAATTACGCAGGTACTTCGCGAACTCGCGGAAGTCTTCGACCATGAAATCGATTTCGGGTTGCTTATGAGCGAAGGAGATCAACCATTGTTCATCGAGTCCCGGTGGGCTCATGATCTTGTGATTGACCGACCAAAGGAAGGAGAGTTGAGCGAGGTCGAAATCAGTAGCCTTGTAGTCGCGATAGTTGCGAACTGGGCTCGTCGACCATGTCGTGCAACCTTTGACTCCGAAACCGACTGAATGTGCCGGAAGCTCGAACTCTTCGATGATCTCACTCATGCGAGTCAGGGCCTGCCGGTTGAAGCTCTCCGCCTCCGCGAGAGTCTCCTTCGTCGCCACTCTATCCATCGCGATGATCGATGCGACGCCGAGTAGATGTCCATTGAAGGTTCCAAGATGAGCCATCTTCCCAGAGGTGATCGTCTCCATCACTTCTCGCTTACCGCCGAAGGCAGCGAGTGGGATACCGCCACCGATCGATTTCGCGAGGCAGATGAGGTCTGGCTTCACACCAAGTCGTTGTGCAGCTCCTTGATAACCCGCAGTGAGCCCCGTCTTGACTTCGTCGAAGATCAAGACGATCTCGTATTGATCGCAGAGTTCACGCACTCGCTCGAGGTATCCCTGGTCAGGAAGGACGATACCGATGTTCTCCATCACTGGTTCCAAGATGAAGCACGCGATAGTCGAACCATGCTTCTTGAAGAGACGCTCTAGTGATTCCGCGTCGTTATAAGGAACGACATGGATCTCACCCGGTACGGCGGTGCTTTGGATGACAGGGGTCGGATCCGATGGTGAACCAGCTTGATCAAGAGGAGGCTTTACCGATACTGAGAGTGCGTCGTAACTTCCGTGGTAGCCACCTTCGAGCTTGACCACTCCGTCACGGCCGGTATAGCCGCGAGCAGTTCGAATCGCATACATAGTCGATTCTGTGCCGGAGTTGGTGAACCGGACCTGATCGATCATGAAGCGGCGGCAGATGCGTTCGGCGGCATCTCGAGTCTGAGGAGAAGGAGTGACGAAGAGAGTGCCGATTTCGAGCATCTTCTTCACTTCTTCGACGACTACTGGATTGAGGTGACCTGCAAGCATGGCACCGAAGCCCATGGAGAGGTCGAGGACCTTGCGACCGTCGACATCCTCCATCCATGCGCCTTTGGCGGATTTGATCGAGATCGGGAATGGATCCCAATGTTGGAATGAAGACTGCACACCGAGTGGCGAGGAGATCTTGGCAGTCGCATTCTCTTTACTGGAGTTTGCAACGCTCTTGTTGAAAAGGTCCCATTGCTCTTGCAGGGCCTTCTCGATCTTCGATTGCGGGATAGGTGTCGATTTCCCGGTGAGGATACGTAAAGTCTCAGGATGGTTCTTTGGGGCAAACATGGGGGTTGTTGTACATTCAAAGACGATTCACACTATGTGAATCTGCTAATTGATGTGCACGCTCCTTGCGTTTCTACCTTTTCGGATAACGGCGCTTTGTCGTTACGTGCAGCGCAGGCTACCACAGCGTCATTTTCCCGTCATCTTTTCATTTCCCAACGGGTTTTTCATTCTCCAACGGGATTTATGCGGGGATTTACCGCTTCAACTGCGAGATGAAGCGAAGTACCTCTGCAGTTTGGAACTCGTTATCTGTACCCGGTGGATTGTCACTTACCTTTACGATCACGGTTCGGGTGGAACGATCTATGAATATGAATTGTCCATATAGACCGAGCGCCATGACCGTATCTTCGAAGGGGTGCCACGTTTGTGCAGCGTAGCCCCAATCGTGATCAAGAGTGGTGACTGGCGTCGTCATGCGCGCAAGCCAAGGACTCGAAATCACTCGTGTCGATCCCGAGTATCCACCATTGATGAAGAGGAGCCCTACCCGCGCATAATCGCGAGGACTTGCATTGAAGCAACAGAAGGTCTTCTCAGTTCCATCGACACGATCGACATTCCAGGTCGCAGGGAACTCTGCGCCGATCTTCTCCCAGATCTCCTCTTGGAAGAAGTCAGCAACCCTCATTCCAGTGACCTTCTTGATGATCATGCCCAGCATCTGGGTATCAACGCTTCGATACTCTGAATCAGTACCGGGATAGAAGGACATCTTCCGGTTGTTCTTCAGGAACCAATCGATATCTGTGGTGGCATACATCTGAGCGATCGCCACACCCCATCCTTGAGGTCCGGTGGGATAGTCATCTGAGACTCCTATGCCACCTTGCATATCAAGGAGCGTCTTGATCGTGACGTCATCGAAGGTGCTTCCATTCGCGAGTTCTGGGAAGTAGTCGACGAAGCGATCGCTCTCGGAGATTTTTCCCTCGTCGATCAGTCGACCGATGAGGAGGGATGTCATGGTCTTCGCTACAGAGTATGAAGGAAAGCGTGACGACCCCGTGAAGCCATCTTTGTACCACTCGTAGGTCAGTACTCCGTTTCGAACCACGAGGAATGCATTCGTCTTGGTTTCATCTAAGAAACCCTGGAATGGGATCGTCGCTCCGCCATAGCGGACCTCTTTGGGCATTTCTTCCTTACCCAGAGGCAGATCAATGGGACTCGATGACTCCTTGATTTCGTGCCACGGCATCAACGTCGGGGTCTGCGATGCCGGCGCGAGCCCAAGCTTGATCGAAGCAATCGGATCCGGATAGCGGATCACTTTCGTGAATGCGAATAAAGCGAGATAGAGAGCAAGGAGCGAGATGAGTAGATTTCTTGCAATCTTCAGCACTCGCCTAAGAGGTCTCGACATGTGTTGAAGTCTAGGAGCGGGTGAGTGTCATCTCCTTCGTCGCCACTTCGGCGAGTTCCCGACTCTGGTGGGTTGCGATGACGAAAGTGGCACCAGCCTTAGCGATCTTCTCCAAATACCGGCTGATACTCGAGCAGTGCTCTGCATCCTGTGCCGAGAGCGGCTCATCGAGCAGATAGAGCGGTACCTCGCGAGCGAGTGTGATGGCGAGTGACACTCTCTGGCGTTCCCCGCCGGAGAGTTCCAAGATCGATCGATCGAGGAGATGTCGAAGGTCAAGTTCGACAGCAAGAGCCTTCAGCGAGCGAGTCGGCGAATCCTTGCTGCAATGACGTATCACTGATTCCAGGATCTCGCCGGCCTGGAATCCAAGAGTGAACTCATTGCGTTGCTGCAACACCCCACGAAACTTCGCTGCCTCGCGAGTTGGCATGCCGATCAGAGAAATCCCATCGAGTGAGATCTCTCCTGACGAAGGAACCAGATCACCAGCGATGGTGCCAAGGAGTGTGCTCTTTCCGGATCCATTTCTGCCGGTGAGAAGAGTGATCGATCGATTAGGGAATCCTTCAGATAGATTCTCGATGACCACTCTCTCATCTCTGAGTACGGTCAGTCGCTTTACAGTGAGACTCATCGCTTCCCTAGACACTTTCTTTCCAGATTCGTTGTTCACGAATCGCCCAGATGAGAATCGGAGCAGCGATGATGGCGATGACGAATCCGATCGGCACTTCTTGTGGGAAGAAGGCTCGTCGGGCGAATGTGTCGGCGATGAGGAGGATGTTGGCGGCCACGAGCGAGGCGATAGGGATAACTCGGCTGATCCGGGGACCGACTAGGACTCTCGCGATGTGTGCGCTTGCAAGTCCTAAGAATGCGATCGAACCGATGGTGCTCACTGTCGCAGCAACCAAGATGGCAATCGTCGTGAAGGAGAGCGCGCGAAGGCGCCTCAGGTCGACACCGATGTGACGTGCACTCGATTCACCCAACGAGATCAGGTCGAGTCCATTCCTCACGAGGAATAGAAGAGGAATCGAGATGATGAGAGCGATGGCGATGGTCAACGCCGCGTTCCAATCAGCAAGGGCGAGCGATCCGAATGACCAGAACGAGAACGACCTGATGTCATCGCGATCGAGGAGACCAATGGCACCGCCCAGGAGCGCTGTGGTCAATGCGGTGATCGCGATCCCGTTGAGAATGAGGATGATTGCTGACCTTCTCTCACTGAGTCGTAGCACGACCAGTGCGCAGACCAGCGCGCCCACCATTGCGAAGGGAATCATCGAAGGTGCGCCGACTTGAGCGAAGCCAAGGATGACACCGAGTAGCGCACCGAGGGCAGCACTCGAGTTGAGTCCAAGCAGGGATGGTTCGATGATCGGATTGACGAAGATGGCTTGACTCATCACGCCCGCAAGAGCAAGCGCGATACCGGCAACGATTGCGGTGGAGATGCGTGGCAGACGGATCTCCGTGATGACCGTCTGACTTACCTCTCCGAGCAGGAGCGCCGTAGGGATGAAGAGGATCAATAACGCGACATTGAGGAGCAATACGAGAGCAAAGCGAGGTTTCGACCTCTTGCTAGCTAGCGTCATAGAGCGCCTCACTCAATCTTCTGATGAGGTCTGGGGTGCGAGGGCCGAATGAAAGCAGCAATGAGTCATCGACTGTGATCACGGGAACGCTCGAGTCGATCCCAGGGAGCCTTCGAAAGGCTTCGATGCCACCGACTGATGCGAGTCCAGCACTCATCAAGAGATACCTGTCGGGTTTGAGATCGAGTATCGCTTCACTGTTGATGGGAGTGAATGGATTTTTGTAGAGCGTCGCACCTACATCTTGCGCACCTGCAGCCGTGATCAGTGCGTCGGCCCCCGATCCTTTTCCACCCACAAGGAAGATGCCGTTGCTCCCTCGTAAGTAAAGGAAGAGGACATCGAGATCCTCCCCTTGCGCGTCATCAATTCTTCCAATGGCATCAGCAATCTCCTTGTTGAGTAGATCGCCTCGCGAGGAATCACCAAGGGCAGCCGCCACCGCATCAACCTTTTCCTTGATGCCGCCAAGACCATAGCTTTCGGGAACTCGAACGATCCGGATTCCAACTCTCTCCAGCTGAGCTATGGCGCTCCTCGGTGAGCTATTCGAGTCCACAATCACAAGATCCGGATCTACCTGCAGGACCTTCTCCGCTGAAACCTCATGACCGTTTGTGACGACAGGCACTTCACTCAGCTCTGAGATGTCGCTCGCTATGTCGCGACCGACCACCAGGGACCCAAGACCCATAGCGACGAGAATCTCTGCGGTGCCATTACCGAGAGCAACGATCCTTTCAAACTTCAATCCCCCGGCTGTGGAAGCGTCATTTGGTAGCACGATCATCTCGGCAGTGGAGATCTCGCTCACCATGGCATCACCGGTCTGTGGCGTGCAGGAAGCAGTCAGCGCCAAGAGAAGCAGCAGAGGCGTAAGGATGCGCACCCTCGAATACTTCCACAGCAGCGAGACGACAGTTGGTCGAGCACTGTCGGCTAAGTTGGAAACGAATCACACCTACGATCTTTGACATGAGAAAGCGCATCGCGACTCGCGCCTTGCTGCTCAGCCTGGTGGTAATCATCACTGGATCTGTGAACCAGCAGACCGCTTTTGGGAAGGTGCTCTTCGGACCCAATGACCAACGTCTTGAAGTGAGCAAGGTGCGAATCTCATCTGGAGAGATCATCACCGTAACGGGAAGGCGCTTCGATCCTGAAGTCGGTCTCTACCTTTCCTTCTGCAAGATACCTGCTCCAGGTGCGCAACCGACTCCCTGTGGCGGTATCAATATGGAAGAGAGATCGAATACTGGTTACTGGATCTCTTCGAATGCGCCGAGTTATGCAAAAGGCTTGACCATCCCGTTCAAGAGGAATGGATCGTTCCAGGTCAAACTCAAGGTCAATCGGATGATCGGTGAGTACAGATGTGAATCGAATGAGTGTGCGGTGACTATTCGAGCTGACCACCTACGAACCGGGGATCGGAGCCATGATCTCTACATTCCAATTCGCTTCACTCGATGAGTGGAGATGAAGATCGGATGCAAGAGGACTTCGGTAGTGAATCTGTCTTATCAGAGGATGAGTGAGAGAAAGAGGAGAAAGATGAAGAAGATAGTCGTAACGACGGTTTCCGCGATTCTGCTTGGCACCATGCATGTTCCCTCCGCATCGGCTGCAGCCAAGGTCACTCTCAGCAAGAGCAGTGAGATCGCTTATGAGGGCGAGCGAGTTTCGATCTCGATCTCGAATTTTCCGACGAAGTCGGGCCTCTATATCTTCCAGTGTGTCCAGCCAGCCAATGGGAGTGCACTTCCGGACTTGAGACAATGCAATAGCGCGGATCAACTTTGGATCACAGCCTCCGGACGGGGGAGTTTCCTACCAACATCGAGCGATATCGCGATTCGTCTAGTCGGTAAGTTCTCAACCCATGACTGCGCCATCGAAAAGTGTGCGCTCTTCTTGCAGTTCGATCGCCTAGCTGCCGACGACCGGAGTGAGGATCAGTTCATCCCATTGTCTTTCAAGGGTTCTGCCGGAGCCCCTCAGCCGATCGCAAGCAGCGCACCGACAGCACCTGTCTCGCAAGGAATAGGGAGTATTCGTTCTTCGATCCGAGTCGGGCAAAGTCTTTCGCTTCCAGCAATGAGCGATAAAGGAGTAGCAGTCGCGTACCGACTCAAGTCCCCTGAGGTCTGTTCGATCACGGGAACGCAAGTGCGAGCGAAACGCGTCGGAGTCTGCGCGATAGATGCATACGCGCCGCCACGTCAAGGTATATCGATGTTCGCAAGTGAGTTGAAGATCAACGTTGCGAAACGAAAGAAGCGGTGATCAGTCACTCTTGAGGGTAGACAAGGTGGCGAGTACGAGATTCACAGCGATACTCACCTCGCTGCGCGCAAAACACTCAGTATCACTTTGACTCATGGGCGCGTCTTGATCTGCGTCTCTTGATGTTCGTGATCGCTCGATGTTCTTCGCTGCGATATCGACGATTGCTTGAGTCAATGTGAGAGCACGCTTCGTATCAGTGACTCCGAAGCTGACGAAGACCTCTTCCAACGGAGCAAGTAGTGCTTGATGCTTTCTCCGGAAGAGGGCGATCGACTCGGGATTGGAGGAGATCGCTCCCATGCCGCGAGCCAAGAGATGATCCCCACTCGTGATGTACGCAAGACTTGCTTCGATCCATGCCCGGACTTTCGCTTCAGGTTCCATCTCACGCAAGACTGCCTCGTTGAGGAGCCGTCGATACTCTTCTAATTCTTGAGTCAAGACTTGGGTGATGAGATCCGATGTACTGGAGAAGTACTCATAGACCGAAGTTCTAGAGAGGCCCGCTCTCCTTGCGAGTTCGGTCATGGAGATTTCCTGCGGTGAGGACTCGAGCGCCAATTGCAGGGCTACAGAGAGGAGTTGCTCTCGACGCCATTCGCGCTGCTGACGAGTCGTCTCGGTGTTGATCTTCGGTGACATGAGGCTTCAGAGGTTAGCGAGGAGGAGAAATGCGAGCATCCCGAACCTTTCTGACGCATGCGATGGCCTATAGTCTCGCTACGTGCGTTTCATCACAGAGCCGTCTTTCGATCTCACCTACGACGATGTCTTCATGGTCCCGAACCGTTCTAGCGTGGCAAGCCGATTCGAAGTGGATCTCGTCCCCTCTGATCCCTCTGGGTCCACCCTCCCCCTTGTCGTAGCGAACATGACTGCGGTCGCCGGTCGCCGGATGGCCGAGACAGTGGCTCGGCGCGGTGGAATGGCGATCATCCCGCAAGACATCCCCAATCAAGTCGTGGCAGAAGTCATCTCCTGGGTGAAATCAAGGGATACGCGTTACGACACTGCACTTACGCTCCTGCCGTCACAGACCGTTGCCGATGCGACGAGTTTGATCCACAAGCGCTCGCATGGCGCGATCGTGATCGTCGAGAGCTCGTCATCTGCCAAACCTGTTGGCATCGTCACCGAGGATGACCTCGCTGGCGTGGATCGCTTCACGCAATTGCACTCCGTGATGAGTCGCGAGTTAGTGACTCTTCCATCTGCGATCGATACTCGTGATGCATTCAAACTCCTCCAGGAGAAGCGACTCAAACTTGCTCCGGTAGTCGACACCGAGGGTCGATTGATCGGCGTTCTCACCCGTATGGGAGCGCTGCGATCGAAGTTGTATTCGCCGGCACTCGATGCTGCAGGTCGACTCAGGATCGGTGTTGCCATTGGAGTCAATGCAGATGTCAGGAGCAAAGCTGAATTCCTGATCGCTTCAGGAGCTGATCTCATCGTCATCGACACCGCACACGGTCATCAAGAGAAGATGATCTCTGCCATCAGCGAGGTTCGTTCGGTTGTCGGAGAGACGCCGATTGTCGCGGGGAACGTAGTCACACGTGAGGGCACTCTTGATCTCATCGAAGCAGGTGCGGATATCGTCAAAGTCGGAGTCGGTCCGGGTGCGATGTGCACGACCAGGATGCAGACCGGAGTCGGTAGGCCACAATTCACATCGGTCATTGAATGCGCGAAAGCTGCACGTGAGCGCGGTGGATCGGTCTGGGCGGACGGAGGTGTCAGACATCCTCGTGATGTTGCACTCGCGCTTGCTGCCGGTGCATCACAAGTGATGATCGGCTCTTGGTTTGCAGGGACATTCGAATCGCCTGGCGACCTTCATTACTCACCTGATGGACGTATGTATAAGGAGTCATTCGGCATGGCTTCAGCGCGAGCTGTAGCCGCAAGGACTGCGGATGAAGACTCCTTCGACCAGGCGATGAAGGGACTCTTTGAGGAGGGGATATCTCACTCGAAGATGTACCTCGATCCGAATCGACCCGGTGTGGAGGATGTGATCGATGAGATCGTCGCTGGACTTCGCTCAGCTTGCACCTACGCAGGGGCGAGGAACCTCGCAGAATTCCACGATCGTGCTGTGATCGGGATCCAATCGGCATCCGGATACGGCGAAGGACGGCCACTCCACTCCTCGTGGCGTTTGGGAGGCTGAAGCCCATGGCAAAGCGCTTGATCGTCCATGCGGGCTTTCATAAGACAGGAACTACGGCGTTGCAATCAGCGCTCTTCGCAGTGAGTGAGAAATTGCAGAAGCGAGGATTCACATATCCCCATGTCGGCGGGAAGGCTCATCACAAGGCGATCTACTCGTTGATGGAGAAGGGGTGGGGTTGGGAGGATCGAGGTGGGAATCCTGTCGATCCCAAGAAGTGGCCTGAATTAGTGAAGAAGGTCAAGAGAGCGAAAGAGACGGCAATCGTCAGTTCTGAGTTCCTCTGTGAGTTGAATGAAGCGCAGATCGCTAAGTTCAAGAGTGACTTGGGTGTGGATGATGTAACCGTCTATTTCACACTAAGACCCCTTCTCAAGATTGTTCCTTCGGCTTATCAACAACATCTCAAGATCGGAATTCGTAGTTCCTATGAGAAGTGGCTTCACTCGATTCTCGACGTACCAGGGACCTCGACGATCACGCCATCTTTTTGGGTCCGTCATCAACATGCGAAGGTATTGCGAAAGTGGATTGATGCCTATGGCAGCGACCGCGTCAAACTAGTGATCGTCGATGAGAAGAATCCTGAGTTCATGTATCAAGTCTTCAACGACGCCCTTGGACTCAAGAAGCCACTTCTTGAGGAACAGAGAGATAAGGACTCGAATCGATCACTGACTCTTGATGAGATCACGCTCCTTAGAAAGATCAACAGGATCTTTCCCAAACGACGAAGTTGGCATGACTATGAGACTTTCATCCGACAGGGCGCAATGAAATACCTCACCAATAAGGTCAAGCCCGGTCCTGATGCGCCCAGACTTCTCACTCCAGAGTGGGCAGTGGAGAAGATCGAGGAGATCTCGAAGGAAAATGTTGCGGAGATCAAGGACCTCGGGATCGAGATCATCGGTGATATCGATTCCTTCTCATCGGCAAAGATTCCGACAGGGGTCAGTGAGGAACCAGAGAGGATCCCCGTAGAGATCGCCGCTCGAGCGTTAGTAGCTCTCGATTTGAGGGTCGTCGATACCTTCCCAACGAAGTGGTTGTTCATGAGGACCTTGAAAGCCCTGAAGAGAGACATCAAGAAGTGGCTCAAGTAGGCTGACGGTGATGAACCAACTACCTTCCCGAAATCTCGCACTCGAGTTGGTTCGAGTGACCGAGACTGCTGCGATTGCAGCCTCCGGTTGGGTCGGTCATGGTGACAAGAACGCTGCCGATGGCGCTGCTGTCGATGCGATGCGGAAGATGATCTCAACGGTCCATATGGATGGGACTGTCGTCATCGGTGAAGGCGAGAAGGATGAAGCACCGATGCTCTTCAATGGCGAGCAAGTCGGCGAAGGATTGGGACCGAAGGTAGATGTCGCAGTCGATCCCATCGACGGCACCACCCTTACTTCCAAGGGAATGAATAACGCGATCTCGGTCGTGGCGCTTGCTGAGCGTGGAGCGATGTTCGATCCATCTGCAGTCTTCTATATGGAAAAGATCGTCTGTGGCCCTGAGGCTGCGGGAAAGATCGACATCGAAGCCCCGGTGAAAGTGAATTTGCAGCGCGTTGCGGATGCCAAAGGTGTTCCAATCAACGACTTGACGGTCGTAGTCCTCGATCGCCCGCGACACGATCAACTCTCGAAAGACATCCGCGAGGCTGGCGCGCGAATCAAGTTCATCACCGATGGTGACGTCGCAGGAGCTGTGATGGCTGCTAGAGATGACACCGGAGTCGATCTCTTGATGGGAATCGGTGGCACACCTGAGGGAATCATCGCTGCATGTGCGATGAAGTGTCTAGGTGGCGAGATCCAGGGGCGACTTTGGGCGCGCAATGACGAGGAACATCGAGCTCTTGCTGAACGAGGACTAAGCGCAGCTCAAGTCCTTACGACGGATGATCTGGTCAAAGGCAACGATTGCTTCTTCGCTGCCACCGGAATCACCGATGGTGAGTTGCTCCATGGTGTGCGATTCGACCGGCGGGTCGTTAGGAGTCAATCGATCGTGATGCGCTCACGAAGCAAGACGATAAGGATCATCAATTCCGAACATCCTTATTCGTCGATTCCGGATATCAAGTCTAAGAACTGACTCTCACTTACTCCTTCAAGAGATCGAGCGCTGCAATAGCGGCGTCGTAACCCTTATCTTCCTTACTTCCAGGAAGGCCACTCCGTGCATGGGCCTGTTCCACGTTGTCACACATCAACACTCCAAAGCCGATCGGCTTGCCTCGGGAGAGCATCACATCCATGACTCCTGAAGTGACGCCCTGACAGACATAGTCAAAGTGCGGCGTCTCGCCACGAAGGATCAATCCCACAGTGATGACAGCATCGAATCCTTCATCGAGCATTCGTTGCGCGGCTAGAGGGATCTCGAAAGAGCCAGCGACCTTTCGCACTTTCGTCTCGGTGATTCCTGCCTCCTTGATCGCTCGCATCGCGCCGGCGATGAGAGCCTCACAGATCTCCGGATGCCATTGTGATGAGACGATTCCGATCCGCTTTCCAGCAAGACCGCTGATCTCGATCTTCGGTGATGCACCTAGCATCTTCTATAGACCCTCTCTCTTTGGCGCGAGGTGTTCGAACTTCTCGCGCTTCGTGGCGATGTACTGCTCGTTGAACGGATTACTCCCCACATCAGTGGTCTCGATTTCGACTCGGATCCCGGCGATGTCGAGCGCGTCGGCTTTACGAGGGTTGTTGGTCAAGAGGCGCACTGAAGTGACTCCGAGATGGGCTAGGACCGATCCGGCATCACGGAAGTCTCGCAAGTCTGCCGGATGGCCAAGTGCGAGGTTGGCATCGACGGTATCCATACCTCGGTCCTGAAGTGCGTAGGCCTTGATCTTCTCTGCGATGCCGATGCCACGTCCTTCGTGACCGCGGAGGTAGACGATGTAACCACTTCCAAGTTCAGAGATCCTCTCCATCGCGTAGGCGAGTTGCGGTCCACAGTCGCAACGAAGTGACCCAAGCGCGTCTCCAGTGATGCACTCTGAGTGAATTCGAATCGTTGCGCTTGATCCTGGTTGGCCGTACTTCATCAGGAGATGATCGGTTCCGTCATAGCCAGGAAATGAGGCGATCTCCCAATTCCCGTAGTGAGTGGGGAGTCTTGCCCAAACCAATTCTGGGAATGTGACCTGCTCACTGAAGATAGATGCCTTGGCGATCTCATCGATCGAGAGGATGGGAATCTTGTGGGCTGCGGCGAAGTCACGAAGGCTCTGATCTCGCATCATTGACCCGTCGTCATTGACCAACTCAGCGATGAAGGCCATCGGTGGATGCTCTGCCAAGACCGCAAGTTCCATCGCAGCTTCAGTATGACCTCGCCGTTCACGCAAGCCGCCTGGTCGCACAGTGAGCGGGAAGATGTGGCCAGGGCGGACGAAATCACGGGCGCTAGCCATTGGATTAGCCAATTGGCGCAGAGTATTCGCTCGCTCCTTCGCGCTGATTCCGGTCGTCAGCCCTTCTTTCACATCGATCGAGACCGTGAAAGCCGTTCCCTTGCTGTCCTGATTGATGCGTGTCATCGGAGGAAGGTTGAGACGACGAGAGGCCTCTGATGTGATCGCTGCGCAGATGACGCCTGAGCTATAGCGGATCATGAAGGCCAAGTTCTCCTCAGTCGCACCGACGCCCAGAGCGATGAGATCCCCTTCATTCTCTCGAGAGGCATCATCTGTGACGATGACGAACTTTCCCGCCTTGAGGTGCTCCAAAGCACCACTTAGAGTTTCGGTCATTTCGCCTCTCCAAACTTCACGATGCGTTCGACATACTTCGCCAAGATGTCGACTTCTACGTTGACGAGCGCCTTGCTTGCAAGGGATCCAAGATTCGTTCGTGCGATGGTTTCTGGAATGAGCCAAACAGTGACGGTAGAAGCTTCATCATTGATCTCACCGACAGTGAGAGAGACTCCATTGATCGTGATCGAGCCTTGATTGACGATGTAACGACGCAAGTGAGCAGGAACTTCAAGATCGAGGCGCCACCACTTCTCTCCTTCGCTCAATGACTTGACTGTGCCAATGCCATCAACATGACCCTGGACGATGTGTCCGCCCAATCGTTCATCGACAGCGCGCGCGAGTTCCAGGTTCACATTTGACCCCTCCTGAATGGTGCTCAAGGAGGTGACTTTCAGGGTCTGCACCATGACATCGGCGGTGAATGAATCGGCGGTGATATCTGTTGCGGTGAGACATACGCCATCGACGGAGATCGAGTCCCCAAGTGAGAGTTTCGAGGCCAAACGCGTATCAACTGTGATCACAGCGCTCTCTTCGCTCATCTTGATCTTCGTCACGACTCCGAGGTCTTGAACTAGGCCAGTGAACATGAGAACTCCTTATTCATCGGGTTTTCGAGAAAGAGAAGTCGTTTCAGATCCCCATCGAGGTCCTCGACTTCTTCGCTATGGAGCCGAATCTGCTGCTCGATGCTGTGGAGAGTGATCCCTGATGTGAATCTTCGATCGCTGCCGACGATCGTGGGTGCCTGATAGAGAAGCACTTCGTCGATAAGTCCCGCCTGAAATAGCGCGGATCCAAGCGTCGGGCCTGACTCTAGGAAGAGGCGATTGAATCCCCTTTCTTTGGCAAGGGAAATCAAGTCATCACTCTTCTGACTCTTGATGAAGATGGTCTCCGTACCCCCAGCATGGATCTTCATCTCTTTCGGAATTTCACGCTCGCCCATCACTATACGAATGGGATTTCGATTGTCACCGAGCATGGATGGGTCATCTGCCAAGACAGTCCCTGTTCCAGTCAGGACTGCATCTGAAAGTGAACGTTCTTTCCTCACGTCGGCACGAGATCTTTCATTCGTGATCCATTTCGAAGAACCATCTTCTGCCGCAATGGCACCATCGAGCGACGCTGCGACTTTCCATGTGATTCGAGGTCTTCCCAGGCGCATCTTGGTAAGCCAGTCACGGTTCGCGAATCTCGCCGCTGGTAAGTCGAGTGGAGTGACCTCTAACCCACTCTCGCGGAGTCTCTTTGCTCCGCCTTGTGCGATGGGATTTGGGTCCGTGGTCGCGTAGACGATGCGAGTGATACCTGATCTCACACCAAGGTCAAGAATGGCTTCTGTACATGGCGGAGTCTTCCCGTGATGATCACATGGCTCAAGAGTGATGTAGAGCGTAAGCCCATCATGGTGAGAACTGATTTGAGCAAGTTCGCGGAGAGCTAGCAACTCCGCATGCTCTTTACCTTGGTGAAAGGATTCGGCGAGAATCTCACCGGAGGCATTGGCAATGACTGCGCCAACGATCGGATTAGGGAAAGTGAGTCCACGACCAAGCAGGGAGAGTTCGATAGCGCGTTGCATCAGCGCTTGATCGTTCATATCTCCCCGTTTCGCTCAATCGGTAAGCAGCGATTTCGGGGTCTGCGCAGGAAGATGCGCGAGTAGGCCCACACCGGAACCTGAAATCAATCAGGCAGGCGTGCGCCGTGTTGTTCCTTCCATCCGGACTTTCACCGTCGGTCTTGGAGTTTCACCAAGTCCACCGTTAGCTGGCTGCCAACGGGTCGCAGACTTTCACTGCCGGTTCGGAATTACACCGACCCCGGAATCAACGGTGTGAGGGTAGCAAGGGGTCCGTTTTGACCCAAAATGCGAAGTGATCCCGCTCGTGTAACACTCTGACTCTGCCCAAGATCCCCTGACCTTTCTCTAAGGCAAATCAGCAAAGGTGACGTCATGGCTCTCTCAACGACAGGCAAAGTCGTAGCGGCATTCCTCGCTGGGTCGGTGATGACAGGTGGCATCGCAGTCGCAACGAGCTCTACCGCACCGATCACACGAGTCTGTGTCGCGAACAACACGAAAGCGATCTACTTCACCGCCGATGGCACTTGTTCGAAGACTCGCACCTTGATGCCGATAGGAAGTGCACTCTCTGGTGCTGGAAGTTCTGTTGCGACGATTGCGGCGGAGGTATCACCCAAGGTGGTTTC
The DNA here is from genome assembly GCA_964406345.1 of uncultured Actinomycetes bacterium. Taxonomy (GTDB): domain Bacteria; phylum Actinomycetota; class Actinomycetes; order Nanopelagicales; family Nanopelagicaceae; genus SYAN01. The sequence goes on along the minus strand of CAYORK010000012.1, from coordinate 1,236 downwards.
AATTAGCGTGAGATCAAGCGCTGGCAATGGAACTGGATCCGGCGCGATCATCAGGAGTAACGGAACAGAGAGCATCATCGTGACCAACAATCACGTCATCGAGAGTGCTGCGAACACCGGCACCATCACAGTCGAGACCAATGACGGAGAACGTTATACGGCGACGATCGTCGGACGTGATAACGCGTATGACTTGGCTGTCCTTCGAATTCGAAAAGGCAACCTCCCAGTACTTGAATACGGAAACTCCAATACTCTCGTCATTGGTGAACCGGTGATTGCCTTTGGATCGCCTCTTGGGCTTTCGGGAACGGTTACGAGCGGAATCGTCTCTGCCGTGAATCGTCCAGTCACTACCGGGTCGGCTGGGTCTGAGTCCTACATCAACGCCATTCAGACCGATGCTGCGATCAATCCTGGAAATTCGGGAGGACCACTCGTTGATGGTGAAGGTTTGATGGTGGGGGTCAACTCTGCGATTGCAACGCTTGGGACTTCGACATCGTCGGGTTCAATCGGACTTGGATTCTCAATTCCTATCTCTCAAGCTCGTCGCATCATCAATGAATTGATCGAGACCGGGAAGTCCACGCGACCACTTCTGGGTGTCTTCTTCGATACTTCCTTTACTGGATCCGGCGCACGAATTCTTCGCTTCGCGGATAGTGATTCAGCGGCTCAGAAGGCCGGAATCCCAGTCGGTGGCGTCATCACACGCGTCGATAACTTCAAGATCAATGATCTTCTTGATGCCATCATCCGAATCCGCTCCTATGCCCCAGGGGATACGGTGAGGGTCACAGTGCAGGCGCCGAACGGAAGCACAACGACCTATGCAGTCGTGCTCGGTTCTGCCCCGTCAAACTAGTTCGTCATCCTCACTTTTTGTGAAGAAGGTCCGCCAGATCGCAAGCCCGACGACATAGGCAGGTCCGATGACGAGCACTGGCTTTAGCTCGTCAGGTCCGTTAGGGAATTCAAGCGAGAGCACTGTCATCGCGGTGAAGTAGATGGTGGTGATCGAAAGCGTCAGTGGGCGCAAAGTCCGCACTTTCACAAGATGCGGGAACTTGATTGTGGTCAACTGGATGATGCAGATGATGACCGAGATGATCAAGATCCATCGGTGACTTACGTCGAGGATCAAGAAGGATGGGATCACAAGATTCCATGAAGCAGGGAAACCATTGAAGAAGTGGTCATCTGTCTCTTGGTCACTTCGAGCGAACCAGAGCG
>CAYORK010000011.1:23572-39978 GCA_964406345.1 uncultured Actinomycetes bacterium | reverse complement strand
CCTGGTTCAGGGCAGAGGGTGAGTTTAGGCGAGGGCGTGTCGAAACGGAAATCCGGGTCCCGAACGGAGCCTCAGGTGGTAGAAGCCCGCTGGGCTGGATATCCGAATTCAAGGGTGGCCAATTCCGGCCGGCCCATCAGGGTTGCAGGCCGCACCCCGCAGGCAGCGGTGGCACTCTCAGGATCGATGAGAGTGGCGATTCGTTCCCAGAGGCTTCTCATCGTCGCAATGCTCCCAGCCTTCGTGCCATCGGTTCTAAATGCAGCCCCATCTCGAATCACGACTTCTTGATCGCCAAGACCCTTGGTGGAGATCGAATCTGTCGTCGCCACAATGCGATCCCCTGCTCGCTCGAAGAGATCGATGATCCGCTCGTCACTGACGTGGGATCCATCTGCGATCAACATCAGCGTCGCCTCGCTTTCATTCAGCGCAACGTCAACAAGTTCAGATGAGAGTCGGTTATAGATGTGCGTGACGAGTCTCGCTCCGGAGAAAAAAGCCTTTCTGGCAATCTCTCGATCGGCGTTGCTATGCCCAAGTGAGACCTTCACTCCCATCGCCTTCAAGAACGAGATTAGCTCCATTGCTCCTGGAAGTTCTGGTGCGATCGTCACCATAGAGATGGTTCCCGCAGCAAGATAGCGCGACATCACTTCCTTATCCGGCAGACGTAGGAACTCTCTCGGATGTGCACCTGCCATCTCCGATGAGAGGAAAGGTCCTTCCAAATGGATGCCAAGGATCTCCGCCTCATCATCTCTGCGCTCTCGACGCGCCATCTCGATGAGCGAAATCGCCTTCAGGGTTTGGTCGACAGGTGCGGTTATCAATGAGGGTTGATATGCAATCGTTCCTTGATGGTAGAGATCTCGTCCAAGATCATGGATCTCTTCAACTGATGTTGCTGTCAGGAGATCAATCTCGCCCCGGCCATTGGTGTGGAGATCAGTAAAGAACGGGAGTGCATCAATCTCATCATGTTGGACCTCTTTCCAAGAGATCACAGATACTTCTCCCCTTGCGCCCAATCCAGATTCTCGTACTGATGCCACTCCGAGATGGGCTTCATTCCCACCTTCTCATAGAGTCGAAGAGCACCGCTCTCATTCCCAGTATCGACATTGAGAGCTAACTTCTTTCTGCCCAAATCGAATTCATGGCGGATCGCAAAGCGCAGCAAGGTCTCGCCATAACCACGTCCTTGGAACTGTTGCCTCACTCCAAGGCCGGCAACATATGCGGTCTCTTCATGGAGCAATTCCTCCGTGCATTCAACGAAGCCAACGGGCTCTCTTCCAGAACTCAGGAGCCAAACGCGAGTCTTCATGTTCTCTATGTTACGAAGGAGCAACTCACTCCAGTTCTCGAACTCCCGAGCCTTGAATCCGAAATGACCGCTAAAGGAATCTTGATGGACACGCCAAAAGTCATGTCTCCTCTGGTCGTCGAGAAGGTTCAATTCTTCGAGATGGAGACCCTCGGGAAGAGGCGCAGATTCAATCCCGTCGAGTTCTACCTCCATCAACCAGTACTTCCGAAGGATTGAGAAACCCCTTCTTTCGAGCATCTCGCGATAGCGCTCATCTCTTCGATGTACGCCAAGCCAGAGTCGCCACTGCGGATGCAGATCTCGTGCGATGGAGAGCGCAAGAGAGAAGGGATCGTCAAGATTGGTGCAATCAGGCAGGAAGTAGAGGTCGAGATAGAACCTCTCCCGATTCTCGTCAGGATGGAGCGAGATGAACGAGTCCCAATCAACGCTTGAGCCTTGGCGACAGAGCAGAGTCGTTGCGGGCTCGAAGAAGCCTTCGATCAATTCATGGGCTTCTGCCTCACCCATTCTCTTCTCGTTAGCGTCAAAGGAGAGCTGATAGGCATCGACGATTCCCTGGATGATCGGGACATCCGCAGTCGTTGCTACTCGAGTGACCATCTGCATGCGGGGAACTTACCGCCTTGAGAGAGGGATTTACGAACTAGAAACCGAAAAGGGTGACGACCAAAAGGGCGAAGCCAGCAGAGAGTATCCAGAGTGATATCCCAAGAAGGAGCGGACGTGAGCCGAGGCGAGATATTGACTTCCATTTCACGCCGAGGCCCATCGCAAATAGACCGATTGAGAGGAATATCTTCGAAGCCTCTTTCCCTGCATCGATGATGATCGGATCGAGCGTCAAGGTGTTTGCAAGTATCGCAACGGCGATGAAGCCGAGTACGAAGACTGGTCCAGTAGAGCGAAGTGAGACTTTCTCGCCGGACCCACTCTTGTTGAGGGCTTTGGCGGCTTCGTGAGTGAGATAGATGACCAGTGGAATGAGCATCACCACACGAGTTAGCTTTACGATGATCGAAGACTCGATCGCTTCGTCCGAGACGAGTGAGGCCGTCGCCACGACCTGGCCGACATCATGGACGGCAGCCCCGATCCATGCACCAGTCGCAGAGTCAGTGAGTCCCAGGAGGTGAGCAATGGAGGGAAGAACGAAGACGGAGAGCGTCCCGCAGAGGGCGACGATTGCCACCGCGTAGGAGAGATCTCGATTGATCTCCTTCTGATCATCCGCGCTCTTTCCCTTGAGCAAAGTCGCAGATATTGCTGCGATGGCAGTGGCTCCGCAAATCGCGAAACCTCCCGCGATGAAAGTGGAAAGGGAATGAGAAAGTCCAAAGCGACGAGTCACGATCCTTACACCGGTAAAGACCACCACAACGACGACGATAACGGCGAATAGGCCCTTGAGCCCGACCTCAACGAATTGATCGAATGAAATCTGAAAACCGAGGAGCACCACACCAAGTCGAAGACACCGCTTTGCTGCAAAGCTCATCGCCTCCTTCTCGCTCCACCCGATGGTGTTAGTGATGAGAAGTCCGATGAGCATGGAGATGAAGAGTGGCGAGATCGCGCCTTGGAATGAGTTGATGAGGAATGCGATTGCTACTCCGAGGGAGATGGCGCCGAATGAAGCTAGGTTCTTTAGCGTCAATTTCATATGCGTGAGTCGATGCCCAACTTCTCAGCCCACGTGTTGAGTTCGTCGACGACCGCAGGTGCGATCTGGCACTTCTCATCAGAGATCTTCGAAGGATGAACACGTGAGGCACCTGGAGTGCGCCCACCTGTCTCTTTTACGCTTTTGCTCAATTGATCGAGCCTCTTGCGCCCCTCTAATCCTGAGATCGCATCTGCATCGATCGTGATGATGGTGTGCGAGATCCCCTGACCTTTCGCATCATCTGACTCATTGAACATATCCGGTATCTCAGTTGAGAGTGATCCTGCAGTCAGACCTGCGACCATCGATTCGACGAGAAGGCCGAGTGCGAATCCTTTCGCACCGCCAAGAGGTGCGAGCATCCCATTCAAGGCTTCCTTCGCATCGGTGATGGTGTTCCCCTCGCGATCGACTGCCCAACCTGCGGGGATAGTCCCGCCCTCTTTCGCTTTCGCAGCGATCTTTCCGCGTGCGACCGCAGAAGTTGCAAGGTCGACGATCATCGGGTGGGAGGCAGGGATTCCAGCAGCGATTGGACTCGTTGAGAGAAGTGGTGAATTGCCACCTACCGCAGGCATGACTGCAGGTCCGTTGGTGAAGAGGATAGAGATCGCATGCGCATCAAGAGCTGGATAGAGATAGACACCGAGCGCGCCACAATGGTTCGAATTTGAGATCGAGATGAGTGAAATTCCAAACTCTTGTGCCCGAAGAAGTCCTAACTTCGCGCCTTCCCACACTTGCCAATGGCCTAAGCCATTCTCACCGTCATAGACACTCACGGCTGGACGAGATGAGATCTCTTTCAATCCCGCCTTTGCATTGATACCACCAGCAGAAAGCCGCCTCAAGTAATAACCAAGACGCATCAACCCATGCGAGGCATTCCCCCAGACATCGGACGCCACGATGGCACGAGCGGTTGTCGTAGCCTTTCCATCTTCGACACCAGAAGCGACGAGAAGTGCAGTGGCGAATTCGATTCCCTTATTGGCCTCCATCACTTCTTGAACTCCTTGATCGCACCGACAGCGAATGAGGGGGCGCCACCAGTGAGTGCGCTCTTCACCTCATTGACCAGCACTTCGTTGATCTTCGCTTGGCTCTCTTTCGTGATGCCGGCAATATGGGGAGTGAGGATCACATTAGGAAGGTCTCTGAAGCGTGAATCCTTCGGCGGCTCGCTCTCTCGGACATCAAGTGCAGCGCCTGCGATCGTTTGTGAAGTAAGCGCCTCTTCTAGCGCTGCTTCATCGATCAATTCACCTCGGCCGACGTTGACGATGACTGCGTGGGATCGCATCTTCGAAAGACGCTCAGAATTGATCACCTTCGTCGTCTCCGGTGTTGCAGGCATATGTAGGGAGATGACGTCGGAACGCGAGATCACATCATCGAGAGAGACCAAGGTCGTATTCGTATCCTTCGCGAACTCAGGATCGACCTTGGTGAAAGGATCGTAGGCAAGGATCGTCGCGTCGAAACCTTTGAGAAGCTTGGCGAGCGCACGAGCGGTCGCGCCGAAGCCAAGCATTCCCCAAGTCTTTCCGGAGATCTCAACCCCGGCCTTTCGATTCCATTCACCGCTGCGGGTCGAGGCATCAAGTTCAGTTACTTTGCGAAGGAGGGCGAGTGCGAGACCAAGGGTCAACTCCCCTACCGCCACTGCATTGATACCAAGGGCTGCAGAGACAACGACACCATGACGGTTGGCCGCATCGATATCGATATTGTCGAGACCGACTCCGGCTCGTCCGACGACTTTGAGTTTCGGTGCGATGGCGAAGAGCTCTTCGTTGACCTGTGTGCGATTTCGCACGACGAGCGCCTCAGCATCGGCCAGCAACTTCTTCAAGTCATCTCGCCTGGACCAGAGGTCAGGTTCGTGAACCGTGGTGTGGGTTTTCGCGAGTTCGGCAAAACCATCGCTCCAAACATCCTCACTGATGACGATCACGAACCAGTCCTCTTTTCTTTATGTCCTCTTTAGCTTTACCTGTGATCTAACTCAGTCTTTATGCCGAGATGTAGAGCTTGGTGAAGGTGTACTCGCGGTGACCGAGCGCCTCTGCTGCACAGAGACGACCATTCACAGTTCGCTCGATGACCTCCATCATCATGTCCCCTGCCTTCGTCAGGTCATACTCCTGGCGGAGAAGTCCTGCGACATCAAGGTCGATGTGCTCCTTCATCGTCGCTGCCGTCTTCTTGTTGGCAGTGAGCTTCAAGACCGGGACGATCGGATTACCGATCACGTTCCCTTGTCCGGTCGGGAAGAGATGGACGACGGCTCCCGCTGCTGCCATGAGAGTGACGCACTCTGCTGCCGCGGAGGAGGTGTCCATGAAGTAGAGACCTTGCTTCTTGCGATCTGGTGCTTCAGCTGGCTTCAAGACTCCGATCACTGGGACAGAACCGGTCTTTGCGATGTTGCCAAGCGCCTTCTCTTCGATGGTCGTGAGACCACCGGCGATGTTGCCTTGTGTCGGTTGCGATCCAAGGAGGTTCGCACCCGTTGACTCGATCACCTTGATGTAGTTGTCGTAAGTTTCCTGGAAAGCACGTCGGCAAGCATCATCAATGCAACGCTCTGCGATCAGGTGCTCACCTCCGGTCAGCTCCGATGTCTCACCGAAGAAGACAGTGCCACCAGCAGCAACCCAACGATCGACTGCCTGTGACGTAGTGGGGCATGACCCGAGACCTGAGGTGGTGTCGGATTCACCGCATTTGATGCTCATGATGAGATCACCGATCTGCGCTTCTTCTCGCTGTACCTCTGAAGCATCCTGCAAGAAGACCTGCGCCACACGTGCGGCGTCAGCGATGGTCTGCAGATCACCCTTTCCTTCGATGGAGAAGGAAGCGACCGGCTTTCCTGACTTCGCGATACCAGCGGCGACGCGCTCAGTCCACTTCGGCTCGATGCCGATGACGACGACTGCTGCGACATTGCCATTGAGTCCGGTACCGATAAGGGTTCGGAAAGTCAGCTCGAGATCCTCACCGAACTGGAGTCGACCGAAAGCATGCGGAAGTGCGAGCGTTCCAGGAACGACCTTCGCTACCGCCTCAGCTGCTGCATTGGAGAGGTCATCAACAGGAAGGATGATGACGTGATTGCGTATGCCCATCGATCCATCAGGGCGTCGGTATCCGGTTAGGCGCGGCTTGCTTGCCATCGATAGCTCCTCATGTTGTGGGTGTGTACGTAATCGCCTTTCTTGATCGGCTCACTGGCGACACCGACTTGAATGCCGTACTTGATGATCGCCTCGCCCTCTGCATGATCCTTCAATGCGAACTTATGTCCCAATGGGATCGCATGATTGAGGGTCGCCTTGTGCTCGGTCTGCTCCTTCACCGATAGGCCATACAGCTCACCTGGTTGCAAGTCATCATTCGCAACCGCGACTGAATCGCCATCGTGATGAAGCAAGAAGTCTGGCACTCGCTTCGCCATGGTCATTCCTTTCCGCTCGTATCTCTTACTTCCGAATCAGCCGGATCGGCTAAATCAGATTGTCATTGACTGCATCGATGAAACGCTGAAGTCGTGGCCTTGAGATCGAAGTGAGTGATGCTCGCTCATCCTCGTCACCGACGACATCCGCCCATACTGCTCGACCGGCGAGGAAACCTTTCGCGCCTGACTTACAGGCAAGGCTCACCGCACGTTCGAAGTCTTCCTTTGCCACTCCATTGGATAGGACTACCCAAGGAATACCGATCGCATCATGCATCTCGTCGTAGACACGTTTCATCTCATCATCGCTGGCCTTGCCGCCAAAGGGCACCTCTGCCTTGTAGACATCCATGCCCCATGCAGAAGCCTCTTTGGCTGCATTGATGATCTCGACCTCTCGATCGAACTCTCCGCCATTGCGAGGTGGTTTGACGATGATCTCTACAAGGGAGATCAACCCCTCTTTCTTTGCCCCATCGATGAACTGCTTGGCCATCTCATTTCGCATCGCAGCGCTCTCATCAGATCGATAGAGGATCAAGAGCTTGAGCGCAACGGCGCCAAGTCTCTTCATCTCCGCAGCATCGACGCGATCATCGATTGCGGTATCCGTCGCTGCGCCACCTGCAGGTCCAATCAGAAGGTCCTGAGCTGCGATCAAGCCGCAATTGGGAGCGAGTGCTCGCCTCTCGACGATCTGTTTCAAGCCAAAATCGAGATCGACGAGGAGACCAGATGCGAGATCAGAGAGTCTCTCTGCGACCGCCACCTTGAAATCAGTCAGTACATCATCGCCGATCACACCAGGTCGCTTCGCCGCATACATGCCACGAAGCGCCTCGCGTTGATCTACAGCGACCATGGCGAGTCCGCCGGATGCGAGTGAGAGTGGAGTAAGTGATGTCATGACCGCACACCTGTCTTCAGATAATCCATCGCTTCTTCTTTCGTAGGAACAGCGCTATATCCGTCGAGTCCTCGACATGAAAGACCTGCGACCACATTGGCGAAGGCAGTCGCCTCATCGAGTCTCATCCCCCACACCTGCGTGGCAACCATCGCGCCATGGAAGACATCTCCGGCGCCGAGAGTGCTCACGACATCGACTGCGATCGCCGGTTCGAGACCCGTGATGATGCCATCGGAGTATGCACTTCCTCGCTCACCATGTGAGATGACGACCATGTTCTTCTCGCGTTTAGCAGAAGAGACATCTGTGGTGATCTTCTCGGAAGGGACGAAGAGATCCCAATCCGCAGAAGAGAGCCCTGGAAAGGGATAACCGACATCGAGCGAAAGCCTTGAGACGCCACCACGCTTCAATCCCCACGACTTGATCACTTCTGCACCGAAGTGATCGACATGGATCCATGGCGGAAATTCGATCTTCGGAAGAGTTGAGGCAACGCGCTCAGGTTTGACCATGATGGCGCGTGACTCTTCGCTCTTCGAGATGACGATCGTGCTCTGCGTCGTTGGAGTATCGCTTCGCTCGACGAGGGAGGTGTCGACACCTTCCTGCTTCAAGACTTCGATGATGAGATCCCCGCCGGCATCCCTTCCGACGACCGCAGAGAGGGCCACCTTCACCCCGAGTCGCGACATCGTGATCGCAGCAACCGTCGCAGGGCCACCAATGGAACGAGCATGCTCCAGGGCAATCACTCGCTCGTCCTTCTCTGGATAGCGTTCGACGAGAACGATGTTGTCGACCGTTGCGATTCCCACGGAGAGCACGTCCAAAGGAGTCATCGACTAACTCGCTTGCTCACTCTTGAGGAACTTCGTCCACGCATCACGTGCATTGTGGATGTGCTGGATGATCATCAGTCGAGCATTGATCGGATCCTGATTCTCGATCGCCTCCAGGATGATGCTGTGCTCGGCATCCGATAGGCCGATACGACCAGGGAGCTTGAGCGTGTTGTCCATGGAGTGGCGCATGATCTCCTGCAAGGTGCCAAGGGTTTGATTGAGGAATCGGTTCTGTGCACTTCTGACGATCACGAGATGGAACTCCATGTCGAGTTCTCGGACTCGATCGAAGTCGATGGGTTCCTCCTTCAAAGCATCGCGAAGACGACTCAACGCACGTTTGATCTCATGGAGTTGCTCTGTACTGCGTCGCTCGGCTGCCCATTCCACGGCTGGTGCCTCGAGGATCTCGCGCATCTGGAAGAGTTCTTCGATCGGATGTCGTTGGGCAAGATAGGCATCCTTGATCTTGCCTCCTACCTCTTCATCGAGCAGGAAGACACCGACACCATGCTTGGAGATGAGCCGTCCCTGCGCCTGCAGGATCTGGATCGCCTCACGAAGTGATGGTCGAGAGATACCGAGGATCCGTGCCAACTCTCGCTCGCTCTCCAACTTCGCACCTGGCTTGAGGTTCTCTCTTTCGATGTAATCGAGGAGTCCACGTACATTCTCATTGAGACGTGGCGGTACGTTGAGTATCGGAGTCGACATCTATCAGCCCTTCACCGCTCCGGCAGTGAGACCGGCGATGAAGGAACGTTGCATCGCGAGGTACATCACGACCATAGGAAGGGATGCGATCATGACTGCGGTGAAGATCATCGAGAAGTTGATCGCATACTCACCGCGGAAATCAAGGAGCGCCAACGGCAAAGTTTTGAGGTCCGACTGTGTGATCAGAAGTAACGGATAGAGCAAGTCATTCCAATTGATCACGAAGAGGAAGATCGCGACCGCACCCATCGAAGGCCGCGAAAGTGGAAGTGCGATCGATCGGTAGAGACGCCATGGGCTTGCACCATCGATGGAGGCAGACTCATAGAGCTCTAGCGGGATCTGCCGGAAGAAGGCAGTGAGGATGAAGACTGAGATCGGCAACGTAGAGGCGATATTGATGATCACCAAGCCGTGAAGGGTGTTCCTCAACCCCAATGAGTCGAAGAGTTCATAGATGCCGATGATGCTCGTTGCTGCTGGGATCGTAAGACCGAGCAGGAAGAGCGTAAAGAGGAGATTTGCGACCTTGTTGAACATCCGAGCAATTCCAAAAGAGGCCAGGCTTGCGAGGAAGAGAGTCAGCACCACTGAGGCAAGCGTGACGATCACACTATTTCGGAAGTTGGTGGTGATCTGCCCACCTTCGATGAGGGCCCGGTAATTGTTCAGTGTCCATTGCTCCGGTAGAGCCAACGGCTTCGTCATTAGTTCGAGGTCGCCCTTGAATGTTCCGAGTACGACGACCATGACGGGGACGAGGATCAAAAGTGCGAAGAGAGTGAGGGATAGGACTCTGCTTACCTTGTAGAACATCTCATCTCCTCCCTAGTACTTCGTCCTGAGTATCCGTCGCTGCAACCATGTCAGGAGCAGGATGAATACGACGAGATAGACGGAAAGGCTTGCGGCATATCCGAATCGGTATTCACCGAAAGCGGATTGATAGATCAGAGTGACCAGGATGTTGGTCGAATTGTTCGGCCCACCACCGGTCATCGTGTAGATGAGATCGAAGGCACGGAACGATTGGATCGTGGTGTAGGCCAATACGACGGCGGTCGTGGGTAGCGCCATAGGCCATGTGACGCTCTTGAATTGTTGCCATCTGGAAGCGCCATCGACCTCAGCGGCTTCGTAGAGTTCCTGTGGGATCTGCTGCAATCCAGCTATATAGACCACCATCATCTGACCGGTGTGGAACCAGACTTGGGTGAAGGCGATCGCCCTCAAGGTGATGGTCTCTGACCCAAGCCAACTCAGGGCCAATGAATCGAAGCCGATTCCTCGTAGCAGAGTATTGAGTGCACCGAGATTTGGTTCGTAGATGAACATCCAAACCAACGCCACGGATACCGAGGAGAGGATGGTCGGAAAGAAGTAGAGGGTTCGGAGTGCGATCGAGGTCCTGGTGTTCTTGAGCAAGAAGATCGCGAAGATCAATGAAAAAGCAGTTTGGAAGATGATGACGAGGAATGAGAATTCGACGTTGTTTCCGAGGACCTTGCGGAAAATGTCGTCATTGGTAGCGGTCCTAGTGAAGTTCTCCAGGCCGATGAATCGAGGCTCGAGTAGACCATCCCATTCCGTGAATGCATAACGGAGATTGCTCAAGGTGGGATAGAGATAGAAGAGCGCATAGATGAAGAGGGCAGGCAGGATCATGAGGGCGAACCTGCGATCGTGGATCCGCTTCAACTTGGTACTCGATTGCACCGGTTTCGGTGATCGAGTACCGGTGCCCTTTCGGGCACCGGTATCGATATTCGTCATGGTTCGACTAGAACCTCTGCTTGATCAACTTCGCACCATCTTCGATGGCCTTGTCGACTGTGTTTCCACCGACGATGTCGATGAGAACGTCCTCGACGAGGTTACGCACCGTGAGATTGAGGAAGAGGAAGCGAGGAGCGAGGAGGAGACGCTCAGACATGATGCTTGAAGTGTTACGCAGATCATCGTCTGTGTAAGCGACATCAAGGACGGTCACGTGCTGTGTCGTTCCATTCGCGTACTCCTGTGCGATCGGACCAGTGAGGAGGAACGAGATGAACGCACGTGCAATGCGTCGCTCTGTCGCTCCTGCGGTCTTGTTGACACCGAGGATGAAGGTGTTATTGGTGATGCCAGTGAACTTGGCATTGCGATCATTGGTCCAGTTGAAACCAGTGATTCCCATGTTGTTCTTCATCGCTGGGTTGAGGGTCTTGATTCCACCCATGGAGAAGGTTCCGGTCGGGAGGATCGGCGCCCTGCCAGTTGCGAAGAGCGCATTTCCAGCAGCCTCAGTCACACCCTTTGGATCGGATGGGAAGCAGCCAGCGTCACGCAACTGCGCATACTTGCCCGCCATGGTCCTGAACCAAGCCTCAGTGATCTCAGCCTTACCAGTATCGATCGCTGTGGCCTTTGCTGCAATGTCTTCTTCGGTGGTGCCGATGCTCATCAAGGCAGAGTTGAAGATCTGACCAGCCTGTGGACGGAATCCACCCATCCATGCCATTGGGACGTAGTTCTTGGCCTTGGCTGCGCGGCAGTATCCGAGCCACTCATCGAAGGTCCTTGGAAGCTTCCAGCCTTCCTTCTTGAAGATATCGATGTTGTAGATCGGGTTGTTGAAGAGTGAGTGATAAGGGATTCCATACTGGACTCCCTTGACTCGACCTGCACCCATCATCGATGCGATGACGTTTCGCTTTGCGAACTGTTGGTTCGAGAGATCCTCGAGCAAGTTACCGGCAACCGCATTGTTGAAGTGAGCGCCACGGAGTGTGACGATCAAGCCAGCCTTGCGATTGTCGCGGATCTTCTGAAGCGAGGTCGCCTCATGATCGGCTGAGGTTGAGATGACCTGGTTTACCTTGGTGCCAGGATTAGCTGCCTCGAACTTCGCGATGATGCTTGCGAAGACGGTGCGATCCTCTGCACGCCAGTGGTAGAAGTCGATTTCACCGTCTGGAGCGCTGAGGGCTCGCACTGGTGGGAGCTTGGTGAAGCCCAACTTGACCGATTGCCAGACCAATCTTCCCTGCGCGTTCTTTGCACAGACCAAAGATGTCGAGAAGGTTCCGGTGGTCTCGCCTTCGTTCTTACATGCTCGATTCTTGACCTCGCCAGCAGCCTGGCTAGCAGTCAAAGGCACGAGCGTCGCTGTCAATGCGAATGCAGTCACAATGAACAGCTTGAATGCTTTCGCACTCTTCGTTGCTTTCATGCTTTCTCCTTTATGAGGGTCCTTGGGTAAGGATTCGTGGTGAATCGCCTTGATTACCACTCCATCAACGGAATACCGAGGTGCTCCGCCAATGCTCGGACTTCGGGTCGGATGTCACGCCAAGAGACGACAGTGTGATGTGGGTAGCCATTTCGGACCAATCCATTGATCAGCTGCCGTGCCGGAGCATTCGTTCGAACCGTTGCTGTGTTGCCTTGAAACCGATTAGGAGTAGCCAGCGATTCACCACTAGTCATGACTAATCGGAGTTTGCTTGTGTTGGCTGGGTCCGAATCGGAATCGAGTCGAACCAAGACAACTGGACCGGGCTTCAATGCGAAGTTACCGGCCACACCTAGTTTGCGATTGCAGTGAACCCATTGGGTAGCGTCCCTAGGATCCGCTGCGAGTTCGGTGGAGGCGGATCCGCAATGCCAGATACGGATCAACCCCTCCTCCTCAACGAGGTCGACTGTGTCGACGAGATAGTTGGTCCCTGAACCAAGCGCCTCAAGGATCAACATCGTCGCAGCGCCATACACATCTCTCTCACATGCTGCAGGAGTTCCCGCGGTCGCAGTCCTTCCCATGGCGCCGCAAGGGCAGGCACCAAGTTCGGTTGGGAACTCTGGCCAACAACGCATCGCAATCGCATCGAGATCGTCCTCATCGATCCACTCGCTCAATACTTCGCGAACACTCGCATTGGTGCGCGCTTCGGTCGCTGGAACCTTCGCGAGCGATGGTTGTGCTTCGAGAGCGCTCTGATACTCCCTCTCTGCCTCAACTTCTGAGACCTGAGAGATTGCATCGAAGAGATCCGGGATGGTGCGGGTAAGGACTTCGATACCGAAATACTTCTGCAATAGCCCTGCGTCGTATTGACACGGAGTGAAGCCATTCGGAGCATCACCGATAGCACCGATACGAGATCCATTCAGTGATGCAAGGGACGTTTCAACCTTCGCCTTCTCTGCTCTTACAGAGGTTTCACTATTGATGAGTGGAGGTTGGCCGACATCAGGGTTCTCACTCTTGAGAAACTTCGCAAGCAGAGACTTCACATTCTCTTCATCGGGATTTCCATGCAAGTGAGTGATGCCTTTGCCGACAGTTCGGAGGGCATGTGCAGCGAGATTGGAACCACACATCGAATTGAGATGAAGTCGCTCTCCCACCTCGCCGAACTCGCGGACCGACCAGAGCAAGACATCACCACTCTTGGATCCCAAGAGCTTCATCGCTGGCGATGCATCAGCGAAAGAGGCGTTCAAGTAGATGATCTTCGGCTGGTCGATATCGAGCACAGCGACGGCATCGGTCTCTTCTGGCGTCATCACAAGACCACTCGGTGCGACCACATCTGCGCCAAGGGAGGCAAGGAGTTCCTTCGCCTCATCGAAGAATCGTTGCGCAGTCGGGACATCGAAGGTCGGACGAGCGACCGGGATCAGTGCGACTTTGCTCATGATCTTGCCCCGATCGAGATAGAACTCCCCTGATACTTCGCTGGCAAGATCTCGCTCATATCTACGATTCGCCCTTCATCAATGCTTCGATGGGCAGCGACGCCGACGGCGACGCTTCTCAGCCCCTCTTCGAGTGTGATCTCTGGCTGCTTTCCTTCGCTCATCGCCTTGAAGAACTTGAGATGTTCGAGATACGAGGCGCCATAGTGAAAACCCTTGTACTTGATCGCGTCGTTCCACACGGTCTTAACTGTGAGGTCCTTGGTCTTGCTCGCGTCATAGGTCCACTCACGGAAATTGCCGACGCTCTCTCGCTTACCGTGACGTAATTCCAACGAAGGAAGGAATGACTCAACTTTTCCACCATCACCTACGACTGAGATCGACTCCTTGTCGAGCGTGTTCTCCGCAAACATACAGAGATCCAACATCGCACGCGCACCGCTTGGATACTCCAGAACGACATAGGCACTATCGAGCATGTCGGCGGGCTTCCCGTCATAGACCTCGCTGAGGTAATTGACTCTCTGGCCACCGGAGGCAAAGACGCGAACAGGGTGCTCACCGGTGATGTGATCCATCAGATTGAAGTAGTGACAACACTTCTCTACCAATGTGCCGCCGGTCTTCTCGCGAAAGCGATTCCAGTTATCGACCTTTGGATAGAAGGGTTCGCGATGCTCGCGAATACTCACCTGCTGCACTTGACCGACACCATCGCTCTTGACGATCTTGATCAGTTCTGCAACCGGTGGCATGTAGCGATATTCGAGTCCCATCCAGACCAACTTCTTGCGATCGCGTGACCACTCAATGACATCAGCGCAATCCTCTACCGTTGTGCAGAGCGGCTTCTCGATGAAGATGTGAAGATCGGATGCAATCGCATCCTTCAAGACGGTGACATGGGTGTAGTTGGGAGTTGCGATGATGACGGCATCGACAAGTCCAGAACTCAGTAAGTCTTTGTGATCTGAGAAGGTCTTCGCAGTCGGTTGCTCCCACTGCTCCAATTCAGCGAGCGCTCGAGAGAGTGATTCGGAGTTTGGATCGGCGATCGCGGTGACCAAGGCGCCTTCGATAAAGGAGAGGTTGGCGATGTGCTCACGCCCCATCGCGCCTGCGCCGATGATCCCGTAGCGAATCACGCTCCTCCTTGAGCTTGCTTCTGCCTGGTCTATGGCCATCTCACTCGAAATCAAGTGGTCAGACCTCTTACCACCGAGGGATTCTTATGGGGAGGGAGCATCGGGTCAATACATTGATGACCAAAATACGCACCATTTTTATAACGATCCCTCACCTATCCGATGAGGTTTCTGCCTCGGGGCTAGAGCTCGAGTAGCGAGGGGCGAGCGCGCTCGAAGACCATCTGCGTCGGCCAGTGCGGGTCGACGGTCAAGATCTCGGGTCCAGAGTCCGTAGTAAGAATGGTGTCCTCCACCTTGAGTCCCTTTCCGGAGGGGTTCCAGGCGAGAGCGTTATGGAGGGTTATCTCTCGCTCGGACTTCTCGTGCGCGGGAAAGTCACGAGGTAGATATCCGGTAGGTCCGCCTTGATGATGACGAGTCCACTCCTCGCTGTCGAAACCTTGATTGCGATACTCCGCCACACCAGCCCGGACTACATCAGAGAGTTTTGCACCCACAACACTCTTGTTGATGAAGATCCGCTCGACATCAAGGAGTCGCTGGTACCAATTCTCAGTATCTTGATCGATCTTGGTAAAGGACGCGATCCGGGTGACACTTGCGATCAGTCCTTTTCGCCTCGCGCAGATCACGCCCATGAAGCGAGAACCAAGAGATGCGGTCGTAGGAAGCGGATGTCGAAACTTCGCAAGTCTCTCTTCACCTGCGACAAGTAGGACGACTGGTTCTAAGTCCCTCTCCCAACACTCTCGCGCGATCAGTCCAGCTAGATCTACTTCCTTGAAGTCCTTCTTGGCATGACGGATCGCTTCTCCGAGTGCGATGGCGGAATCAATAGAGACCTGACGAAGACGAGCGACCTCATCGTCATTGAGATCACGACGCAACGTCTCGATCTCAGTCGAGAGATTGACTCGCACAGGGTCAGGTCCATCGATACCGACGCGCTCTCCTTGTGGAAGTTGTGCATCTCGACCTTCGAACCAGTTGATGACGGTGACCCGCTCTATGCCACTCAATTCCTCTGCGATGAGTCGCTCTGCTTCGATCTTGTTGGTGATCACTTCGATACCTTTGTGGGAGATGACCAGGTCCATGCAGGCAAGTTCGAGGGTGGTCGGCACATGAGCCCTACCGCCGATGGCCCAAGCCACATTCGCGCCCTTCTTGAGGATGATGGCGTCGAGATCTCGCTCCTTGAGTAGCGCCTGGAGTCGACCGAGTTTTTCCATCACTTCGCTTCGGGACATAATCGAAATCTACCCCCCTTTATGCTTGCGCCTATGAGCTATAGATCAGACCTCTTCATTGGCGGCAATTGGATCTCTGCACCAGAGCGACTTGCGGTGACAGATCCGAGTGATGAATCGACGATCGCTGAGATCGCACTTGCTGGCGAGAAGGAAGTCGAAATGGCGGTCGCTGCCGCCTACTCCGCACAGAAGTCCTGGTCGAAGACAGCTCCTCGTGTGCGAGCCGAGATACTCCGCAAGGCATTCGAGATCATGGTCGCTGAGGCCGATGAACTTGCCAAGATCATCGTCAGGGAGAACGGCAAGATCTTCACCGATGCGCGGAACGAGATCATCTATGCCGCCGAGTTCTTCCGCTGGTTCGCCGAAGAGGCGGTTCGCA
>CAYORK010000011.1:9767-23472 GCA_964406345.1 uncultured Actinomycetes bacterium | reverse complement strand
GAGATCATCTATGCCGCCGAGTTCTTCCGCTGGTTCGCCGAAGAGGCGGTTCGCATCAATGGTGAGTATCGCGATGCTCCATCTGGTGACAAGAAGTTCCTCGTCACACACCAGCCGATCGGTGTCTCACTTCTCATAACACCATGGAACTTCCCTGCTGCGATGGCGACTCGAAAGATCGGTCCGGCGCTCGCCGCTGGTTGCACCACGATCTTGAAGCCTGCGACCGAAACCCCATTGACCGCACTCGCAGTCGTCGACATCCTGCAACGTGCTGGCGTCCCTGATGGCGTAGTCAACGTGATCTTCCCGAAAGAGACCGGCAAGTCCGTCTCGAAGATGCTCCATGATCCGAGAGTTCGAAATCTCTCCTTCACGGGATCGACCGAAGTCGGTCGGGTCCTTCTCAAGGAATCTGCAGATCGCATCATCCGCACCTCGATGGAGTTGGGCGGAAACGCACCGGTGGTGGTCTTCGATGATGCTGACCTAGAGGTCGCTGTCGCTGGAACGCTCGTTGCAAAGATGCGAAATGGCGGCGCAGCCTGCACTGCAGCGAATCGGATCTTCGTCTCCAAGAAGATCGCAAAGGAATTCACGGCGAAGCTGACCGAAGCCATGTCGAAGATCAAGATGGCACCAGGGCTCACCGAGGGTGCACAGCTCGGCGCCTTCGTCTCACTCAAGGAGCGGAACAAGATCGCAGAACTGGTCGATATGGCAGTCGCAGCAGGAGCCGAGGTGAAGACAGGCGGCAAGGTCATCACGGATAAGGGCGCCTTCTATCCACCAACCGTCCTTGAGGTCGATGCAAGTAACGAGATCTTGAAGCACGAAGTCTTCGGACCAGTCGCCCCGATCGTCACCTTCGATGATGACGATGCTGCAATTGCGATGGCCAATGACACTGACTTCGGTTTGATCAGCTACATCTTCTCCTCTGACTTGAAGCGCTCACTTCGCGCAGCTGAGGCGATCGAATCTGGCCTGGTTGCGATCAACCGCGGTGTGATCTCAGATCCTGCAGCACCTTTCGGCGGCGTCAAGCAGAGCGGTATCGGCCGTGAAGGTGGCTTTGATGGGATCAACGAGTTCTTGGAGAAGAAGTACATCGGCTTCGATCTCTAGCGGTCGAAGATCGACAGACCAGTCGATACAGAGTTCTAATCGAGCTGAGTTCTAGTCGATTCAGAGTTCTAGTCGAGCAGAGAAGAGACCGTCACACCAAGGCGAGAGAGTTCTGACTTGCCGCCATCAAGGGCAGTGAGAACGAAGAGATTCCCATCTGGAAGCAGCGCGAAGGTATGTTCCCAGTGGGCGCCTCGTGATCCATCCATGGCAGAGACAGTCCACTTATCTGGCATGACGCGCATCCGCTCCGTACCGCGAGTGATCATCGGTTCGATCGCAAGGGTCATGCCTGCCACTAACTCCGCACCGAAGCCGCGACGACCGTAATTGAGGACATGTGGCTCCATGTGCATCTCAGTACCTATGCCATGACCACCGTATTCGCGCAAGATTCCATACTTACCTTGAGAGTTGATGTACTTCTCGATCTCATGGCTGATATCGGTCAATCTGCCACCAACACGAGCGGCAGCGATTCCGCGCCAAAGGGATTCCTCGCAGACCGCTGATAGCGTCACATCATCGTTGTCTTGCGGCGGAACCACGTAAGTGAATGCAGCATCGCCATGCCAACCATCGACGATCGCGCCGCAATCGATGGAGACGACATCACCTTCGCCGATGACACGATTACCTGGGATTCCATGAACGACTTCCTCATTGACTGAAGCGCAGATAGTCGCTGGAAATCCGTGATAACCCTTGAAGGAGGGCGTGCCACCGTTTGATCGGATGTTCTCCTCGGCCAAGCGATCGAGATCTTCGGTCGTAACTCCCGGTTTGATCGCGCTCTTGATGATCTCAAGGGTCTCACCGACGAGTTTGCCGGCCTTACGCATCAGGACGATCTCTTCGAGGCTCTTGTACTGGATGGCCATATCGAATCTACCTTGGCGCGTTAGCGGATCGCGTTGAGTGCAGTGATTGCACGCTTTGTTATCTCATCGACCGGACCCATCGCAGGGATGGTGACGAGCAATCCTTCACGGCGATAGAAGTCGATGATCGGTGCGGTTTGCTCGCTATAGACCTCGAGTCGACGCGCGATCACTTCCTCTTTGTCATCGTCACGTTGATAGAGGTTCCCGCCACAACCATCACAGCGACCTTCGACCTTCGATGGCTCGTAGTCGACATGGAAGGCTCGCTGACAATCCTTACAGGTACGACGTCCCGCAAGTCGCTTGATGATCTCCTCGTTGTCGACTGAGAGTTCCAGCGCTGCGTCGAGTGGGCTCTGCTTCTCGCCGAGGATGGCGCGAAGGACCTCTGCTTGGAAGACATTGCGTGGGAAGCCGTCGAGCAGGAAACCTGAGCTGACATCATCCTTGCCGAGACGATCCTTGACCATCTTGTTCGTCACCTCATCGGGCACCAATTCGCCGCGATCCATATAGGACTTCGCTTCGAGGCCGAGTGGTGTGCCTTCCTTGAGATTGCTTCGGAAGATATCGCCGGTGGAGATATGCGGGATGGAGAAGTGAGCCGCGAGATTGACCGCTTGGGTTCCCTTACCTGCTCCCGGTGGACCAACCAGGATGAGTCGCATTAACGCAGGAAGCCTTCGTAGGAGCGCTGCTGCAGCTGGCTCTCGATCTGCTTCGCGGTATCAAGACCGACACCGACGATGATCAGGATCGAGGTACCACCGAATGGGAAGTTCGCTGTTGCCTGGAAGAGGATCAACGCGATGATCGGGATGATCGCCACGAACGCGAGATAGATCGAACCTGGTGCCGTGATGCGCGAGAGAACGTATTGCAAGTATTCGACAGTCGGACGTCCAGCGCGGATACCTGGGATGAAGCCGCCGTACTTACGCATGTTCTCAGCGACTTCCTCCGGGTTGAAGGAGATCGCGACATAGAAGTAGGCGAAGAAGATCACAAGGAGTGCGTAGAGAGTGATGTAGTAGATGTTGTCACCGAGAGTGAAGTTGTTCTGGATCCAGACCGCCCAAGGCGCAGTGCTTCCGGAGAAGCTCGCTACGAGCGAAGGAATGTAGAGAAGTGACGAAGCGAAGATGACCGGGATGACGCCAGCTTGGTTGACCTTGATCGGGATGTAAGTCGAGGTTCCGCCATAGGAACGACGTCCGATCTGACGCTTGGCGTATTGGACCGGGATACGACGCTGTGATTGCTCGACGAGGACGACGAGCGCGACGATGAGAAGACCCACACCGATCACTGCGAAGAATGGGAACCAGCCATTTGTCTGGCGGATCGACCAGAGCTGTCCTGGGAAAGACGCTGCGATCGAGGTGAAGATGAGGATAGACATACCGTTTCCGACACCGCGATCAGTGATCAACTCACCGAGCCACATCACGACCGAAGTACCTGCGACCATGACGACGACCATGACGAGGAGAACGTTCCAACCCTGATCAGGGATGATGTTCTCGTTGCAACCTTGGATCAATCGACCTGGGGTACGGGCGACCGCGATCAACCCTGTCGACTGCAAGAGTGCGAGACCGATGGTGAGATAACGGGTGTACTGGGTCAACTTCTGTGTTCCGGATGCGCCTTCCTTCTTCAACGCCTCGAAACGTGGGATCACCACGGTGAGAAGCTGCACGATGATCGATGCCGTGATGTAAGGCATGATGCCGAGCGCGAAGATGGAGAGTTGTAGGAGCGCACCACCAGAGAAGAGATTGATCAGACCAAAGAGTCCACCAGTGTCAGCGACCGCAAGGCAGCGTTGCACCGCTTCATAGCTCACGCCCGGTGTCGGGACGATGGAACCGAAACGGAAGAGCGCCATGATCGAGAGTGTGAAGATGATCTTCACACGCAGATCCGGCGTCTTGAACGCCTTTGCGAATGCTTGCAACATGTGGGCTCCTATTGGCTTTCGAACCTATTGGCTTTCGAACCTATGGGTTATCAGACCGTCTTGACGCTGCCACCTGCGGCAGCGATCTTCTCTTCGGCTGACTTGGAGAAGGCGTGCGCCTCGACGCTCACCTTGACCGAGATATCACCTTGACCGAGGACCTTGATCAAGTGGCCCTTACGTGCAAGACCGGCCTTGACCAATGAATCGACAGTGACGTTTCCGCCATTCGGGAATGCTTCGTTGATCGTCGCCACATTGACTGCCTGGAACTCGATGCGCTCAGGGTTCTTGAAGCCGCGCATCTTCGGAAGTCGCTGAACGAGTGGCATCTGACCACCTTCGAAACCAGCGCGAACCGTGTTACGGGCATGAGTTCCCTTGCCACCTCGACCAGCGGTCTTTCCCTTCGATGCCTCACCACGACCCTTACGAGTCTTGGCCTTCTTGGCACCTGGGGCGGGACGGAGATGATGGACTTTGAGTACCACTTACTCGACCTCCTCGACTTCAACGAGATGACGGACGGCGTAGACCATACCGCGAATCTCTGGGCGATCCTCTTTCACGACTACATCACCGATCCGCTTGAGACCGAGTGTTCGCAAGGTCTCGCGCTGGCTTGGGATGTTCGCGACTTTGGAGCGGATTTGTGTCACTTTGAGACGTGGCATGGACTATGCACCTGCCTTCGCTGCTTGGCTAGCTGACGCTGCAGCGGCGGCAACAGCTTGTGCGATCGCCTTCGGTGCAACATCTTCGAGTGACTTGCCACGACGCGCTGCGATCGCTGTTGGGTTCTCCAACATCTTCAGCGCTGCTGCGGTGGCGTGGACCATATTGATCGGATTGTTGGATCCGAGAGACTTGGTGAGGACATCAGAGATTCCAGCACACTCAAGTACTGCACGTACCGGACCACCTGCGATCACACCGGTACCAGGTGCAGCTGGACGAAGGAGTACGACTCCTGCGGCCTTCTCACCTTGGACAGGATGTGGGATGGTGGAACCGAGACGTGGAACCTTGAAGAAGGACTTCTTCGCCTCTTCGACCGCCTTCGCGATCGCTTGTGGGACTTCCTTGGCCTTGCCGTAACCGACGCCGAGGGTTCCGTTTCCGTCACCGACCACAACGAGTGCGGTGAAGGAGAAACGACGTCCACCTTGCACGACCTTCGCTACACGATTGACGAAGACGACGCGCTCGATGTACGGGCTCTTCTCGGCACGCTCTTCGCGTGGACGACGCTCGCGGCGATCGGGCTTTGCCGAGGCTGGCGCGTTCTCGTCGCGCACCTTGTTATCCGCTGGTGTCATTAGAAGTCCAATCCGTTCTCACGAGCACCTTCTGCGAGTGCAGCCACACGACCATGGAAGCGATTGCCACCACGATCGAAGACCACTGCAGAGATCCCCTTTGCCTTCGCACGATCGGCGAGAAGTTGCCCGACCTTGCGTGCCTTCTTGGTCTTGTCGCCAGTGTCCTGACGAAGATCTGCTTCCATGGTCGATGCGCTCGCAAGCGTGATCTGCTTGGAGTCATCGACGATCTGAGCGAAGAGATGGCGAGTAGAGCGTGAGACGACAAGACGTGGACGCTCGGCGCTTCCGACGACCTTCTTGCGGACGCGGAAGTGACGACGGATGCGAGCGACCTGAGATGAACCCTTGACGATGCGGTTCTTGGTCTTCGCGCCGGAGCGAGTCGCGGTCTTCGTCTTCTTTGGAGCTGCTTTAGTTGCCATTACTTCTTACCTGCCTTACCAGCCTTGCGACGGATACGAGCGCCCGCCAAGTGGAGACCCTTACCCTTGTAAGGATCGGACTTGCGGAGCTTCTGGATCTTCGCGGTGACCTCGCCGACGAGTTGCTTATCGACTCCAGAGACCTCGAGCTCGGTCTGTGAGGCAGATGCGAAGGTGATCCCCTCTGGTGCTGGGAAGAGGATGTTGTGGGAGTAGCCGAGTTGGAACTCCAGATCCTTACCCTTGAGCGCGACGCGGTAACCGACACCGGTGAGGATGATCTTCTTGGTGAAACCTGAAGTGACACCTGTGATCATGTTGGAAATCAAGGTTCGGGAGAGTCCGTGGAGCTCCTTCGCCTTGCGCTCATCGTTGGGACGAACGACAAGGATGGAGTTCTCTTCCTTCTTCACTGTGATCGGCTCGGAGATGGTGACGTTGAGGGTGCCCTTCGGGCCCTTCACCGAAACATCATTGCCGTTGAGTGAGACTTCGACTCCCGAAGGAATCGCGATTGGCATCTTTCCGATACGTGACATGTCAGATCACCACACGTAGGCGAGGACTTCCCCACCCACGCCTTTCTGATTTGCCTGACGATCGGTCAAGAGACCTTGTGAAGTCGAGATGATCGCAACTCCAAGGCCACCGAGGACCTTTGGCAGACCAGTCGACTTCGCATAGACGCGAAGACCTGGCTTCGAGACGCGGCGAAGTCCTGCGATGGAACGCTCGCGATTCGCGCCGTACTTGAGTTGCAGAGTGAGGGTCTTACCGAAGCCCTCCTTGTTGTCGGAGACTGCGTAGCTCGCGATGTAACCCTCTTGCTGCAAGATTGCAGCGATACGGGTCTTCACCGAGGACGAGGGCATCGCCACCGAGTCGTGATACGCCATGTTGGCGTTGCGGAGACGCGCAAGCATGTCCGCGATCGGGTCTGTCATTGTCATGCGTGGCCTGTGGCCTTTCTTCGAGCGGTATCTCGCACGAGGTGTGCGAGACCTACTTGATAGTCGTTACCAGCTTGCTTTCGAGATACCTGGGAGTTCACCACGGTGTGCCATCTCGCGGAAGCACACGCGGCAGAGTCCGAATTTCCTGTAGACCGAGTGAGGACGTCCGCAGCGCTGGCAGCGGGTGTAACCGCGCACCTTGAACTTCGGCTTCCTGCTCGCCTTAACCTTGAGGCTTGTCTTTGCCATTCTCTTTCTCTCCCCGGCTTACTTCTCTGCGAATGGGAATCCGAGCGCGCGAAGCAGAGCGCGACCTTCATCGTCATTCTTGGCTGTCGTTACGATCGTGATGTCCATGCCGCGGACGCGATCGATCTTGTCTTGTGGGATCTCAGCGAATACGACCTGCTCGGATACACCGAAGGTGTAGTTGCCCTTGCCATCGAATTGCTTCGGTGAGAGACCACGGAAGTCACGGATACGAGGGAGCGAGACGGAGAGCAATCTGTCGAGGAACTCCCACATGCGATCGCCACGGAGAGTGACGTGCGCACCGATCGGCATGCCCTCACGGAGTTTGAAGTTAGCGATCGACTTCTTCGCCTTTGTCACGACTGGCTTTTGGCCGGTGATCAACGCGAGGTCGCGGACTGCGCCTTCGATCAACTTGGAATCCTTGGCAGCTTCGCCAACTCCCATGTTGATGACGATCTTCGCCACGGTCGGGATCTGCATGAAGTTGGAGTAACCGAACTCCCCCTTGAGCTGCGGGGAGACCTGCTCCTTGTATCGCGCCTTCAGACGCGGTGCGGTTGCAGTAGTCATGGACTAGATCTCCTTCCCAGTACGTCGTGAGATGCGGACGTTCTTACCTTCATCGTCCTTCTTCACGCCGATACGTGTCGCTTGGTTCTCCTCATCGAGGAGCATCACGTTCGAGTAATGGATCGCGGCTTCGACGGTCAGGATGCCACCAGTCTTCACACCACGGTCGGTGGTGCTCTCCTTGGTGTGCTTCTTGACGCGATTGACGCCTTCGACGATCACGCGATTCTTCTTCAGGTCGACCTTGAGCACCGTTCCGGTGATCCCCTTGTCCTTACCTGCGATCACGAGTACGCGATCACCTTTCTTGATTCGGGCCATCTAGAGCACCTCCGGAGCTAACGAGATGATCTTCATGAAACGCTTGTCACGAAGTTCACGAGCGACTGGTCCGAAGATACGTGTGCCACGTGGTTCGAGATCATCCTTGATGATCACTGCGGCGTTCTCATCGAACTTGATGTAACTCCCATCGGCGCGACGGTTCTCCTTGACGGTACGGACGATGACGGCCTTGACCACATCACCCTTCTTCACCTGTCCACCTGGGATCGCATCCTTGACCGAGCAGACGATGACGTCACCGATGCCGGCATAACGTCGCTTCGTGCCACCGAGGACTCGGATGCAGAGCAACTCGCGTGCGCCGGTGTTGTCGGCTACGCGAAGACGAGATTCTTGTTGAATCATCTTTCTCTATTCCTTCTCTCGGTTCCTACTTGGCCTTCTCGAGGATCTCGACGACTCGCCAACGCTTGGTCGCGGAGATCGGACGGACTTCCATGATCCGTACACGATCGCCGATACCGGCGGAGTTCGACTCGTCGTGAGCCTTGAACTTCTTGCTCTTGGTCATGACTTTGGCGTAGAGGCTGTGCGCAGCACGATCCTCGACCAAGACCACCACGGTCTTGTCCATCTTGTCTGAGACCACGATTCCTTCTCTTACCTTGCGAAACCCGCGGGCTTCGGTGTTGTTCGTGCTCATGCAGCACCTCCGATACCCAACTCGCGTTCTCTGAGGATTGTGTAGATCCGTGCGATCTCCTTGCGGACTGCGCCGAGTCGACCGTGGCTCTCGAGTTGTCCGGTGGCAGCTTGGAAGCGGAGATTGAAGAGTTCCTCCTTGAGGTTCTTCACCTTCTCCTGCAACTCCTCGACTGGAAGAGCTCGTAGCTCTTCAGCACTTTCGATCTTGGCCATGTCTTATGCCTCCTCACGACGGACGACGCGGCACTTCACAGGAAGTTTGTGAATAGCACGGGTCATCGCCGCATTAGCGATGTCTTCGGTGACGCCTGAGATCTCGAACATGACGCGACCCGGCTTGATGTTCGCGATCCACCATTCTGGAGATCCCTTACCGGAACCCATACGAGTCTCGGCTGGCTTCTTGGTCAATGGACGATCCGGGAATATGTTGATCCAGACCTTTCCACCACGCTTGATGTAACGAGTCATCGCGATACGCGCTGCCTCGATCTGTCGGTTGGTGACGTAGCCACCCTCGAGCGCTTGGATGCCGTAGTCGCCGAAAGCCGGAGTCGTTCCGCCCTTCGCCTTACCGCTGCGCTTCGGGTGATGTTGTTTACGGTGCTTGATCTTGCGAGGTACCAACATCGCTACTCGCCTCCCTCTTGTGCTGGAGTCTCAACCGGAGTCTCGACTGCAACTGGTGCTGCGGTTTCGACTGGAGCTGCGACTGTCGCCTCACCTTGAGTGACGGTCACTTCGCCCTTTGGCTGACGTGGACGCTGAGTGCGTGCAGCGCGTTGATCGCGTGCAGCCTTCGCTTGAGCGAGCGCCTGTGCCTCACGCTCTGCGCGGGACTCGACCACTTCACCCTTGTAGATCCATACCTTCACGCCGATGCGACCGAAGGTGGTGTGAGCTTCGTGGAATCCATAATCGATATCGGCACGCAACGTGTGCAACGGGACGCGTCCTTCACGATAGAACTCAGAGCGCGACATCTCAGCGCCACCAAGTCGACCACCGCACTGGATACGGATGCCCTTCGCGCCTGCCTTGAACGCAGTCTGCATCGCCTTACGCATCGCGCGACGGAAGGAGACACGAGCAGCGAGCTGCTCTGCGACACCTTGTGCGACGAGCTGTGCGTCGATCTCAGCGTTCTTCACTTCCAAGATGTTGAGCTGGACCTGCTTGCCGGTCAGCTTCTCGAGGTCGAGACGGAGCTTGTCCGCTTCGGTGCCGCGACGTCCGATGACGATGCCAGGGCGAGCGGTGTGGAGGTCGATACGGACCTTCTCACGTGTGCGCTCGATCTCGATCCGCGATACGCCAGCACGTTCCATCTTCTGGTGCATCATCTTGCGGATCATGACGTCTTCTTTGACGTAATCCTTGTAGAGCTTCTCTGCATACCAACGAGACTTGTACTCAGTGGTGATACCGAGACGGAAGCCGTGGGGGTTGATCTTCTGACCCATTTACTCCGCACCTCCCTCTCCGTTTGCCTCTTCGGTCTTGGTGACCGTGGCTGTATCTGCTGCGTTATCTGCTGGTGCCTGCGCGACTGGCTTCTTGCCACCCTTCGAAGGACCGTGTGATCGGTAGTTCCTGTCATCCGAGATCACGACCGAGATCTGGCTCGAACGCTTGAGGATCTGATAGCCACGACCTTGAGCACGTGGGCGATAGCGCTTCATGGTGAAGCCCTCATCGACGAGTGCCTCTGCGACCCAGAGTTCCTTGGCATCACGGATGTTCGGGTTCTTCTGCTTCGCATTGGCGAAGGCAGAGTTGAGCAAGGAGTAGAGGTCCTCGCTCACCGCGACCTGTGGTGAGAACTTGCAGATGTTGAGCGCCTCATCAAGACGTGCGCCACGGATCATGTTGACCACGCGACGAGCCTTCTGGGGTGTGACGCGAAGGCTGCGTGCCTTGGCGGTTGCGACGATTGCGTTGTTATTAGCCAACTTTCGCTCTCCCATCGGTCTTGACGTGACCCTTGAAGGTACGAGTCGGTGCGAACTCACCGAGCTTGTGACCGATCATCGCCTCAGTGATGAAGACGGGCACATGCTTACGGCCATCATGGACCGCAATGGTGTGACCGATCATCGATGGCGTGATCGTGGAACGGCGTGACCAGGTCTTGATCACACTCTTGGTGTTCTTCTCGTTCTGCTCATCCACCTTCTTGGCAAGGTGAGCGTCCACGAAAGGACCCTTCTTAAGACTTCGTGACATGCGCTCTCCTTAGCGGGC
Organism: uncultured Actinomycetes bacterium; assembly: GCA_964406345.1. Taxonomy (GTDB): domain Bacteria; phylum Actinomycetota; class Actinomycetes; order Nanopelagicales; family Nanopelagicaceae; genus SYAN01. The sequence goes on along the minus strand of CAYORK010000011.1, from coordinate 12,738 downwards.
CTTGTTGGATGGACGACGACGGACGATGAGGTTGTCGGATGCCTTCTTCTTGCGAGTGCGAGATTCAGGCTTGCCCCATGGTGAGACAGGATGGCGACCACCAGAGGTCTTTCCTTCACCACCACCATGTGGGTGATCGACAGGGTTCATGACGACACCACGGACGGTCGGACGGCGTCCCTTCCAACGGGAACGGCCAGCCTTTCCGAGCGAGATGTTCGATTGTTCTGCGTTTCCGACCTCGCCGACCGTTGCGCGGCAACGGACATCGACGTTTCGGATCTCGCCAGATGGCATACGAAGTTGTGCGTACGGTCCATCCTTAGCGACCAACTGGATCGAGGTTCCGGCGCTACGAGCGAGCTTCGCTCCGCCACCAGGACGTACCTCTACAGCGTGGATCACGGTACCGACCGGGATGTTGCGAAGAGGCAAGTTGTTGCCTGGCTTGATGTCAGCGGCAGCACCTGTCTCGACAGTGTCACCTTGATTGAGTTTGTTCGGCGCGATGATGTAGCGCTTCTCACCATCGGCGAAGTGCAAGAGTGCGATACGCGCGGTGCGGTTCGGGTCGTACTCGATGTGAGCGACCTTCGCCGGGATGCCATCCTTGTCATTTCGTACGAAATCGATGACGCGGTAGGCGCGCTTGTGTCCGCCACCTTGGTGACGAGTGGTGATACGACCAGCGGCGTTACGGCCGCCCTTGGAGTTGATCGGACGTATCAACGACTTCTCTGGAGTGGTACGAGTGACCTCGGCGAAATCCGCGACGCTCTTCTCACGAGTGCCCGGTGTCCGTGGCTTGTACTTACGCAGTGCCATTTTCTTCTCCTCTTATCGAAGATCCCATCGGCCTTAGCCGACAGGTCCTCCGAAGATGTCGATACGTTGTCCGGCAGCGACCTGGACGATCGCACGCTTGGTGTCCTTGCGCTTGCCCTTACCAAATCGGGTGACCTTGGTCTTGCCCTCACGGTTCATGGTGTTGACCTTGAGCACCTCGACTTTGAAGATCTTCTCGACCGCGATCTTGATCTCGGTCTTGTTCGCATCGAGTGCGACCAGGAAGGTGTACTTGTTCTGATCGAGTAGTCCGTAGGACTTCTCCGAAACGACCGGAGCGATCAAGACATCCCTGTAATCCTTCATGCTGACACCCCGACTTCACTCTCACGGGCGACCGCAGTGACGGTGTTGCCCTTGGTAGGACCTGCGACGAATTCCTTCATCGCATCATGTGAGAAGACGACATCATCAGCGACCACGACGTCATAGGCGTTGAGCTGATCGGATGCGATCAGGTGGAGGCCATCGACGTTGCGAAGCTTGAGCCATGCGCTCTCCTCGGAACGAGAGAGGACGATCAACGCACGCTTGCGATCAGTGAACTGACGGACCGCAGCGAGAGTGCTCTTGGTGTTCTCGGCCTTGGTGATGCCATCGACGATATGGATCCGGTCATGGCGTTGACGATCGGAGAGCACGCCAGCGAGGGCAGCCTTGATCATCTTCTTCGGTGTGCGCTGATCATATGAACGTGGCACTGGACCATGAGCGACACCACCGTGACGCTGATTCGGCGAACGAGTCGAACCCTGACGAGCGCGACCAGTTCCCTTCTGCTTGAACGGCTTCTTTCCACCACCGCTGACTTCACCGCGGTTCTTCGCCTTATGTGAACCTTGGCGAGCGGCTGCGAGTTGTGCAGTCACGACCTGGTGGATCAATGGCACATTGACTTGGACATCGAAGATCTCAGCAGGAAGCGCGAACGTTCCGGCGCTCTTACCTGAGATGTCCTTGATATCGACGGAGAGAGACATCATGCACCTGCCTTATTGACGGTCTCACTTGCGACATGCTTGACCGCAGTGCGCAAGAAGACGGTGGAACCGATGGCACCAGGAAGAGACCCGGAGACCAAGATGATGTTCTTCTCTGCATCGACCTTGACCACCTTGAGGTTCTGCATGGTCACTGTCTCGATACCCATACGACCCATCATGCGCTTGCCCTTGAAGACACGGCCTGGGGTGGTTCTGTTACCGATGGAACCTGAAGTGCGGTGCTTTCGCTCGACACCGTGACCATCACCGAAACCGCGGAAGTTGTGGCGCTTCATGACACCAGCAGTTCCCTTTCCGAGTGATGTGCCGGTGGCGTCGATGATGTCACCGGGATTGAAGACGTCGGCTTTGATCTCTTGGCCAACGGAATAAGTAGAGGCGGAGGAGGTGCGAAGTTCAGCGACCTCTCTGCGTGGCGTGACGCCAGCCTTCGCGAAGTGACCAGCCTCAGGCTTAGCCACCTTGCGTGGATCGACGGCACCGAATGCGAGCTGAACGGCCTCGTAGCCATCCTTCTCGAGGGTGCGGATCTGGGTGATGACACATGGACCTGCTTCGATCGCAGTCACTGGGATGACCTTGTTCGACTCATCGAAGACCTGTGTCATGCCGAGCTTGGTGCCAAGGATCCCCTTGATCACCGAGCTATGTGCTTGAGTGTTTTTCATTTTTCAGGTCTCTTTCGTTAGAGCTTGATCTCGATGTCGACGCCCGCTGGGAGATCGAGGCGCATCAATGAGTCAACGGTCTTTGGTGTCGGGTCGATGATGTCGATGAGGCGCTTATGGGTGCGCATCTCGAAGTGCTCTCGACTGTCCTTGTACTTGTGCGGAGAACGGATGACGCAGTACACGTTCTTCTCTGTAGGCAGCGGTACTGGGCCCGCGACGGTCGCCCCGGTGCGCTCGACTGTCTCCACGATCTTCTTCGCGGAAGAGTCGATCACCTCATGGTCGTACGCCTTGAGCCTGATGCGGATCTTCTGTCCGGCCATCTCTTCTCCTCTAGCTTCTTTTACGTTTCTCGTACTTCTGGTTTTCGCTCGTATTTGACCTTTCGGTCTGGCCATTCGGTGGGGCCTTGCGACCCCACCGACGGCTCACACGAGTTTCTTGCTAGTT
>CAYORK010000011.1:6219-9667 GCA_964406345.1 uncultured Actinomycetes bacterium | reverse complement strand
CATTCGGTGGGGCCTTGCGACCCCACCGACGGCTCACACGAGTTTCTTGCTAGTTAGTTCTTGATTCCTACTTCTTGATCACTACTTCTTGATCCCTACTTCTTGATCTTGGTGACGCGACCTGCGCCGACGGTACGACCGCCTTCACGGATAGCGAAACGAAGACCCTCTTCCATAGCGATCGGCTGGATCAACGCAACCGCGATCTCAACGTTGTCGCCAGGCATGACCATGTCCTTGCCTGCTGGAAGTGTCACAACACCGGTCACGTCAGTCGTACGGAAGTAGAACTGAGGACGGTAGTTGTTGAAGAACGGGGTGTGACGACCGCCCTCATCCTTGGAAAGGATGTAGACCGATGCATCGAATTCAGTGTGAGGTGTGATCGAGCCTGGCTTGCAGCAGACCTGACCGCGCTCGACATCTTCACGCTTGAGACCACGGAGGAGGAGACCGACGTTCTCGCCAGCCTGACCCTCATCGAGGAGCTTGCGGAACATCTCGACACCGGTGACCACAGTCTTCTGTGAATCTGGTCGGATACCGACGATCTCGATTTCCTCGTTGACCTTGACGATGCCGCGCTCGATACGACCGGTGATGACGGTTCCACGACCAGTGATGGTGAAGACGTCTTCGACTGGCATCAAGAATGGCTTGTCGATCTCACGTGCAGGAGTTGGGATGAACTCATCGACAGCGCTCATGAGATCCATCAACTTGTTGCCCCACTCAACATCACCCTCGAGCGCCTTGAGTGCGGAGACTCGGACGATCGGAGTGGTGTCGCCAGGGAATTCATACTTCTTGAGCAAGTCGCGAACTTCTTCCTCGACGAGCATGAGGATGTCCTCATCGTCGACCATGTCGGACTTGTTGAGTGCGACGACGATCGATGGGACGCCGACCTGACGAGCAAGGAGGACGTGCTCCTTGGTCTGAGGCATTGGGCCATCGGTCGCTGCGACCACGAGGATCGCTCCGTCCATCTGTGCCGCACCGGTGATCATGTTCTTGATGTAGTCGGCGTGGCCTGGGCAGTCGACGTGTGCGTAGTGGCGCTTCTCGGTCTGGTACTCGATATGTGCGATCGAGATAGTGATACCGCGCTGACGCTCTTCTGGCGCCTTGTCGATCTGATCGAATGGGGTGAATGGGTTCACATCTGGGTATCGGTCGTGGAGCACTTTGGAGATCGCCGCAGTAAGAGTGGTCTTACCGTGGTCGATGTGACCGATGGTGCCGATGTTCACGTGCGGTTTTGTCCGCTCGAACTTCGCCTTTGTCACTAGCTTTCCTCTTTCTTCTCGTGTGTGTTGTTACTCGCCGCGTACCTTCGCGATGATCTCCTTCGATACCGCCGCTGGAACTTCAGCGTAGGAATCGAATTGCATCGAGTAGGAGGCGCGACCCTGGGTCTTGCTTCGCAGATCTCCGACATAGCCGAACATCTCCGAAAGTGGGACCAGTGCCTTCACAACGCGGGCACCGGAACGCTCATCCATGGCCTGGATTTGGCCACGTCGAGAGTTGAGGTCGCCGATGACATCACCCATGAAATCCTCAGGAGTGACGACCTCGACGGACATCATCGGTTCGAGCAATGCTGGGGAAGCGAGCTTCGCTGCTTCCTTGAATGCTGCGATACCGGCGATCTTGAAAGCGAGTTCCGATGAATCGACATCGTGATACGCGCCATCAAGAAGAGTTACTCGTACATCGGTGAGCGGGTAGCCAGCGAGCGGACCAGTCTGCATCGCCTCTTGTGCACCATCATCGACAGCGGGGATGTATTCCTTAGGGATACGTCCACCGGTGACCTTGTTGACGAACTCATAACCTGAAGGGACCTCGCCGACAGCAAGTGGCTCGAGCGCGATCTGGACCTTCGCGAACTGTCCAGAACCACCGGTCTGCTTCTTGTGGGTGTAGTCGTAACGATCGACTGCCTTGCGAAGCGTCTCGCGGTATGCCACCTGTGGCTTACCGACGTTCGCTTCGACCTTGAATTCACGCTTCATACGATCGACGAGGATCTCAAGGTGCAACTCACCCATTCCGCCGATGATCGTCTGTCCGGTCTCCTCATCGGTGCGGACATGGAAGGTTGGATCCTCTTCAGCAAGACGTTGGATCGCAGTTCCAAGCTTCTCTTGATCGCCCTTTGTCTTCGGCTCGATCGCGACGTGGATGACGGGATCTGGGAACTCCATCGACTCGAGGATCACCGGCTTGTCGGAGTCGCAGAGAGTGTCACCGGTGGTGGTGTCCTTGAGACCCATCACCGCGATGATCATTCCAGCGCCTGCATTGTCACGCTCTTCACGCTTGTTGGCGTGCATCTGGTAGATCTTTCCGATGCGCTCCTTGCGATCCTTCGTTGAATTCAAGACTGCGGTACCAGCAGTGAGCGTTCCGGAGTAGATACGTACGAAGGTGAGCTTTCCAAGGTGTGGATCGCTCATGATCTTGAACGCGAGCGCAGAGAATGGCTCAGCGTCGGATGGCTTACGTGCGATCTCGACTGAACTATCGCCCATCTTGGTTCCAACGATCGCTTCGACATCGAGCGGGCTTGGAAGGTAACGAACGACAGCATCGAGCATCGGCTGAACGCCCTTGTTCTTGAACGCCGATCCAGTGAGGACCGGAGTCGCCTTGTCGGCGAGCGTTGCGCGACGGATCGCAGCGATGATCTCGTCTTCTGAGAGTTCTTGTCCTTCGAGGTACTTCTCCATCACCTGGTCATCGACATCTGCGAGGGTCTCGATCAACTCATGGCGCGCCTTGTCGGCAGCATCCTTCAAGTTGGCAGGGATCTCTTCGACGAGGTAATCCTCGCCCTTCTTCGTCTCGCCTGGCCAGACAAGTGCCTTCATCTGGATGAGATCGACGACGCCGACGAAGTCACCTTCAGCACCGATCGGGATCTGCAGGACGAGTGGCTTGGCACGGAGACGATCCTTGATCATCGAGACGCAACGCTCGAAGGATGCTCCGGTGCGGTCCAATTTGTTCACGAAACAGATTCTTGGGACCTTGTACTTATCAGCCTGACGCCAAACGGTCTCGGACTGTGGCTCGACACCTGCGACACCATCGAAGACAGCGACTGCGCCATCGAGGACACGGAGCGAACGCTCAACTTCGACGGTGAAGTCGACGTGACCTGGAGTGTCGATGATGTTGATCAGATGGTCTTTCCAGAAACATGTGGTCGCAGCAGATGTGATGGTGATACCGCGCTCTTGCTCTTGCTCCATCCAGTCCATCGTCGCTGCACCCTCATGGACCTCACCGATCTTGTAAGTGATACCGGTGTAGAAAAGGATGCGCTCGGTGGTCGTCGTCTTACCAGCATCGATGTGCGCCATGATGCCGATATTGCGGACGGTTGAGAGATCAACTGCCGTATCGATTGCTGCCACTTCTTCTTCCTCTTCTCGTT
>CAYORK010000011.1:0-6119 GCA_964406345.1 uncultured Actinomycetes bacterium | reverse complement strand
ATTACCAGCGATAGTGAGCGAAGGCCTTGTTCGCCTCTGCCATCTTGTGGGTATCTTCGCGACGCTTCACAGCGGCACCGAGACCGTTGCTCGCATCGATGATCTCGTTTGTGAGGCGCTCTGCCATCGACTTCTCGCGACGATCCTGTGCGTTCTCAACCAACCAACGAAGTGCGAGAGTCATCGCACGTGCAGCTTTCACTTCTACTGGGACTTGGTAAGTAGCGCCACCGACTCGGCGGGAACGTACTTCTACTGCAGGCTTGACGTTATCGATAGCGCGCTTCAGTGTGATCACTGGATCGACCTCGGACTTTGCGCGACATCCCTCGAGAGCGTTGTAGACGATCGCTTCAGCAGTGGAACGCTTTCCCGATGTGAGAACACGATTGATGAGAGCGGTGACGACCGGTGAGTTATAGACCGGATCAGCGATCACCTGCTTCTTCGGGGCGGGACCTTTACGTGGCATTTTGTCTTCTCCCCTTACTTCTTATCTCGCTTGGCGCCGTAACGTGATCGCGCTTGCTTGCGATCCTTGACGCCTTGAGTATCGAGTGAACCGCGAACGATCTTGTAACGAACGCCAGGAAGATCCTTCACACGTCCACCACGGACGAGGACGATCGAGTGCTCTTGCAGGTTGTGTCCTTCACCAGGGATGTAAGCAGTGACTTCCATGCCACTCGTAAGACGTACACGTGCGACCTTGCGAAGCGCGGAGTTCGGCTTCTTCGGTGTCGTCGTGTAGACGCGAGTGCATACGCCACGGCGTTGCGGACTTCCCTTGAGTGCAGGAGTTGTCGTCTTGCTCGACTTCTCCATGCGACCCTTACGGACCAGCTGCTGAATAGTTGGCACTACGTTTCTCTCTTCTCTCGTACGTCACTCTCCGACCCACGCGGTCGGGTGTGTCGTAACTTGTTCCGTTTTCATCCGCGCACGCGCGACGAATCACGAATGGCAAAATGAATTGCGTTCTTTTCTGCTCACTACTTTTTCCTTGAGCGGGTCTCAGCAACGAAACGACCGCGGATCTCAAGAAGCCCACGTGAGCAAGAGCGCGAGGGTAACGGAATCACGCTCTGTGGGTCAAAATGCCCCTTACCCCTCGGCTCCCGCCCGACCCCCGCGACACGCCGAAGGTCTGGTGAGGCCGGTGAGAGGATTCCTGAGTGAGCCGGCCATCCCCCCTTTCCTCAGAAGTGCCCAAACCCAAGCTTCGCGGGGTCATCCACCTGGTCATGTCCCCCCTCTCGCTCGTGGCGGGGCTGACTCTGGTGACCATCGCCCACGAATTCCGTGGCCGACTGACGCTCGGGATCCTGACCCTCACCGCGGGCCTCCTCTTCACCTCGAGCGCCCTCTACCACCGCGTCAAATGGCGCGACTCAACGAAGGCGCTCTGGCGAAGGATCGATCACGCCAATATCCCGCTTCTCATTGCGGGGACCTACACCCCATTCGCGGTCTTCCTGCTCGATTCCGGACAAGCAACCTTCTTGCTCTCGATCATCTGGGGTACTGCCATATCGGCGGCGATCTTTCGGGTGGCCTGGATCAATGCACCGAGGTGGCTCTATGTGCCTCTCTATATCGGACTTGGCTGGGTCGCACTCATCTATCTTCCTGATTTCTATCGCGAAGGTGGAATCGCAGTCTTCACACTCATACTCGTGGGCGGTCTGCTCTACTCAGTAGGCGGAGTGATCTACGGGCTCAAGAAGCCGAACTTCTCCATCAACTGGTTCGGGTTCCATGAACTCTTTCACGCGATGACAGCCGCAGCATTCATCTGCCATTTCATTGCCGCAGCCTTAGTCGTCTACTTGTCGAACTAGGACCTTGTCCATCCTTTAGGGCACCTTGGCTTCATCGCACGAACCTTCTTGCTCGTACTTCCCTTGACGCAGGTGATGGTCTTCTTCGATGACTTTGTGATGACAGCCGGTACAGCAGATGGCGAGGCTGATGGCGAGGCAGTCGGCGTTGGAGTTGCTGTCGGTGCAACCGGTTCTTGAGTCAATCTTGCACGCACGATAGGAGAAGAGAATCCGAAGCCCGCCGCAGACATGACGAGCCAACCGTTTCGTTCGGTGATCGTAGTCGAGGCGATCTTGGTGCTTCCATCATTGGAGAGAACCTCCAGGGTTGCCTTGATCGGCGCACTGGTGAATCCATAGATGCAACGTGCTACGTCGCTTCGTAGAAGCAAGTCGTAAGTTCCTGAAGCTTCGCTTCCATCACTCTCAAAGTGTGGTGACGCCACTTTGTAATCCAATGAGGACTCATCTGGGTTGAATGTCGGTGGCCCTGCACTGTAGAGAAGTGCGTTGGTGGAGACTGCACCGGCAAGGTCGCCGGAACTACTGGTGCAACGCCTCACGGCATCATTTCGAAAGTCGCCTAGGGTTTTGATGGTCCAGTATTGATTGGTTCGAGTTGCCTTATCCTGAAAGTGAGGCGTGAATAGCCGCAATAGCGTTTGGGCTCGATCCTCTTCGAGACCAGTGGTGATGCGGATACCTTGAAGGTTTCCACTCACTCCCCACTCTTCGCCATTGAAGATCATGTCCTTGATCTCTTGGCTGAGAGATGGAGTCGGGGTCAAGAAATCCAACGAAGCGACCTTCACTGGGCTTGCCTCGATAGAAGCGCGATAGAGATCCCCGCTAAGGCTCGTGGTGATCACCGGAGCGGTGATGCGACCATGGAACCAGCCGTTCAATCTCTGTGAGAGTCGCATAGAGAGACCGAATCGATAGTCTTTTGGAAAGGGGCGAATCGCTGCACAGACTCCGGTATCGCTTGCAAAGCAAGTTTCACCGGTTGATGTGACACGAAGTCCCCCGTCGGATCCAAAGCCTTCGAACATCGTTATCGGCCGGTAATCCCCCGTGAGTAATTCGAATGGTGTGATGCCGCCGATCAGACCTTGTACGCCCAGTCGATGATTGGTTGCACTCTCGCCTGCACCCTTCTCGATATGGGCCATATTGCGCAATGAGACCAAGTAGTCGTCCGTCTTTCCGAGATGCGTTGCACTCGGGAACTTCATCACGAAGGAATTGCCTTTACTGGCTGGAAGTTGCATGGTCGGTTCAGCCGGAAAGTCAGTGTTTCCAGAGACGGGAAGATGCTTCTGATAGACACCGGGGATCTTTGTCCCATCAGGACCTCTTGCCCAGACCTCTTCGATGCAGTTGACATCCTCTGCCTTCTCGCAGAGTGCGAAGAATTGAATGATCATGATCTGCGTGGAGGCAGTACAAACGGGGTCCGTTATCGACTTACAGATGCGCCAATCGAGGTCTGATCGCGTACTGCGCCCGTAAAGGACCGACGTCATGGAAGTCAGCTCCATGTTCTCGGTCAGAAGAAGACCCAATTGCTCGGTCTTTGGGTCCACCACTCTGCCGGCATAGGCGAAGTGAGGGCCCGTCATCGTCACAAGGAGGAGGAAGACCAGGAGGAGTCGAAGATGTGCTCGACGCATTGCTCAAGATTATGACCCCTGCGGTGAGAAACACAGAGAAGTGACAATTTTTTATCGCTTTTCCACTGGTTAAATGCGAAGGGCCCCCGGTACATCTTGGGGGCCCTTCTACCTGAGACTAACTAGCGAGCATCGACATCGAACTCGTCGAGTCGGACTGCTTCACCTGAACCTGTCGATTCGAATGGTGTGTAGTCATACTCGTCGTAGGCGGCGTAGACAGCTGCCTTCGCTTCCTCAGTCGGCTCGACCTTGACGTTGCGGTAACGCGCAAGACCGGTACCTGCTGGGATGAGCTTGCCGATGATGACGTTCTCCTTGAGACCGAGTAGCGGATCGCGCTTCTCGGCGAGCGCAGCATCGGTGAGGACACGAGTCGTCTCCTGGAACGATGCGGCAGAGAGCCATGATTCGGTAGCGAGCGATGCCTTGGTGATACCCATCAACTCGGCACGACCTGATGCAGCCTTACCGCCTTCTTGAACGACACGGCGGTTCTCTGCCTCAAGTCTTGCGCGATCGACGAGCTCGCCTGGCAAGAGTTCGGTATCTCCCGGTTCAAGCACCGTGACGCGCTTGAGCATCTGGCGCACGATGATCTCGATGTGCTTATCGTGGATCGAAACGCCTTGTGAGCGATAGACCTCTTGGATCTCAGTGACCAAGTGGACTTGGGTCGAACGAGGTCCGAGGATCTTGAGGACTTGCTTCGGATCGATCGCACCGACGACCAACTTCTCACCGACGCCGACCTTGCTTCCGTCTTCAACGAGAAGCTTCTGACGACGAGTGATCGGATAGGCGATCGCCTCTGATCCATCCTCCGGAGTTACCAAGATCTTCTTGCCCTTGGCATCCTCGATGAAGGAGACGACACCGGCTGCTTCTGCAATCGGTGCGACGCCCTTTGGTGTGCGAGCCTCGAAGAGCTCGACGACACGAGGTAGACCGTGAGTGATGTCATCACCTGCGACACCTCCCGTGTGGAAGGTACGCATGGTGAGCTGAGTTCCTGGCTCACCGATCGACTGTGCGGCGATGATTCCAACTGCTTCGCCGACATCGACGATCTTTCCGGCGGCCATCGAACGGCCGTAGCACATCGCGCATTGACCGAACTTGGAATCGCAGGTGAGAACGGAGCGGACCTTCACCTCAGTAACGCCATTGGAGAGGAGCAAGTCGATGTGACGATCTCCAAGATCAGTACCGGCAGGGAGGACTTCCTTGCCACCAGCGGATACGGCCTCAGCGAGGACGCGACCGAAGATCGAAGTCTCGACATATTCGTCGCGTTCGATTCCCTCAGGAGTCTTCGCACCGATCGCAAGAGTGAGACCACGGTCGGTACCGCAATCCTCTTCACGGATGATGACATCCTGTGCGACGTCGCAGAGACGACGAGTCAGATAGCCAGAGTCAGCGGTACGGAGAGCAGTATCTGCAAGACCCTTACGCGCACCGTGAGTCGAGATGAAGTACTCGAGTACTGAGAGTCCTTCACGGAAGTTCGACTTGATCGGTCGAGCGATGATCTCGCCCTTCGGGTTCGCGACGAGACCGCGCATACCTGCGATCTGACGGATCTGCATCATGTTTCCACGTGCGCCGGAGTAGACCATCATCCAGACCGGATTGGTGCGTGGGAAGTTCTTCTCCATGCTCTCACCGATCTTGGCGGTCGCCTCAGTCCAGATCTCAATCAATTCCTGACGACGCTCGTCATTGGTGATCAGACCGTTGTCATACTGACGTTGGACCTTGTCAGCATCAGCCTCGTACTTATCGAGGATCTGTTGCTTATCTGGCGGAGTGACGACATCTTCGATACCGATCGTCGCAGCAGCGCGAGTGGCCCAATAGAAGCCAAGCGCCTTGAGTTGATCGAGTACGGCAGCGACGACGACCTTCGGGTAACTCTCTGCAAGTCGATCGACGACTCCGGAGATTCCCTTCTTCGTCACTTCGTTATCGACATAGCCGAAGTCATCAGGAAGGACCTCGTTGAAGAGCGCGCGACCAAGAGTGGTCTCGCGGACTTCGTCCTTGAGGCGAATCTTGATCTTGGCTTGCAGCGAAAGGGTTCGCTGCTCATGAGCCATCAACGCCTCGGCGATAGAGGAGAACGCGCGACCCTCTCCGAGCTCACCATCACGTTGTGATGTGAGATAGAAGATGCCAAGGACCATGTCCTGGGTTGGCGTTGCAAGTGGACGACCGCTCGCTGGCGAGAGGATGTTGTTCGACGAGAGCATGAGGACGCGTGCCTCTGCCTGTGCCTCTGCGGAGAGTGGCACGTGAACAGCCATCTGATCACCATCGAAGTCTGCGTTGAACGCGGTACAGACCAATGGATGGATCTGGATCGCCTTGCCTTCGATCAAGAGTGGTTCGAATGCCTGGATACCGAGACGGTGGAGAGTCGGCGCACGGTTGAGCAAGACTGGATGCTCTGCGATCACCTCTTCCAAGACATCCCAGACGACAGAACGTGAACGCTCGACCATACGCTTCGCAGACTTGATGTTCTGCGCGTGGTTGAGATCGACGAGTCGCTTCATCACGAACGGCTTGAAGAGCTCGAGCGCCATCTGCTTTGGCAGACCGCACTGATGCAACTTCA
>CAYORK010000010.1:35000-40569 GCA_964406345.1 uncultured Actinomycetes bacterium | reverse complement strand
AAGAGCTTCATGACGTGGCTCGATGAGAAGTTGCGATCTATCGGAACCGCTGCGTGTCCGCCCTATCACTTGGCGATCGTGATCGGCGGTACGAGCGCCGAATACACCTCCAAGGTGGCAAAGCTTGCAAGTACCAAGTACCTCGATTCCCTTCCGACGACCGGGAATGAGAAGACAGGCCGAGCGATGCGAGATGTCGAGTTGGAGCAAGAGGTCTTCAAACTGACGCAAACCCTCGGGATAGGAGCGCAATTCGGCGGCAAGTACTTCTGTCACGATGTCCGTGTCATCCGCCTCCCCCGTCATGGTGCATCGCTTCCAATTGCGATCGCTGTCTCATGTTCCGCCGATCGCCAAGCGAAGGCGAAGATCACGAAGGATGGCGTTTTCATCGAGCAACTCGAGACGGATCCAGTCCATTTCATGCCAGAGACGATCGAAGAGAGCCTCGATGGTGAGGTTGTCGAGATCGACCTCAACCTTCCGATGGATGAGATCCGAAAGACGCTATCCAAGTACCCGATCAAGACTCGACTCTCCCTCACCGGAACGATGGTCGTAGCTCGCGATCTCGCACATGCGAAGTTGAAGGAGTTGGTCGACTCCGGAAAGCCTCTCCCTGACTACTTCAAGAAGTATGCGGTCTATTACGCAGGACCTGCGAAGACGCCAAAGGGATATGCGTCTGGCTCATTTGGTCCGACAACTGCAGGGCGCATGGACTCCTACGTCGATTACTTCCAACGTCTCGGTGGTTCGATGGTGATGATCGCCAAGGGCAATCGTTCGAAGCAGGTGACCGATGCCTGCGCCGCCAACGGTGGCTTCTATCTCGGATCGATCGGTGGACCTGCGGCAAGGTTGGCACAAGACTGCATCAAGAAAGTCGAAGTCCTCGATTACGAAGAGCTAGGCATGGAAGCAGTCTGGAAGATCGAAGTGGAGAACTTCCCGGCATTCATCGTCGTCGACGACAAGGGCAATGATTTCTTCGCTGAGACGAGCAAGCCGATGGCGATCGGGAAGAAGCCGAACTAGTAGTAGCGCGAGCGCTGGAACTTACGAAGCGCCTTGCACGGCGTCTCGTAACGGACGTCGATGTAATGCAGTCCCCATGAGATCTGGGTCAGAGGATTGGTGCGCCAATCCTCACCGCGGATCACCATCTTCGCGGCAGGAAGGGCCTGTGGGATCCCATAGGCGCCGGTCCGTGGGTTTCGGGCCCGGAAATTCCAATTGCTTTCTCTGGTCCAAAGAGTGTTGAGACATCCGAACTGGTAACTACCCCAGCCGTATCGCTCCTTCGCCATCGCCTTGCCAGCTGCCCTTGCACCTTTGGGACTCTTCGCCTTGAAGATCTCGCGGGCAAGGAGTGAGACTGCCTGCAGGTCGGAGGACTTGACCCCCGCCTTGGAATCGACGAATGCCATGAGGGCCGGCAATGTCAGTTCTGGTGCGGTCAAACGTGGGTCCGCGGCCGACGTTCGGTCCGAAGCTTCGAGGTAGAGATCTACACCCACCCGCATCGTCACCGATGCGTAAGAAGGCTCGGTCCCGTGGAGGAAGAGGAGAACGAAGGCGGCAAGGACGGCAGGTCGACGATGACTAAAACGCATGGTCTCTTGCTCCTCACCTTGGCTCTTCAACCACCGGAGAATCTCACCGGTGTAATTCACCCCGCGCCGCATCTCCCTGAACTCGGGACCAGGATCTCGATCCAAGTCTCAAACCAGGGGAATCAGCTAACGGGAAGGGCTTTAGGGTGACTTAGGTGATGGGTCATCGCAAACCCAACAGGGCTTGGTTGGGGATGAAATTTGGTGAGAAGATCTTGTGAGTAAAGAAAACCGCAGGTCAGACCGGGAGAAGTCCAAAAAGCCCGATTTGTCGCTGTGGGATTTTGCGAGGGTTCAGATCGCCCTTTGGATCGGATCCTCGAGCATCTCAGTGACGAGGGCAGCAATCGGTGAGCGCTCACTTCTCGTCAAGGTGATGTGGGCGAAGAGCGGATGACCCTTGAGGGACTCGACCACGGCAACGACACCATCATGGCGACCGACCCTGAGGTTATCCCGCTGGGCGACGTCGTGAGTGAGGACGACTCTCGAGCCCTGGCCGATACGGGAAAGGACAGTGAGGAGCACGCCTCGCTCAAGGGACTGAGCCTCGTCGACGATGACGAAGGCATCATGGAGAGATCGCCCTCGGATGTGGGTGAGTGGCAGGACTTCGATCAGCCCTCGATCCATGATCTCCTCGATGACATGAGGAGTGACAAGGGCTCCCAAGGTGTCGAAGACCGCCTGCGCCCAGGGAGACATCTTCTCCCCCTCGCTTCCGGGCAAGTAGCCAAGTTCCTGTCCGCCAACGGGATAGAGCGGTCGGAAGACCACGACCTTCTTGTGAAGACCACGTTCCATCACCGCTTCAAGACCTGCAGAGAGGGCGAGCGCTGACTTTCCGGTTCCAGCCCTGCCGCCGAGGGAGACGATCCCTACCTCGTTGTCGAGGAGGAGATCAAGTGCGACCCGTTGCTCGGCGCTTCGACCGTGGAGTCCGAATGCATTCCGATCGCCGCGGACCAAGGTCAATCGCTTATCTGCGGTGACGCGAGCGAGAGCCGATCCCTTCTCGGAGTGGAGGACCACGCCGGTATGGCACGGAAGATCCTTCACCTCGTCACAACTGACCTTCTCTTCCTTGTAGAGCGCATCGATGAGAGAGCCGGCGACGCTGAGCTCTTCCATTCCAGTCCATCCGGAACTCGGTGCTAGCTCAGCTCGATACTCCTCTGCTTCGACACCGACAGATGATGCTTTGACTCGGAGAGGTAGGTCCTTGCTCACCAAGACCACGCGTTGACCTTCATTGGCGAGATTGCGTGCGACTGCCAGGATCCTGGAATCGTTCGTTCCATCGCGGCTAAGTCCACTCGGCAGCGTCGCTGGATCAGCATGATTGAGCTCGACCGAGAGGGTGCCACCAAGGTCGTTGAGGGCAAGCGCCTCATCGAGTCTTCCGTATCTCACTCTCAGATCATCGAGTGAACGGAGCGCTGTACGGGCGAAGTAACCCAACTCCGGATGGTCGCGCTTACTCTCTAACTCACCGATGACGGCGATGGGGATCACTACGCGATGTTCAGCGAATCGATAGATGGCACCAGGATCTGCCAAGAGCACACTTGTATCAAGGATGTAGGTGATGCGAGTTTCTGTTGTCAAAGTCTCCCTCGCGATGTACAGATCAAGCGACCTGACCGATCACAAGGAAAAGGTAGGAGGTCTCGGCACCGAGTTTTGGTTGCCACGCCGAAACCACTCTCACGCGAGGTGAACAGTGTGTGAAGTGATCATGGGCCTTCTCGCCCTTAGCTAACTGGCTCCCTTGGCAATCCGACGCTCTGCGATGAAGGAGGCGATCGGCAAAGTTCCCGCGAGGATGAGCGCCAACATGCGTGGCACGCTCCATCGTGATCGCGCTGCGTAGTGGATTGCAGTCAAGACATAGAAGGCGTAGACGTAACCGTGGACGTAAGGAATCCACTTCACCTTGGCCTCAAGCTCAGGGGCGTCGAGGAGATAGACCACCGGCAACTCGACGAACCAAAGGAGGATCGACATGATCCCGGCCAGCACCGCCATGAAGCGAAATCTCTTTGTCACGCCTTTCATGAGGCGAGTCTATTTCTCTTCCGTTGATAGAAGGGGAGATAGAGGGTGATTACGGCCATCAAGGACCAGATCACCACATAGGAGAGATGCTGCCAGTAGTAGCCAGGGATCGTCGGCTCGGCGATCGAGTCTGGGATCAGATCAAGGTCGCTCTCCACGCCATCGATCTTCTCGTCCTGCACAAGAAGGTATCCGTCATAGAGAGCAAGACCCTGTCCTTGCAAACGTTCGACCAAGAGAGCGCTATCGATCCTAGAGAGCCCCTCGCCGCTGATTCGAGAGTCGAAGTCTCGATCCTCTCGTTGACTTGGTAGGAGTCGTGCCAAGAGTTCGACCTCTTCCCCCATCGGAACGCTCGTCACAGAATCTTTGAGGATGGCACGGGCGACGAGGATCGCAGCTCTCGGAACACTCTCCTTCACCTCAAGGAGTGCGACTTCGTACTCGCCTTCTACTTGTCCCTTAGCGAGATAAGCATCGAGATAGCGCCCCGATGTGGTGACAACTCGATTGGCATCCTCGCCATCAAGAGCGATCTGAGGTCGATGGATCGAAGTGAGTGAGACGGGTGCTGAAGTGGCGATGCGATTCAACTCGGCTTCAAGTTCTTGATGGCCTTTGGCTCGATCCCACTGCCAGAGCGCAAGGAGCGAGAATGTCGTTGCCACGATGAGCACGAGGAGTCCCTGTCCTATTCGGACCAGGTTCCCCTGCAGAGTCCTTCGCAGGGTTCTATTCTCCTTGGCCGTCACGTGGTCGCTGCAGTCTCTTGTACCGTCGATAGAAGGAGATGAGCAGCAAGATCACCGCGACGGTGAGTGAAGAGAAGATGATGGAACCGGCAATCCCGGGGTCATAACTTGTCTCCTCCATAGTAAGGCGAGTATAACTGCCGCAGATGAAGCGACCAGTGAGTGACCAAGATGCCTACTTGATCGCGAGGTATGGCAAAGATCATCGCACCGCTGCACGATGGAAGTTCCCCGCGGCGATCGTTGCGCTGATTGGAATTCCTTGGTTGTTATGGAGTGCGGGATATCACTCTCAACCATCGATTCGACATGAATTGCTCGCATTCAAGGTGGTAGATCCGACGAAGATCGAGGTCACATACCTTCTCGAGCGAAACGTCGCCGGTCTCGAAGTCTTCTGTACCTTGGTGGCACGAGATTTCGAGAAGAATGTCGTCGGCGAGGTCATGGATGAGTTCAAGGCCAACGATGCGCCCTTGAGCCAGACGCAGACTCGGACAATTCCCACCAGGATCCGCGCGGTCAATGCCGATGTGGTCGGATGCGACTCCCGCTGACTTAATTCTCGATCACAACCTGCAGTAAGTTACGCCCTTATGAGCCGAGAGCCGACGCAGACCTGGTTGACCCAAGAGGCAGCAGACCGTCTTGCCGCTGAGCTAGCTCACCTCGAAGGCCCTGCGCGTACAGATATCGTCAAGCGAATCGAAGCAGCGCGCGCTGAAGGTGACCTCAAGGAGAACGGTGGCTATCACGCCGCTCGTGAAGAGCAAGGCAAGATCGAGGCGCGAATCAGGCAACTACGCCACATGCTCGAGCACGCGATCATCGGTACTCCACCGGCAAGTGAATCTGGAGTCGTTGGTCTCGGAATGAAAGTCACCGTCGATATCGGTGGTGATGAGATGAAATTCCTTCTCGGATCCCGAGAGATCGCCACTACAGACCTCGATGTCTACAGCGAGAAGTCACCGTTGGGCGCTGCGATCATGGGAGCAAAGGTCGGCGAGAGCGTCACCTACACGGCGCCTAATGGTCGCGAGATCAAGGTCGCGATCCTCGAAGCAGAACCCTTCGCCTAAGGCCTGAAGCCTGAGGCCCTCGCTACTTGTCTAGCGAGAATCTCGTGCGAATCTAGCGAGA
>CAYORK010000010.1:0-34900 GCA_964406345.1 uncultured Actinomycetes bacterium | reverse complement strand
ATGAAGATCGCCATCAAGAGCACCATGTAGAAGAGAGACATCAGGATCGGCTCTTGTGCTGGTAACGAATCCGCAGTCACGCCGAAGATGTTGGTCAATCCAAAGAGTTCGCGACATGCCGCCACCATCGTAGAGACCGGATTCCACTCCGCAAAATATTGAAGCGCCTTCGGCATACCCGTCGTCGGAGCGAAGGCATTCGATAAGAAGGTCAACGGAAAGACTGCGAAGAAGACGAGTGCGTTTGCAACCCGTGCTTCACGGACCGAAAGACCGATGATCACTCCGATCCATGACATTGCGAAGCCGAAGAGGAGAAGGAAGAGGAATCCGCCGATGATGGAGAGGATGGACGAGGTTGGTCGCCATCCGACCAAGAACCCAGTCAGACCCATCACTACGAGTACGACGACATTGAGCGCGGAATCGCCGAGGGCGCGACCTACGACGACGGCAGAGCGAGAGATCGGTAACGACCTGAATCGATCGATCAGGCCCTTCTCCATATCTTGTGCCAAGCCGACTGCAGTTCCAGCAAGAGTGAAGGCAACGGTCTGAACGAAGATCCCTGGCATCAAGAGTTGGACATAGTCGACGCCAGGAAGTCCAGTGGAGATCGACCCTCCAAAGACATAGCGGAAGAGAAGCACGAACATCACCGGTTGCAGAATCGAGACGATCAACACCTCAGGGATACGGACGAACTGGAGGAGTTGGCGTTTCATGATGATCAGTGAATCGTTGACAGCATTGATGGCTGAGCTCATCGCCGCTCCTTTCCTGCGCGAGAATCTGTCTTCGCTTCATCCTTTGAGTCATCCTCTGCCGCGTGACCAGTAAGCGAGAGGAAGACATCATCGAGGGAAGGGCGCTTGAGGCCAAGATCGAGTGGATGGATACCAGCATCATCCATCGCCTTGACCGCTTCGATCAATGCCTTGGATCCTGTAGTCACGGGCGCTGAGATCTGTCGGAGGTCCTCATCGACGAGGACATTGCCGGCGATCTCCTCGACGATACGACGAACTGCCTCGATATGTTCCCGTTCGACCACGATCTCTAGTCGCTCTCCACCGATCTGACGCTTGAGTTCATCGGCACTTCCCTGTGCGATGACTCGTCCATGGTCGATCACTGCGATCCGATCTGCCAGTTGATCGGCCTCTTCTAGATATTGCGTCGTCAAGAGAAGTGTCACACCGCTATCGACAAGAGAGTTGATCACCGACCACATCTCCTGGCGGCCGCGCGGATCAAGGCCCGTGGTCGGCTCGTCGAGGAAGAGGACTTTGGGGCGGACGATCAAAGTCGCAGCAAGATCGAGTCGACGTCTCATTCCACCGGAATATGTCTTGATAGGACGCTTTGCGGCATCGGTCAAAGAGAATTGTTCCAATAACTCCTCTGCACGCTTGCGCGCACCTTCTGCAGAGATCCGATGCAGTCGTGCGAACATCACCAAGTTATCCCAACCGGTGAGAGTCTCATCGACTGCTGCATACTGCCCGGAGAGACCAATCACTTTCCGTACTTCATTGGGATTCTTGATGACATCGATGCCGGCGACTTCAGCGCGGCCAGAGTCTGGGGTGAGAAGAGTGGTGAGTACTCTGACTGTGGTCGTCTTGCCAGCACCATTAGGACCCAAGAGTCCGAGCACTGTGCCTTCTTCGACTTCAAGTGAGAGACCATCGAGTGCGCGAACTTGATTGCGTTCGCCGCGCTTTGATGCGCGACCCTTCGTCAGATAGGTCTTCACCAAGTTCTCTGCGATCACACTTGGCATCTGATATTCACATCACCTTACTTGTTATCCGGACTTGTCATCCGTGCTTGTTATCCGTGCTCGTCATCCGATTGCGAATCGAGGGGTCGAAGACACACGCTCGACTACTCCGAGGAGTAGGCTTACGACTCTATCCGAAGGGCAGAAAAATCGAAAACGTCACACAGAGAAACCAGCCACGAGAGCACTCGCATAAAGAGATCATGACCATCATGTCGGGCCTAATGACCGGCATCCTCCTCGCAGCACTCGACCAGACCATCGTCTCCACTGCACTGAAGTCGATTGTCGAAGAGTTCAATGGTCTTGAGCATTACACCTGGGTAGTGACTGCCTATCTTCTTACCTCCACCGCCGTCACCCCGCTCTACGGCAAGATCTCGGATATCTATGGGAGGCGACCGGTCTACCTCTTTGCAATCGGCACCTTCTTGCTTGGCTCATTGCTCGCTGGCGCCGCGGCGACGATGACGCAGTTGATCCTCTTTCGTGCAATCCAAGGGATCGGCGCCGGTGGACTCTTCGCGCTCTCCTTCATCATCATCGGTGACATCGTCTCGCCGCGAGATCGCGGCAAGTACCAAGGTCTCTTCGGTGCAGTCTGGGGCGTCTCCTCGGTGGCAGGGCCACTCCTCGGCGGCTTCTTCGCCGATCAAGGCGAGCTCCTTGGAATCACCGGATGGCGTTGGATCTTCTACATCAATATCCCCTTCGGCATCCTCGCACTCCTCGTCACTTCCACCGTCCTTCACATCCCACGAGCGAACGTCAAGCACGCAATCGACTACCTCGGTGCGCTCTTCATGGTGATCGGAGTCGCAGCGATCCTCCTTGCGATCTCAGTGACCGGTCCTACCGATGGTTGGCTTCATCCCTACACGCTTTCCTACTTCGCTGTTGCGATCCTCTTCACCGCGCTCTTCGTTTGGTGGGAGACGAAAGTCGAAGAACCGCTACTGCCTCTTCGACTCTTCAAGAATCACACCTTCTCTCTCACCTCCGCGATCGGATTCATCATCGGCGCAGGTATGTTCGGTGCGATCGTTCTCCTTCCGCTCTACATGCAAGTCAATCTCCAGTACACACCGAGCGAGGCAGGGATCCGACTGATCCCGATGATGCTTGGGATCGTCGCGATGGCGATCACGAGTGGACGCTTGATCTCCAAGACCGGCAAATACAAGAGATTCCCAGTGACAGGCATGGTGATCCTGATCATCGCGATGTTGCTCTTCACCACGATCAATAAGGAGATGCCTTATTGGCAGTTGGCTATCTATGCGATGTTGATGGGTATGGGAGTCGGTCTATCGATGCAGACCATCGTGATCGCGCTCCAGAATGATGTCGAGTATCGAGACTTAGGAGTGGCAACGAGTTCCAATACCTTCTTCCGAAGCCTTGGCGCATCCTTTGGCACTGCGATCTTCGGTACGGTATTGACCAACAAATTCGTCTCTGAGATCGAGACGAACCTCCCTGCCGGAAGCGCACCAGAAGCGATCTCTGGTGTAACGGAGAACACCGCGATCATCGCGACGCTTCCCGCGGAGGTACAGCAATTGATCTTCACGAGTTTCGATCGCGCCTTCTCGCTCGTCTTCTGGATCGCCGTTCCGCTGATCGTGATCGGATTCCTCATGACGACGCGACTTCGCGAACGTCCGCTCCGAGAGAGTGTCGATAGAGGGATGAGCGAGGCCGCAGGCTAAGAAGTGAAGACCCTCAAATCCCCATTCGCAGGGTTTCCCCCTGCTGTCGCCGCGCTTACAACCGTCGGTTTCTTCGTAGCCGTCGGCTTCAGCCTCGTCATTCCTGCGATCCCGATCTTCGCATCGTCATTCGGAGCGAGTGCGACTGCGATCGGTCTCGTGGTGAGTGCTTTCGCTGTAGCGCGTCTTGTCTCTGGACTCTTCGCGGGGCGCCTCGTCGAGAGATTCGGTGAACGAATCGTTCTTGGTAGCGGTCTTGCGATGGTCGCGCTCTTCACCTTCATGACCGCACTCGCACAGACCTATAACCAGCTTCTTATCTTCAGGACTGCAGGTGGTCTTGGCTCTGCGATGTTCTCGGTCGCTGCTGGATCACTTCTTCTTCGCTCTGTCGCGGAGACTCATCTAGGTCGCGCACAATCGCTCTTCAATGGTGGCTTCCTGATGGGTGCGATCTTTGGGCCAGCCTTTGGCGGAATCTTGATGGGGATCTCTCTTCGCGCACCCTTCTTCATCTACACGGTGACTTTGGTTGTCGCTGCCACGATCGCACTCGTTCGCCTGACACCGGATCGTCTTGGTCATGAGAGTTCCAAGCCTGTCATCGATGGTGTTCCGATGCGCATCCGTGAAGCGATGCGTGTGAGCGACTATCGCATCGCACTTGCGCTCTCTTTCCTAGGAAGTTGGGTCCTCTTCGGCCTTCGATCCTCCATCGTCCCGCTCTATGTCACTGAGGAGTTAGGAGCTAGCGCATCCATCCTTGGTCTTGGTTTCACCCTGGCTGGAATCGCAAATGGATTACTTCTCCTCCGTGCCGGAAGGATCACTGACTTCAGAGGGCGACGCTATTCGCTGCTCGTCGGCTCATACTTCGTGCTTTTGGGATTGATCGTCATGACCTTCGCCTTCGATCCACTCCTCTACATACTTGCGATGATCCTGATGGGACTTGGTGGCGCCTTCTATGGCAGTGCACCAGCAGCGCTCGTTGGAGATGTCATCAAGGGTCGCGGTGGGCGCGTGATCGCTTTCTTCCAGATGGCGGGCGACGCCGGAATGATGGTCGGCCCGATTGTCCTAGGTTTGATCAAGGATCAAGCCTCATTCCAAGCGTCTTTCCTTGCGACGCTGGCGCTCTTCCTTGTCAGTTTCATCCTCGTCTACTCACTGCCGAAGCGGATCCCCGATGAAGGAGAAGCTCCGGCAGGAGGAGTACGAATCAATCCTCGAGACGACTAGTCGCGGCGAAGGATAGAAATCAGTCGCAAGACCTCGAGATAGAGCCAAACGATCGTGACCATAAGGCCGAAACCTGCACGCCATGACTCGACCTCGGGAGCGCCAGCTGCGACCATCTTCGATGCCTGATCGAAATCGAGGATCAAGAAGAAGGAAGCGAGCGCAACGCCAAGGCTTGCGATACCGATACTCAAGATGCCTTGCGAATAAATGCTGGTCGCATTGAAGACGAAGACGGCGACGATATTGACGAGCCCGAGCACCAGATAGCCGATCAATGCCGTGACCAAGATGCGGGTGAAGCGTGGTGTCACGCGGATCTTGCCACTGCGATACGCGTAGAGCGCACCGACGAAAGCGGAAAGAGTTCCGATCACTGCCTGGCTGACTATGCCTGGCATCTGTACCTCATAGATGTGACTGATGACGCCGAGAGCGAGGCCTTGGAAAGCGGCGTAGAGCATGATCAGTGCTGGGCGGACCTTCTTGCTGAAGGAGATCACCATCGCGAGGATGAAGCCACCACCGAAGCCAAGGAGGAGCGCTCCGCCTTCGAGATTGGCATACCAAGCGAAAGCGCCAGTGACCAAAAGGATTCCGAAGAGCATGCCGGTGCGAGTGACGACATCTTCCATCGTCATCCTGCCGGTACGAATAGATGATGCTGCTGGAGCCGCGAATTGTTCCTCGAGCGCATCGACCTCAGTACGAGAGTCAAGGTCGCGGACATCCATCGCCGCGTAACCTCGCTTGAAGACTGGATTCGAGCTTCTCATTGTTCTCCCTCTCTAGTTCATGCTCTCTCTTGCTCTGTTTCTTGCTCTGTTCAGTTGACTGAATCAGCCAACCGGTCCGTGCCCCCGGTGGGGGTCGAACCCACACTTGGACGATTTTAAGTCGTCTGCCTCTGCCATTGGGCTACAGGGGCTTAGCGGGCAAATCTACTCGCCCGCTCAAAGACCTGGTCCAACATGGCTTCGGTCAACTTGCCAGTGAAGGTGTTCTGTTGACTGGGATGGTAACTCCCAAGGAGAACTCTGCTATTCCCGTCACTATCTCGCCATTCGAAGTGCGCTCCATGGGCGAATCTGGGATTTCGCTCAATCCTGCCCTTGGAATCGATGAATTCCTCCACCTCGAACTCACTCCTGATACTCCTTAGTACTGAATCCCAGGCGAAAGCACCGAGAGCGACGATCACCTTCAGAGTCCCATAAGCCAAGGACAACTCCTTTATGAACCACGAGGAACACTCATCCCTCTCGTCGGTTGAAGGTTTGTTCCCTGGAGGAGCGCAATGCACTGCACATGTGATCCTCGTTCCGAAGAGCTCCTGTCCATCATCCCTATTGGTGCTCGTCGCAATCGATGCCAACCCATTGCGATGAAGTGATCGATAGAGCCAATCTCCTGAGCTATCTCCGGTGAAGATACGACCGGTTCGATTCGCGCCGTGAGCACCTGGGGCAAGCCCCACGATCAATATCTTGGGTTCTTCGACTCCGAAGCCAGGGACTGGCTTGCCCCAATATCGCTCATCCTTGTAAGCCTTCCGCTTCGTCTCAGCCACTTCTTCACGCCAAGATACGAGGCGGGGACATCTCTCGCACTTGATCAGAGCGCGATCCAAGGATGCGAGCGATCTGTACTTCATCCTTGGTGGCCGTGATCGCCATCTGCGAGTGAGAGCGCAATCCCATCCAGGATGTCCGTCTCTGATGCGATGAATGAATCTGCCGATGTCGCAAGCAAGACGCGAGAGAGAACGAGCGATCCTGCGGTGATGACATCGACTCGCCCTGGGTGCATGTATCCAAGGCCTGCGATCGACTCACGAGAGGAGTTCTGGAACATCATGGCTACACGATGCGCCTCCGCGGCAGGGATCCGTGCCATGTGGATGGCATCTCGATCGTAATTCTTCAATTCAAGCGAGGCGGCGGCAACGGTCGTCGCAGTCCCTGCGACAGCGATCAAGGTCTTCGCATCTTGAATCGGGACCTCACTTGCTGCAGCAGCGATGGCTCCATCAATATCCTCAATGGCTCTTCTCAGCGCATCCTTCTCGACCGGATTTCCCTGCAGATGTCTCTCATGCATCCTGACGCAACCGATATCAACGCTCACAGCGTGTTCAACCTGCCCATTACCGAAGACGAACTCCGTCGAACCGCCGCCGATGTCGACGACGAGGAAGGGTCCGTCCTCTAGCGGAAGTCCTGCAGTCGCACCAAGGAAGGTGAGTCTTGCCTCCTCGAGTCCAGGGATTACCTCTGGCTTGACTCCGATCAACTCCATCACACCGTCGATGAAGAGATCGCGATTGCTCGCATCACGTGTCGCACTCGTTGCGCAGAATCGGATCCTCTCAACTCCGCGGCGCCGCATCTCATCACGATATCGAGCGACCGCGGCGAGGGTGCGTTCTATCGCTTCAGGTTTGAAACTCTTCCTCGCATCCACTTCCTCACCGAGTCGAACGATCTCCATATCGCGTACGACTTCTCGCATACCGGCAGGAGTGAGATCGGCGATCAGGAGTCGAATCGAGTTGGTGCCACAGTCGATCGCTGCAACCCTAGCCACGACAGGATCCACCTTCCCACCATGGCGACAAGGCAGCGAGCGCCTCATCTCCCAATGGATTCACGCCACTTCCGGCACCGAGTGAGTGTGCGATCAAAGAGTGCAGGCACTTGACGCGATCTGGCATACCACCGGCCGAGATCCCTGAAACCTCCGGTACTTCGAGTTGAAGTAGGGATGCGCAAGCATCGCGAGTCGCGAGGAAATCGTCGTGTGCTGCTCGATAGGCGCCAGCGAGTGTGGCATCGCGCTGCAATCTCTTGCTCATCTCATTCATCATGCCACTTCCCTCCAACGTCGATATCGCGGCCGTCAGACGTGGACAGGTGGCGTAGTAATAGGTCGGGAATGGCGTGCCATCGCTAAGGCGTGGCGGTGTCTCCACGACATCCGGAGCACCGCAAGGACAGCGATGCGCGATCGCATAGACATCCCGTGGCGTTCTTTCTAGTTGCTCCTCTATCGCTGCCAGATCTGACTCGGACGGCTTCTCGCTCATCATGGAAATGACTAACTACTAGCGCCGACGGCGGTGATGGAGGAGAGGAGCCTTGCGTACCAAGGGATCCCTAAGGGGAAGTTCTCGGCGACAGGCGCTGCAGTCAGATCCGATGCACTCTTCTCATCATCGATACCCAGGACGATGTACTGCCGCTCCCCTGGCATGACAAAGTGCAATCGATCCCGCGCCTGCGACTTGATGTACTCGGGATCGCGCCAACGAGCGAGCTCTGCTTGAGCTGCTTCAAGATCAGCTCGTGCTTGATTGACCTCACCCTGCAAGGAGCTGATCTGGGCTCGTTGCACGAAGTAATTCTGTAATGGCGGAGCGACCATGAGCGCGACGATGAAGAGGACCGTGAAAAGGATCAACGCTCGTGGCGAACGAGCGGTTGATTTCTTCTCGCCTGCCATCGCGCTCCTCTATGTTCTTACCTGTTCTCGGTCTCTCTGGTTCTCGGTGTCGGTAGTCCCTGAGGTTACTTTCCTAGAAATCGCGGGAAGGCTCCTCTGCCGGCGTACTTTGCATTCTCGCCCAACTCCGACTCGATACGCAACAACTGGTTGTACTTGGCGACGCGTTCACTTCGCGCAGGTGCTCCAGTCTTGATCTGTCCGGACTCACACCCGACAGCGAGGTCTGCGATAGTCGTGTCCTCGGTCTCACCGCTTCGATGGCTCATCATCGTCTTATATCCCGCACGATGTGCCATCGAGACTGCATCCAAAGTCTCGGTCAAAGTCCCGATCTGATTGACCTTAACCAAGAGCGCATTTGCGGTCTTGCTCTCTATCCCCCGCGCAAGTCGGGTTGGATTGGTGACGAAAAGATCATCTCCCACCAGCTGTACTCGCTCACCGAGATCGACGGTCATCGCACGCCAACCATCCCAATCATCCTCAGCCAATGGGTCCTCGATCGAGACTAAGGGATAGGAGGCAAGGAGTTCGCTGTAATAGGCGATCATCTCGCTCGCTGACTTGCTCTTGCCTTCGAAGGTGTACTTGCCGTCGGCAAAGAACTCGGTTGCTGCCACATCGAGTGCAAGGGCGATCTCACTTCCTGGCTTGTATCCCGCCTTCTCGATCGCTTCGATGATGAGGTCGAGTGCGGCGCGATTGCTCTCAAGATTCGGAGCGAAACCACCTTCATCACCGATGGATGTTGCGAGGGATCGCTTCTTCAAGACTGATTTGAGGTTGTGATAGATCTCAGCACCGGCACGAAGCGCCTCGGAGAAAGAGTCTGCACCGATGGGAGCAATCATGAACTCTTGGATATCAACATTGGTATCAGCGTGTGCGCCACCATTGAGGATGTTCATCATCGGAACCGGCAAGGTGGATGCAGTAGGTCCTCCGATGTAACGGAAGAAGGAGAGATCTGCGCTCTCAGCCGCTGCTCGTGCCACCGCAAGCGATACGCCAAGGATCGCGTTCGCTCCGATCCTTCCCTTATTCGCAGTGCCGTCGACCTCCAGCATCGCAGTATCGATCTCGCGCTGGTCTTGCGCATCGAGTCCTTCGATCGCAGGAGCGATCTCATCCATGACGAATCCGACCGCTTTCAAGACGCCTTTACCAAGGTAACGATCGCCACCATCACGAAGTTCAACTGCTTCGAATGCACCCGTTGATGCCCCACTGGGGACTGCCGCTCTAGCGGCGGTGCCATCTTCAAGGACTACTTCTACCTCGACAGTGGGATTACCTCTGGAATCAAGGATTTCTCGAGCAAGAATCGCATCAATCAGCGCCATGTGAACTCTCCCTAGATTTGGATCACTTTGCCAAGGACGAATCTTCGATGACTGCCTGGGTAAACGAATTCTATCGCTCGCGCTCGACCCTTCGATCGATGCTCTCGGCATATCGCAGTGTCGCTCGCCGTAACTCACTCTCGGGATCGATCCCCTTCTCGACGGCGATGCGGATGACCGCCAAGATCGCCTGACCGATCTCGGCCTCAGCAAGTGATGTGAGGTCACTAGTGGCGTCGACCGCAGGCAAGTCCTTCGAATTCTTCATCGCTCGTTGTAGATACTTCGTCGCAAGGGAGAGTGCTGGCTGCCCAGTAGGGACACCATCGAAGATGTCATCACGAGCCTTCTCTTGGTTCTTGATCCGCTCCCAGTTGCGCAAGACCTCACTGCTGGAATCCACTTTCTCTGCTGGATCCGAAGTGAATACATGCGGGTGGCGACTGACCAACTTTGCTGCGACACCTTCGGCTACCTCGTCTATATCGAAAGGATCGGACTCTCGCTCCTCGCCGATTCGCGCATGAAAGAAGACCTGAAGTAGAAGGTCACCGAGTTCCTCGACGATCTCCTCACGATCACCTCGCTCGATGGCATCGATGAACTCGTAGGACTCCTCAAGGAGATAACGAGTGAGGGAGGCGTGGTCTTGTTCCTGATCCCAAGGACATCCACCTGGAGAACGAAGCCGATCCATCACCTCACGAAGATGATGGAGCGGATCGGAATTCATCACTTTTCGCTTGTGACCGCGCCGTTACTGTCGCCACCAGGCTTGACTGTGGCGGTCGCTGCATCCCAAACACCGTAGCGGGGATTGAGAGTCACAGAGAGTTCCTCTGCCTTCTTCACTATCAGCGATTGTTGCGCACTAGCAAGGTCCTCTCGCGAGATCCCTTGAGCAAGAAGAGCTTCGCCAACTCGCTCATAGATCTTCGATGCGACGATGTACTTGTCGAAATCGACCCGTGCGATGTTCGCTCCGACGAGCGCCCCAGGCAATCCCTCTTCGCCACCGAGTTGTTCGATGATGTACTGATACTCGGCATCGATCGCAGTCTGTGTGACTTCGATACCAAACTCCTTCGCCAACTCATCGAGTAGGACCACGGAGATATGGAACTGGATCTGTGAACGCGCAAGGAAGTCCTCGATAGGAAGCTCCAGGCCTGCAGTATCGACCTCGCCTCGCTCTCGCATCACATCCTCGATGCTGGTCTGGACCGTCGCTATCGGAATCTCCACATCACCGATGATCGCTGCCGCATCCATTTTCGCGCAGCCAGTAAGGAGCAAGAGGGCCGCCCCCAAAAGGAGGACCAACCGTGCTTTGGCTCTTTTCATCCGCTTCCTACCTTCTGATCCCGGTGTCGTTGTCGATTTCATGAATTGATCTCGTAGATCCGAAGGCTCATTCTATGTGAGCGATGTGAGTGCGCCTCGCACCCAAGCCAGCCTCTCCATTTCGATGAGATGGAGTTCTTCGTCACTCTCATTGTTGCTCCCGCCAGCTACGGGAAGAATCGCGGATCCGCCTAGTTGATGTGTGATGAGCAGGGTCTGATTCGCACGCTTATAGATGCTGCCCGGATACAACCGCTTCATCCGTAACTCTCTTGACTCCGGCAGAGTGATAGGAGCCACCTTGAGGTGTTGTCCTTGCCAGATCAATTCCGAGATGCCGATAGTGCGGGCCTGATTTCGAATTCGTGCGACTTCCATCAGGAGGCTCACTTCGGAGGGCATCTCACCGAAGCGGTCCTTGAGTTCTGCGATGATCTCTTCGATCTCACTCTCCTGATGGGATTCGGCGAGACGACGATAGATGTCGAGTCTGAGACGATCCGACTCAATGTAATAGGTAGGAATGTGTGCAGTTACCGGTATCTCGACCTTGCACTCCTTCTCTTGACCCTGAGCAGTCAAGCTGTCGCTCGCAAATCCCTGCGACGCGAGTGCGACCTTCATCTCGGAGACGGTCTCTCCAACCATCCTCATGTAGAGGTCGAATCCAACATCGGCGATATGTCCCGACTGTTCGCCACCGAGGAGATTTCCGGCGCCACGGATCTCCAGGTCCTTAAGTGCGACCTGCATCCCAGCACCGAGATCGGTGTTGGTTGCTATCGTCGTCAGTCGATCGTGTGCCACCTCGCTGAGTGGTTTATCCGCGTCATAGAGGAAGTAGGCATAACCGCGTTCTCGGCCTCGACCCACTCTGCCTCTGAGCTGGTGTAACTGCGAGAGGCCGAAAGTATCTGCACGCTCGACGATCAAGGTGTTCGCGTTGGCGACATCGATCCCATTCTCGATGATCGTCGTAGCGACGAGGACGTCGAACTCTCGATTCCAGAAAGCAAGGATGACTTCTTCGAGAAGGTTCTCGCTCATCTGACCATGGGCGACTGCGATCCGTGCCTCTGGAACCAATGTTCGCAGTCGTATCGCGGCATCATCGATCGTCTCGACTCGGTTATGCAGATAGAAGACTTGTCCATCTCGCAAGAGCTCACGATGGATCGCCGCCTGGATCTGCCGGGGATCATGGACACCGACATAGGTGAGGATCGGATGGCGCTCCTCTGGAGGAGTCGTGATTGTCGACATCTCTCGGATTCCCGTGATTGCCATCTCCAGGGTCCTAGGGATCGGTGTTGCGCTCATCGCAAGTACATCGATCGAGGCGCGAAGCTTCTTCAGACTCTCCTTATGCTCGACACCGAATCTCTGCTCCTCATCGATGATGACGAGAGCAAGGTCCTTGAAGATCACATCACTCGAGAGGAGTCGGTGCGTTCCGATCACGACATCGACGCTTCCCTCTGCAAGACCGTCGACGATCCGCTTGCTCTCGCTCGCGGTGTTGAATCGGGAGAGCGCTGCCAGACGAACGGGAAACCCAGCGAAGCGGGTAGAGAATGTGGCGAAGTGTTGCTGCACCAAGAGCGTTGTCGGAACCAAGATCGCGACCTGCTTTCCATCCTGCACTGCCTTGAATGCGGCGCGGACCGCGATCTCGGTCTTTCCATAGCCGACATCGCCACAGATGAGTCGATCCATAGGTCGAATCGACTCCATGTCACGTTTCACATCCTCGATGGTGGAGAGTTGATCTGGAGTCTCTACGAAAGGGAATGCATCTTCTAACTCACGTTGCCAAGCAGAGTCAGGTGAGAAAGCGAAGCCAGGAAGACTCACGCGAGCTGCATAGAGTTTGATCAGCTCGGCTGCGATCTCCTTGATCGCCTTCTTCGCCCGCGCCTTGCTCTT
This sequence comes from uncultured Actinomycetes bacterium, assembly GCA_964406345.1. GTDB lineage: Bacteria > Actinomycetota > Actinomycetes > Nanopelagicales > Nanopelagicaceae > SYAN01. The sequence continues at coordinate 22,043 of CAYORK010000010.1, read as the reverse complement.
GATCCACTCACTTCCGCCGATGCGATTGAGAGCCGGCTTCTCACCACCGATGTACTTCGTGACGAGATCGAGCGCATCGGTCGGTACGAATATCCGATCACCAGGATGTCCTCGCTTCGCTGGCGCATACTCAATGACGAGATACTCACGAACTCCCCCGGCGAAGGTGCGAGTGGTCAACTCGATGAACTTTCCGATGCCATGATGCTCATGTACGACGAAGTCACCATGCTGGAGCGAAAGCGGGTCGATCGCTTTACGGCGACGAGAAGGTAGTCGCACTCCCTCGACATCACCACTACTACGCCCTCGACCTTGGATATCCCGATCCGTCAAGAATGCGATCCGCAACTCCTCCGAGATGAAGCCAAAGGGCAACGGTGTCTTCGTCAGATAGACGAATCCGCGGTCATCATCACTTGCAGCCGCAAGATCGAAGGAATCCTTGATCCGCGTCGGCACGTCATTGGAGATGAACTCGTCGTATCTCTTGACCAACCCTGAACCCTGCGCTCCGATGATGACAGTGAATCCCTCACTGACCCAACTCTTGAGATCACGAATGAGGGCATCGGTATCACCACGGTAGGGATCTACGGCTTTCGCAGGCCAGGCGAGATGGTCTGTTGGCTCTACTTCACCAGATACATCACCAGATACATCACTGGAAATACCACCAGACAGATAGGTATCGAAAGATCGCACCCAAAGTGCGGAAGCACGCATCTGCAAGGTGACATCCTCAAAGGGCAGGAAGCTTCCCCCTTGCAATCGCTCACGGAGATCTATCGGAGTCTGACCACCATGTGCAGCACTCGACCATGCAGCGGTAAGGAATTCGTCATCGGTCTTGGCGAGCTCGATAGCTCTTGAACGCACTCGCGCACTCTCCACCACGACCACTTCGCTCTGCTCTGGCAGCAGTGAGTGGAATGGAACCATCCCATCAGCGAGCAATGGTGCAAGTGATTCCATGCCTTCGACATAGGAACCAGATGCGATACGAGTCGCGATCTCAGATAACTCTGGATATTCCATGGCAAGGCGGTCGGCACGCTCACGAACTCGATCGGTGATCAGTAGTTCTCTACAAGGTAGAAGTTGGATCTGTGAGAACGTCTCCGTCAGTGATCGCTGATCACTCAAGGAGAAGGGTCGAATGGATTCGATCTCATCGCCAAAGAGGTCGATACGAATCGGATGCTCGAAGGTCGCAGGGAAGATGTCGATCAATCCACCACGAACCGCGAAGTCACCACGTCGCTCCACCAAGTCGACCCTCCGATAGGCCATCTCGACGAGTCGAGAGGTGATCTCCATCAACGGTGCATCACTGCCCACCGCAAGATCCAAGATGTGGCGATCCTCCATTGCGATCACTGGTTGCAGCAGCGCTCTTACCTGAGTGACGATCACCTTGAGTCGCTGGTCTCGATTCAACAACCTATGGCGCGTCTCGATACGTCTCGCAAGAGTGTCGCTTTGGGGACTGAGTCGTTCGTGCGGAAGCGTCTCCCACGCTGGGAAATCTGCGACCGAATCAGATCCAAGCAAGTGCCTCAGCGCTGAACTCACTTCGCTCTGCACTCGCGTCGAGTGTGTAACCACCGTGAGGAATCCTGCTTCCGCTCTTGATGCCAGAGCGAAAGGAAGAAGCGGGTTTGGCGCGGTGATGTGATCGACCGAGCGATCCTCGAGCAGAGCGCTTCTGCCCAAGCGGGCTAAGAGACCGGCTGCCATCTAGACTTCTCCTATTCCCACTCGTCTCTCTCGCATTCGTCGCTTTGATCAAGTCTTTGGTCAAAGGGAGAGCCCAGAGAGACGAACTCCGCAGTTGCCTCAGTGCCGAAGCAACGCCAAATAGCTCCTCTTGAGCGTGACCCGGGGGTCACTGACCAAGGGAGCGGAGTCGAGTTTATATGAGCGATCACGAAGCACGGTTGCGAGCGGACGTTCGCACGCTAGGTGACTTGCTCGGTAAATCCCTGGTCCGCCAGAGCGATCAATCACTCCTCGACCTGGTCGAACAGGTAAGACTCGCAGTCAGAGAGAGCGGAATCGATCTGGACGTCACTTCCTTGATCTCGAATCTTCCTACCGAAAGGAAGATGCAACTCGCAAGGGCATTCACCACTTACTTCAACCTCGCGAACGTGGCAGAACAAGTACATCGTTCGCGCTCTCCGCATGGCGAGTGGATCTCGAAAGCGATGACGCGAATCAAGGAAGGTTTGGATGCAGGGCTCTACACGGAGAGTGAATTGAAGGAGTGGATCTCGCATCTGCAGATCCGTCCGGTCTTCACCGCACACCCCACCGAAGCAGCGCGACGTTCAGTACTCTCCAAGTTGAAGACAGTCTCCACTCTCCTTGAAGAAGAGGCTTCGGATCGTCGAGACGAACGGCTCGCTGAAATGATCGATCTTCTCTGGCAGACCGATGAACTTCGACTCGATAGACCCGAGCCGATCGATGAAGCGACCAATGCGCTCTACTATCTCGATGATCTCTTCAGAAGTACGGTCCCTGGCGTACTCGATGACTTCACCCGCCAACTTCGCTCCATCGGAATAGAGCTCTCCCCCACCTCTACCCCACTTCGATTCGGAAGTTGGATCGGTGGCGATCGAGATGGCAATCCCCATGTCACCGACAAGGTGACAGCACAAGCGCTCGTCTTGCAGATGGGACATGCGATCCGAGTTACCTTGGAAGCGCTCGATGAGATTCGTCAGGCACTCTCGGTCTCGCAGCGCCTCGTCGGTGTCAGTGATCGAGTGAAGGAATCCGTTGCGCGTGATCTAGAGAGATTGCCCGAGATCGAGGCACGATTTAGAAGGATCAATGTCGAAGAGCCATACCGCCTCAAGGCAACTGCGATCAGGCATCGTCTCTTGCTGACCCAGAAGCGTCATGCGGAATCGAAGGCACATGAGGAAGGGCGAGATTACGCATCCACCTCAGAACTCCTCGAGGACTTGATGATGATCCATGAATCCCTGATGGCGCACCGCGGTGAATTGATCGCCAAAGGTGCGCTGCAGCGAGCGATTCGGACTATTGCTGCATTCGGTCTTACCCACGCCATCCTTGATATCCGAGAGCACTCCGGTGCGCTCAGGCACTTCATGACAGATGCGGGAATTGAAGATGAAGAGAGACTTACGGCAACGGATCTCGACCATCTATTGCGCAATCATCTCTCCATTGATCGAGGCAGACTCGATGAGCGTTCGATTCAGACTCTCGCGACATTCGATGTCATCAAGCGCTCTCTCGACACCATCGAGCCCACTGCGATCGAGAGTTACATCATTTCTATGACCGAGGATGAGCGAGATGTGCTTCGTGCAGCGGTGATCGCACGCGAGGCTGGCCTTATCGACCTTGAATCGTCAACGGTGCGAATCGGTTTCGTCCCACTTCTCGAGACTGTCGCTGAGTTGCGTAACGCAGGAGAGATCTTGGAACGTCTCCTCGCTTTGCCGAACTATCGAAGGATCGTAGAACTGCGTGGAAATCTGCAGGAGGTGATGCTCGGCTACTCCGACTCGAACAAGGATGCCGGTATCACCACCTCACAGTGGCAGATCCATCAAGCACAACGAGCCTTACGAGATGTCGCAAGGCGCCACGGAATTCAACTTCGGATCTTCCATGGTCGCGGCGGATCAGTAGGTCGTGGCGGTGGGCCGACCTATGACGCCCTGATCGCGCTTCCGTGGGGAAGTGTCGATGGTGCGATCAAGTTGACCGAACAAGGCGAAGTGATCAGTGACAAGTACGCCTATCCAGCACTCGCTCGCGAGAATGTCGAACTTCTCATCGCGGGTGCGTTAGAAGCCACGGTCCTCAACCGTAAAGCGCGTCAGAGTGAAGAGGAATTGAATCGCTGGAACAGCGCCATGGACCAGATGAGTGAAGCGGCCTTTGCCAAGTATCGCTCTTTGATCGATCACCCGGATCTTCCCGAGTACTTCTATCAATCCACCCCCGTCGATCACCTTGGACAACTCTTCCTTGGTTCGCGTCCCTCACGACGTTCAACAGAGCGAGGCCTTGGCTCACTCCGCGCCATTCCGTGGGTATTTGGTTGGACGCAATCGAGGCAGATCGTCCCTGGTTGGTTCGGCGTCGGAAGCGGCCTCGAAGCGGCTCGCCTAGCTGGATCGCACTCGCTCTTGGTCGAGATGCATCGCGACTGGCACTTCTTCTCCTCTTTCATCTCCAATGTAGAGATGACCATTGCCAAGACAGACCTTGCGATGGCGAAACGATACGTAGATCGCCTCGTCGAGCCGAGGCTTCACCACTTCTTCGATGTGATCTCTGCAGAGTATGAGAAGACGAAGAAGGAACTGCTACTTCTACTAGGCACCGACCGACTCTTGGCAGGACAGGCGACTCTTGCGAAGACCTTGAAGGTCAGGGATTCCTATCTCGCACCGATCCATCTCCTGCAAATCGATCTCCTGGCTCAGATGCGTGAGGAGAAATCGGATGAGATCTCGCGTGCACTCTCACTGACTATCAATGGGATCGCAGCCGGTTTACGCAATACCGGTTGAGGCGAGCCCTACGAGTTGTATCGGGATTGCGCGTTGGAAAGCCCCTCTTGCACCAAGCAGATAAGAGCATCGCTGGCCCGCTCTAGGAACTCATCTAATTGGTCACGCTCTGCGGAAGAGAAACGTCGAAGTACGAAGTCTGCTGGATCCTGGCGACCCGGTGGGCGACCGATTCCTAGCCGTAACCGGTGATACTCCGCAGTGCCTAACGATGCAGTGATGCTCTTGAGACCATTGTGCCCATTCTCGCCACCACCCAACTTCAATCTCAGCGTCGCAAAGTCGATATCCAATTCGTCATGGCATGCGATGACGCATTCTGGAGTGACTGAATAGAAGTCAGCGAGCGCACGGACATTGCTACCGAGCGTGTTCATGTAGGAATGTGGTTTCGCAAGGACGAGTATCGACCCGTCTGGAAGCCTGACATCTGCGACATCGTTACGCGATTTATGTCGCGAGAAGCGCGCTCCGTTGGAGTTCGCGAGGTGTTCTACCAGCATCGCACCGATGTTGTGGCGCGTTGATTGGTACTCCTCGCCAGGATTTCCAAGGCCGACCACGATCCATCTCTTGGATCCGGTCTGCATCGTCGACTACTTCTTCTCGGCTTCGCCTTCTGCGGCAGGAGCAGCAGCAGCCGCTTCGCCTTCTGCGGCAGCGGCAGCAACCGGTGTCTCCTCGACAGCTGCGCGGACCGAGAGGTGTACGACAGTCATGTCCGGAGCAGAAACCAATGTCACACCCTCAGGAAGTTTCACTTCGTCTGCGGTCTTGGAGTTACCCGCAGTGAGACCAGTGATGTCGAGTGTCAAGAATTGTGGGATAGAGATCGCAAGGCACTCGACCTCGATCGAGTTATGGACGTGCTCCAAGATGCCGTCTCGATCGTATTCGCCCTCTGCATGGACAGGTACGAAGACCTTGACGCGCTCGTCACGACGAACGAGGAGTAAGTCGATGTGCTCGAGATATCCCTTGAGTGGGTTTCGGACGATCGACTTCGGGAGTGTCAGTTCAACGTGACCTTCGATGTCGATATCGAGGAGGACATTCGAGGTCTTGATCGCCTGCATGACGTCCTTGGCAGGAAGAGAGATGTGAAGTGGATTAGAACCATGACCGTAGATGACAGCAGGTACTTGTCCCGCCTTACGGATCCTTCGTGATGCGCCCTTGCCGAATTCAGAGCGGCGTGCGCCTTTGATGGAGATTTCTGCCATGAGGATTTTCCTTCTCTTGTCGATAACGGACCGGTGTGGTCCCTCGCCTGGACGGCAGAGAGTAGCCGCGCAGGCTTAGAAAGACAAAATCGGGCTGGGATTAGGAGTGACCATCGAAGAGACTCGTGACAGAGCCATCTTCGAAGACCTCGCGTACCGCACGTGCCACCAGTGGTGCGATCGAAAGCACGGTCAGCTTGTCGAATCGATTCGCATCCGAGATCGGCAAGGTATTGGTGACGACCACCTCGCTCACCTTCGAACTTCGAAGACGATCAGCTGCAGGTCCAGAGAAGACGGCGTGAGTCGCCGCGATGATCACTTCGGATGCACCCTCATCGATCAGCGCATCGACTGCCTTCGTGATCGTGCCGGCGGTATCGATCATGTCGTCGATGACGACGCAGGTCTGACCCTTCACGTCTCCGACGACTTTGCCGGTCGTCGCCTCATTCGGCACCTTGGGATCACGTGTCTTATGGATGAATGCGATCGACGCTCCACCTAAGAGATCGCTCCAGCGTTCCGCGACGCGGACTCTTCCGGAATCAGGCGAGACGATGGTCAATCTGCTGCGATCGACTCGTGAGCCGACATAGTTGGTGAGAAGTGGGAGTGCGAAGAGGTGATCGACTGGTCCATCAAAGAACCCTTGGATCTGTGCAGTATGGAGGTCCACAGTCATCAGACGATCCGCTCCTGCGGTCTTGAAGAGATCTGCCATCAATCGAGCGGAGATCGGTTCGCGACCTCGATGCTTCTTATCCTGTCGGGCATAGCCATAGAAGGGGGCGACGACTGTGATTCGCTTCGCCGATGCTCGCTTGAGGGCGTCGACCATGATCAACTGCTCCATGATCTGCTTGTTGAGCGGTGCAGTATGTGACTGGATTACGAAAGCGTCACAACCTCGGACGCTCTCCTCGAAACGAACGAAGATCTCGCCATTTGCGAAGTCATAGGCAGAGGTGGGTGTGATCGGAACTCCAAGTTCCTTAGCGATCTCGTCTGCGAGTTCAGGGTAACCGCGTCCAGTGAAGAGACGGAGTCTCTTCTCGGAACCTAACCGCAGCTCATTCATCGCTAGCTCTCCGCTCTCTTCGATCTCTTGCTTGCCGCCTCAGCCGACTTGGTATTCGGCCTTCGTCGCAATACCCAATCCAAGATGTTGCTCTGCCTTGACCTACCGACACCCATCGCTCCTGGTGGCACATCCTCAGTGATAACAGAACCGGCGGCAGTGTATGCGCCATCCCCGATCGTCACTGGCGCGACCAACATCGTGTCACTACCAATACGGACATGGTCACCTACTTCAGTACGGTGCTTCTCCACGCCGTCATAATTGACGAAGACTGTCGCCGCTCCGATGTTGGTCTCTCTGCCGATGGTCGCGTCCCCAACATAGGAGAGATGAGGGACCTTGCTCCCCTCACCCACTAGCGAGTTCTTCACTTCCACATAGGCCCCAACTCGGGATCCGGTGGCAAGTTCGGTTCCTTCACGCAAGAAACTGAATGGTCCAACTTGTACCTGATAACCGATCGCAGCGCCGCGCACATGAGACTCGATGACGCGAGCATCCTGTCCAACGGAGGAGTCGATCAGGGTAGAACGTGGTCCGATCGTCGCTCCGGTCTCCACGATAGTTCTGCCAAGCAGTTGCGTACCCGGCAGCAAAGTGACATCAGGCGCGATCTCCACAGTCACATCGACCCAAGTGGTGAGAGGGTCGGTGATGGTCACGCCGCTGAGCATCAACGCGTCATTGATCCGCTCTCGCATCACGCTCGTCGCTATCGCTAGCTGCCTACGATCATTGACTCCGATGATCTCGGTCTCGTCCTGGATCAACTCCGCGGCGACGACTTCACCCTTGCGCTGCAGGATAGAGATGACATCGGTCAAATACTCCTCACCTTGAGCGTTATCGGTTGAAAGCTCCGCGAGAGCACTTCGAAGTGCGTCGAAGTCGAAGAGATAGACGCCAGAGTTGATCTCATCGATCTCCTTCTCGAACTCCTTGCAATCCTTCTCTTCAACGATCCGAGAGATGCGTCCTTGGTCATCACGGATGATCCGGCCATAACCCGTCGGATCGAAGACTTCAGCGGTGAGCACCGTGGCCTTTGCCTTCGCCTCGAGATGGCGCGATTGGAGCGAACGGAGCGATGCTCCAGTAAGTAGTGGCGTATCGCCGGCCATGACGATCACGGTTGATGGAGTACTTCCCTGCCTCGCCACACTTCCCTGCTTCGCCACGAATGCTTCGAGTGCAAGACGTGCCGCAGCACCGGTTCCATTACGTATCTCTTGATGGACGAGGAGGGCATCAGGTGCGATCTCTTTGAGATGACTCTCAACCGCTTCGCGCTTCGCACCGACGACTATTGCTTTCTCTCTCGGAGAGAGGTGATCGAGTGCGGCGAGGACATGTCCAATGAGGGAACGACCTGCGATTTCGTGGAGGACCTTCGCTTGGGCTGATCTCATCCTGGTTCCTTCTCCAGCTGCCAGGATGATCGCCAAATCCATGACGACATTCTATTGCTTCAGAGTGAAGCGAAAGGAATGTCGATCACTAGCGGAGATTTACTTACATGGCTCCTCCACCTGGTATCGATCCAGGACCCTGGGCTTCAAAGGCCCATGTGCTAGCCACTACACAATGGAGGAGCCTGTAGTTTATCGGTCGATCACCGTTGCGCCGACTACAGGTCCGCTCGCACGCACGACATTGCCCACTACTCCACTTGATGTGAGGGCAACCACGAGATCGAGGGCATGATCCTCATCTTCAGCGAGGAATGCCACCGTCGGTCCAGATCCAGAGACGATGCCACCAAGGGCCCCGTAATCCATACCGACATCGAGGATCAATCGCAGAGCAGGTCTTATTGAGCATGCTGCCGGTTGTAAGTCGTTCTGAAGCGCCTTACCAAGCGCCTTCGCATCGGCGGAGCGCAGTGCATGCATCAGTGACTCACTCACCTGTGGTGAGGAGATCTCCATACCTTCACGCAAGCGGTCACACTCGCCATAGATCGCAGGAGTGGAGAGACCGTTGCTCGAGAGTGCGAAGACCCAGGAATAGCTTCCCCGCGCGAGCGCTGGTGTGAGTTGTTCACCTCGTCCAGTACCGATTGCGGTTCCACCCGCGATGGAGAATGGCACATCGCTTCCGATCTCAGAGCCGATCTCTTCCATCTCTGCTCGCGTTAGACCAAGACTGAAGAGTGAATCCAGGGCGACGATGACTCCGGCAGCGTTCGCACTACCGCCAGCCATTCCCCCGGCGACTGGGATGTTCTTGTTGATCGAGATGTCGAGAGCATCGTCGAGATTGAACTTCTTGTACATCAAGTCGGCTGCGACATAAGCGAGGTTGCTCTGATCGGTCGGTATCCCATGAGGATGATCGGCCTTGATCTCGATCGCGAAGCGCTGATCCCGATCCATATCATTGGTGAGAGTGACCTTCACATCATCGAAAAGTGAGACAGCCTGGAAGACAGTGGCGATCTCATGAAAACCATCGCTGCGCCTTGGGCCTACCGAGAGTTGGAGATTGACTTTGCCCGGTACGCGAACGGTCACGTGATGGATTGCCACGGTTGGAACCCTAGTCCTAGGTGCGAGTCGGCTTCTCGCCCTCAGCGTGCGGTGGCTCTGATCGCTCGCGCGATGGAGAGAAATCCTTCGACACTGATCGACTCCGCCCGAGCCGTAGGGTCGATACCTGCTCGTTCGAGAATCTCCTCCACGCCCAAATCCGGAGCACGCTCAGCAATGAGTCGAGAGAGCGAACCTCTCAGCATCTTCCGTCGTTGGTTGAAGGCGGCATCGATGATCTCGAAGGTGAGATGACGATCCTCCTCGCCTGAGATGGCTCGACGGATGTGCAATTGCAGGAGTGAGGAATCGACGCGAGGAACTGGCCAGAAGACGACCCGAGGGATGTGATCACTCAATGTCGCATCCGCATACCAAGCGACTTTCGCACTTGGAACGCCATATTCCTTGCTTCCTGGCTTGGCGGCCAATCTCCTAGCGACTTCACTCTGAACCATCACCATGGCGCTCTCGATCCTCTCCATCTCCAAGAGGTGGATGAGCACGGGTACCGAGACGTTATAGGGAAGGTTCGCGACAACCTTGATCGAACCCTTAGCAGGAACGGATCCCTCTATCTCTTGGACAGTGAGCTCCATCGCATCCTTTACGATCACAGTGAAAGCGCCATCCTCTACACCGTGACTTCGCAACGTCTGCGGCAATCTCCTTGCCAATCGATCATCGATCTCCACTGCGATGAGATGGGCTCCAGTGCGAGCAATCGAGAGCGAGAGTGATCCAAGTCCAGGACCGATCTCGACGACACGGTCTTTCGATGTGATCCCAGCAAGTCGGACGATCTTCTCGCAGATATTCGAATCATGGACGAAGTTCTGTCCAAGTGACTTGCTTGGAACGACTCCCAATTCCTCTGCGATCTGCCTGATCTCGGTCGCACCGAGGAGTGAGATCTTCCTAGCGTCGCTCATCGCTTCTCATCTGCCACTGGCGAAAGAGCCGAAACAGCGCTCGGCATTCGCCGAAAGGTTCTCGATCAGAACCTCAAGGTCGTCACCACGGTGCTCAGCCATGAAAGTGATGGTGCGCGCGGTCTGTGCCGGGGTATTGAGGTATCCCCGAAAAGGCATCGGAGCAAGGAACGGGGAATCCGTCTCAGCGAGCAAGAGTTCCTTCGGCACCTCAAGGATCGCCTCACGAAGGTGTGGTGCATTCTTGAAGGTCAATGTCCCTGCGAATGAGAGGTAGTAACCCTTCCTTACGCACTCCTTCGCAATCTCGACATCACCGGAGTAGCAATGGAAGATCGTGATCTCTGGTGCCCCTTCCTCATCAAGTACATCGAGGACCGCACGATGAGCATCGCGATCATGGATGATCAGCGCCTTGCCTTTACGTTTTGCAATATCTATGTGACGTCTGAACGAGTAGCGCTGACGCTCCTGTAGCGCCTCTTCGGTACGGAAGAAGTCCAATCCCGTCTCGCCGATCCCACGGACTCGTTCCTCATCAGCCAATCGCTCGATGATTGCCAGATCAGCCTCAAGGTCTTCGACGACAGGTGCTTCATTGGGATGAAGTGCGACGGCAGCGAGGACCGTGGAATCGAATCGACGCGCCAGTGCAGCAGACCACTCCGATTGTTCCGCGGAGTAACCGACCTGGACGATTCGATCGATGCCGACAGATCTACTCTCCTCGATCACTTCATCCAAGGCAGGATCGTCGACTCCGGTGTTGGTGACAATCTCAAGATGGGCATGCGAATCGACACACGGTAGGGGAAGTGGATCAGGTAGCGGGGCCTTAGGTCGATCGATATCTCGGTTATGTCGATCAGCCACGGCTAATCCTCCAGACGCGGGAAGAGGGCATCACCCTTCGTCACTTCGGTTCCTGGCTGGAGTTGCCCCCACTCAGCAACCTGATCGATACGCATCGATGTGATCGGGCCCAACGATTCGCCACCGATCCAAGACCAGAGTCGTTCACAACTCGATGGCATCACTGGATGCAGCAGGATCGCAAGAGCGCGAAGTGCTTCGGCAGTGTTGTAGAGGATCTCGTGCACCTCACCCATACGTGTTGGATCCTTTGCGATGATCCATGGTTCCTTCTCGGTGAGATAACCATTGACCGCCTTACAGAACTCCATCGCAGCACCAATACCGCCTTGAAAATCAAGACGAAGGAAGGCTGCATCCGCCTTCTTCACAGTCTCGCGAAGAGCACTAGCGAGCACTTCTGCATCACTGCGTTCTGGCAATCTGCCTTCACAATACTTTCCGATCATCGCCGTGGCACGCGATGCAAGGTTTCCAAAGTCATTCGCAAGCTCGCTGGTGTAGCGCGCAGACATGTCCTCCCATGAGAAAGAGCCGTCACTGCCGAATGGGATAGCGCGAAGGAAGTAATAACGGAATGCATCGACGCCGAAGTGATCCGTTATCTGGTGCGGTGCGATTCCGGTCAGCTTGCTCTTACTCATCTTCTCGCCACCGACCAATAGCCAGCCATGTGCGAAGACCTTCTCTGGCAACGGCAACCCTGCAGCCATCAACATCGCAGGCCAGATCACGGCGTGGAAACGCAAGATGTCCTTACCTACAAGATGAACGCTCGCTGGCCATGTCGACTCGAACTTCCGTCCTAGTTCACTCTCCTTGGGATCGCCAAGACCGACAGCAGTCGCATAGTTGAGGAGAGCATCGAACCAAACATAGACGACCTCCTTCTCATCCCATGGAACTGGAATTCCCCAGGAGAAGCTCGATCGCGAGATGGAGAGGTCCTGAACACCGCCCTCAAGGAAGGCGATCACCTCGTTACGCGCACTCTCTGGTTCGCAGCTCTCTGGATTCTTTCGATAGCGCTCCAAGAGTGGCTCGACAAAGTGGGAGAGCTTGAAGAAGTAGTTCTTCTCCTTCAATCGTTCGACTGGCTTGGAATGGATCGGGCAGTTCCCATCGATGAGATCGCCCTCGAGCTTGAACTCCTCACACCCGACGCAATAAGGGCCTTCGTACTCCCCTTCGTAGATGTAACCCTTCTCCTTCAGTGAGGAGAGAAATCGCTGAACGCGCACCATGTGACGATCCTCGGTCGTGCGAATGAAGTCGTCATTGGCGATATTGAGATCGCGCCACAAAGGCTTCCACGCCTCTTCGACGAGACGGTCACACCAATCTTGAGGCGCTACCTGATTCGCTTCTGCAGTGCGGAGGACCTTCTGTCCATGCTCATCAGTGCCAGTGAGATACCAGACTTCTTCACCACGAGCTCTATGCCATCGAGTCAGCACATCTCCGGCGACCGTGGTGTAGGCATGACCTATATGTGGCGCATCATTGACGTAGTAGATCGGCGTCGTGAGGTAGAAGGCCTTGGCCATTGGCGCATCCTAACTTCCTTCACCCTTGATCGAATTCGCCAGGTCATATGCCCTTCGCTTCGAGATCGAGAACTCCAACGAGATGATCGATGCAAGGTCCTTCGATGAGTAACCATCCTCGAAGAGTTCTCGGGCGCGGATGATGATCACCTCATCGCTGACTTCTCGCTCTTCGACGAAGGGTGCGAAGACCAGTGTGATCTCTCCTTTGATGCCTTCACTCGCATCACGACCCTGGGCCCAGGTGAGAGCGTCCTTGATCGTGCCTCGAAAGACTTCCTCGTAAGTCTTCGTCATCTCACGGCAGATCGCGATCTCGCGTGCATCACCTAAGACCCTTTGTGCGACTTGCAGGGTGTCAGATGTCCTCCTTGGTGAATCGAAGACCACGACAGTTCGAGGTTCACTTTGAATTCGCTCAAGGTAACGCTCCAAAGCCGACTCGGTTCGCGGCAGGAATCCATCGAAGGCGAAGGTCGCAGATGGAAAGCCAGAGTAAAGCAATGCAGTCAGCACTGCACTCGGACCTGGAAGGACCGTGAGAGGCAGAGCACGATCGATCACAGCACGGATCAATCGGAAACCGGGATCACTCACGCCGGGCGTGCCAGCATCAGTGAGGAGGAGGACTTTCTTCCCTGACTCTATCTCCGAGATCAAGGTCGGGATCCGATCGCTCTCGTTTCCCTCAAAGAATGAGAGGAGACGCGCATCGAAGCGAATGCCCAAGTCACTTGCGAGGCGATGGAACTTACGTGAGTCCTCTGCTGCGATGAGGTCGGCACTGACGATCGCTTCACGCAATCGTTCTGACGCATCACCGACATTCCCAATCGGAGTCGATGCGACGATGAGTGGTGCCATAGTGGTCGGTAGGCTAATCGCTATGTTGGCCAAACTTAAGTCTGTGCCACTCGCCATCATCGTCATCATCGCAACGTTGGTTCGATTCCTCAATCTCTCACGCCCAGATGCCCTCGTCTTCGATGAGGTCTACTACGTCGATGGTGCCAAGGACCTACTGGCAAACGGTGTCGAGGTGGATGGAGCGAAACCTGAGTTCATCGTCCACCCGAGCGTCGGAAAGTGGCTGATCTCCCTCGGAATCGCGATCTTCGGCGATGACTCCTTCGGTTGGCGTTTCACGACAGCGCTAGTCGGTGTGGTCAGTGTCGTGGTGATCTATCTCGTTGCCCTTCGCCTCTTCGCTTCGAAGCAGGTCGCGCTCTTGGCGGCCTTTCTCCTTGCAATCGACGGGTTGGCAATCGTGATGTCGAGGACCGCACTTCTCGACAACTTCCTTGCTCTCTTCGCGCTCCTCGCATTCTGGGCGTTGGTTGAGAGGCAATACCTCTGGATGGGTATCGCACTCGGCTTGGCGATCTCGATCAAGTGGAGTGGTCTCTACTTCCTCGTTGTCTTCCTCGCTATCGCGCTCTTGATTGAGTTGAGGAGTCGCGGACTTCGAGAGATGAAGATCGTTGATGGAGCAAAGATCCTCCTTGCTCTTCCGATTGCTGGCGTGATCTATCTTCTCTCGTGGACGGGCTGGTTGATCAGTGATCGAGGGTGGGCGCGTACCTCTGACTCGAACCCACTGATAGCTCTCTGGAATTTCCATAGAGAGATCTATGGATTCCATTCCAATCTCGATGCCGAACATCCTTATCGTTCACACCCATGGAGCTGGCTCGTGATGGGTAGACCGACTTCCTTCTTCTACGAGAGTCCGAAAGGTTGCGGTGAAGAGCAGTGTGCGCAAGAAGTCCTTGCACTCGGAAACCCTTTGATCTGGTGGTTGGGCACTATCGCGGTAGCGAGCCTCATTGGTTACCTCATCAGCCGCAGAGATAGGAATGCGCTCTTAGTCCTCTCGGCATTCTCTGCAGGTTTCCTCCCGTGGTTCCTCTTTCCAGATCGGACGATGTTCACCTTCTATGCGATCTCGATATTGCCATTCCTGATCCTCGCTATCGCTTACCTAGCCCGTGAACTTGAGCTACATCACCCCAGGGCGAGAGCGATCCTCACCACCGGATCGATCCTGGTATTCCTCTTCTTCCTCTACTTCCTACCCATACATGTTGCGGAAGTGATCACCTATGACCAATGGAAATCACGCATGTGGTTGGAGAGTTGGATTTGAGCCCCCAAAAGGGCTTTCTTCAAGTGATTCTCTAAGGGGTTCAAGGGGTGATTTCGAAAGGCGAATTCGAAAAGCGAATTCGAAGGATGAACTCGAGAAGTGAATCCCTCAGCCGTGCTTTAGTTAGCGCGACGTAGTCGTTCGATCTGTTCTGCAACCTCTTCAGCAACCTCTTGATCGAAGATCTGATCCGGACTTGGCGCGAGGAGGGCACGACTCTCTTCTTCCAGCTTCGCCGCATTGGCAGCAGTCCAGGCGCCAGGAGTCGTAAGGTCGATCACCCTTCGAGTCTGAACGACTCGCGGTGCGGAAAGATAACTTGGTGCGGGCACCTGAGTCGGCTCCCATGTCTCACGTGATGCTGCCGATCCCTTCGGCAAGAGTGTGATGCCCTTCGATTGATAGGAGTCTCGCTCTGCGAGTGGAACCCAATGCTCGGTTCGCTCCTCACGTGTCACCTTGGTGATCAACTCCGCGTACTTGTTTCGATAGATGTTGTTGTGAATCACAGGATCATGATCTTGTGACGAGGTTTGCGTGCTTCTTGCATGCACTTCAGAAGAGATCTGTCTCCTGACCACGAAGACATACGCACCCATTCCGATCATCGGAACGGTGACCAAGATCGTGGAGAGCATTCCGACAGCAGCCAAGAGAATCGTCACCAAGAAGAGTGATGCGAGTGCAAGAAAGGTTATCCGTCGAGTATGGAGGAGTTGTTCTCTCTTCTCTGCTGAGAATCGATTTCTCTCTTCACCAGTCGCAGTGCGACCGACGACATCGAGGAGCGCTTGATATCGATCTACGGATCTTCCGGCATGTTCCTCATGTGCATTGATCCAACGTGGGAGGAAATAGGCGACCCAGAGACCGACGATGATGAGGTAAATGAAGCCCGCGCCCATGATGGCTAAAGATAAATGGAGCAATCGGACTTTTCGGGTATTTCCAACCGTCGACTTTCTTCAGAGTCGGATGATGGAGAACTATTGAATGGACGGATTCTCACGGACGAAGACGACGTGATCCCGCCATTGCCCATCAATATGAAGGAATCTCGGCCTCATGCCCTCGTAGTGATAGCCGGATTTCTCAGCCACTCTCTTTGATGCGTCATTTTCCGGGCGAAATGAGATCTCGATCCGATGTAGACGAAGTTCCGAGAAGGCGAACTCGGTCAATGTGATGACCGCCTCAGTGGTTATCCCGCGATTGCTATGCCCTTGATCGATCCAGTAACCGATGTGGGCCCCCCGGAGTGCCCCGAATGCGATCCCTCCGAGATTGATCTGTCCGACCATCTCCCCTTCCACCCAGATCATCAATGAGAGCGAGCGCAGCGCTCTCGCTTCACGTCGGTGGAATCGGACCAGCTCCCAATATCGAGGCGGCTGGAAGTGGATCTGTGTTGGCGAAGTCGCCTCCCAGGGTTTGAGCCAATCATGATTTCGCCTTCGCAAGGCGAGCCATGCCTTCTTGTCGCGAAGACGTAAGGGGCGAAGTTCTACCCGACCCGATGCGGAGAGGATCGGCATCGGTAGCCGATTCATATGTATCGACGCTCCAAGAGGATCACATCGACTTCGCTGCCACTCGCCTTCCTATCATCATCGGCAGAGATGGCGATGAGCGCGTTCGCTTCGGCGAGCGCCACCATGCTTTCTTGGTCATCGAGTGCTCGGACATGGTCGCTGCCATCGCGCCGAGTCCAGTTGGCGAGAAGGAATTCGTGATAGTCAGGAAGTGATGTGAGCTCGGATTCCAAACGAGCCCGGATCACAGGGCGATGGATCTCATTGAGTCCCATCATCTGTCGGATCATCGGACGGATGAAGATCTCAGTTGAGATGTATGCGGCAATCGGATTACCGGGAAGGAGAATCACCGGAGTCCTCTCAGGTCCCACTGCGCCATAGGCATGGCGTCCACCTCGAAGGTAGCGGAGATCGACACTCTCCATCTGGCCGATTCGCGAGAGGACTTCCAATACGTGATCGAATGGCCCATCACCGTGATCTCCCGTAACGACGAGGAGATCGGATCGAACCAACTGATCCTCAATGATCGCCTTGGTGTGTGCAGCGGTATCGGATTGGATAAGTACTCGATATCCGAGCGCTCCAGCTTCCTTCATCGCTGTGGTGAGAAGCCAGGAATTGGTCGCAGCGGCGCTCGTCATCGCGGTGTTCTCACTGAGTGCAACGACAACCACACGAGGTTGCGGCCTTGTCGGCAGATGGTCTAGACCCAAAGTGGCGGCAAGACCGATCTGTGTCGATCTGATTCGAACACCTTCTGCGAGCACGACTCGCCCCTCGGAAAGGACATCTGCAGAGAGCGTCGCACCATGGGAATCCAGGAGTGGCATATCCAGCGGAGCCAGCGGAGTCGCCATCGAAAGCAGAGCTGAAGCGAACTCACCCACACGCATAATGCGGACTTTACCTCATGAGACTTTTTATAGTTGGTAAGTGCGTGATGACCTTGCATCGAAAAAGAGCGAGTTACGAAGACGATTTCGCTTCGAGAGAAGTCAGCGAAGCCTTGGTGGTGACTGGCTCCATCTCTGCAATGCGAGAGAGATCACTTCTGCAACGACCGTTGCCTCCTACATCTCCTACGGTGATGAGCCGGACACCTCTCGCCTCAATCAATCGATCCTGACGATGGGTAAGAGATTGGTCTTGCCGGGAATCGATGAGGACAGTGTCATCAGATGGGTCGAATGGGATGGCTCGTCAAAGCTCGAGAAGAGCAAGAAGCGCGGCAATCTCATGCAGCCAACAGGTAAGGAATTCATCGGTCAGATCGATGTCGTCATCTGTCCCGCACTTCGTGTTGATAGGAGTGGCGTTCGATTAGGGCAAGGCGGTGGTTCTTACGATCGAGCACTGAAGGCGGATGCGGCGATCAACTCCTGGAAGATCGCACTCCTTCATGACGAAGAGGTATCGAGTGAATCACTTCCATACGAACCACACGATGTGCGAGTCGATGCGGTCGCACTTCCAGAGATAG
The DNA here is from genome assembly GCA_964406345.1 of uncultured Actinomycetes bacterium. Lineage (GTDB taxonomy): Bacteria > Actinomycetota > Actinomycetes > Nanopelagicales > Nanopelagicaceae > SYAN01. The sequence continues at coordinate 4,124 of CAYORK010000010.1, read as the reverse complement.
TGGTTCGATTCAAAAGGTAAGACGGAAACTCGAACTACATCAACTTGTCGAGATGTCGCGCCATCACCAATCTCTGGATCTGATTGGTTCCCTCATAGATCTGGGTCAACTTGGCATCCCGCATCATCCGCTCCACGGGGTAGTCATTGACGTATCCATAGCCCCCAAGGACCTGCACCGCATCGGTGGTGACACGCATGGCGACATCTGTCGCGAAACACTTCGATGCTGCGGAATAGAAGGTGAGATCAGATTCCTCACGTTCGCTCTTCATCGCAGCCTGGTAGGTGATGCCGCGCGCTGCCTCGATCTGCATCGCCATGTCTGCGAGCATGAACTGCACCGCTTGGAAGTCGAAGATGGGCTTTCCGAATTGCTTACGTTCTCGGGCGTAGCGAGTTGCCACTTCGAATGCTCCTTGGGCCAGACCGAGTGCTTGGGCTGCGATGGTGATTCGCGTGTGATCGAGAGTGCGCATTGCTATTGCGAATCCCTCTCCAACCTGTCCGAGGACGCGACTCTCGTCGAGAGCGACTGAGTCGAAGTAGACCTCGCGAGTCGGAGATCCCCGCATTCCCATCTTCTTCTCGTGCGCACCGAAAGAGACCCCTGGATCGGATTTCTCGACGACGAAGGCTGTGATTCCTTTTGATCGCGCTGCTTGATCGGTCACCGCAAGAACTGTGTAGAAATCAGAGACCCCTGCATTGGAGATCCACTTCTTACTTCCATTGAGGATCCATCGTCCACCTTCGAAGACTGCCTTCGTCTTCATTGCGATCGAATCGGAACCCGACTCGGACTCCGAGAGGCAGTACGAGAAACCTCGTCCCTTCGCCAACTCTGGTAGCCACTTCTTCTTCTGCTCATCATTACCTGCGAGGATCAATGGCCATGATCCGAGTTTGTTGACGGCGGGGATCAATGACGATGCGCCACAGACACGCGCTACTTCCTCGATGATGATCGCAACAGCAAGTGCGTCTGCACCGTCACCACCGAACTCCGTCGGGACATGGGCTGCAGCTAGCCCTGCACTCTGCAGAGCATCTTGTGCTTCCTGCGGATAGCGCGCCTCTTCATCGACCTCTTTCGCAAAGGGGGCAATCTTCTTCTCTGCAAGCGACCTCACACTCTCGCGGAGTGCTCGGTATTCGTCGGGTAGTGAGAAGAGTGCGTCCATGGGCGTCATTAATCCAGTCTCTTGTCTCGCTTGGCAAGTTCAGCAAGGTAATCGTTGTATTGCTCCAACTCGTCCTTCTCACCACGAGACTTCGCCAACTTCGAACGCCGCTCGATCCGCGCAGCCTCACGCTCATCCGATCGCATCCATTGGATGAAGGTGGCAACGAGTGAGAGAAGGATGGGTATCTCCCCCATCGCCCATCCAATCGACGCTCCGATGCGCTGATTCTCAAGCAGATCCGGAACCCATGGCGTTGCCAATGTCTCGTAGTACTCGCCTCCGATCAAGCTCGTTGACGAGAGAAGGGCGATGGAGAAGAAGGCATGGATGCTCATCGCCGCAAAGAGGATGACGATCCGGAAAATGAATGGATATTGCTTGGGCCGTGGATCTATACCGATGATCACATGGAAGAAGAGGATGCCGGCGAGCAAGAAGTGGAGACTCATTGCGATGTGTCCGAGATGGCTTCCCATCAAGAGATCGAAGATCGGAGTGAAGTAGAGCGCGAAGAGTGAACCATCGAAGATCGCGAGCGCCACGATCGGGTTGCTGAAGATGGCGACGAATCGCGATGAGAGGATCACGGTGAGGAGACCGCGTAGACCTCTCTCTACTTCTGACCCACGTCCATCCCCTTCGTCAGAATGCAGAAGAGTCCGTCCGGCGGGGAGGGCTCTCAGCGCCAAGGTGATAGGTGCGCCCAAGACGATTCCAATGGGGGCAACCATCCCGAGAAGCATGTGCGCCATCATGTGATGCGAGAAGGAGAAGAACGAGTAGAGACCAAGTCCACCACTCGTCGCGAAATCGATGACAGAGATGCCGAGTGCGAAGGCGATGGTTCGCCCCACCGGCCACTTGACGCCATTCCTCGATAACTTCACGACGCCCGCGATGTAGAGGGCAGTGACAAGGATCAATGTGCCCAGGATGATTCCATCTGCCTCATAGGCGATGCTCAATCTCCAGAAAGTTGGCTCCTCTGGAAATCTCACTCCAGTGATAGCAAGGGCGCGCAGATCATCTGCTGACAATGTATCTCCGCGTAACGGTGGCTCGGTCCGCGAGAGCCAACTCCCCACGAGAGAGATGAAGGCGAGAAGTATCACTTCGAGAGTGATTAGAGGAGTCGAGAGCCCTCGAACAGCGAAACTCCTCCTGAGATAGCTAGCCAAGGCGATGAGAGCGATGACGAGCGTCACCTTGAAGATCAAGATCAGGCTATAGCTCGATCCCCAGGCATCGATGAAGTTCATTCGGGTCCAACTGTTGGCGACTCCTGTTGAGATCACAATCAAAGAGAGCCAGAGCGCGATGGAAGAGAATCGAGGGAGCACCAAAGCACGAGTAGGACCGTCGAGGAAGAGCAACGAGACGAGTCCGCCAATCCATAGCGCTATCGCCCCAACGTGAAAGATGATCGAACCGATGGCGAGACCATGCATCCCCGCATCACCGCTATGGCTCTCGAAGAAGGGTGCGATCAAGGCGACGAGTGATACGAGAAGGAGCGCCAACGCTCCTCCGCTACGTCGAAGCCTTCCCAACAAGAGCAGCACAAAAGAAGATGCGATGAACTGGATGGCAAGCGTCCGCCCCAACCCGGTCTGTGTCAGAAATGAGCGCAATGTCGTGGCGTCGAATTCGCCACCGATGATCTCGCGCAAGTTCACGACGATCGTGACTGCGCTCGAGATCACCCAGAGAAGTGCGATCTTGATGATGGTGGAGATTCCGACCCGAGTTATGACACCTCCACGCTCCGGAAGCAAGAAGGCTTGTGCGAAGAGATAACCGGTGACTAGAAGGCCAGAGATGACGGGAAGGAAGTCGGTAGCTACGAGTAGCAGAACTACTCCTTACGGAAAGTTGATCGGGCGAAACGCGCCAGCCACATTAGGACGAAGAAGGCAAGGACGAGAAGTCCGATCACGAGGTAATCAGTGAGATTGCTCCCTACTTCGCGTGAACCATCCTCGTTTCCACCGTCTTCACTCCCGGGCGTCGGCGACGCCGTCGACTCATCGATGACCGGTGGTGCTTGGAAACGGAATGAGAAATTCCCAAAGAGCGGTGAATCCTCCGAGACCAGGAGCTCGTACTCGACGAGGTACTTCCCTGATTCCGTAAGTTCCGTGATGCCGACTGAGACCGTGTTCCCCGATACGGTGATTAGGCCATCATCGACTCGTTCATTAGATGGAGAGAGAACGACGAGCGCATTACCGAACTCCAAGAGTTCTTGATCGGCGGTTACGGAGACGAAATTCGGAGCGACCACGACCGTAGCATCGATACCCGGTGAGGTGGCGGTCACCTCCACTGCTTGCGCGCCATTCACGCCCAAGGTCGAAGTGATGAGCGAGATGAGCAAAGAAGTAAGCAGGACCACACTCTTGCGCTTGATCAGCATGTGGCGATTATCCTCTCGATTCGTCATCCACCACCACTCTTTCTACAATGGCGCAATGCCCACCTATCAATACCTCTGCACCGAGTGCAGTCATGAGTTCGAGGTGGTCCAGTCCTTCTCCGACGATGCCATAAGCACCTGTGAGAAGTGCCAAGGCGCAGTCCGCAAGGTCTATAACAGCGTGGGGATCGTCTTCAAGGGTTCCGGCTTCTACAAGACCGACTCAAGGAGCGCATCGAGCGCGAAGAGCGAGAGCACCTCTTCTACAAGTGCGAGTTCGACTCCTGCGACGACAGGTACCAGCACCACCAACTCAAGCGGTTCGAGCAGTTCTAGCGGTTCGAGCAGTAAGACGAGTTCTAGCAGCGATTGACCTCAGCGATCGTGATGGGGTGGGCGATCCCGCTGGATCTCCGCCTCTCGCGCAGACTCGTCCTTCTCGAGGTCGATCTCGTCGCTGGTGACGTTAGGCAGTATCTCGCTCATGGGTAGGAGTCTACGAGCGAGAAGTTGATGTGAAGT